>CAMVTO010000016.1 GCA_947170435.1 uncultured Clostridia bacterium | reverse complement strand
TCAGGTAAGTTCTGACCCGCACGAATGGCGTAATGATTTGGGCACTGTCTCGACAGCCCGCCCGGCGAAATTGTAGTACTGGTGAAGATGCCAGTTACCCGCAACTAGACGGAAAGACCCCATGGAGCTTTACTCTAGCTTAATACTGAAATTCGGTAATTCATGTACAGGATAGGTGGGAGACTGAGAAGTACGGTCGTCAGGTCGTATGGAGTCGCTGTTGGGATACCACTCTTGGATTGCTGGGTTTCTAACCTGCGGCCGTGAATCCGGTCGGGGGACACTGTTAGGCGGGCAGTTTGACTGGGGCGGTCGCCTCCAAAAAGGTAACGGAGGCGCTCAAAGGTTCGTTCAGCACGGACGGAAATCGTGCATTGAGTGTAAACGCATAAACGAGCCTAACTGTGACACCGACGGGTGGAACAGTAAGGAAACTTGGAGTTAGTGATCCGGTGGTATGTGAGTGGAAATGCCATCGCTCAACGGATAAAAGCTACCCTGGGGATAACAGGCTGATCTCCCCCAAGCGTCCACAGCGACGGGGAGGTTTGGCACCTCGATGTCGGCTCGTCGCATCCTGGGGCTGAATTCGGTCCCAAGGGTTTGGCTGTTCGCCAATTAAAGCGGCACGCGAGCTGGGTTCAGAACGTCGTGAGACAGTTCGGTCCCTATCTGTTGCGGGCGCAGGAGATTTGAAGGGAGCTGTCCTTAGTACGAGAGGACCGGGATGGACGTACCTCTGGTGCACCAGTTGTCCTGCCAAGGGCACAGCTGGGTAGCTATGTACGGACGAGATAAACGCTGAAAGCATCTAAGCGTGAAACTCCCCCTAAGATGAGACCGCTCATTCGTAAGAAGTAAGGGCACAAGCAGACGACTTGTTTGATAGGCCGGAGGTGGAAGTGCAGTAATGTATGGAGCTGACCGGTACTAATAGCCCGAGGGCTTGACCTACGATTTGCAGGCAATGAGCCTTACGATGCACGATTCTCTTTGTTCGGTTTTGAAGGTACGACGGAATATGCACCTTTAGCTCAGTTGGTAGAGCACCTGACTCTTAATCAGGGTGTCCAGGGTTCGAGTCCCTGAAGGTGTACCAAGGCACAGCTCGTCAGGACTTCGGTTCGGCGTACTGATATTGTACATCGTGCCCCGGACGCCGATCAGCCTTCGCCAATGGCTCGGCTTCTCGGTCAGGGACTCGGAACTGCAAAACCTGCCACAGGCAGCTTTTGCGGGCGCTCCGACTGAAGGTGTACCAAATGGCCCGTTGGTCAAGTGGTTAAGACAGAGGCCTCTCACGCCTTTAACATCGGTTCGAATCCGGTACGGGTCACCAAGATCGCTACGCCAATGGCGTTGAGATATAGAAAACAAAATAGTTTGTTTCTGACGCAGGTCAGTTGCAATAAAGCAGTTGGTGCTGATTAGGGCGAGGGTCCACCCGTTCCCATTCCGAACACGGAAGTTAAGCTCGCTTCTGCCGAAAATACTTGTCTGGAGACGGACCGGGAAGATAGGTAGCGCCAACACAAAAGAGAGCATCGTATGATGCTCTCTTTTTCTATTCGTTTGATAAGAAAGAGTACGACATGCTGACGCAAAGAAAAAATGTGATATGTAGTCACAAGAACTTGCAATTCTGCTAAGTTTCGGTTAATATGGAAACTGTATCAGGGTACAATGCTGCAGAGCTTTATTTTCGGCCATTTGACGGATATTTGATGCCGTGCTAAGCACTGAGTTCGTATGCAAGGGCGAAATGCTTTTACATAAATACAGAATCTTTTGGAGGGAAACATGAAAAACCTTAAGAACACCATGAGCCGTGTGGCTCTCGGTACGAGCGTCGCCGCGATGACGCTCTGCACCGGCGCGTTTGCCGCTGACGCGGGCTTCGGCGACGTGGTAAACCCGATCGTCGACCTCATCAACCAGCTCCTCGGGCCGCTGCTGGCAATCGTCGGCGCGGTGGGCGCACTGTATTGCGTGCTGCTCGGCGTGAAGTTCGCCAAGGCGGAGGAGCCCCAGGACCGTGAGAAGGCCAAGGGCGCGCTGAAGAACGCGATCATCGGCTTCGTGCTGATCTTCGTGCTGATCCTCGCGCTGAACATCATGATGCCGAGGATGATTCGGTGGGTCAACGGCTCCAACAACAGCGGCAAGAACGGCGCGGCCACCACGATCATCTCCGAGCAGGACATCAAGGACGCCGGCGGCCAAGTCAGCGGCTGATTTTGACAGCTTATCTGAGGTAGTACTCACCACTCTGCGTGCAAAGGGCACGGTTTTCCCAGCGTCTCGGGAACATGTGTCTTGAGAGAAAGAAGGCGGGAACATGAATGATCTTTTGACGCAATTTACACCGCTGATTCTTGATTTTATGGTCGTTGCGATTCTGCTGTGCGGTACATTTGTGCGAATGCACAAGGGACTGTATGCCGCACTGATGCCGCTTGCGGTCATCGGTGTGTCGGCCATCTGCGGCCTTGTGCTAGCTGCTGTTCTGACAGGACCGATTTCAGAGGCCGTGACACCTGCGATCACGAACGCAACGTTGGATCATGATGTCTCGTTCTGGTCGCTGGAGGACTATGACGCAGTTCTTGAAAAGCTGGAGTACGGCATGACGGATGAGATCCGCGCGGCCATTGATGTTGCCCAGTACACAGACATTGCCAAGGAAGCCGCACGTGACGCGGGCGATAAGCTGGCACAGGTGAATCATGAACTGCTGACCGATGAGAATGTTGACTCCGCGGTTTCTGCTGTGGAGGATGGATTGATGGATGTGGCACGCGAGGCTCTTGAGGAGCGCGGGCTTTCCGGTGACGCGGCGCGCGAATACATTCGCGCGGTGGGCGATACACTGGGCAGCGCGGGTGAGACGGTGCTGACGGACGAGAACATTGACGCGGCAATTACGGCGGTTCAAAAGGAAATGAATGCCGGCGCAGAGGCTATGTTGGGCGATGGGACAGAAGCCGGAGCGGTCCGCGAGGCCATTCGGACTGCTGAGAATGCCCGTGCCGCGATGGAGGCCGCAGTTGCTGCGGTGATCGCCTTTATGGTGCCGCGCTATGTGCGTGTCCTTGTGTTCCTGATCGGCTGGGTTGCTTTCCTCGCAGTGCTCACCATCATCAAGAATTCGCTGGGCCTTGTATTTGTGCTGCCTGTTGTCAAGCAGGTGGATAAGCTGGGCGGCGCTGCGCTCGGCTTTGTCGAGACGGCGGTGTGCATGTGGCTGATTCTTTGGACGGTACGGTATCTGGGCTTCAATGTGTTCCGGGAGCTTGCGCAGGATACGCTGGTGCTTCGTTTCTTTGCCTGAGAATCCCGACGGAAAGCCGCTCATAATAATCGTACCGGCAAGAGCAGATCACTTGGCAGATGAATATGACCGGCATGCGCGTACAGCAGCTGTGCGCGCATCTACGAGGGCATGGAACTGCGCATCAAGTATCTGCCCGAGAAACCCAAGTATGTGGTTCCGGCGAAATAAAAGCAACGACAATCTGGAGGAAACATGAAAAAGAAACTGGCATTGCTGCTGTCCGTACTTATGGTGATGAGCGTTCTGACGGGCTGCGGAACAAAAAATCAGACGGAAGCACCGGCGGAGAACGATATCACCAACGGCGCCGTCATCTTTGACAAGGACGGCTTGACCGTCACCACCGCGGGGCTGGACGTCGATCCGACCTCGGAGGAGCCGGCGCCCATCCTCTGGGTGGACGTGGAGAACAAGGGAGAGAAGGACGTCTACCTCGGCGTGACCGACGGCTCGGTCAACGGCTTCGTGACCGACGTGCTGCTGATTGAATTCATGATGGAGGACGGGGAGTACTACGGCGCGGAAAACAGCTTCGGGCAGGACGCGCCCGCCGGCAGTACCGTCCGCTACGCGCTGGGCTACTACGGAACGAGCATCCCCGGCATTGACATCAGCAAGCCGGGCATGATGGAGTTCTGCTTCACCACGGCGCCGGACGAGGACACCTGGTACGACTACAAGTCGGAGCCGGTGACCCTCACCCTCGACGAGAGCGTGCCGATGGTGGACATCACCGGCTTCGATGGACTCCTGTGGGAGAACGACCAGTGCGAGTTGGTAATCGGCGAGCAGGACTATGACGACTGGTTCGGTCCTGAGGTCTATGTGTACCTGAAGAACAAGAGCGACCACTTCGTCGGTCTGTCCCCGGTCAGCGCCGAACTGGACGGCGTGGTCTGCGACTATGTCCTCGGCGGCGTCGCGGCCGCGCCGGGCAAGGTGGCGGCAGGGTTTTTGAGCTTCGACGGCGAGGCGAAGGAGCTCAAGGGCTTTGAGAAGCTGACGCTGAACTTCAACTTCTGCGAGGGGCAGGACATGGAGAGCATGGACAGCGGCACGCCCATCGATCCCATCGTCGTGACGTATCCCCCACAGATCTGGGGCGAGTATGAAAACGGCGGAATGAAGCTCGAAATCCAGCCCAAGTACAACGATCTCATCACCGTTCTGACCCCGCAGGACGCCGCAGACGGCACCCTGTTCTCCGTTTCCGAGACCGCGTCCATGGAGGCGGATAGCTATGAAGGCTCCGGCTGGCTGTTCAACATCGTGGTGGCCGACGAGGAAAGGGTACACGAGTTGCTTTGCAACGACATGTCCGGCGTGGAGGTCTTCGCCAAGGACGCGGACGGCAACTATTATCTGTACACCCATCCCACGGACGTGCGCTATGCGCGCGCCACGCCGGAGGAGATGGAGCGCGATCAGGCGCAGTGGACGATGCTCTGCGATTGGGCGGAGCAGATGAGGGATAAGTTCGTCGAGCAGAACGATCTGGAGTACGCGGGCTTCGGCAACTCCGAGCTGGATATGTACGTCGCCCGCGCGGCGTGGCAGGACGGCGTGAACTACACCGTCAGCACCACGGAGTTCGGCCCCGTGGCGGGCGGCGGCGTGGACGCGACGCGCTTTGCCGAGTTCGTCCTGCACGGCTACTTCGGCGATACCGACGCCACGGAAGCGCCGGACGGCGAGTATGTGGTGCTGGAATTCCCGGACGAGGACGTGCGCATCGACTTCTTCTTCGCGCCGGACGCCTACGCCCGCGTGACCTCCGGCGGTCAGGAAACGCTCTATCAGGCGGCCATGTGGGACGACAACGTCAGCTACGCCGAGGCGATGCAGAGCTGGTACTACGCGCTTGCCGAAAAGGCGGGCGCCAAGAGCGCCGACGAGAGCCTGACGCCGTACGTCGGCGTCTGGGCGGAGAAGATTGCGGGGCGCGGCATGGTCACGATCGAGCCCAGCGTCGCGCCCGGCAAGGCGAACATCAGCGCGACTTGGCCGGACAGCGCCGCCGTGATGAACGAGTGGGAGCTTTTCGGCGTGCTGGAGGATGACGGGCTCGCCTATGAGAACGGCAACTGGCAGGTCAAGGAGTACGACGAGAACGGCGAGGGCTGGACCACGGACGAGAGCTACGAAGAGACCGGTTACTTCTATCTGAACGACGCCGGCGAGCTGTGCTGGCACGACGACCGCGGCCTGCGCGACGAGGACAGCGCGTTTATCCGCGTGAACTGAGGACACGCAGGATCATCGGAAGGAGCAGGAGATATGTTTTCTGTCAGAGGACCCAAGTTCAAGTATTTCTTGTTGGTCATGGCGCTGATCGCCTTCGCGGCGGGCGTCTACATCACGTTCTTCCAGTCCGCGGGCTATGTCAAGACGCAGGCGACCATCGTCTCCATCGAGGTGGATGAGGAATGGTCCGACTCGGAGGACACCAGCTACATCGTCATGGTGGACTATGTGGTGGAGGGTTCGCGCTACACCTCGCGGCTGGACAGCTACAGCGACGGCTGGAAGGTGGGCAAGACCGTCACCGTCTATTACGACCCGCAGAACCCGTCCGTCATCCACGGCGGCAAGGGCGGCGGCGTTTACCTGATGGTGCTGGGCGTCGTGTTCATTGCCGGTATCTTCCTTGTCGGCAAGAAGAACAAGGAGGCCCTGGCGGAGCTGGAGACGCAGCGCGCCAAGGGCGGCATGACCTGCGCGCCCTCTGTCAAGGGTGAGGAGCGTGAGGTCTACTTCCTCACGGACATGGGTACGCCGAAGTACGGCCACCGCATCGAGGATAAGAACCGCAAGGTGCTCTACGAGGCGAAGATGACCAAGTTCTCGATGACCACGGCATATCACTTTGACTTCATCGACCACGAGCACGGCGTCACGACGCAGCATCTGGTGGGTCATGAGGAGGAGACGGAGAACAACTTCTTCCTGCTCGACAACCACTATACCTTTGATCTGGACGGCGAGGAGATCTGGAAGACGCTCAAGCGCAACGGCATCAACGTAGAAACCGAGCGGCAGGAGGGATCGGTGTGGCCCCGCTTCCGTGTTTCGCGCGACGGCGAGGAGATCGCGGTTCTGGAGGCCACCAGCAACCACGTCCACGAGGAGAATGAGGAAAAGCATAAGGTGCTGAAGAAGATCGCCGTCAAGGGCTTCTACCGCATCTGGACGCGGGAGGAAAACCTCGACGCGGTGTTCCTCACTGCGATGGCGTTCGGCCGCAGCGGCGCACTCAACGATGAGGGCGGCGACTTTGGCAAGATGATGCGCCAGTCGTTGAAAAACAGCATCAGAAAAGGCTAAACCTGAAAGAGCGTATCCGTACCGGATACGCTCTTTATCATTTGGACGCTTCATTTGTAATACAAGAGCGTTAAAACAAAATAATAAACCAGCTGCGTTTCTGTGCAGAATGACATCGCGGTTTTGTAAATAACTATTTTCAATTTGCCCCAATATGATATATAATGTACTAAAACAGGTTTTGTATGCCCAAATGTACCAGATGTAGTGGATGAGGTGATGAGGATGCGTGTGCTTTGCATTGACAGTGAAGCGAGTTCATTGGATCATGTGCTTGCCCTATGCAGAGAGCATCCGGCGATCGACTATGTGGCCGGGTTTTTGGATGTGCAGGAAGCGCTGGCGTGGTTCAATATGGATCACGCGGATCTCGTTCTGCTTGCCGTTGACTTGGCGGAGATGAGCGGGATTGATTTTGCGGCAAAGCTGCGGGAGAAATATGCGCGGCTCGCCATCATCTTTATGGCGGAGGATGCGCAGGATGCGCTCAAAGCCTATGCCGTACACCCGTTCAGCTATCTGATCAAGCCGCTTGATCAGGCGGTGCTGACAACACAGATCGACCAGCTTTTGCTCAGCCGCGCGGAAACGGACGTGTCCCATATCTCGGTGCATACGTTCGGCGTGTTCTCCATCACGGTAGACGGCAGGGCGGTGCATTTTGAGCGCGCAAAGGCGAAGGAGCTGCTTGCGCTGCTGATCGACCGGCGCGGCGGCGAGGTGTCGAGAAAGGTAGCTTTTACCGAAATGTGGGAGGACCGGGAGTACGACGCGAAGGCGCAAAACTATTTCAATGTGATCGTAAACAGCCTCCAGGATACGCTGAATGAATACGGGATCAGCGAGATCTTTGAGATCGGCGGCGGGTTCATGCGCATCCGCCCGGAGCTGATCGACTGCGATCTGTACCGCTATCTGCGCGGCGTCCCCGAGGCGGAGATGGAGTTCCGCGGCTTCTATCTGTATGGCTACTCGTGGGCGGTCTGGAATGAAGGGTACTAACCAAATATTTGACGGAACAAACAAAAAATGTGCCGAAATATGGCGGAATAATCTGGCTATTTTAACAAAATTTTTGGTTTGTAATATTTTTGATACAGATTTGTACCGAAACTGATATATGTGCTGTGCTATAGTGCTCTCAGAAAACCAAAAGCACATCAATACGCAGAATCATTTATTGAAGGAGGGTACTACTATGCCGGAACCTGAAAAAAAAGAAAAGAAAGAACCGAATGAATACTACGAAAGCCTTATGTTTCGGGCGAACAACTGGCTGCAGGAATCGACGGATTTTTGCGGCTTGGCCCAGTCTTCGGGCGAGGAATTACGCAATCAACACCTGAACACGGCGAAGGACTTTCTTGCAATGTCGCTGGCGTACGCCCAGCTTGCGGGAGAGTACGGCTTCGGCGAGCCCAAGGACTTCGGCTCGGAGGATGACCCGTTTCGCAAGCGCGCGGAAAAACTGGCTCCGGGAATCAGAAAATCTCCCAAATTCGTCGCCGTGTTCGGCGCGATGGACGGGAAACAACTTCGCGATTTTATAAGCGTGAAGAATCAGAAAGATGGCAGATGGAAGAGTCTCGACGCCTCGGTTTTCGCCCAGAAGTATGACGAGCGGGAGAAAGAGGCCGCTCCGCAGATACGCATGGGGAATCTGGTCGATCAGCTGGAGAACAGCACCCATAAATCCTTTACCGGTACGCTCAAGAACATCTTCGCCGGCAACAGCAAGCAGTACGAAGCCGCGTTCAAGGCAATGCAGGATCTTGCCCAGGGCAAGGCTCAGGCGGGTGCAGAAAGAGACAACGCGAAGAAAGCAATCAAGGATTACATCCTTGCCCGCGGAGGCAAGGAGCGCGACCACGAGTACGGCCGCGACCGCTTCAATGCCTTTATGAAGGGCCTCAGCGAAACCATGGACGCAAAGGAGTTCATGCAGACCTGCGCCGAAGTGAACCAGATGCGCGAAAGGACTTACGGCGGCAGCAAGGCGTATAATATCAAGGCGACGGACTATTTTATGACGGAAGAGAAGAAACAGGCTTATCTGGCGGAGGAAAAGAAGGTGCTCGCCGCGGCGAAGGCGGAACGGCATCGGGACAGCGTGCTGAAGGCAACGGATGATGAGCTGGCAAAGGCGCACGCGAGAAACGAGCGGGATAAAGAGATCGAGAAGCTCTCTGAGGAGGAACAGACGAAAACGTCGACCGACGAGCGCAATATCCTCAGAGATGCGAAAACGATCAGCGATGGCGTGAAAGTCTCAAAAGACAAAACGCTTCCCCAGAGGGACCAAGACTATCTTAACTGGATCCGCAGATCCGCACAACTGGTAAACAATCCGGCGGAACAGAGCAAGATCAATGGATTGCGAGATAAACTCAACGAGCGATTCCGGGAGCATCCTGCCCTCCGGCTGGTTGCGGGGAAGCTGATCCAGGACAAGGGACTGCAGAATGTATTCCCCGTCCCTGAGACGTACACAAGGAAGATGTCGCCGGAGGCAACTGACGCGCTGGAAAAACAGGTGAAGGATCTGCAGGCGCAAGACCGGAATATTCATCCAGAGGATCCCATTGAGGACGTGCAGGTGAAAGACATGGCGCCCAAGAAACTGGAGAAGCTGGAGAAGATCAACGCGGCCGAGGATCTGGAGGAGAAGCAGATGATGGAATCGGCGCCGAAGCTTGCGGGGAAAGAGCAGAGCGACGATGGCATTGGCTTCAATTAAGCGGTCGTCGAACGCCGGGCGATAAGCGGCAGCTTTGCGTAGGAAGGGGGTGAGACTGCGGGAAATGGCGGATTTTACGGATTATCGGAGAAAAGTCGAACAAAAAGGCGTCGAGGAACACCGGAAGTTCATCAACGAGCAAATGTTGCAGGCGCGCGAAACGGCGGACGCCGCCCAGCGGTCTCAGCACCTTGCCAACGCAGTCGCGGCGAACGGAATGCTGCTGCGGGGCATGGAGGTCGGGTTCATTACCGGCGAGCTCAACTATCGGGCAATCCATGACATCTCGCAGGGCATCCAGAAGACGTCCGCGTTCCGCTCGCTGATGGCGGACACCGGCGAACAACTGGCGCAAAGCGGCAGCGTGGACGCGCTGGTGCGCGACCTGCAGGCACGGGACAGAGAGCTTTCGGAAAGCGAACAGCCCAACCGTCGGGCAATCGACGTGATCCACGGTGTGCAGGCAAAGGCGCGGGCGCGAACGGCGCAGCCGCGCGACTACGCGGCACTGGTGGCGGTGCACCGACTGTCGAGCTGGAAGGCAAAGGCGCTCGCACCGGACGGCAAGATGGTGGAGGTCGTACGGCGGGACGTGAACCGGCAGCTGGACGGCACGATGCTCAGTGAGGAGACAGACCGGGTGATGAATGATCCGGATTTCAAGTATATCATGGAGCATGAAAAACCGGAGACGCTCAACATCAATACCTTGCGGGGCAGCGGCATCGCAATGGAGCAGTATCCCAAACGGGCGGAGCAGCTGAGACAGCGTGAAGCGGAGCCGACCAAAGCAGAAGCGGACGCGCCGACGAAAACGGGAGACGGCCCGGTACGATAACGCAGGAATGCAAACCGAGCGTTCGGAGTTGCATTTAAACGGCGCAGGTTGTATAATAAAACGATACGTTTGTAATGGCGGAGACGCTTTTACATATAAAAACCAGAACATAAAAAAATGGAGGAAAAAACATGAAAAACCTTAAGAACACCATGAGCCGTGTGGCTCTCGGCACGAGCGTCGCCGCGATGACGCTCTGCACCGGCGCGTTTGCCGCTGACGCGGGCTTCGGCGACGTGGTAAACCCGATCGTCGACCTCATCAACCAGCTCCTCGGGCCGCTGCTGGCAATCGTCGGCGCGGTGGGCGCACTGTATTGCGTGCTGCTCGGCGTGAAGTTCGCCAAGGCGGAGGAGCCCCAGGACCGTGAGAAGGCCAAGGGCGCGCTGAAGAACGCGATCATCGGCTTCGTGCTGATCTTCGTGCTGATCCTCGCGCTGAACATCATGATGCCGAGGATGATTCGGTGGGTCAACGGCTCCAACACCAGCGGCAAGAACGGCGCGGCCACCACGATCATCTCCGAGAAGGACATCAAGGACGCCGGCGGCCAAGTCAGCGGCTGATTTTGACGCCAATCGAAAGCCTGACAGCAGGCTTTCGATCCGAGAGCGGGAACGGGTTTCCCGCTTTGGGATCGGAAGAAAGAACCACCCTTCAGAACAGGAGTGAAAGAATATGAAGAACAGAAAGCTCAAACGGTTCGCTCGCCGCGCGGTGTCCATGCTGCTCGCGGCGCTGACCGTCGCGCCCATCGAGCTGCTGTCGATCGCCGCAAATGCGGCGCCGGAGTCGAATGAGGTGATGAAGCCGATATCCACCACCTGGACGAAGTTTGTCGTGTGGGATTGGATCGAGGACATGCAGGAGATCGGCAATAACGCCGACTATCACCCGTCGAACGAGACGCACAATATTGACGTCGGCGATACCAAGTACACTCGCATCCTGTTCTATCAGGAGACGGGCGGCGATTACTATTACTTCAACGCCGCTCCCAACGGCGGCCCCAAAAAGGGCGACTCGCTTACCACTTATTATGAGGATAACGTCACCCTCGACGCGACGTCCCGCCTCGGCAACAGTGCCAACAAGGAATGGGCGGACGACCTGATCGCCACGGAGAGACGCGCGATGCTGGCGGGCGGAGCGATTGATCCGGCTTCCATCAGCAGCTACCTCTCTTCGGCAGAGTGGCTTAAAATGGTAAGTTCGATGGCAGCTACAGAGTCGGCGAGGATCAGTGACAACAAGAGAAACCCCAAGAGCTTCGTCACCATGGGCGGTCTGCGCACCCCCTATCTTCAATATGGGGGCGAGAAGGAAGGCTACCAGACGTGGAGGCTCTGGGCGGCGAACAAGGACGACACCTGCTCGAATTCCGCGCTTTGCCTGGTAGACGACTACGAGAATCTGGATATGCGCCTCACCACCGGCTTCGATGATCATCAGCACCACTATGGGGCCGACAACGCGCTGTACCGCACCGATCCGTGGATCATCGACAAGCACTTTGTGATCGCGTGCGCGGCGAACTATCAGACCACGGAAAATAATTTTGCCATCTGGCACTGGGACAACGACTGGGGCGGCATCAACGAGGCGCTGAAATTTGATGTGAGCGGCAGATACCTGTGGGCGAAGAACGTCCGCAGCAAGCCGGAGCTCCAGAACTTTAAGATCTTCCTCGGCAAGGAGTACAAGGTCGGCACGCTGGCGGAGGACTTCGCTGTGGCGAAGAATCAGGCGCAGACCCTCGGCAAGCCCCTGTACTACATCCCGAAGGGAAAGACCATTACCGTCCAGAGCGACGCCGTGCTGACCATCGACGGCGTGGTGTTCAACGACGGCGAGATCAAAGTCATGGACGGCGGCCTGCTGGTCATCAAGGACGGCGCGAAGCTCATGCCGTTCACGAAGAAGGATACCGGCTGCGGCAAGATCACGAGCGAGGGCAGCATCGTGATCGGGACGAACGCGCTGCTCTGCGGCGGTTCCCTCAACGGCGTCCGCATCCAGCGCGGCGGCGTCGTCAATTTCGGCGTGCTTGCGGGCGAGAGCATATACGCCGCTGAGGACTACTCCATCGACAACCGTGACACCGGCTGGGTCATTGCCGGCCACTCTCCCAGCAGCGCGGCGCGCGCACTCTACGTCCAGGAGGCGATCAAGGACGAGACAATCACGCCGATCAAAGACCCCGACAAGGAATTCGTCAAGGTCGGCAGCGCGGACAGTACATACAACCTCCTGGAAAACAGCATCTACGGCAACACCGCGAACGTCAGGAAGTACGGCGACGCCGCGGTCGGCAGCGCCAACGATCCGAAGCTCACGGTGATGGTGCGCGACACGCCAAACGACGAGTATAAGGATCTGTTCAAGGACGCGTCGCTCGATAACGTCAGCCTGCGCATGAGCGGCAGCAAGGCGACCTACTCCGTGACGAAGGGCACGACGACCACACCGTATCCGATCGAGAAAAAGCTTGTCGCGGCATACATCGCGAGAGGCGGAAAGGAGAAGGAGCAGCTGTTCACCGACCTGTGGATCGGGCCGCTGGAAGGCGGGTACTTCCAGCTTGAGCCTGCCTGCGCGGAGGGCTACCGTCTGTCGCTGAGCGGCGGCAACACCAATAACGGCAACCAGACGGTCATCCGCAAGGCCGACACCGGCATGGATCAGTGGTGGCACATCACCCAAAACGGCACATCCGGCGTCAACGCGACCTACTACATCGACAACGTCAAGAGCAAGAGTCCGATGCGCGGTCTTGACATTTCCGGCAAGAACAGCGTCAGCAGAGGCGCAGGGGTGCTGGTGAGCGACCACAGCGACAACGGGGACGACCAGAGATGGCTCCTCGTGCAGAACTACGGCGACGAATACTTCATCCGCAACGCCTGCAACACGGGCGTCAGCCTCGCTGTGAGCGGCGGCAGAGCGGCAAACAACACGCCGGTGATCGTGAACAGCAACAGCACCTACGAGAGCGGGCAGTATTGGCGCATCGCCAACCAGTTCACAGAGGACGCGTACTCCTCGGCGGTCGACTTCGGCACCGCGGTGGAGATCGCCCCGCAGAGCGCGACGACCATGCGTCTGGCGCTGGCGGACGCCAAGGCAGCTGCATCGGGGGGGATCAACGCGGCGATCCGCACCGACGACGTGGTGAACAACGCCCAGCGCTGGCGGCTCGAAGCCGCGGGTACGGACGATCTGTCCGGCGTGGCGACGGTGTATTACCGCATCCTGGAGATGAACACCGATCTTGCGCTCTCCGTATTTGGCACGGAGGCAAGGGAAGGGGTGTACGCGACCACCACGACGATCCAGTCGGGCGAGAGCGGCAAGATGCAATATTGGTATTTGCAGGCGGCACCCGGTACCGACGAGTATTATCTCGCGCCGCGCAGCAATGCGTCCCTTGTACTTTCCGCGCCGAACTCGGAAAATCCGGCGAGCGGCTCGCGATTGACGATCAGCGCGAACGTGAAGGGGGACTATCAGCGCTGGAAGATCAGTGGCGTGGAAGCCGGGCTTGAGGGGACGGAGGAAATCAGCGTGGAGAGTCCGCTCAACGGCAGGATCTTTGAGCTGGTTCCCACCGCGGACAAACCGGAGGGACAGATGCGCGTCGCGCTGAGCAGCGACAAGACTTCCGGCATTGTGCTCAAGAGGGAGTCAGACGCGGCGGGCACGGACGCCGCGCGCTGGAAGTTCGTGGCGCTCGGCGCGGGTGAGCTGGATGGCGCGCTGCAGCCTTACTACCAGCTTGTGTCGGTCGCCGACAGCACGCTGGCGCTGGGCTTCGGCACGGGCGGCGTCAAGGACGGCGCGACGTTGGTACAGTTTTCTGCTGATATCGGCGACGCCAGGCAGCACTGGTTTGTGACCGAGAACGAGGACGGCACCTATAACCTCATACCGCGGCAGGATACCAGCCTTACGCTGGGACTCTACAACGGCAGGTATGATAAAAACTTTGCGGTGCTCAAAGACGAGACCGCAACCCAATACAAGAAGACGACGTGGAAATTCATCGCGGAGCCCTACGCGGCGCTGGACGGCAAGACCTACACGCTTGCGCCGCTGCACGCCCCTAATCTGACGGTGGGCGTGAACGACTTCGACGACAGCGACAGCGCCAACGTGGAGCTTAAGACGCAGGCGAAAACCCTCTATCAGCAGTGGACGTTCCATCGGGCGGGCTGCGCGGAGTTCAACGGCGAGCAGGCGATCTGCTACACCATCTCGAACGAGGGCAGCGGCAAGGTGTTCGACCTGCCCCAAAGTAACGGCAAGGCCGGTGAGAATGTGCTCCAGTATTCTTCCGACGGCGGCACTGACCAGCAGTGGTTTGCTGTGCAGAACGAGGACGGATCTTACACGTTCTTCAACCGCAGCGGCGATCATAATGTTCTCGCCGCGGATCAGGCAGGGACGACGGCGGGCACCAACGTCATCGTCGCCAAAGGCAACGAGAGCGACAGCCAGAAGTGGACGCTGACTCCGGCGGAGGAGGTCGATCGCTTCGACGGCAGGGTGTTCTATCTTTCCCCCAAGCACGCCGGCACCAATAAGGTACTGGATCTGGTGGGCAACGGAAACTCCAACGGCACAAAGGTGCAGCTCTACGACAAGAAGGAGACCGAGATCCAGCGCTGGCGGTTCGAGTATGCGGGCTACACCTATGTGGAGGGCAAAAAGATCAACTACTATCGCATCCACTCCGTCTACGCGCCGGGCATGGTGCTGGACAACTCCGGCAGCACAGCAAACGGCGCAAGGCCGCACCTTTGGACGGAGAACGGCGACAGCAAAAATCAGTACTGGTGCGTGGAGAGCGCCGGCGACGGGTTCTACTATATCTTCCCCAGAAGTGACACCGGCGTGTTTCTTGGCGCAGCCGGCGGCAAAACCGACAACAACACCGCGGTGGAGCTGTGGAACAGCAAGGGCGAGAATCGGCAGTGGAAGTTTACCGAGACCATCGAGCCGGAGACCATCGGCACCTATTCCATTTTGCCCAAGCACGCCCCCGGCATGCATGTCGGTCTGGCCTCGAACAACAACAGCAACGGCACAAAGTTCATCATCTGGGAATACAACGAAACATCAAATTACGCCCGCTGGACCTTCGTGAAGATGGGTACGGACAGCGGCGGCGCGTATTACAAGATCGTCAATATGGCGAGCGGCAAGGTGATCGATGCTGTGGGCCAAAACGCCATCCAGGCGGACAGCCAGCTCCAACAGTGGGACAGCGACTTCTACAGCGATCAGCTTTGGTATCTGAATGACGCGGGGCAGGACGAAAACGGCCTCCAGTATTACAACATTGTCAACCGCAGTGACACAAATTACTGTATGAGTGTATCCGGCGGAAGTACAGTCCACGGTACCGGCGTAACCGTGGCGAAGAAGAACGGAAGCGACAGCCAGAAGTTCCGCCTGATGGAGAGGCTCGAGCCGGTGACGCTGGGCACCTACGAGATCGGCTCGCCGACAGCGATTCAAATGCGCATGGAGCCGGGCAACAACCAGAACGACGGCGCCAACGTCAAAGTCTTTCGCGCCTCTGTTTCCAACAGCAGCGTATACAATGTTCAGAAGTGGAGGATCGTCCTGCGCGGCACCGACCTGGTCGACGGCGAATCGAAGCCGTATTACAGCATCGAAAACGTGTACAGCGGCAAGGTGCTCGACCCGACCGGCACCGCCAATGTGTCGAACGGCACCAATATCAACCAGTGGGCCTACGACGGCTACAGCGACCAGCACTGGTACATGGAGGTGTACGGCGACGGAAGCGTGACCTTCCGCAACCGCGCGGACTCCAACTATGTGCTGGAGACGGAGGGAACGACCGACAACAGCAATGTGCGGCTCGGCAGGGCCAACGAGAAGAACAACGACAACCAGCGCTGGCTGCTCTATCAGGTGATGGAGAAGACGGCGGATGGCCGGTACTATCTCCCCGGCAGTCCGGCGGCGGTGGAAGCTGGTATCCCGAACGCCTCCGCGGAGGACACGTTCATCGATCCCGCGGCGATGGGCAAGTATTGCCTCATCCCGCAGCACAGCACGACCCTGCGCATGGACCTCTACGGTGGCAGCACGGACAACGGCACCAGAATCCAGGCATTCACCAACAACGGCGGCGCCGCGCAGAAGTGGCAGATCATTCCGATGGGCGTGGATTATTACGACGGCGGCGGGCGCGTCTACTACAGGATCGCCTACGCGAACAATACCGGCAAGACTCTGCAAGCCGGCAAGGAAGGCAACTGGTTTGGTCCTGTTACGTCGGGTGAAAAAGTCGAAATCAATGACTACTCAGGCGAATACGACGACTTCTGGTATTTTGAGCCGGCAGGCACGACGATCGTCGAGGGGGATGAAGTGACCATTTACAACATCATCGGCCGCGGCACCATGAGCGCCAATGCAAAGCTCTGCCTTGAGGTGCCAGGCGGTGCGGGCAGCGGAACGCATCTGGAGACCGGCACAGTGCAGACCGGCAACCGGTTTAAGAACCAGCGTTGGGAGCTGTTCCCGACCAACTAAGGGAAAAAGGAGATCGAGCACATGAAAAAACTGCTGGAAGCGCTCGGCGACAAGATCAAGTCGATCAAAATGGGCACCGTGGGACTCTACGTCGGCATCTTCCTCTTTGCGTCGCTGTTCCTCGGTTCGCTGCTGCGCTATATTGTCGAGGCAATCACCGGCTCGCCGGTCTTCCGCTTCCGCCTGCTCATCGAGCCTCTGACCTGGGGCATCGGCGCGGGCGTTACGGCGATGCTCGGCATTCTCTACGCCATCAACGGCGGCTTTGGCGGCATGTTCCGCAGCAGCCTGCTCGGCGGCAAGAGCGGCGAGGGCGACCGCATTGAGGGAAGCCTCGAGAACAGCCGCTTCCTCACCGACAAGGAGCGCGACAAGTATTTCCCGACCTTCACCTATGAGACCCTCCCGCAGTCGAAGAACGACGGCGTTCCGGCACGCGCGGTGCTGAACAAAAAGGGACAGCTGGAGGGCAACTGGAAGCCCGGCGTCCACGCGCTGGTCATCGGCGCCACCGGTTCCGGTAAGACGACGACCTTCATCAACCCGATGATCCAGTGCATCGCCGCCGCGAACATCGGCAGCTCCATGATCATGACCGACCCGAAGGGCGAGTTGTTTGATCTCCACTCCGGCTTTCTCAAGCAGCAGGGCTACGAGGTCATGGTGCTCGACCTGCGCGACACCTACTCGTCCTCCCGCTGGAACCCGCTGGAGCCGATCTGGGACGCGTATCAGGAGAGCGTCAACGCCGGCAAGGGCATGATCATGCACATCGACAGCATGGACGACTATCCCGACCTCCGGCGCATCGACGGCGACGCCCACGCGGGCGACCCGTGGATCGAGTGGAAGGGCATCGCTTACGCTGACCTCGGTCACGCCAAGGACGATGTGGAGCTGGCAAAGAACAAGATCTACGACGAAATGTACGAAGACTTGCAGGATCTTGTCGGCGGCCTCATCCCCATCACGAACGAGAAGGATCAGATGTGGGAGCGCGGTGCGCGCTCGCTGGTGACGGCGACCTGCCTCGCCATGCTGGAGGACAGTCAGAACCCCGACCTCGGCATGACTAAGGACAAATTCAACCTTTTCAACATCAACAAGGCGCTTTCCAACAGCGACAACGGCTACAAGGCGCTCAAGGATTACTTTGAGGGCCGCGGGCAGCTCTCTCAAGCATACCAGCTCTCGCGTCAGGTGCTCTCCGCGCCGGACAACACCATGAGCAGCTATATGTCGGTCACGCTCGATAAGCTGACGATCTTCAACGACCGCGGCCTCTGCGGCCTGACCAGCGCCACCGACCTGAAGGCGGAAAAGCTGGCTTTCGGCAAGACGGCAGTGTTCCTGAAGATCCCTGACGAAAAGGATACGCGCCACTCATTGGCAAGCCTGTTCGTGCTGAGCACCTACAAAGCGCTCATCAAGATCGCGACGCCGCTTCCGGGGCAGACGCTCCCGCGGAACGTGTACTTCATCATGGACGAGTTCGGCAACATGCCGAAGATCGACAAGTTCGGCCAGATGATCACCGTCGGCCGTTCCCGTAAGATTTGGTTCAACATGGTGATCCAGTCGTTCGTGCAGCTCACGAACGTGTACGGCAAGGAGACGGCCGACATCGTCATCGGTAACTGCGGCGTGAAGATGTTCATCGGCTCGAACGATACGGACACCTGCAAGATGTTCTCTGAGATGTGCGGCAACATGACGGTCAAAACGACGAGCATGTCGTCCAGCCTCGGCAGCAAGAGCGGCGACGTCAACGTCTCCACGCAGACGCAGGTGCGCCCGCTGATCTACCCCAGCGAGCTGCAGCGTTTGAACAACCAGGAGAGCACGGGCAACAGCATCATCGTGTCCTTCAACAGCTTCCCGCTGAAAACGAAGTACACGCCCTCTTACAAATGCCCGTTCTACAAGTTCGGCCCCATGGATCTCACCGAGATCCGCAGCAACATTTTCCGCGCGGACGAGGTCTTCTATGATCTCGCTGTGCGCAATAAGAAGATTTTAGGCGAAAGCGCATAAACAAAGAATTTCGGGAGGCAAAGCCCATGAGGGTGCGGATCTCAAAAACCATATCGTCTGCGCTGTGTGTCGCGGCGCTGCTCTGCACGCTCTGTGCGCCGGCATTCGCCGAGATAGACCCCTATTACAGCGGGACGGTGGACACCGTCACCGGTGAGGCAACCGGAGGAGAGGCCGCGGCATCGGCAACACGCATACGCATTACCAACTCGATGTACTATGACCGCGATTTGCGCAACTTCATCTATCCCACCGGCGTGAGCACCTACGAGGTGCGCGCAACCGTCGCGGACGGTATGATCGTCACCGAGCCGGTGGAGATCATTGCGGACGAGGGCGCGGAGGTGACGCTGACGCGCAACGGGACGGTGCTGACAGACACCGATCTGAGCCACATTGCCGACGTCGGCAAGTACTCGGTCAGCGTGCGTGTCATCGACACCACGGTGACGCTGTTCAGCTTCACCATCGTGGGCGCTGCGACCAACCTGCCGGGCGGTTATACCATGCCGGAGGGATTCTATATCGTCGGTGCGACCGTGAACGAAGAGGAGGCGGACTACGACCGCAACTTCATCGGCATGGAGCAGGAGGGAGCTTACGACGTGGAGTACGTTTGCCCCGACACGGCGATCCATTACCATCTGATGACGGTCATCGACCGCACGCCGCCGCAGGTGACGCTGGACGGCAAGCTGGACAAGAACGGCCGTTTCCACAGTGCGGTGCAGGTTGGCGGTTTGCAGCCGGGTGATTCCGTTGCGATGACGCGGGACGGCACAGCGATTGCGTTTCCCTCCGACGGAGTGCTGAGTGAGGCGGGCATGTATCAAATGCGGTTCTACGACGCCGCGGGCAACGCGGTGGCGGCGCAGTTCACGATCCTCGTGTATCTGGACCTCAACAGTCTGCTGTTTTTCGCGCTGGTCTGCGTTTCGCTCGCCGGCGTGCTGGGCTATATCCTCGTGAAGAGAAAGCACCTCAAAGTTGCATAAGAAAGGAGGGATTGACGGATGGGTGACCTGATTGACTCGATACTGCAAGGGCTATTTGACGTCATTTTTGACGTTATGCAGCTTGTGCTCGACAGCTTTGTCGGCAGGCTTCTTTACTACGCGGAAACCGGCCTGTGCAAGATTGTCGGTATGCTGGACGAGATGTTCCGAGTCTTTGCGGGCATTGACAAGGTCAGCTATGACGGCGAAAAGGATTATCTTGTCAACGTCTTTTTCAACAACCGCTCCATCACCAATGTTTATTGGGCAATGGCGCTCATTGGCATCGCTTTGGCGTTCGGTTTTACCATTGCCGCGGTGGTACGCAAAATGTTTGACTCCAGCGGCAAGCAGCAGCAGTCGATGAGCCAGATCCTCACCTCTCTGGTGCGGACGCTCATTCTGATTCTCGGCATGAGCGCGATCATGGTGATCATATTGAATTCGACCAATGTGCTGATGCAGCAGGTCAACCTGATCTTCAACGATCCAGATAATCTGGATCTTGAGGCGACCAAGGTCTATACCGATGAGGAGTTCGCCGCCATGGGGCGCGTGCTCAACACCATCGGCAACTATTCGCTCAACCCCTCGTATTCCAGCCGGTATAACATCAACACCTGCTTTAATGAGATCCGTACAGACCTCAAATACCTGCAAAACCAGAAAGTGTTCCGCTATTACTATACGACCAAGGACGCGGACGGAAACGAGATCAAAACCTGGCAGTCCGTTCTGCAAAAGATTGCGAACTCCCACGATCTGCGCACCGAGCTCAAGCTCGACGTGTCCTATGACGGGGTAACGGCGTCCATTATTGAGGCGATGGACACAATCCGAAACGATGAGTCTTTCCGTCCGCTGGAGTCCTACACCCGCGTGACGCCGGCGGAGGGCTATGTGCCGCTGGATCGCTATCTGTTCCTGATGGGCACTATGAGGGCGGCAAAAAACAATGAATACAACATAAATGGCGAGCTGACTGACCCGGTGCGCGGTCCCTACTATTCGGGCGAGAAGAACATCTACAACATCTCTCAGGTCAGCAAGGACTTCGATATCGGCTTTGCGACGGACTATCTCGTCGTGTTCCTCTCGGGCATTGCGCTGATCTTTGACCTTGTGGTTATCATTCTCAACTGCATTGCTCGTATTTTCAACATGCTGTTCCTGTACATCATCGCGCCGCCGATTTTCGCCGTGCAGCCGTATGACGGCGGCGGCAAGACGAAACAGTGGATGACGGCGTTCATCGTGCAGTGCTTCAGCGTGTTCGGCACAGTGATCGCCATGCGGCTGCTGCTCATCATGCTGCCGATCGTCACAAGCTCGAAGCTGGTGCTGTTTGAGAACAGCACGATGAACATCATGGCAAAGCTCGTGATGATCTACGGCCTGTTTGAGGTCTCCAAGAAGGCGACGGGCCTGCTGACCGGTATCCTCGCGGACAGCGCGGGCATGCAGTCCATCCAGGCGGGCGATATGTCCAGCTCTGCCGGCAAGATGATCAGCGGCGTTACCAGCGCAGCGAAGACCGTCGGCAAGGGCGCAGGCAAGGTGCTCGACTTTGCCACGAAGCCGGCACAAAACGGCTTGAAACGCGGCTGGGATAAGACCGGCGGCAAGGCCGTCAACGCGTGGAAAAACCTCGGCAAGGGCGACGTAGCAGGCGACGAAGCGAAGGCACAGGCACAGAAGAATATTGCCGTGCGCGATGCTGAGCAGAAAATCTTGGCAGCAAGGCAAGGCGGTGCGCCCGGTGGCGGCGGCCCCGGTGGCGGCGGCCCCGATGGCGGTGGCCCCGGTGGCGGTGGCCCCGGTGGCGGTGGCTCCGGCGGCGGAAACGATCTGCCGGGCAGCCAGGGTGGCGGTGGTTCCGGCGGCGGAAACGATCTGCCGGGCAGCCAGGGTGGCGGCGGCTCCGGCGGCGGTGGCTCCGATGGTGGCGGTTCCGGTGGCGGAAACGATCTGCCGGGCAGCCAGGGTGGCGGCGGTGGCGGCGGTGGCGGCGGCCCCAGCGTCTCGAATGGCACCGACGCCAGTGTCCCGAAGGCTCCGCCTCCGCCCGCGCCGAAATCCAACCGTGAGATGGAGCTTGCCCGCAAGGCGAACGCGGCTCACAAGGCGATGTCAAAAAAAGTGAACGCGCAGGGTGATATCAAGGGCAAGGAAACAGGCCCGAAGCCGCTGTCCGCACGGGACAGAGAGCTTGCGCAGAAGGCGTCCGCCGCCCGTAAGGGTATGGCGGGAAAAGTGGACGCGCAAGGCAACATGAAGAAGCCGGAATCAAATAAGCCCGAACAGACCAGACAGCGCATGATGGTTTCCGGCACGAAAACGGGCAAAGGCAGCTGGGAGGCCGGCAACACCGGCAGCCGCATGACGCTCGGCGATAAGCCCGAAATGTCGAAGGGCTCGAAGGAAGCGCCTGCCTCCGGCAAGCGTCCTACTATGGAGCAGATGGAGAGAAAGGCCGACTTCCGAGCGGCAACCACCAGCACGCATACAAGCGTCGGCGGCAACGTATCGAAGGGCGGCAGCTATACGGCGGAGAGCGGCGGTTCGCGTATGTCGCTGAAGGATACGGCCCCTGAGGGACCGCGCCGCTCGCGGGAAGCGCCGACTCCGTCTCCTAAGAGGATTTCTCTGGACGACTGAAAGCATTTGAAATAAGCAGTAAAGGAACGAACGGTTATGACAAGACTGATACCGGGCAAGACCAAAGTAGATGTGGAGTTATTCCGCGGCGTAACGCTGGGGGATCTGCTTGTCGCGGTTGTCGGAGCGGCGATGGTTGTTCTCGTGCTCCTCTCCACGCTGCCCCACAAGTTTGGTATCTGCATCGGCATTGGCGGGGTGGTGGGCATGCTGCTGTTCCGCATGGATGGTCAGCCGAACTATCGTTATTTGCTGCATATCCTGGCGTTCCTCGGCTATGATCGGCGTTTCGCCAAGACCTATACTGACCGGATGCTGGTCGAGCGCGGCGAGGGCCGCGCGGCGGACGCCGCCTTTGATGAGCTGTTTAAGCAGAAATCGGATAAGAAGGAGAGCAAGGCCGAAAAGAAAGAGCGCCTCAAGGCGATGAAAGCCGCGGAAAAGGAGCGCGCGGCGGAGCGTAAGCGTGAGGACAAGATCCTCAAGAGCAAGACGGCTTCCGAGGAAGAGAAGGAGGCGATCCGCCAGAAGCGGGCCGCCGAAGAAGCGAACGAGGACGAGGGAGAGTATACTGAATCTGTTCAGGAGGCCGAAAAGGCGGTCAAGACAGAGAAGCTGAGCGCCAAGGAGCGCAAGGCGCAGGAAAAGGAGCGCGCGGCGGAGCGTAAGCGAGAGGACAAGATCCTCAAGAGCAAGACCGCCCCCGAAGAGGAAAAAGAGGAGATCCGCGCCCGCCGCGCAGCGGCGAGCGCGGAGGCCATGCGCAAAATGGCGGAGGCAAAGGATGCCACCACGTCCCGCAAGCACATGGACGATATCGTCGGCTTCACGGCGATCAAGGACAATCACATTGAGTACAACAAGGGCGAATACTACGGCGCCGCCATTGAGATTGATCCGGTGGAATTTCGCTTCTTCAGCGAGCATCGCCGCCAGAACTCCATTGAGGCCGGCGTGGGTCGCATCCTGCGTGCCATCAACCCCAAGTACAGCGCCAACATTGTAAAGCTGGAACGCCCCATCCACTATGAGAGCTATCTTGAAAAAGAGTACGAAAAGCTCTATCAGCTGCGCGATTCCTACGAGAGCGGCATGCTGTCGGAGAGCGAGCTCAAGGCGCGTGTAGAGATCCAGTACGACCGCATCAATGAGCTTCAGGCGCTCTGCAACGAAGAAAAAGTTGTGACCAGCTTTTTCTACATTGTTCTCTATGAGAGTGACAAACGCCAGTTGGACCTGCAAATCAACAATGCGCTGTCAAATCTTCAGCAGGGCGAGTTGTCGGTGCACCGGCTGGACAATAAAGAACTGGCAGTGTTTCTGAAATACTCCAATGCACTGGACTTCGACGAGCATGAGATTGACAAGATCGCGCCGGAGGACTACGCCCGTTGGGCGCAGCCTGACACCGTGGATATCAAGGCGCGCCGCGTCGAGGTGAACCACATCATCACCCACAACTTCCGCGTGACCAGCTTTCCGTCGCTGGTGGGCGACGCGTGGCTCGCGGGCGTCATGTCCATGCCGGGCACGAAGGTCATCGTCAAGGTGAAGCCGATGGATCGCCAGAAGGCGATTCGCGGCATTGACCGCAGCCTCATGGAGCTGCGCGGGCAGTGGAGCGCCACGGGCGTGGATTCCAAGCGTTTGGAAATTGAGCAGCACCTGGATACCCTGCAAGAGCTGCTCGGAACGCTGCAGGCGGACAACGAGGCTCTGCTGGAGTGCAACGTCTATGTCACGGCCTATGATATCACGGGCACGCGCAACAACTACAAAATCAAGCAGCCGGGTGATTCTCTGCTCCCGAACATCGCGGATATGAAAAAGACGGTCCGCCGCCTGTGGCAGGAGAGCAACTTCAAGCTCAACAACATGGAGTTCGAGCAGATGCAGGCGTTCATCGGCTCACAGATCAACGGCTTCGACCCGCTTGCCAAGGATGGCCGCGGTATCCCCAGCAACACGGTTGCCGCATGTTACCCGTGGATTTTCGCCCATATCAGCGATGAGGGCGGTGTGAAGCTGGGCTCGAACGACGGCATTCCTGTGTTTATCAACTTCTTCCGTCGTGATTCGGAGCGCGTGAACTCCAACATGGTGATCGTCGGTAAATCCGGTTCCGGCAAATCCTACGCCACCAAGAGCATCCTCGCCAACCTCGCGGCGGACGACGCGAAGATTTTCATTCTCGACCCGGAAAACGAGTATCAGGAGCTGGCGGGCAACCTGCACGGCAAAATCATCAATGTCGGCAACGCGCAGTACGGCCGGCTCAATCCGTTCCACATCATCACCGCCCTCGACGATGACGAGGCGGGAGAGAACGGGCCTTCCGGGAGTTATGCGACGCATCTGCAATTTTTGGAGGAGTTCTTTCGCCAGATCCTGCCGGACTGCGACAAGGACTCCATGGAGTACCTCAACACCCTGCTGGATCGTCTCTACGGCGACTTTAATATCACAGCGGAGACGGACCTTTCCAAGCTGACGCCGGAGGATTACCCGATTTTTGACGACCTCTACGATGCCATCCTGCAGGAGTTTCAGAGTACGGACAACGACTACATCCGCACCATGCTCCGCACGCTGATGAACTACATTGCGAAGTTCTCCACCGGCGGCCGCAACGCGAATATCTGGAACGGCCCGAGCACCGTTACAACAGAGACGAACTTTACCGTGTTCAACTTCCAGAGCATGCTGGCAAACCGCAACCAGACGATTGCCAATGCGCAGATGCTGCTGGTGCTCAAGTATATTGACAACGAAATCATTAAAAACCGTGATTACAACATGAAGTACGGCCTCAAACGCAAGGTCGTGGTCGTCATTGATGAGGCGCACGTCTTCATCGACGCAAAGTACCCGATTGCGCTGGACTTCATGTTCCAGCTGGCGAAGCGCATCCGTAAGTATAACGGTATGCAGATCGTCATTACCCAGAACATCAAGGACTTTGTGGGATCGGAAGAGATCGCGCGAAAGTCCACTGCCATTATCAACGCGTGCCAATACAGCTTTATTTTTGCTCTGGCCCCGAACGACATCCAGGATCTTGTGAAGCTCTACGAGAACGCGGGCGGCATCAACGAGAGCGAGCAGGAGCAGATCGTGCAGGCGCCGCGCGGCCAGGCGTTTACCATCATGAGCCCCACGAGCCGATCCACCTTCCGCGTGGAAACCGGCGAGAGCATGATCCACATGTTTGAGGATCGGGAATACATCAGCCAGTACTTCCGGGGCGAGCTGGGCGCGAAAAACTGGGAAGACTTTGTCGCGGAAAGCCGCGAAGCCCACGATGAAGCGGTCATGGCCCGCTGGGATCTGGAGGACGAAGAAGAGGCAGCGCCCGTCGCCGAGACCAGGAAGTCCGTCGTGTTCGAGGAGATTGACGAGGCAGACTACGACGAGAAGCCGAAATCCGGCGGCATCGTCTTTGAGGAGATCGACGGGGCGGACTACGTTGAGCCTGTTAAGAGCGCTGTGGCGGTCGAGGAAACCACGCCCAAGGCTTCTGCCGCCGTGATTCCGGGCACCATGGATCAGTTTGCCGCCATGCCGGCCGTGATGGGCATGTTTGAAGCGATGACCAACAAGATGACCGAAGCCTTTGAGCGCATCGGCACCTCGGTTGCGCCACAGCAGGTCAATGTCGTCGCAGACGCCGGCCTTTCCGCGCAGCTGATTGAAAAGGATGCGGAGATCGAGCGCCTGCGCAGGGAAATGGAGGAGCTCAAGCGCTCCATCGCGCAGGGACCGCAGGAGACGAGCTCCGGCGACGAGGCAGACTGGGACATGGAGGAAACTCCTGCCGACGAAGCGGAGTACGATTTCGACCGGGTCGTGGAGGAAGCGCCTGCCGACGAAGCGGAGTACGACCGGTCCGTGGAGGAAACACCTGCCGGCGAACCGGAGGCAGAGATCGACTGGGATGTCGAAGACACAGGTGGCGACGAGCCGTCGGTCGAGATCGACTGGGATGCGGAAGAAACGTTTTCCGGCGAGTCGGATGATGAGCTTTACAGGGCGGATGATGCGGACGAGGAGGAAGCCTCCGAAGAGTCTGCTGAAGATAGCGAAGAAGACGTGTTCGACCTTTCGGCTTTTCTTGCACGCAGCATAGAGCACGCGAAATCCCTTTCTTTTGTCGACCACATGCGCCGCGAGGGTCAGGAGACCGCCGAGATTTCGCTGGAGGAACTGGTGGAATATCTCGAGAAGAGGAAACAGCAGGCGCGAGAAATCGCCTAAGCAAATGTGTTGGGAGTGATCACAATGCAGGCATTCTTAAAACAAGTGGAAAGGCTCGGCCGCACCGTCAGGCGGTGGGGCGGACATCTTATGTTCATCCCGGTGCTGCTGCTGTGCGTTTGGGCCATGACCGGTGCCGCGTACGCGGCGGAATCGACGTATCTGTTCGAGGTCACCACCGGCGCGCGGACGCAGCAGGGGTTTGAGGATAAGATTGATTTCTTCATCATCACCTACACCACGGCAGCGAGCGGAGATAAAACGATCAGCAAGTTCCTGTTCCCCGCGAAAGACGGGTGGAGCAAGACGTACAGCATGCTGACGAAGGATGGCAGCACTCTGGTGAAGAATCCCGCCGTGCAGAAGACACGCGACACGGAAATTCAGAATACATACGGCTATTCCGCTTCCGATCTTGAGAAGGGACGGAGCCTGTTCCAGTCCTATTCCACCGATCAGTATCTGTTCACGACGCAGGACGAGATCACACAGATCAAGCGTGTGCAGTTCTTTGCTGCCGATCATGGCAACTGGGACTGCCGTGCCATGCGCATTTTCAAGGTGGATCAGTTGGACGGCCTGTATCGCAGCAACATCGGCTCAAGCGATTGCTACATCAATTTCAGCGGCAAACTGATCGCCGAGGGAAAGAAGAGCTCGATGAGAAATCTCAGCTGGAACAATGACAAGCTGATCAGCTCTCAGGTGGCCGGAAACCAGAAGCAGCAAAGCGCAAGCCAGCAGGCAACGGATATCGTGCTCAAGACGACCGGCTTTGACAGCACCTATGAGAATCATAAGCTGCAGGACAACTCAAAAAAGACCATTGTGCTGCGCTTTGACTTTGCCGATACATACGGTGCCGGCCTGGAAGCGCTGAGCGCGATGTCAGCGGAAAACAGCACACTGACGAGCATGGGCATCGCGGAGACCATGGCGGTGACTGTGTACTACATTGACTGCTATGGCATTGAGCACGCGGTGAGCGTGCCGGCCGTGCTGAACGCTGTGGAGTACGCCAAGACGCTGCTTTCGGCGGAGGAACTGAAGAAGCCGCTCGGCGGCTTCGCACAGCAGGGCGAGGGGATGGCACTCGGTATCTTCCTGCCTGACTTTGTCTCGCTTTCTCCCAGCAAAGGCGTTACTGTGACACTCGGCGCGAAAGAGGCGTGCAACGCCCTCAGCCTGACAACGTTGCCCGGAAAGCCTACCGGCACGCTGGGACAGCTTCGCGGCAACCGCATTGAGGTGAGCGAAAGCGATCCTGCCAGCATCGTTACCATGGCGATCTATGATATGACGAAGACGGGGGATGACGCCGCTCAGGTCACAGCGCGTGTCGACGACAGCACCGGTTCGATTGAATACAGCTACAAAACAGCCGCCGGCAACCCGGCTGACCCGGTTTATTATCGGCCGGTACAGACGACGAACGGCAATACGCTCCAGATGGGAGCGAACAGCCTCAGCATCACCGAGTATGAGAGCGGCAAGCTCCTCGCGCCGCGCGACCGGACGGAACGCTACCTTCTGGAACTGACGACGGATAGTCTCACCGGCGCGGGCACAAAGGACGACATCCTGATGTCGATCAGCTGGATCGACCTCAACGGCAACGCCAAGGTGTCCAGCACGCTCAACGTGCGTGAGCTGTCCCGCGACTTCAACGGCTGGTGGTACGGCAGCACCCCGCAGGATATTGGCTATTACGAGGGCGTCGCCACCGGACAGACGCTGCGGTTCTTTGTGCCGCTCCAACAGGTGAAGGCGATCACGGACATCCAGGTGTGGATGGCTGAGGGAGGAACCCACGACGACTGGCAGATGAAGGATCTGCAAATTTCGACGGTTAGAACGTTCTACAAGCGCAACGTGGTCTGGAAGTCGTTCAATGTGGATGGCGTGACAAGCGCCCTGCGCTATGAGCGCGAAGTCGTGGGCGATCCGGTTTACCGCTTTTTGGACGACTGCATCAACCCCGTGTTGATCCAGCAGGGACAGGACACGTTTACCAACGTGGGACCGACCCGCACGGACAACATCAGGGGCGAAGGCGGGAGCGCGGACGTGAACACCGTCAAGCGCGTGGACTGGTCGAAGATCCGCTATTCCATGACCTTCCAGGAAGCATCGCAGGATCTGGGCTTCGGCAAAGACAGGTTCCTCTATTCGGTAACGGTCAATGTTGCCGGCAACGAGGACTCGACACTGGAGAATGGTGACTGCGGCTCCAACAACCTCTTCTACTTCCGCCTTATCTTCAAGAGCGGCAGCAGCGCCTTTGTGCTGGCGAACCAGCAGCTCCCCTCGGACGGCTTTATCGCCGGCGCGGCGCAGACGTTCAACATTTCCACCAACCAGGACTACGGCGATGTGACCGCCGTGCAGATTATCCCCGAGGATCTCTCTGAGGACAGCGATATGTTCGATAAGCTGAAGATCGCTTCCATTCAGGTCAAGCGCGAGAGCAACTCGGCGCTGGTTCCGGTGTGGACGATCAGCGAGGTTGGCTGGATCAGCATTGACTACCGCGACAGCGCACAGATGCAGTCGGTCATGGGTATGGCAGGCCGCGGCGCATCCGAGCTGGCGCGCACCTATACGGTGGACGGCAGCACCTTTGAAGTCAACTTTATGCTCGCCATTACAACACAGGGCTACCCCGAGGGCGGCGATCAGTTTGTGGGCAACCTGTCGGCAACCGTCTATTATGACTCCTACAGCCCGTCCAAGGGTTCTGAGGAGCTCGGTGACGTGACCAAGAGCATGTATTCGTACATGAACCGCACAACGCTGGGCGCTTCGGACCTTATTGGCGGCAAGACGATCAGCGACCCGAACCTGATGTTCCGCGCGGATCACACCGACCGCTTCTACTTCAGCCTCAGCGACGTGAAGACCATTAACCGGATCGAGTTGGCGGTGACCAGCGCGGTGGATACCGAATGGAGAATCTCAAATGTTTCACTGTTTATGGTGAACGGCGCGGGTACTCTTGCCATCAACAGCAACGGTGAGTATCAGCGGATTTATCGCGTGGGCGAGGAACTGACCGAGCTTGCCCACGGCGACAGTGAAACCTCACCTGCGTACAGCGTGATCCTGCAGCATTATGACGGGACGGTGAACTCGTACGGCGAGAAGATGAACGCAGAGCCGATGCTCATTAACATTTATTTCACCGATAATCTCCTCGAGATGAACCCCGAGGCAGCGCAGTGGAGATCGATCATCTCGCGTGAGCCGCCCTCGGAGAACGACACGCTCAACGTCTTTGTGTACCCGGACGATGATGCCAAGGTCGATGCCAACTACGGCCCCGTGGTCACGATCAACTACAACAATGTCTCGGATGAGACGATTCAGGTTTCCAGCGGCAGCCTGAAGGTCGACAAGGACGGAAAGGTGGACGGCTCCGCCGGCATGAACCGGGCGATATACAACGGTCGGAAGGTCTTCTACCTGACCGGCCTCAGCGCGAGCAGGTTCAACTCGCTGATCTCCGTCAAGCTCTTCGACGGTCCGGGCACCGGTATACGCGGCATCGTGAACGCTGTGGTGCAGCAGATCCGCAGCGGCGTCGTGATTAGAACGTGGGAAATGGAAGGCAGCGGCAGTACCAATCCGGCTGGCCTGTCTCTGAGTGCTTTGACTTCGTCGCGGACACGGCGGCAGCAGCATGTTCAGCTCCAGCTCGGCAACGATGTGCCCAAGATGTCGCTGTCCGAACAGCACAACCTCGCGGTGGCGCTGTGGTACCGTTCGGATGACATTACCGAAGCGGAGCTGCGTTCGCCGTACATCTATCTGACCGACCAGGAGATCCAGCAGATTCGGCCGGGTCAGGTGATCGACCTGACCTTCGAGCAGAAGTGCATTGGGGAGATCATCGGCGTTACCATCGTTAGCATGGGCGACGTTACCGGCACGGTGGAATCGGCGCGCGTGGTAGACTATGAGTACAACATCGACAGCAAAGAGGTGGATTCGATCCACGGCGAGTATGGCTTTACCACGCCGGCGACCATCTCCGGCGCACCGAACCGCATGGCGCCGAATGGCAGCGTCACGCCGCTGACGCTGACCTTTGAGACCGGCGAGCCGGCGGAAGGCGTGCACGAGGGCGGCGGTACGGACGCTCCGGTGAGTGTGACGCTGGGGTACTACGACCAGTACGGCGACCTCATCCGGGAGACCTACAGCGACATCCGCCCCTATCTGACCGATGGGGAGGCGAGCTTCCCGAGCAACAGCACCAAGACGGCGCAGATGCTGGTCAACAATATCGAGCAGCTGCGCTGGATCCAGATTGAGCCCTGGCACAACACCGGTGTCGATCCGGCGAGCTGGACGCTCGCGAGGGTCAGCGCACAGCTGGGTGACAGCGGCAAGCCCACGGATCGCACGGTCAACGAGGTCATCCGCGAGGGCGCACCGCAGACGGTCATCTTTGCCAACGTTACGCTCAAGCTGACGGCGAGTACCGCGGGTGACGGCGAAATGACGACCAAGGAAGCCATCGGCGGCTCAATGGATATTCTCGCGAAATCGGGCGCAACGGTTACCATCATACCGGAACTGAGCGGCAGCGACTACGGCTGGAAGGCGGTTTCGGAGCGTATTGTGGACGGATTCCCTGCCAGTGCCAGTTCGACCATCCGCGTGGACGAGAAAAAGATCACGTTCACCGCGCCGGAGAACGAGACGGGCGTTACGATGCAATATCGGATCACCGTGAGCGATGTGGAGTCGTCGAAGATCCAGACGATCGTGAACATCGGCGTCGAGAGCCCGACGACCGCGCCGGAAACGACGACCGCGCCGGGGACGACGACCGCGCCGGAAACGACGACCGCGCCGGGGACGACGACCGCGCCGGGGACGACGACCGCGCCGGAAACGGCGACGCAGTCGGGGACGACGACCACGCCGGAAACGACGACGCAGCCGGATAGCACGACTTTACCTGGAGAGGGAGGCGACTTGAGGTCGCAGGTCCCGAGTGGCCGACTGAACCCGGAAGCCCAGATGGAAGGCGGCGGGTCAGTCTTGAACCCGAGTATCGGCCTGGGAGGCTAACCTATGGAAAAGCAAAGCAACAAAAAACCACTGATCATCACCCTTGCGGCACTCTTGGGCATTATCATCATCACCGTCGCGGTCACGCTTATTATGCGTGACCGCGGTGGAGCCACATTTCACGGCGGGGATGTTTCATACCCGTATACCTGGACGGAGCGGGGCGACGGTAAAATTGCCCTGACGGTCAAGACCGGGGATGTGGCAGGTGCCGCGTGGAGCCTGAAATCCACGGAGGGCAGCGCGGTAAAGATCAACGTTGGCGGCACGCGGGGCGGTGAAACCGGAATCACCATCACACCCGATGCGGGCGGCCGCGAATTGGCGACCTTCGCGCTGATGAGCGGGGAGGATCCGTTTGCGGAGCTGACGCTTACCATTGATGTGAACAATGTGAACGACAAGCTGGTTGCTGTAATTGCCGGCCACAGCGAGCGTACCCTGCAAAGCACTGTGCGCGGCGGCGAGGAGACGGGACACGCTTTCACCGTGCGCGGCAGCGACGAAGGGCTGACGATCTTTGTCGAGGATACCGAGGGCTACACGGAAAGAGGCATGGTATGGGAATCTGAGAGCAGCAATTCCATGGTGGCGCACGTATCCGAGATCGAAGTTTCAGACGAGGGCGTCACCATCCAGATGGAGACGCGCGTTAACGGCACGGCTGAGGTAACGGTCTACAGTGTCCGCGACGGGATATCCTTTGTGTTCGACATTCAGGTGGCAGGCGGCGAGATGATGCTGACCGACAGCCGTGTGGAGACGCTGGAGACAGAGGAAGAAGACGAAGAAGAGGAAACAGAGGAAATCGCAGCAGCAGAAACCGCCACAGCGGCAGAGAGCGAGGCACAGCCGTGAAGGACCTGAAAAGAGCGGAAATCAAGCGCGTGCTGATGGGACGCGTCGTGCTTGGCGAGGACGGGCGCCTGATTGCCCTCCCGGCCGGCACGATCCTGCGCACGCCCATCGGCATCGGCGACGGCGCGGACGCGGTGCTTTTGCTCGGCGTCTCCCGCCGGATTCGGCGCTATGGGACGAAGGACAGCAAGGCGAGATTGATGGAGGCGGCGAAAAAGTCCATGCAGAACGTTGGCCGCGGTCTTGCCCTGAACGAGCAGCCGGAGGCGATCGCCTGCCTCATCCGTTATGTCCTGACCCGCCCGGCGGTGCTGGTGTTTACCTGGGAAGACGGTACGCCCACGCTGACGGCGTGGACGGGCCGCGGACTCACGGGCTGGATCTCGCTGCGCCGCGCGATCAGGGCGTTTGAGAGCGGCCTGCCGGACACTGTGGCGGCGACCGAGCTGAAACCGTCCGAGGAGGACAAACAGTCCCGCAAGGCGGCGAAGGAAGAAAAGAAGCGCCAAAAGGCAGAGAAGAAAGCGGAGAAAAAGACCCGGAAGGAAACCAAAAAAGCGGCAAAGCAAAAGCCTCAGAAGGCAGCGCAGCCGCCGGACGAGCCGGCGGAAGAGGACGCACAGCCGCAAAATGATGAGCGGGAGGAATAAACCATGGCAACCATAAAAGGACGTTTCGTCACACCGTTCCAGAAACCGAAGAATGAGATCCCGGAGTACCAGCAAGGAGAACTGCGGCACAGACTGGATACGCAGCTGTTTCCCAATCTGGGATTTGACACCAAAAGGTCAAAAGACGGGCGCGGTGTAGATGGCAATCTCATGTTCTATGAGCTGACGGAGCAGGGAGAGCTGAAGAACCCCTTTGAGGACGACAAGATGCTGGAGTCCGGCGCATTCCTTGACAAGCTCGCGCAGGGGAAAATCTTGGCGTTCCCGGCCGGAGAAAAGAATCCGGTGCAGCTGTCGCTGTCTGGCAATTCTGATATCAGGTACAGCGTGCCGCTGACGGAGCTCCCCATCCCGAAGCCGGAGCAGCCGAAGCCGCTGAACGGCTGGCAGCGGTTCGCCAACGCGATCACGTTCGGCTATGCCTATCGCAAAGAAAAAACTGATATCGAGCAGTATCCGGCTAAACTGGATGAGTGGACGCGCAAGGAAAAAAGTTTTCAAGAGAAGCTCGACAAGCGCACGCCGAAAGTGCTGGAAGAAGAGAAGAAGACTTTTGACGCTGACGTTGCCCGCCGGGAGGAAGAAAGCAAACAGGCCAAGTTGAAAGCGGAGCTGGAAAAGAGCGGACAGCAGCTCAAGAACATGACGAGCGAGAAGCCGGTATACGTGCTTGACCAGTACCGCAGCCTGTACCAATCCTACTGCGGCCCGAAGCCGGAGCGCCGCGAATCACTGGTCGGCAAAGGCAAGTACTTTACAGAGGAGCAGTTTTCAAAGCTGGAAAGCTACGAGCTGCCCAAGGGGGAAAATCTGCACGGAACCGAGATCAGCGACGCGGAATTTGCCGCGCTGTCTGTGATGTATTCGTGCGATCCGTCCGTCATCGGCGATTTTGATATGTCGGAACCGGGCGAAAGGAGCACAAAAAATAACCTGTTGTCATCTGAGGCGCACTGTTTTACGCCGGAGCAGAACGCGATCCGGTCGACGATGATGTGCACCGAAAGCATGATCGACTATCCAGATCATCCACGCGATAATATGGGCAAGGTGCTCGGCAGCGTATACCAGCCCTCGCGCGCGAAGGTGTTTGAAGCGGTCAAAGAGTATCGGGAGGAAGGCAAACCCGAAAAACTGGCGGGTATCATTGCAAGCGGCATGAACTTCCTGATGCACAAGTTTGAGGGCAAGCCGATCAGCGATCCGAGAAACCTGACCACCGCTGCGCTGGTCAGCGAGTCCGCCGCGCTGCTCGAACGCGATCCCGAGCTGAAAAAAGCGGTGCTTGCCCTTGAGGATAAGAGCACGCTGATCGAGGAATGCAACAAGGATGTGGGCGAGCCGGTGCTGGAAGACCAGCAGCCGAGGAAGCTGGTGACCCCCGCCGATCTGCAGACCGCCAAGGGTTTCGGACGGATCCTGGACATCTCCCGCAAAAACGAAAAAGCGCAGGTTATGCTTCATGCTGAGAGCATGGGCTTGGTGACCCTTACGGACGAGCAGCGAAAAGGATTCACCCGGGACCGTGTAAACTATGAGACCCTTACGTTTACAAGCCAAAACGATATTGACTGGAAAAAGAATAAAGACGCGTATCCCAAATATGTGGATGCCAAGGACAAGCTGACCATGGAATGGGCGATGACCCAAGCAGAGGAAAGCGCAGCGGGCAACAAGTACTTAAATGCGGACAAACACGATAAGAATAAGGCTGAGCTGCTGCAAAAGTTCCAGGAGGCTCATGATAAATCCATTCAGGCCTTCCAGAAAATGAGCAGGCTGGACACGCTGCATATCGGGCCGCCGGAAACCGTGCGGGCGATTGGAGCCGGGGGCGACAAAGCGCTCGACGAAACGGTGAACCTGCACCTTCCCAACGCCGCGCAGCTGGAGAATCTCAAAGGCGCGGAACTGGAGGAGGCGCTCCGGGGCGAAAAGCTCTTCGCCGCAGACTCGCCGTACACGCAGAAAAAAGCGGAGCCGGATGGCCCGAAGCCTGAGATGGAGAAAGAGAAGCAAAAGACCGCGGAAAAGACCGCGGAAAAGGGCGTGGATCAGGGCGTCGGATTCTGAGGCAAACCGTCAACGCAATAAGAGAAAGCTGGAGGAAACGAATATGCTGAACATGAAACTCATCAATCGTGACACCGAGGGTGAACTGAAGCTGATCGGCCGTCTTGATACCACCACCGCCGGCGACGCGGAGGAGCACATGGTCGCGGCGGGTGAGCGTTTTGAAACGCTGATCCTCGACATGGGGGAGCTGGAGTATGTCTCCAGCGCAGGCCTTCGTGCGCTCAAGCGCGCCCATCTTGCCATGCGCCGCAAGGGCGGATCGCTGGTCATCAAGAACGTGACCAAGCCGGTCATGGAGGTTTTTGAAATCACCGGCTTTGCCGGTATGCTCAAGATTATCTGATTCAGCTTGATCTGATTCAGCTTGGCGCGGAGGATGAGACGGAATCCGCCGCGAGTCGTGATGCAGTTCCTTGATGGCGGCAAACCCTGTGACCTGTTGGCGAAGGAGGTATTACATGATCGTTACGGATGACTGGGAAAGAGAGAAAAAACGCAGAGAAGAGCAGCAGTGGAAGAAAATCCTCATGTATTACATGTACCAGAGCTATGTGGCAAAGCCGCAGCAACTGGCAGACGCGGAGATGCGCAACGCATACCGCGCGGTACACGAGTTTATTGTCAAGAACGGCATTTTGAACCGCTTTTTCCAAAAGGTCGGGGATGAGCCGAGTCCCGCGGAGCTGCTGCTTAAGTTTGGCATGTATGAGGCACCGGACAGCCCGATGGGTGAGCTGTATCAGGAGATCAGAAAGAATCCGCCTTCTCAGCAGAGGGTGAAGAAAGCGCTCGAACGTGCGATCGTGGAGGAACCCGCGCGTATGATCGCGGCGGCGGGTAAGGAGCGGGAGCGCCGCGCGGAGTGGCAGCGCGCCCATGCCGAGACTGCCAAGGACACGAAAGACGCTGAGATCGTTGACGATGAGCGCATCCGCTATGAGCAGCTGCTGGAAATGAAGATGAAGGTTCTCAAAACCATCATGCCGCCAAAGCTGTATAAGGAGCTGGCGAACAAACTGGAGACCGGGAATTACAGCATCCATCCTGAGCAGATGAAGGAACAGGAGAAAAAGCAACCCGGCAAGAATGGCTATGAGGACTACGTCAAGCAAAAACGCGTCGAGCCCGAGGAGAAGGCGGGTAAGCTCGCCAACGCCGGTGACGTCTATAGTGCTGCGGCGTACATGCTGGCGGCATATGAGCAGAAGGATAACCCGGAGTTTGACGAGGCCAAGGCGGACGCGCGCGCGATGGAACTGAGCGGTTCCCGGGCGTTCAAGTCGTACATGAAGGGACACCCCGGCAACCTGCTGGCAGCGGCGCGCGGCACCGCGATCAAGGAGACGAGCGAGGCCGTCACGGCGCTGGACGCTGATCTCAGCCGCCGCGACGCGGTTCTGGCCAACACCCGCGACAGCCTCAAGAAGATGGCAAGCGGCAAGACGGCGTGCTTCCACAAGATGCTCAACGCGCTGGATCGCTTTGTGAACGAGGATACGGAGCCGAGTAAGGAAGAGAAGAACGGACTGGTCAGCGCGCTGGGGACGTATATTACCACCGACTGCGCACCCAAGAGCCGCGAGTACGACAAAGAGTGCTTTACGCAGGCGATGTGCTCGGTCAAGGCGCTGCTGCCGGAGGATGATTTTAAGAAGGTCGTCGAGAAGGTTAACGTAGGCCGTGAACCGCAGGTGAAGGCGGAGGATTTTGAGCTTAAGCCGTCGGGCATGGAGAAGGTGCCGGATGATCCGGCACCGCAGCTGGCACCGGAACTGACGATGAAACCGCATAGCGGTGAATAAAAAACTGAAAAAGAGGGTCTCCCGCTCATCGAGCGGGAGACCCTCTTTTATATTGTATGCTGTCAAGCGCGCACGCGAAAGGGAAAATCGCCGCATACCAAACGGCATGCTCAACTCCAGTAGCGCTCCTGCAAACGCTCCATGTGCTCCTTCATAAAAGCGTAGGCGTCGTCGGCGCGGTGATCGAGCACCGCCTGAGCCACATTGAGGTGCTCCAGATTGTTTTGCTCGCGGTACTTCGGCGTCGCCACCGTGCGGCTGAGGATCAGATCCCACATGCGTTGCTCCATGGTCTTGAACACCATTTCCATCATCATGAAGTACAGTGTGTTGCCGCTCACCTTGGCGAGAAACAGGTGGAACTCCCGGTCGACCTTCGTGGTGTAGGTGTCCTGCTTGCCCTCCGCCTGGAACCGCTCAATAATATCGCGCAGCTCCTTTTGCTGCTCATCAGTGATCATTTCAGCGGCGGCGCGGGCGATGGCAGGCTCCAGCGTGAGACGGGCGCGGATGATGTCGTGGGGCTCCACCTCGTTGATCATATCCTCCACCGCGGGCGTGATGCGGGTGACGTAGTACCCGGCGCCGCGCACGGACTCCACAAACCCATTGAGCTCCAGCGCGGAGAGGGCCTCGCGTACAGGAACACGGCTGACATGAAACATGGCGCACAGCTCCTTTTCACTGGGGAGCTGGTCGCCGATGCTGTACTGCCCGGCAACGATGGCGTCGCGCATCTGGTTATAGATTTGGATATAGAGCTTGTTGCTCGTGACCGGGGTGAAAGACTTCATAACAACCTCAAAAGCAGGCACTTGTATGATTAATAGATTACCTTGTAAATATACCATATATTCTACACATTTTCCGGGAAAAGTCAATGTAAAGCGGGCTGGCGGACGCATGATTGCGGCGCGTAAGCGGTCCGCTCCCGGCAATCCGTACAAACAAGTTGTGCATCCTTTATAAAAAGTGCCGAAACTGTGTGAAAAAATAAACAATGATTGACAAAGTATCATATCTGCTTATATTCTTGTATTACAAATCTACAAGTAATGACGGCTTGTAGGAAACACGAGTCAAAAAACAAAACAGGAGGATGAACATGAAGAACGTCAAGAAACTCACAGCACTGCTTCTCGCACTGGTCATGGTGCTCGCCCTCGCGGCCTGCGGCGGCGGCAACAGCAGCTCCGGCAGCACCGACACTCCCGCCAACACCGAGAGCACCGGCAGCGACGCGGCCGCTCCCGCGCCCGCCAACGACGGCCAGAAGTACACCATCCGCATCGGCCACAGCGACACCACCGCCAACCTCATCCACATCAACCTTGAGCGCTTTGCCCAGGCGGTCAACGAGCGCACCAACGGTCAGGTCGAGATCCAGATCTTCGCTTCCGAGCAGCTCGGCTCCAACGCTGAGATGATCGAGATGGTCGAGATGGGTTCCCTCGACGCCATGATGCTCCCCTCCGGCCAGCAGGCGAACTACTGCCCGAAGTTCAAGGCGCTGAGCCTTCCGTTCCTGTTCGCTGACTACGACCACGTCTACAAGGTTCTGGACGGCGAGATCGGCGAAGAGCTGCTCGAGGGCCTCTCCGACCACAACATGATCCAGCTCGCTTACTGGGAGAACGGCCTGCGCCAGTTCACCAACAACAAGCGTGAGATCAACAGCCCCGCCGATATGCAGGGTCTCAAGTTCCGTACCCCCGAGGATGCGCTGACCGTCGCGATCTTCGCCGCCTACGGCGCTTCCGCTTCTCCGTTCGCGTTCTCCGAGCTGTACCTCGCTCTCCAGCAGGGCACGTTTGACGGTCAGGAGAACCCCGTCGCCAACATCTACGCCAACAACTTCCAGAACGTCCAGAAGTACCTGACCATGGTGAACTACCAGTATCAGCCCAAGGACATGATCTTCTCGCTGACCACCTGGAACAAGCTCCCCGCCGACATCCAGGCCACGCTGAAGGAAGCCGCTGTTGAGTTCGGCAACCAGCACCGTCAGGACATCCGCGACAACGAAGAGTCTCAGCTCGCCGAGCTGGTCGCCGCCGGCATGCAGGTCGGTTATCCCGACACCCAGCCGTTCATCGACCAGGCGCAGAGTGTGTATGAGGACTTCTACGCGCAGTATGACTGGGCGAAGGATCTCGTGGAGCGGATCAACGCCCTTAAGTAATCCAATCATTCCGTCATAGTTCCATAGTGTCGAAGAGGCACGGCGTCCGTGCCGTGCCTCTTCCCACAGCAGCCCCTTGATACAATCTTAATGTGTTTTTTAAGAGGTGCATTCATGAAAACAGCCATCCATCAGGTGAGCCTGATTCTGGATAAGATCTGCGCGGGTGTCACCGGCTTTCTGCTGGTCGCGCTGTGCTTGATCATTGATTATTCAGTCGTCATGCGCTTCATCTTCAACAGCCCCGTCACATGGCAGTACGAGCTGACACTCGTGGGCCTGTGCTGGACGACCTTCATCGGTATGCCGATGACCTTCCACAAGCAGGAGCACATGAGCCTCACATTCGTGACCAACAGCCTCAAGCCCAAGGCGTGGTGCATCTACAAGGACGTCATCGACGTTCTGCTGATCGTGTTCCTCGTCGCGGGCATCGTCAACAGCATCCAGGTCGTGCAGAACGCCTGGTCGCAGTACTACCAGACCATTCCCGTGCGCCGCGGTCTCTATTACCTGTCGTTCCCGATCGGCTGTTGCATCTCCGTGGTGCATCTGGTCGACATCATTCTGAACCGCAAGCCGGAGGACGCGCCCACGGCGCAAAAAGATGAGGAGGTGGCAGCATGAACTTCAGCTTCGGCGTTCTCGTTCTGATGCTCGTCGGCGGCTTCCTGCTGCTGATGGTCCTCGGCGTGCCCATCGCGTTTTCGCTTGCCATCGCCGCGCTCTTCACCTGCGCGGTCACCGGTCAGTTCCCGGTTTACGCCATCTTCCACCGCATGATCGGCAACGCGAGCTCCTACACGCTGCTCGCCATCGCCTTCTTCATTCTCGCCGCCAAGATGATGAACACCGGCGGCGTCACCCGCAAGATCTTCCGCGCCTGCTCCGCGTGGGTCGGCGCGATCCCCGGCGGCCTCGGCCATGCCAACGTGCTGGCGTCCATCGTGTTCTCCGGTATGAGCGGCTCCGCGGTCGCGGACGCCGGCGGCCTCGGTCAGATCGAGGTCGACGCGATGAACAAGGAGGGCTTTGACCCGGACTTCTCCGCCGCCGTCACCGCGGCGAGCGCGACGATCGGCCCCATCATCCCGCCGAGCATTCCGATGGTCGTCTATGGCATGATGTCTGAGGTAGACGTCGGCCGCCTGTTCATCGGCGGCGTGACGCCCGGCCTGCTGCTGGCGGTCGCCACCAGCATCCTCGTGTTCTTCATGGCGAAGAAGCGCCACTATCCCGTCCATAAGTTCAGCTGGAAGGAAGTCGGCGGCGCCACCAAGGAGGCTTTCCTGTCGCTCCTGACGCCGGTCATCATCATCGGCGGCATCTGGTCGGGTATCTTCAGCCCCACCGAGGCGGCGTGCATTGCGGCAACCTATGCGTTCATCCTCTCCGTCATCGTCTATCGTGAGATGGGCTGGGCGGAGGTCAAGAACGCGCTCATTGAGACCGCTCGCGACAGCGCCGGTATCCTCTGCATCATCTGCGGCGCGGCGGCGTTTTCGTGGCTCGTCACGATGCTGGGCATGACTCAGGCGCTCAGCTCCGCGCTGGTGTCGCTGACCGACAACAAGTACGTCATGCTGCTGATCCTGAACATCGCGTTCCTGCTCATCGGCATGTTCATGGAGGCGCTCGCCGCCATGACCATCACGCTGCCGTTCCTCGTCCCTCTGATGGGCGTCTACGGCATCGATCCGCTGCACCTTGGCGTCGTGCTGGTGCTGAACCTGATGATCGGCCTCTGCACTCCGCCGGTCGGCACAAGCCTCTTCATCTGTGCCAAGAGCGCGGGCATTACCATCGAGAAAATGTACAAGGCGATCCTGCCGTTCCTGGTCCCGCTGCTGATCGTCCTGTTCCTCATCACCTACGTTCCCAGCCTCGTCACGTGGCTGCCGGGACTCATGTGATCCCTGCCCAAAGAAACACAGAGGGCGCGCACAGCCGTGCGCCCTCCTCTCTCCCAACGCTGTGTTAAGGAACAGTTAAGAATTCCCGGCAAAGAGGTGTCTTTATGCAGACCTTTACTCCCGTATCTTCCAACAAACTCTATATTCAGATCTATAACCAGCTCCACGATGCGATCGTGTCCGGCCGCTATCAGGTCGGAGACAAGCTGCCCAGCGAGAAGGATCTGTGCGCGATGTTCAACGTCAGCCGCGTGCCCGTCCGGGAGGCGCTGTCCGCGCTGGAGCTCAACGGACTCATCGAGTCTCTGCAGGGCGCCGGCATCTATGTCAAGCGGACGGCCGCCGGGGAGGACGAGTGGACGCAGGAGATCGAGCCGCAGGACATCATTCGCGCGCGGATGGTGCTGGAGCCGGACATTGCGCGGCTTGCCACCTGCCAGATGAACGAAGCGCAGCGCGCGGAGCTGACAGATATCGTGGAGCGCTTTAAGCAGGAGGCGGCGGCAGATGCCTATACGACGACCGTGGATCGGGAGTTCCACCTGTTCCTTGCCAAGGCAAGCGGCAACACGCTCTATGTCACGATGATGGAGCTGATCTTCAAGACCATGGAGCAGCGGATGTGGGAACTGATCCTCAGCCGCACCATCGCAACCAAAAAGTATCGCGAGCAAAACAATCAGGAGCATCTTCACATTGCTCAGGCAGTGCTGGACGGCCGCGCCGACGACGCGTACGTCTTTATGAAAAACCACATGGAGCAGCTGTACGAGCGATACTGGAGCTAAACAACTTTGTTATCATTTTATGAGAGGTGATTTTCATGAAAGATGTATCCATCAAGGAACTGAAAAACATCGCAACCGACCTGCGCATGAAGGTCGTGGACATGATTTGGAAGGCGCAGTCCGGCCATCCGGGCGGCTCGCTGTCCGCGGCGGAGTTCGTGACGGCATGCTACTTCAAGTACATGAACGTCGATCCCAAGAACCCCAACTGGGAAGACCGTGATCGCTTCGTGCTCTCCAAGGGTCATGTTTGCCCGATCCAGTACGCGGCACTCGGCACGCTGGGCTATTTTCCCATCGAGACGCTGGATACCCTCCGCAAGGAAGGCTCTCCGCTGCAGGGGCATCCCTCCATGGTCAAGTGCCCGGGCATCGACATCTCCACCGGCTCCCTCGGTCAGGGTCTTGCCTGCGCGGTGGGCATGGCGCTCGCCGGCAAGATGGATAAGAAGAGCTACAACGTCTATGTCGCCATCGGTGACGGCGAGGCGCAGGAGGGCGAGATCTGGGAGGCCGCCAACACGGCGCACAAGTATGAGCTTGACAACCTGATCGTGTTTGTGGACTACAACAACCTCCAGATCGACGGCACCTGCGACGAGGTCATGCCGAACGGCGACCTCGGTAAAAAGTTCGAGGCGTTCGGCTGGGAGAATATCGTGGTCGAGGACGGCAACGACATGGAGCAGATCTGCGCCGCCATCGACAAGGCGCTCGCCTCCAAGAACGGCAAACCCAAGTGCCTGTATGCCAAGACCGTCAAGGGCAAGGGCGTTTCCTACATGGAGAACAGCTGCCCGTGGCACGGAGTCGCCCCCAATGACAAGGAGTATGAGCAGGCCATGACCGAGCTGAAGGCCCAGGTCATCGCGTGAGAGGAGGAGAAGGTAATGAGCGAAGAACTGAAAAAGATCGCAACCCGCGACGGTTTCGGCGATGAAATCGTAGAGCTGGGCAAGGAGAACAAGAACATTCTGGTGGTCGACTGCGACATCGGCAAGAGCTGCAAGTCCACCAAGTTCATCCATGAGCTGCCGGAGCAGCACATTAACGTCGGTATCGCCGAGCAGAACGGCGCGGGCGTTGCGGCGGGTCTCGCCACCTGCGGCAAGATTCCGTTTGTCGTTACCTACGCGGCCTTCGGCTCCATGCGTATGTGCGAGATGATCCGTCAGGAGATCTGCTACACCAACCTCAACGTCAAGATCGCCTGCTCCCACGGCGGTGTGACCCCGGCGAACGACGGCGCGAGCCATCAGGCCATCGAGGACATGGGCATCCTGCGCACCATCCCCAACATCAGCGTCATTATGCCCGCGGACTATAACTCCGCCCGTAAGCTCGTCCGCGCCGCGGCAAACACCTACGGCCCCATGTACCTCCGCTTCACCCGTGACGCCATCCCGCAGATCTATGGCCCCGACGTGGAGTTTGAGATCGGCAAGGCGCACCTCGTCCGCGAGGGCAAGGACGTTGCGATCATCGCCAACGGCGACACGGTCCGCCTCGCCATTGAAGCGGCGAAGGAGCTCTCCGGCAAGGGCATCGACGCCCGCGTGATCGACATGCACACCATCAAGCCGTTGGACGTGGAGTGCGTCATGGACTGCGTCAACAGCATCGGCAAGATCATCACCGTCGAGGATCACAACATCCTCAACGGCCTCGGCTCCGCGGTCTGCGAGGTCGCTGCCGAGATGGGCAAGGGCAAGGTCAAGCGCGTCGGCATCCAGGATCGCTTCGGCGAGAGCGCGCCCTATGACCGCCTGTTGGCGAAGAACGGCGTCACGGTGGAGAACATTGTCGCCATCGCGCAGAGTCTGTAATTGACACGAAGCGTTTTTCATCTTATCATTTAGGAGGATTGATTCCCATGAAAATCGGATTTGTCGGCTGCGGTGCCATCGGCAGCTGCTATGCCAGCTACCTTATTTCCAAGCACGAGGTCTGCGTGCTGGACACCTACCAGCCTGTTATCGACGCCGTGAAGAAGGACGGCATTCTCGTGGATAAGAACGCCCCCGGTCATGGCAACGGCGAGACCATCTCTGTCCGTCCGGCGATGGCAACCACCGATCCCAAGGAGATCGGCGTGTGCGACCTCGTGGTCGTGTTCGTTCACTATCAGTACCTCGAGTCCGCCATGCGCAACGCGCTGCCGATGATCGACCAGCACACGATGGTTCTGTGCCTGCAAAACGGCTACGGCAACTATGACGAGATCGCCAAAGTCATCCCCGAGGAGCAGATCATCATCGGCAACACCGCCTTCGGCGCGACGCCCGTCGCACCCGGCCACGTCAACCACACCGGCTACGGCGCCACCAACATGGGCTCGCCCAAGGCGCCCATGGCGAAGGTGCAGGAGGTCGCTGAGGCGTTCCGTATCGCGGGTCTTGAGACCGACGTGCACGAGAACGTGATGAACGCCATCTGGCACAAGCTCTCCGCCAACTGCTGCATCAACGGCGTCAGCGCGCTGCTGGGCACCAAGAACGGCTTCATCAACGAAAACGAGTACGCCCGCGAGACCGCCAAGCTGCTGTGCAAGGAGGCAATCGAGGTCGCCAACGCCGCCGGCTGCACGCTGGACTATGAGACCGAGCTGGAGCACGTCTTTGAGGTTTCCCGCATGACGGACGAGACCATCAGCTCCATGGTGCAGGATGTGAACCATCACCGCGAGACCGAGATCCGCATCATCAGCGGCGCGGTGGTCAAGCTCGGCAAGGAGCACGGCATTCCCACGCCGTGCAGCGAGCTGCTGCTCAATCTCGTCCTCGCCAAGCAGTCGCTGTATCTCGGCAGATAATTGCTCAAAAAACAACATCACGCCCCGGCAGCCACCCTGCCGGGGCGTCTCATTAGAAAGGATTTTGCCTATGAAAATCGTTGTTCTGGACGGCTACACCGAAAACCCCGGCGACCTGAGCTGGGACGGCTTGAAGGCGCTGGGCGAGTTGACGGTCTACGACCGCGTGTCCTACGAGGAGTCGCCTAAGATCGCGGAGGCGATCGGCGACGCGGACGTTGCCATCGTCAACAAGACGCCCATCTCCAAGGCGACCATGGACAAGTGCCCCAACCTCAAGTATATTGCGGTGCTCGCCACGGGCTACAATGTGGTGGACATTGCTTACGCCAGGGAAAAAGGCATCCCCGTGTCCAACGTGCCGGTGTACGGCACCCGCAGCGTCAGCCAGTTTGCCATCGCGCTGCTGCTGGAGGCCTGCCACCACATCGGGCACCACAGCGACGCGGTACACGCAGGCAAGTGGGAGCACAACGACGACTGGTGCTTCTGGGATTATCCCCTCATCGAACTGGCCGGCATGACCTACGGCCTGCTGGGCTGCGGCAACATCGGCATCCACACCGCCGAAATTGCGAAAGCCCTCGGCATGCGCGTCATCACCTACGATGCGAAGCAGACCGACGCGGCAAAGGCGCTGGGCGTGGAGTATGTGAGCCTCGACGAGCTGTTCGCACAGTCCGACGTGCTGGGCCTCCAGATGCCGCTGTTCCCGTTCAACACCGGCATCATCAACAAGGAGAACATTGCCAAGATGAAGGACGGCGTTATCATCATCAACAACTCCCGCGGTCAGATGGTGGTGGAGCAGGATCTCGCCGACGCGCTTAACTCCGGCAAGGTCGCCTGCGCCGCGCTGGACGTGGTGTCCACTGAGCCGATCCACGGCGATAATCCGCTGCTCAAGGCCAAGAACTGCATCATCACGCCGCACATGAGCTGGGGCGCGAAGGGCAGCCGAGCGCGCATCATGGACACCACCGTGGAGAATGTGAAGGCGTGGCTCCGCGGCGCGCCGCAGAACGTGGTCAATCCATAAAACAATAGGAGGCGCTGCGCCGTGAAGAAGGTTATTGTCATATCCGATTCCTTCAAGGGAACGCTGTCGAGTCAGGAGATCTGCGCCATAGCCAGAGAGTCCGTGCCAAAGATCCTCCCCGGCTGCGAGGTGGCCGCGATCCCCGTCGCCGACGGCGGCGAGGGCACGGTGGGCTGCTTTATCGACGCCATTGGCGCGGAGCCGGTGAAGGTGGAGGTCGGCGGCCCCTACGGCGAGAGGGTCAAGGCTGTCTATGCCCGCAAGGGTACGACCGCCATCGTGGAAATGGCAGCGGCAGCCGGACTTCCGATGGTGGGGGAGCGCCGGAATCCAGAGGCCACCACGACCTTCGGCGTGGGCGAGCTGATCCGACACGCGGTGGAGCACGGCTGCACGGAGATCCTGCTGGGCCTCGGCGGCAGTTGCACCAACGACGGCGGCTGTGGCTGCGCCGCGGCGTTGGGCACGAAGTTCTATGACGCGGCGGGAAACGCGATCGTTCCTGTCGGCGGTACGCTGGGGCAAATCGCGCGCATCGACAACACCGAAGCGGAACAACTGCTCTCCGGCGTGAAGCTGACGCTGATGTCGGACGTGGACAACCCGCTGTGCGGCACGCGCGGCGCGGCGGCGGTGTTCGGAGCGCAAAAGGGCGCGGACGCGGAAATGGTCGGGCGTCTGGACGCCGGACTTGCCCATCTCGCCGCCGTTATGGAACGCGACCTTGGGAAATCCGTTCAGGAGATGCCCGGGGCGGGCGCGGCGGGCGGCATGGGCGCGGGCTGCGTGGCTTTTTTGCACGCGGAGCTGCGCTCCGGCATTGAGGCGGTGCTGGACATGGTGGACTTCGACGCGAAGCTCCAAGGCGCCGACCTCGTCATCACCGGCGAGGGGCGCATCGACAGCCAGAGCGTCCACGGCAAGGTGATCTCCGGCATCGCGAGCCGCACCAAGCCGCGGAGCGTCCCGCTGGTCGCCATCGTGGGCAGCATCGCGCCGGACGCCGCCGAGGCCTATGACCTGGGCGTGACGGCCATGTTCGGCATCGACCGCACGGCGAAGGCATTTGCCGATTACGCCGCCGAGAGCGCCGCGTATTACCGCGCGACGCTGGAGGATGTGCTGCGGCTGATCGCGGTGGTGGAAAAATAAACAGGAAAGCGGCGCGCTGTTGCGGTGCGCCGCTTTTTTTCGTTCTGTCTGTGCAAGAAAAATCACCGAAAAATGTATAGAAATGTCGGCGGTTTTATTGTATGCTTGCTCGTAATATGGGATAGAAACGGGGGCGGCAATATGGCGGAGATCCAAGCAAAGCTGACGAGCAGGGATGAGCGCTTTCTGGAGCGGAGCCTGAATGGGCCGATGCTGCGGGTCATCCTGTACATCGGCACGCCGCTTGCCTTGTATCAGGGACTCAATATGCTGTTCATGGTGCTGGATACGATGATGGCGTCCCACATCAGCAAGGAGTCCGTGTCGGCGGTGGCGTATCTCTCACAGCTCAACCTGATGCTCTCTGCTGTGGGCGGGGGATTGGCGGTGGGCGCAGGCATCCAGATCAGCCGCGCCTACGGCGAGGGTAACTTCACACTGGTGCGCAAGCGCGTGAGCAGTCTGTATGTCATCTGCCTTGCGGTGGGGCTTGCGATGCTGCTGGGCATCTTGCCGTTCACGGAGGGGTTTTTGCGCCTTGCCGGTACACCGGACGAGCTGATCGCCGTCGGCGCGGCGTATTTCGCGGTGGAACTGGTGGGGCTCGTCATCAAGTTCCTCAACAACGTCTACATCGCGGTGGAGCGTGCCCGCGGCAACTCCCAGCGCATCATGTACCTCAATTTCCTCGTCATCGCGGTGAAGCTGTCGCTGACGGCGGTGTTCGTCTATATTCTGCATGGCGATCTTGTGATGATCGCCGTGGCGTCGCTGGCGTCGCAGGCGGTGATGCTGGCCTTTGCCGTGAAAAACAGCCTTGTCGGCGACGGGGCGTTCAGCTTCTCCAAGGATGCGGTGCGCATGGATAAGGAGACCACCAGGCCCATGATCACGCAGTCGATCCCGGTCATCACGGAAAAGGTGCTCTTTGCTTTCGGCAAGACCGTCGTCAATTCCATGAGCACGGTTTACGGCGCGACCATGGTGGGCGCGCTGGGCGTGGCGAACAACCTCGGCGGCATCACCACGAATCCGCAGAACGGCTATCAGGAGGGCGCCTCCGCCATCATCAGCCAGAACTTCGGCGCAGGAAAATACCGCCGCGTGCTGGAAGCCTTTTACGCGACGGTATTGGTGAATGTGGTGATCGGCGCGGTGATTTCCGGGCTGGAGCTGTGGCAGCTCGATCTGCTTGCGAAGCTCTTCGATAGCGGCAGCGCCGCGTTCCACGACCAGATCGTGCTGTGCTATCGTTACGAGGCGCTGGGCGCGGTACCGCTGGGCGTCAACGCCGCGGTGCTGGCGCTGCTCTACGGCCTCGGCAAAACGCGGTTGACGCTGCTGCTGAACTTCGCCCGCGTGTTCATCTTCCGCATCCCGGTGTTCTGGGTGCTTCAACACTGGACGAACGTGGGTGAGGCGAGCGTCGGCATGGTGATGCTCATCAGCAATTTCTCCTCCGGCGTGCTGGCGGCGATCATCAGTATTTTTGTCATTCGCTCGTTCAGGCGGAACTATCTCAGTACAGTCCCAGAATCTTAAAGACAAGGCTCCAGACAAACATCGTCAGCGACGCCAGCGCGCTGGTGACAACCACGATGTTGCCCGCGAGCTTTGCGTCACTGCCCATCTGCTCCGCCATGGTGAACGAGGCGACGGCGGTGGAGGAACCGAATACAGAGATGAGCGTCACGAACTCTATGCCGCGGAAGCCCAGGACCGCCGCCAGCGAGAGAATGAGGGCGGGGACAATCACAAGCCGCCCCACGGTGACGGCAATCAGCTCGCGCATGTGCTCCTTGGCGTCGCCGAAGTGGAAAAACGCGCCCAGCAGGAACAGCATCAGCGGGCTTGCCACCCGCGCCATATCCCGCACCGCGACCTCGAGCGGGCCGGGGAGCCTGATCCCGAGCGCGAGGGCGATGATACCGGCGACGCTGCCGAGAATCAGCGGATTTTTCGCGATATCCAGCACGAGGCGTTTCCTGTTTGCCTTTTTGCCGCTGTAGCCCTCCAGCACCGCCACCGCCAGCACGTTGAATGTGGGCGCGACCAGCGCGCTCGTGACCGCGGCAACGCCCACGTCGCCGCCTTCAATGAGACCGGCGGCGAAGGGGATGCCGAGGATGATGAAGTTGCTGCGGTACAGGCCCTGAATGACCACACCGCGGCGCTCGCGCAGCGGCACGCAATATGTGGCGTAGAGCAGGCTCAGGCCAAAGACCAGCAGGATGCTGCAAAACACGAAGATCAGCAGCTTTGGGCGCACCGCCGATGAGAGATCGGAGGTATAGACGTTATAAAAGCACATCACCGGCATGAACACCTTGAACGCCACGGCGTTCATCCGCGGCACCTCGGTTTCGCGGATGATGCCTGCGCGCTTGGCGGCATAGCCGACGGCGATGATGAGAAAGATCGGAACAATGGCATTGAGACAGATCAGCAGGCTGTTCATGAGCGCTCCTCCGAATTATCCATAATCAAAACTGTTTTTTGCATAGCCCGCCGAGGGCGGCGAAAGCTATGATAGGTTCAAATACACAAACAGGGGGTACCGTCATGCAGATCGGAATTCGGCTTCACGACGTTAATGCGCAGGAGAGCGCGGAGCGGCAGACCTTGGAGGCCCGCGCGGCCAAGGCGCGGGAGGAGGGGTTTTCCTGCGTGCATCTGGCGCTGGCAAAGTGCATCAAGGGCGTCACCTTTGACGCCGCGGCGCTGACCGAGGGCCTGGGCGCCTATGTGCGCCGCGTGTTCCGGCAAAACGAACTGGATGTGGCGGTGCTGGGCTGCTACCTCAATCTCGCGCATCCAGACGAAGCAAAGCTGCGGGAGTTCCAATCCCGCTACTACGGCAACATCCGTGTGGCGGCGCTGGCGGGCATCGGCATGGTGGGTACCGAAACCGGCGCGCCCAACGCAGAGTATAAGCTGGACGCCAATACCCACGGCGAGGAGGCGCTGCAAACCTTCATCCGCAACCTCGCGCCGGTGGTGGAGTGTGCCGAGCACTACGGCGTCACTATGGCGATCGAGCCGGTGTGGAACCACATCGTTTACAACCCGGACCGTGCGCTGGAGGTCATTCGCAGCATCGGCAGCCGCAATCTCCGCATCATCTTTGACCCGGTGAACCTGCTGGGTATGGAGAACGTGGACGATCGTCAGCGCGTCATCGCAGACGCCATGGACAAGCTCTGCGACCACATCGCCATGGTGCACATCAAGGATTTCCGCCGCGAAAACGGCAAGCTGGTGAGCATCGCCGCCGGCACCGGCGAGATGGACTACACCGATATCGTGCGCTTTGTCAAGGCGCGCAAGCCGTATATTCAGGCGACGCTGGAGAATACCGTCAACGAGAACGCCGTCTCGTCCCGCGAAATGCTTCAGCGACTCTATGATTCTCTATAATATCAGCAGATTGCATCAGATTGCAACGTTTTTTCAGAGGCTGCCGCGCAAGCGGCAGCCTTTTTATGCGCGGTTGCACCAGGCGACGCGGCCGGGGACGGCGGGGGATTCGTAGAAGCGTGCGGTCTTGTCCCGCTGTGTATCGTTCCATTTATCGAAGCCCTCGGCGGCAATGTGCGCTCCGTAAGCGCAGTTCTCGAACCGCGCAAGCCCGTAGTCCCGCCACGGGCGGGCGAGGAAGATGCCCTCTACGCCGTCCTCGGCGGTGAAGCGGCAGCGGCGGAACGTAAAGCCGCCGGTTTCCTCAAGCGCGTGGGCGGGCGCGGCGACGTAGCCGACGTTCCGCACATCGTAGAGCGAACGGATTTCGCAGTCCTCAAACAGTGTGTTTCCGCAGCCGAAGATGAAGTCCACAGTGCCCTCGATGCGGCAGCGCGCAAAGCGCTGCATGAGCGGCCGATCCACGCGCAGCTCGTCCGGCAGAAAGCCGTCGTAGCGCTCGATGAGGTCGCGGGGCAGGGGGCCGACGAACAGCGTGTCCTGCGTTGAGGACAACACACAGTCCTCCATGGTGAAGTGATTGCCGTAGACGGTGAGCGCGACCTCCTGGCCCTTCGTTTCCGGGTGCAGGGCGTCGTTGACGACGGAGAGATCGCGCATGGTAACGCCGTCGGCGCAGACTGCCAGCGTCCAGGTGCGGAAGGTGTTGTACTCCTTGCCATCGGCGTGGATCTTGT
>CAMVTO010000015.1 GCA_947170435.1 uncultured Clostridia bacterium | reverse complement strand
ATGCACATCAACGAGGACCACTTCATCGCCGAGATCATCGACCCCGAGACCGGCGAGGTATTGCCCGACGGGCAGCAGGGCGAGCTGGTGTTCACCTCCATCACCAAGGAGGCGTTCCCGCTGCTGCGCTACCGCACCCGCGACGTGTGCGTGCTTTCCCACGAGAAGTGCTCCTGCGGGCGCACGCACGTCAAGATGGCGAAGCCGCGCGGCAGAACCGACGATATGCTCATCATCCGCGGCGTGAACGTGTTCCCGTCCCAGATCGAGACGGTGCTGCTGGGCCTCGGCTACGGCGCGAATTACCAGATCATCGTCGACCGCGTGAACCACACCGACACGCTGGACGTGCAGGTGGAGATGACGCCGGAGATGTTCACCGACAACATGGGCGAGATCGCCGCGCGCCAGAAGCGGATCGTCGAGGGCCTGCGCTCCATGCTGGGCCTTGCCGCCAAGGTCACGCTCGTCGCGCCCAAGTCCATCGTGCGCAGCGAGGGCAAGGCCGTCCGCGTGATCGACAAGCGTAAGATTTGAGGAGGTGCGTTGCAATGAGTGTGAAGCAGATTTCCGTATTTTTGGAGAACAAACCGGGTTCCCTCAAGGCGCTCACCGCCGTGCTGGCGGAGAGCAGGATCGACATGCGCGCGTTCTCGCTGGCAGAGACCAGCGACTTCGGCATCGCCCGCGTCATCGTGGACGATGTGGATAAGACCGCGGCGGTGCTCAAGGAGGCGGGCTTCGTCCACAGCATCACGCCGGTCATCGGCGTCGCGCTGTCCGACACGCCGGGCGGACTGGACAGCATTTTGCAGGTGCTCGCCGACGCGCAGGTGAACATCGAGTACATGTACGCGTTCCTCGGCGGCCGGGAGAACGCCGCCTATATGATCTTCCGCGTCGCCGACGATGCGAAAGCCTCCGCCGCGCTCGCGGCAAAGGGCATCAAGCTCGTTGCGCCCGAGGAGATGGCAAATCTGTAAAGACCCCGGTCCGCGTTCCGGGTCTTGTACCTACCAACCGTCACAGGAAAGGAGTAGCATTATGTACAGAGTGTTCCTCGATGACTCGCCGCACCGGCCCACATTTGTGTTCAACGAGATGGAGAAGACCCCCGTGGAGGGCGATATCTTCAAGGTCGACACAAATGTCTACCAGATCTATGACGTCCATCATCACCTCGAGAACCATGTGCTGTATCTCGACATGCACTTGAAACCCTACTTCGGCGGATAATAGGCACCCAAAACGCGGAGAAAAGCCGCCCCGATTTCGGGGCGGCTTTTCGCGTATAAAAAAGCGTTTACAGCGCCAGCAGCGTTTGGGCGTTGCCGCCGAGAATGGCGGTCAGTTCCCGGTCAGTGAGAGGCAGGGCGCGCAGCCTTCGCAGGCTGTCCGCCGCTTCGCCCCAAGGGGAATCGGTGCCGAACAGCACCCGCTCCGCGCCGAAAGCGCGCACGAGGCGGACAAACTGCCCGTCGCTCAGCAGTTGCAGGCTCTCCGGCGTCGAATAGTACCCGTCGCCGTTGGGGGTCATTGCGCCGAGGGAAAACGAGGTGTCAATGAACACGCCGGTCTCCGGCAGCAGCCGCTCCACGTCGTCCCACTGCCGCCAGGAACCCATGTGGGCGCAGATCAAGGTCACGCCGTCGGTCTGGCGCACGGCGCCGGCGATGCGCGTGGGGGAGACGCGGTCAGCTGCGTCGGGGAAGCCTACGTCTTTTCCCGCGTGGGTCAGCACGATCAGACCCACCTCCGCGCAGCGGTCGAGGATGCGCAGAAACCGCGGGTCGTCGAAGTTGACCTCCTGATACACGGGGTGCAGTTTGACACCCTTGACGCCGTTGTCCGCCAGCCGGGAAAGCTCCGCCTTCCAGCCGCCGAAATCCGGGTGCATACAGCCAAAGGACAGCACGTCCGCGTATTGCGCATTGAGCGCAATGGACGCATCGTTGACATGCGGTACCTGATGAGCGTTGGTGGCGACGGGCACGACCACCGAGCGGTCGATGCCCGCTGCCGCCATGGACTGTCGCAGCGCCTGCACGGTGCCGTCGGTGAACGGATGGGTGTGGGACATGCCTTGCAGCTTTTCCACGGTTCGCGCGGCGATTTTTTCGGGAAACGTATGGGTGTGGATATCGACGGTCATTCCGCGTCTCCCAGCGCCTCGGTCTGGCGCACCATGACGCGCTTTTCGTAGCAGGAGAACGCATCGTCCACCAGCGCCTTTTCCGGCGGCGCGGTGACAGCGCTGACCAGCGGCACGATGAGCAGTCCCGCGAGCATACAGAACGCGCCGGCGTTGATGGGGGACTGGAGCAGCTTGGGGAAGCTGCCGCGCACGAAGATGTTCGCGACCATCACGACGCTGGAGAACACGAAGCTCACCCAGCATGCCGCCCTGGTGGCGCGCTTCCAGTACAGGCCGTAGAGGAACGGGGCGAGGAACGCGCCCGCCAGCGCGCCCCAGCTCACGCCCATGAGCTGCGCGATGAAGGTGACGGAGGATTTGTACTGGATGATCGCCAGCACGACGGAGATCGCGATGAACACCACGATCAGCGCGCGCATGACAGCGACCTGCTTCTTTTCATCCATGTCTTTGATGACGTTGCCCTTCAAAAGATCGAGCGTCAGCGTGGAGCTGGAGGTCAGCACCAGCGACGAGAGCGTGGACATGGACGCCGAGAGCACGAGGATCACGACCACCGCGATGAGAAGATCGGGAAGCCCGGAGAGCATGGTGGGGATCACCGCGTCGTAGCCGCCGGAGGGGACGCCGTTGGCGGGATTGAGCCGGTCGGTGAACAGCCGCCCGAAGCCGCCGAGGAAGTAGCAGCCGCCCGCGACAATGAACGCGAACACGGTGGAGATGATCATGCCCTTGTTGACCTGCGCCTCGTTCTTGATGGCGTAGAACTTCTGCACCATCTGGGGCAGGCCCCAGGTGCCCAGCGACGTGAGGATCACCACGCCCAGCAGGTTCAGCGGGTCGGGGCCGAAGAAGGAGTTGAATACGCCCGGCGCGTCGGAGACCAGCGGATCGCTGACCGACGCGAGCCCGTCCAGCGCCGCGAGGAACCCGCCCTGCGACTTGAGCACCGCGCCGATGACGGCGATGATGCCGAAGATCATGATGATGCCCTGAATGAAGTCGTTGATGGCGGTGGCCATGTAACCGCCGGCGATGACGTACACGCCGGTCAGCACCGCCATGACAATGACGCAGACGGAATAATCAATGTTGAACGCCATGCCGAACAGACGGCTCAGACCGTTGTAGAGCGAGGCGGTGTAGGGAATGAGGAAAATAAAGATGATGGCGGACGCCGCGACCTTCAGCGACTCGCTGCCGAAGCGCTTGCCGAAGAACTCCGGCATGGTGGCGCTCGCGAGATGCTGCGACATGATGCGCGTGCGGCGGCCGAGAATGCCCCACGCCATCAGCGAGCCGATCAGCGCATTGCCGATGCCGACCCAGGTGGAGGCAATGCCGTACTTCCAGCCGAACTGTCCGGCATAGCCGACGAAGATGACCGCGGAGAAATACGAGGTGCCGTAGGCAAACGCCGTCAGCCACGGGCCGACGCTGCGCCCGCCGAGGACGAAGCCGTTGACGTCGGTGGCGTTGCGGCGGCAGTACAGTCCGATGCCGATCATCACGCCGAAGAATACCAGCAGCATGAGCACCTTGAGAACCATATCAAACCAATCCTTTCTCTCTGTGGGCGCTTTCACGCTTCACAGCTTTAACGAAATAAAGTTTAGTGCATAAAAGCGATAAAGTCAAGCGTTTTTTTCGCTTTGGAAAAAGCTTGTGGATTTCGCATGATTTCGATTGACTTCCGCGTTTCGGGTTTGTATACTGGCACTATAACAACTGAGCAGGCCCTTGGGAGCCGGGTCACATCCGTGACAGTAGACAACATCTACGGGACAGCGTGTTCCGCGGGTGTTTTTCTTTTTGGGAGGTACTGTATGGAGAATCGAACACAGCTCACCATGCGCGTCTCGCGGCACAGCATCGCCGCGAACGTATTGCTGAGCGCCGTCAAGCTGCTCGCGGGCGTGCTCGCCCGCTCCGGCGCCATGGTGTCCGACGCCATCCACTCCGCGTCGGACGTGGTGAGCACCGTCATCGTGATGATCGGCGTCAAGGCGTCGGAAAAGGCGTCCGATCGGGAGCATCCCTACGGTCACGAGCGCATGGAGTGCGTCGCCGCCATCGTGCTCTCGGCGATCCTGATGGGCACCGGCCTGCTGGTGGGCTGGAGCGGCATTGAGAAGATCGTGCACCGCGAGGATTTGCCGGTGCCGGGCGTCGCGGCGCTTCTCGCCGCGCTGCTGTCCATCGCGGTCAAGGAGGGGATGTTCTGGTACACCCGCCACTACGCGCGGCAGATGGACTCCGAGGCGCTGATGGCGGACGCCTGGCACCACCGCAGCGACGCGCTGTCCTCGGTGGGCGCGCTGCTGGGCATCGGCGGAGCGCGGCTGGGCTATCCGATCCTCGACCCGCTCTCGAGCGTGGTGATCTGCGTGTTCATCGGCAAGGCGGCAATCGACATCTTCCGCGACGCGGTGGATAAAATGGTGGATCACAGCTGCGACGAGGCGACGGAGCGTGCCATCCGCGGCTGCGTCATGGGTCATGACGGCGTGGAGCACATCGACCTGCTGCGCACGCGCGAGTTCGGCAACCGCGTTTACATTGAGCTGGAGATTTCCGTGGACGGGCAGCTGCCCCTTGCAGACGCTCACGCGATTGCCGAACAGGTACACAACGACGTGGAAGCCGCGTTTCCGCAGGTCAAACACATCATGATCCACGTCAATCCGGCATAAACGGTTGCATTTTGCCGGGAAATATGCTATAAAGAAACCAACCGAATAACGACAGGCCTCGCCGCTTCGGGCGGCAGGGGGAATGGGGTGCGAAGCCCCGCGAGTCGGTCACTGTGATGCCGCGATGGGCGGATGAGTCAGAATACCTGAGGCTGTCGGCGTTTCTGCCGGAACCGGAAACCGCGTTCAAGAGCTGAGCCGAGCGATCGGCTGAGCTTTGCTGTGCGTATGCCCGTCTGCTTCGGCAGACGGGTTTTTTTGATCTGCTTCGGCAGACGGAGTATCTTTTTGCGAAAGGAAGAACGAACCATGAAAAAAATGATGGCATGTGTGCTGGCACTGACGATGGCCTGCGGACTGTTGACCGGCTGCGCGGGCGGCAAGACAGACACGAGTGCGGAGGAGACTCCGGCGCAGGAGGAAGTCAAGCAGGAGGAAGTCAAGCAGGAAGAGCCTGCGGAGAGCACCGTTGAGGAAGCGGACGACGAGGACTATACCACCGGCGACGCCTCGCTGGATAACCCCCGCAATCAGGACGAGATCGGCGACAAGGAGCTGCTGGTGGTGAGCTTCGGCACCAGCTACAACGACAGCCGCCGCCTCACCATCGGCGCGATCGAGGACGCGCTGGCGGAGGCGTTCCCCGATTGGAGCGTCCGCCGCGCTTTCACCAGCCAGATCATCATTGACCATGTGAAGTCCCGCGACGGCGAGGTCATCGACAACGTGACCGAGGCGCTGGAGCGCGCGGTCAATAACGGCGTCAAGGAGCTGCTGGTGGTGCCGACGCACCTGATGGACGGCTTTGAGTACAACGACATCATCTCCGAAGTCGTGGGCTATGCCGACGCGTTCGAGAAGATCAAGATCGCCGCGCCGCTGCTGCAAACCGACAGCGACTTCGACGCGGTGGCGGACGCCATCGTGGCAGCAACCGAGCAGTATGACGACGGCGGGACCGCCATCGTGTTCATGGGCCACGGCACCGAGGCGGATTCCAACGGCGTCTATGAGCAGATGCAGGGCGTGCTGGACGAAAAGGGTATGGAAAACTACTTCATCGGCACCGTCGAGGCGTTCCCCACCGTGGAGGACGTGCTCGCGGCGGTGCAGATGGGCAGCTATCAGCGCGTCGTGCTGCGCCCGCTGATGGTGGTCGCGGGTGACCACGCAAACAACGATATGGCGGGCGACGACGAGGACAGCTGGAAGAGCATGTTCGAGGCGGCGGACTATGAGGTCGAGTGCGTTCTGGAGGGACTTGGCAGTCTTGCGTCGATCCAGCAGCTCTATATCGCGCACACACAGGAGGCTATGAATGAAATGTAATGGGAAAAAGCAAGGGGCCGCGGCGCTGCTGGCGCTTTGCCTGCTGACGGGCTGCGCCGCGCAGACGGCGCGGGAGGCTGCCCCTGCGGAGCAGCCGGTACCGGCGGAGACTGCGGAAAGCAACACCTCCGCCGTGGCGGACGTGTCCCAGATGACGACGGTGGAGAGCGTGGGGAGCGAGGGCATGACGCCCGTTTCCGCCTCTGCGCTTGTCGACGGCGTTTACAACATCAACGTCGACAGCAGCTCGTCCATGTTCAAGATCACAGACTGCGAGCTGACCGTCGGCGGCGACGCGATGACGGTCAAGCTCATCATGAGCAGCGACAGCTACGGCTATCTCTACCTCGGCACCGCCGAGGAGGCAGCCGCCGCGGACGCGGCGGACTACATCGCGCCCGCGGTGGAAAACGGCGTCGGCACGTTCGTGTTTCCGCTTGCGGCGCTGGATCAGCAGATCGACTGCGCGGCGTGGAGCCGCAGCAAGGAGCTGTGGTACGACCGTACGCTGGTGTTCCGCAGCGACTCCCTGCCGTTGGCGGCGTTTGAGACGCTGACCACGGCGGAGAGCCTCGGCCTTGCCGACGGCCCGTATGTTTGTGACGTGACGCTTGCGGGCGGCTCCGGCAAGGCGAGCGTGGACGAGCAGGCGTTTCTGCTGGTCAAGGACGGCGCGGTGACGGCGCAGATCACCTGGAGCAGCGCGAATTACGATTATATGCTGGTGGACGGCGTGCGATACGACGCGGAGATCGGCAACGGTCATTCCGTGTTCACCATTCCCGTTGCGGCGTTTGACCGCCCGCTTGCGGTGGTCGCGGACACCACCGCCATGAGCCAGCCCTATGAGATCGAGTACACGCTGACCTTCGACTCCGCGACGCTTCAGACGCACCAATGGTAAGAAAGTTTCTTGCCGCGCTGCTCTGTGCGCTGCTGCTGCTGACGGCCTGCGCGCAGCATCCGGCGGAGCCGGCGGCAAACGAACCGCGGCCGACCGGCGGCATGGAGCTTGCTTACGCCGAGCAGTTCACCGTGGATTACTACGGCGACGCGGCGCTGGTGACGATCGCGGGGGAAGAGCGGTATCTCCTCGTCCCCGTCGGCGCGGAAGCGCCCGACATCGCGGACGCGACGGTGCTGCACACGCCGCTCGATCACATCTATCTTGCGTCCTCATCCGCGATGGATCCGCTTTGCAGGCTGGACGCGCTGGACGCAGTGCGCTTCACCGGCACGGCTGCGGCGGAGTGGAGCATCCCCGAGGTGGCGCAGGCCGTGGACGCGGGGGAGATCCTGTACGCGGGCAAATACCGTGCGCCGGATTATGAGCTGCTGCTGGCCGAGGGCTGCTCGTTCGCTGTGGAGAATACGATGATCCTCCACAGCCCCGCCACGCGGGAGCAGCTGGAGGCGCTGGGCATCCCGACGATGGTCGAGCGCTCCAGCTACGAATCCCACCCGCTGGGACGGCTGGAGTGGATCAAGCTCTACGGTCTGCTGGTGGGCAAGGCGGCGGAGGCGGAGGCGTACTTCGACGCGCAGACCGCCGCGCTGGCAGATATCCTCGCCGCCGAGAGCACGGGCACGACCGCGGCGGTATTCTATGTAAGCCCCAACGGCTATGTCAATGTGCGCCGCCCGGGGGACTACCTCTCGAAGATGATCGCCCTCGCGGGCGGCGTGTACGTCCCGGCGGAGCTGGAGGGGGAGGACAACAATCTCTCCACGCTCAACATGCAGTTTGAGGCGTTTTACGCCGGGGCGCGGGACGCGGACGTGCTGATCTACAACGGCACGATCTACCCGATGGAATCCCTCGCGCAGCTGCTCGCGGCAAACGAGATGTTTGCGGACTTCAAGGCGGTGCAGACCGGCAGCGTCTGGGTGACGGAGAAGAATCTTTTTCAGGAGACCTCCGCCGTCGGCGGCATGATCGCGGATTTCCACGCTGTGCTGACCGGAACAGAGAAGGCGGAGTTGACCTATCTCCGCAAGCTGATATAATCAGAGAAAACCACACAAAGGGGTGATCGGCCATGAAACGACAGACGCGCTGCGCGCTTGCCTTTTCGCTGCTCACCCTTTTGCTTTTGGCGCTGGGCGCCTTGAGCCTCGCGGTGGGCAGCGTCTCGCTCCGGGGCGCGGAGGACTACGCCGCGCGGATCGTGGATCTTCGGCTGCGGCGGATGCTGTCCGCGGCGCTGCTGGGCGGCGCGCTGGCGGTGTCCGGTTTTCTGCTGCAAACGTTTTTCGCGAACCCCATCGCGGGGCCGTTTGTGCTCGGCGTGTCATCGGGAGCGAAGCTGACCGTGGCGCTCACGATGGTGCTGCTGCTCTCGCGCGGCGTCGCCGTCGGCTCCGCGGGACTGTACGCCGCCGCGTTCGCGGGATCGCTGCTGGTGATGGGCGCGATCCTGCTGATCTCCGGCAGGGTAAAGCAGATGTCCTTGCTGGTGGTCTGCGGCGTCATGGTGGGGTACATTTGCTCCGCGGTCACCGATCTGGTCGTGACGTTTGCGGACGACTCCAATATCGTAAACCTGCGCTCGTGGTCGCTCGGCAGCTTTTCCGGCATCAGCTGGGCGAACCTGCGCTTCATTGTGCCCCTCGTGATCGCGGGACTTGCGTGGAGCGTGCTGCTTTCCAAGCCCATGAGCGCCTATCAGCTGGGGGAGAGCTACGCGCGCAACATGGGCGTAAACCTGCGCTCGTTCCGCTGGCAGCTGATTCTGCTTTCCAGCGTGCTCTCCGCCTGCGTGACGGCGTTCGCGGGGCCGGTGTCCTTTGTGGGCGTGGCGGTGCCGCATCTCATGCGGCGGCTGCTGGGTACGGCGAAGCCCATCGTGATGGTGCCGTCCTGCTTTCTGGGCGGGGCGGTGTTCTGCCTCGGCTGCGACCTGATCGCGCGGACGGTCTTTGCGCCGACGGAGCTGGCCATTGGCTCTGTGACCGCCATCTTCGGCGCGCCGGTGGTGGTGTGGATGCTCTTATCCCGCAAAAAGGAGGCGCGGCCATGAAGGAAATCGTTCTGCACGCCCGCGACCTGTCCGCGGGCTACGGCGGCCGTGCCGTGGTGCGCGACGTGAGCTTCACCGTTCGCGCGGGGGAGATCGTAACGCTGGTCGGTCCCAACGGCGCGGGCAAGTCCACGCTGCTGCGTGCGATCTCCCGGCAGCTCGCGCCCTTGGCGGGGACGGTATACCTGGGTGAGCGGGCCATGGAAACGCTCTCACCCAATGAGCTGGCGCGGCGTCTGTCGATCCTCACCACCGAGCACCTGCGCACAGACCGGCTGACGGTGCGGGATGTGGTGAGCCTGGGACGCTACCCCTACACGGGGACGCTGGGGATGCTCTCCGAGCGCGACCGCGAGGTGACGGCGGCGGCGCTCGCGCGGCTGCACATCGAAGATCTCGCGGAGCGGGACTTCACCGCGCTGAGCGACGGACAGCGCCAGCGGGTGCTGCTCGCCCGTGCGCTGTGTCAGGAGCCGGAGGTGCTGGTGCTGGATGAGCCGACGGCGTACCTGGACATACGCTATCAACTGGAGCTGCTGGATCTTCTGGAGGAGCTGAGCCGCACGCAGCGTCTTGCTGTGCTGCTGACGCTCCACGAGCTGCCGCTGGCGCGGCGCGTGTCCGACACGGTGGTCTGCGTGAAGGACGGCGCGGTGCAGCGCGCCGGCGCACCGGAGGCTGTGCTGACCGACGAAAACATCGAAACCCTCTACGATCTGCCGCGAGGCGCTTACGCTGGGTTCTCGGGACGAAACAAACCGGAGAGGGCCTACGCCTTTTTCCAAAACCGTGATTGCGAAAAGTTCCCCTGCCACGGCGGCGTGGCGGAGGAGGCGTTCAACTGCCTGTTCTGCTATTGCCCGCTCTATGCGCTGGGCGAAGCGTGCGGCGGGAACTTTCACTATACCGAAAAGGGCAGCAAGAGCTGCATCGACTGCAATTTCCCGCACCGGCGGGAGAACTACGACAAGGTATTGGCCCGCTATCCAGAGATCGCGGCGCTGGCGGCGCGCGGCGGCCGCGTTCACAGCGGACAGAAGCTCCTGCGCCGGGGAATTACCACCGGAACCTGCGCGGCGCTGGCGGCGGGGGCCGCGGCGCGGCTGCTGCTGACGGGCGAGGCGCCGGAGAGCGCGCGGCTGATCACGCCCAACGGAACGCCGGTCACGGTGCCGCTCACGCGCTGCGAGCGCGTCGGCGACGCGGCGGTTGCCGCTGTACGCAAGGATGCGGGGGACGACCCCGACGTTACCGACGGCTGCCTGATCTGTGCCACGGTGCGCGCCGCGGCGGGGGACATCACCGTGGACGGCGGCGAGGGCGTTGGCCGCGTGACAAGGCCCGGACTGGATCAGCCGATTGGCGCGGCGGCGATCAACACCGTGCCGCGCCGTATGATCGCGGAGGCGGCGGAGGCGGTCTGCGCCGAGACGGGGTATGCCGACGGGTTGTCCATCGTGATCTCCGTGCCGGACGGCGCGGCGCTGGCGAAAAAGACCTTCAATCCGATGCTGGGCGTCGAGGGCGGCATCTCGATCCTCGGCACTTCCGGCATTGTGGAGCCGATGAGCGAACAGGCCGTTGTGGATACCATCGAAACCGAGCTGCGCCAAAAACGTGCCGAGGGCGCGGAGCGGATCATTCTGACGCCGGGGAACTACGGCGCGGACTTCCTGCTGGAAAGCGGATGGAATCCGCACAATATACCGAGCGTCAAGTATTCCAACTTCCTCGGCGACGCGCTGGATCTCGCGGTGACGATGGGCTATCGGGAGGCGCTGCTGGTGGGGCACATCGGCAAGCTGGCGAAGCTCGCGGGCGGGATCATGAATACGCACTCTAAGTACGCTGACTGCCGCACCGAGCTCTTTACCGCCCACGCGGCGCTCTGCGGTGCGGACGCGGCCACCTGCCGCGCGCTGATGGACGCCGCCACCACCGACGCCTGCATCGCGATACTGGACGGTGCGGGACTTCGCGAGCCGGTGCTTGCAAGCCTGCTGGCCGCCATGCAGCGGCAGCTTACGCGCCGCGTGGGGGACAGGCTGCGCGTGGGCGCGGTGACGTTTTCCAACGAATATGGCCTGCTGGGGAAAACCGAGACGGCGGAAGCGATTTTGAACGATTGGAGCAAGTGACCATGGTGCATTTTGTCGGCGCGGGGCCGGGAGCGCCCGATCTCATCACGGTGCGGGGCGCTGCGCTGCTGGAGCAGGCAGACGTGGTGATCTACGCGGGGAGCCTTGTGAATCCCGCGCTGCTCGCGCGGTGCAAGGACGGCTGCGAGGTTTACAACAGCGCGGCCATGACGCTGGACGAAGTGCTGGCTGTGATGGAGCGCCGCGCGGACAAGTGCGTCGTGCGGCTCCACACCGGCGATCCGGCGCTCTACGGCGCGATCCGCGAGCAGATGGACGCGCTTTCGGCAAAGGGCATCGACTGCGACGTGACGCCGGGCGTATCGAGCTTATTCGGCGCGGCGGCGGCGCTGGGTGCGGAGTTTACGCTCCCCGGCGTCAGCCAGAGTCTGATCGTCACGCGCCTTGCCGGGCGCACGGCGGTGCCGGAGGGCGAACGGCTGCGCGAGCTTGCGCGCCACGGCGCGTCCATGGCGATCTTCCTTTCGGCGGGGCTGCTGGACGGCGTGCAATCGGAGCTGCTCGCGGGCGGACTTGCGGCAAGTACCCCCGCCGCCATCGTCTACAAGGCGACGTGGCCGGAGGAAAAGACGGTTCGCTGCACCGTGGGCACACTGGCGGAGGCGGGCGCGGCGGAAAAAATCACCAAGACCGCGCTGGTGTTTGTCGGCGGGTTTCTGGATGCGCCGTATGAGAAGAGCAGGCTCTACGATCCCACGTTTACGACGGCGTATCGCCGGGGCAGCGAGGACGGGGAGATCGCGTACCTTTCCTTTACCGAACGCGGCCGCGCGCTGGCGGAAACGCTGCGCTGCGCGCTGGGCGGGGAAGCCGCCTGCACGCGCGACGGCGTCAAGCTCAAGGACTGGACAGCAGCCCGCTTTTCAGCGGCGCGGGCGCTGGTCTACATCGGTGCGGCGGGCATCGCTGTGCGCGCCGTCGCGCCGCACCTCGTGAGCAAGGTGAGTGACCCCGCTGTGATCGCGGTGGACGAGGGCGGACAGTTTGTCATCCCCGTTGCCTCCGGGCATCTCGGCGGCGCGAACGCGCTCTCGCGGGAGATCGCCCGGTTGACCGGCGGCGTTGCCGCCGTGACCACCGCCACGGATGTCAGCGGTGTGTTCGCGGTGGATGACTGGGCGCGGACGCAGGGCTGTGCGGTGACAGGCGCGGGGCAGATCAAGAGGGTTTCCGGCAAGCTGCTTGCCGGTGAAACGATCACCGTCCGCAGCGCGTACGCCATTGAGGGCGAGCCGCCGGAGCGCGTGGCGTTGACAGAATCCGACGCGCCTGACGTCTGGGTGGATATCCGACCCCACGAGGCTTTGACGGTTGTGCCGCGGACGCTGACGCTGGGCGTCGGCTGCCGCCGGGGGATCACGCGGGAGATCCTGGAGACGAGGTTTGCCGCGTTTTGTGAGCAGACCGGCATTCTGCCGGAGGCCATCGCCGACGCGGCGAGCATTGATTGGAAAGAAAGCGAACCGGGACTGCGGGCGTTCTGCGCAAACCACGGCTGGAGCTTGAGCACATACACGGCGGAGGAGCTTTCCGCCGTCCGAGGGGAGTTTACCGCTTCGGATTTTGTGGAACGGACAACAGGCGTCAGCAACGTCTGTGAGCGCGCGGCTGTACTGTCCGCAAACGGCGCGCTGCTGGCACGGAAATTTGCCGGGGACGGCGTGACCTTCGCGCTGGCGGAGCGGCCGGCGCGATTGAATTGGGGAGAGGGCAATGGGTAAGTTGTTTGTGGTCGGCTTGGGGCCGGGGCATCCGGCGCAGCTGACCGAAGAAGCGCGGGCGGCGCTCTCGGCGGCCGGGCTGATCTGCGGCTACACGGCCTATGTGGAGCAGATCGCGCCGCTGTATCCCGAAAAAGAGACCTACACCAGCGGCATGCTGCGGGAGATCGACCGCTGCCGTCACGCCCTCGCCGAGGCGCGCAGCGGCAAAACCGTCGCGATGGTGTGCTCCGGCGACGCGGGGGTGTACGGCATGGCGGCGCCGATTTTGGAGCTGCTGCCGGAATACCCGGGCGTGGAGGCGGAGATCGTGGCGGGCGTGACGGCGGCGCTCTCCGGCGCGGCGGTGCTGGGCGCGCCGCTGGGACACGACTTCTGTGTGATCTCGCTCAGCGATCTGCTGACGCCGTGGGCGGCCATTGAAAAGCGGCTGCGCTGCGCGGGGGAGGGCGACTTTGCGATCGCGCTCTACAATCCGTCGTCCAAACGCCGCGCGGAGCATCTGCGGCGCGCCTGCGACATTCTGCTGGAATCGCGGCGCGCAGATACGCTCTGCGGCACGGTGCGCAACATCGGCCGCGACGGGCAGGAAAAGCGCCTGCTGACCCTCGCGGAGCTGCGGGAGACAGCGGTCGATATGGTGACAACGGTGTTCATCGGCTCATCCACGACAAAAAAAGTTGGTGAATATATGGTGACGCCGAGAGGATATCAGCCGCTATGAACGTTGTGATTTTCGGCGGCACCACCGAGAGCCGCGAATTGTCCGCGGCACTGGCGGCGCGCGGCGTCGCGGTGACGGTCTGCGTCGCCACGGATTACGGCCGCGAGGAGCAGGGAGAGGTGCCCGGCGTGACGGTGCTGACCGGTCGGCGCAGCGAGCCGGAGAAGCTGGCGCTGCTGCGTGCCGCGGCGCTGTGCGTCGACGCCACGCACCCCTACGCAACGAGCATCACCGGGAGCGTCAAGGCCGCCTGCGATGCGGCGGGCGTTCCTTATCGCCGGCTGCTGCGGCACGCCGGAGACACCGAGGGCGCCGCTGTGGTATCTGACGCGGCGGAGGCGGCGGCATATCTGCAAGCCACGGCGGGAAACATCCTTCTGACCACGGGAGCGAAGGAGCTGCCCGCGTTCGCGGCGCTGCCGCGGGAGCGGCTGTATGTCCGGGTGCTGCCCTCGCACGAGAGCATCGCCGCCTGCGAAGCGGCGGGGCTTCCCCACCGCAACATCATTGCCATGCAGGGACCGTTTTCCGAGGAACTGAACGCGGCGCTGCTGCGGCAGTACAACATTGCCTGCCTCGTGACCAAGGACGGCGGCGCGGTGGGCGGCTATCCCGAGAAGCTGCGTGCGGCGAGAACCTGCGGCGTGCGGGTGATCGTGCTGCGCCGCCCGGAGGAGACGGGCGAGACGATGGAAACCATCTTACGAGAGATCGAGGAGCTGAGACGATGCAGGTGACTTTGCTGGGCTTTGGCGGCGGGACGCCGGAGGGCGCGACCGTTGAGGCGTGGGACGCCATCGAGGACGCGGAGATCCTCATCGGCGCGATGCGCCTGTTGGACGCGCTGCCCGAAAACGACGACCAGCGTCGCTTCGCTGCCGTGGGGGCGGAGGAGATCGCGGCGCTGCTGACGCAGGAAGCGGCGGAGCGCGCCTGTGTGATCTTCAGCGGCGACACGGGCTTCTATTCCGGCGCGAAAACGCTGCTGCCGCTGCTGCGGGAGCGGGGCTTTGACTGCCGTGTGCTGCCCGGCATTTCGAGCGTGCAGCTGCTTGCCGCGCGTCTGGGCAGAGCGTGGCAGGACTGGACGCTTTGCTCCGCCCATGGCGCGGACTGCGATCCCATCGCGGCGATCATGCGCGGAAAGCCCGCGTTTTTCCTGACCGGCGGAGTCAACACACCCGCGACCCTATGCGCCGCGCTGACGGCGGCGGGGCTGGGTGAGACCCGCGTCACAGTGGGGGAAAACCTCGCCTACTCGAAGGAGACGATCACCTCACTTACCGCGGCGGAGGCGGCGAAACAAAGCTATGCGCCGCTCTCGGTGCTGCTGACAGAGGCCGTACCGCGCCCGGATATCCCGGCGGGCGGCCTTGCGGACGAGGACTTTGTGCGCGGCAGCGTGCCGATGACCAAGCGGGAGGTGCGCGCGGCGATCCGCTCGCACCTCGGCGTGCGCCGCGGCGATACGATCTGGGACGTGGGCGCGGGTACGGGCAGCGTGTCCGTGGAGCTTGCCCTCACCGCCGATGAGGGTGCGGTTTACGCTGTGGAGCGCGACAAAGAGGCGCTGGCGCTGATCGAAGAAAACCGCCGCCGCTTCGGCGCGTGGAACCTGCGCGTCGTGCGCGGCGCCGCACCGGAGGCGCTGCGGGAGCTGCCTGCGCCGGACGCGGTGTTTATCGGCGGCTCCGGGGGAAACCTGCGGGGTATCGTGGACGCGGCGCTTACGAAGAATCCAGATGCGCGGCTGTGTATGACCGCCATCGCGCTGGAGACGCTCCTCGCCGCGCTGGAGGTGTTTCGGGATTTGGATGCGGAGATCACGCAGATTTCCGTCTCCCGCGCAAAAGCGGCGGGAGAGCTGCATTTGCTCATGGCAAACAACCCCGTGTTTCTCATTGCGGCGAAGCGGAGAGAGACGACATGATCCAACTGACCGTTGCCGCGCCGCGCTCCGGCGGCGGCAAAACCGCCGTGACCTGCGCGCTGCTGCGTGCCATGCAGCGGCGGGGGCTGCGTCCCTGCGCGTTCAAGGTGGGGCCGGATTACCTGGATCCCACGTTCCACCGCGCCGTGCTCGGCACGAAGAGCCATAACCTCGACCTGTTTTTCAGCGACGGAGACTGCGTGCGCGCTCTCTATGAGCGCGGCTGCGCGGGACAGGACGCGGCGGTGGTGGAGGGCGTGATGGGCTGCTACGACGGGCTCGGCGGTGTGAGCGACCGCGCGAGCACCTGGCATGTGGCGGACACGCTGGACATACCGATCCTGCTGGTGGTGAACGCCGGCGGCGCGAGCCTGACGCTGGCGGCGGAGATCCGCGGGCTGGCGCAGTTTCGGGAGAACAGCCACATTGCGGGCGTGCTGCTCAACCGCTGCCCGCGGCGGCTCTATGACGCGCTCGCCCCAACGCTGGAGCGGGCGTCCGGCGTGCCGATTCTGGGGTATTTGCCATACGTTGAGGCGGCGCAGATCAGCAGCCGCCACCTCGGATTGTACGCGGCGGAGGAGATCGGGGATCTACAGCGCCGCGTCGACGCCCTTGCCGGGGCGCTGGAGCTGGATTGGAAGCGATTTGCCGCGATCTTTGACAGGCGTCCGCCGAAGCGCAGACCTGCGGCGGCGCAGCCGAAGCGGGCGCGCATTGCCGTTGCGACCGATGCGGCGTTTGCGTTTGCTTACGCGGAGACGCTGGAGACGCTGGAGTGCTGCGGTGCGGAGATCGTGCCGTTCAGCCCGCTCGCGGACGACGCCCTGCCGGAGGAGATCGGCGGGCTTTACCTGCCCGGCGGCTACCCGGAGCTGCACGCGGCGGCGCTCGCCGCCAACGAGAGGATGCGCGCGTCGATCAGGGCGGCGGTGGAGAGCGGTATGCCCACCGTCGCGGAGTGCGGCGGATTCCTCTATCTCGGCGCGGCGCTGCGCGACGACAAGGGAACTGAGTACCCGATGGTTGGCGCGCTGCCCGGGCGTGCGGCGAACGCGGGGCGGCTGGTGCGCTTCGGCTATCAGACGCTGTGCGCGGAGTCGGACAGCCTGCTGTTTCGCGCGGGGGAACGGATCCCGGCGCATGAATTCCACCATTGGGACAGTGACGCGTGCGGCGACGGGCTGCGGGTTGAAAAGAATGACACAAGCTGGCGCTGCGGCTTTTTGAGCGAAACCCTCTACGCGGCGTTCCCGCACCTCTATTTTGCGGGACGTCCTGCGTTGGCGGAACGCTTTGCGGCCGCGGCAAAACGATATGGAGAAACACATGGATTTGCATGAGATCATCGCGGCGGTTCCCACACCGGACGAGTCCGCCCGCGCGGCAGCGAGGGCGCGGTGGAACGCCTGCGCCAAGCCGCTGGGGAGTCTGGGGCTGCTGGAGCGCGCCGTGGAGGACATCGCGGCACTGACCGGGAGCGCGGAGGTGGATCTGAGCGAGAAAGCGGTGCTGGTGCTCTGCGCGGACAATGGCGTGGTGCGGCGCGGCGTGACCCAGACGGGGAGCGGCGTGACCGCTGCCGTGGCGCGGAATCTGGCGTTTGGCAAGACCTCGGTCTGCCGCATGGCGGAGGTCGCGCGTTGCCGCGTTGTGCCGGTGGATATGGGCATTGCGGATTTCCCCGGCTGCAATGGCGTGCTGGATCGCCGCGTCGGCAACGGCACGGCGGACTTTGCCGACGGCCCCGCCATGTCGCGGGAGCAGGCGGAGCGCGCCATTTTGACTGGCGTTGAGCTGGTGCGGGACGAATCCGCCCGCGGCACAAGGCTGCTGGCGCTGGGTGAAATGGGGATCGGCAACACCACCACCGCATCGGCGGTGGCGAGCGTGCTGCTGGCTCGCTCGGTGCAGGATGTGACCGGGCGCGGCGCGGGACTGTCCGACGAGGCGCTGGAGCGAAAGATCAAGACCATTCGCCGCGGCGTCTCCACCAATCGCCCCGCGGCGTGGGACGCGGTGGACGTGCTCGCCAAGGTGGGCGGCTTCGATCTTGCGGGACTGTGCGGCGTCTGCCTCGGCGCGGCGTATTACCGCGTGCCGGTGCTGCTGGACGGCTTCCCCAGCACGGTGGCGGCGCTGTGTGCCGCGCGGCTGTGCCCTGACGCGGCGGGCGCGATGCTCGCGAGCCACGTCTCCGCGGAGCCTGCGGGGGCGCTGGTGCTCAAAGCCCTCGGCAAGCGGGCGCTCATTACGGCAGACATGCGTCTCGGCGAGGGTACCGGCGCGGTGGCGGCCATGCCGCTGCTGGACATGGCGCTTGCGGTGTACCGGGACGCCTATACGTTCGCGGAGGGCGGCATCGAGCCGTACACACCGCAATGATGACGCTGATTGTTGGCGGCGCGGGCAGCGGCAAGAGCGCCTGCGCGGAGCGCCTGATCGAGCGCTCGGGCGCGGCGCGGCGCGTGTACCTTGCCACCATGGAACCGTTTGGCGAGGAAGCGCGGGCACGCATTGCACGGCATCGCGCCATGCGGGCAAACAAAGGCTTTATCACGCTGGAATGCTTGACCGGCTTAGCGGACGTGTCGCTGCCGTCCGACAGCGCGGTGCTGCTGGAGGATCTGGGCAATCTCTGTGCCAACGAGCTGTTTTCCCCACAGGGGGCGGGCGAGGATGCGGCGGAGGCCATTCTCCGCGGCGTTGCGCAAGTGCGCGCGCAGTGCCGCGATCTGGTGATCGTGTCCAACGAGGTGTTTGCCGGCGGGATGGATTACGCCGGGGACACGGAGCGCTACCTGAGCGTGCTGGCGTATCTCAACCGGAAACTCGCCGCGCTGGCGGATCGCGTCCTGGAGGTCAGCGGCGGAATTGCGATGTACTGCAAGGGAGAAGAAAACGGATGTGGGTGTTGGAAACCGTGACGGTAGCGTTTGGGATGTACTCGGCGCTGCCGGTGCCGCGAACCGAATGGAATGCAAAGAACATGCGCTACGCGCTTGCGGCGTTTCCGCTGGTGGGCGCGGTGCTGGGGCTGGCGTGGCGGAGCGCGTATGCACTGTGCGTGCTGCTGGCGGCGCCGGAGCTGCTGCGCGGGGCGCTGCTGTGCGTGCTGCCGGCGCTGCTCACCGGCGGCATTCATCTCGACGGCTATGCCGATACCTGCGATGCGCTTGCGAGTCACGCAAGCCCCGCGCGCAAGCAGGAGATCCTGCGCGACCCGCACTGCGGCGCGTTCGCGGTGATCCGGCTGTGCGTCTATTTCATCGTGTATTTTGCGCTGTGCTGCGCGGCGGAGCCGACAGCGGTGTGCTGCGCGGGCTTTGTGCTGTCCCGGACGCTGTCGGGACTGCTGCTGACGGTCCTTCCCGTCGCGGAGGGATCCAGCATGGCGAAGGCCTTTGCGGATACCGCCGCGAAGCGGCGCGTGTGCGCGCTGCTGGGACTGCTGGCGGCGCTGACGGCCGCGCTGCTGCTCCGGTTCGGCGGCGTGACCGGCGCGGCGATGCTCTGTGCCGCGCTGCTGATGGTTTGGCGCTATGCTCGCACGGCGAAGCGGGCGTTCGGCGGCACGTCGGGCGATCTTGCGGGCTGGTTTTTGGTGAAAGCGGAGTTTTGGATGCTGGCGGCGGCGGTCGCCGTGCAGTACGGGGAGAAGCTGTTATGATTTTTCTGTTCGGCCCGCTGTGGAGCGGCAAGCGCACGGCGGCAAAGGAGCTCCTGCGCTGGGATGACGCGGAGCTTTCCCGCCGCGCGGTGTGGGATGTACAGGAGCTGGTGCGCGAGCGCACGGATCTGGCGGCGCTTGCGGATGAGCTGGCGCGAAACGACCTCGTGATCGCGACCGAAGTGGGCGGCGGAATCGTACCGGCCGATGCTGCGGAGCGTGCCGCGCGGGAGCGCGCGGGGCGGCTGAGCTGTCTGCTGGCGGAGCGCGCGGACACCGTGGTGCGCGTGTTCTGCGGGATACCGATGGTGATGAAGGGAGAACTGCCATGAACATCTGGCTGCTGCGCCATGGGCGCACCCGATTCAATGACGAGCGCCGCTATCAAGGGCAGCTGGACATTCCGCTCTCTCCCGCGGGCGCGGCGGAGCTGCGCGCGGCGGACTTTGCACCGAACGTTGTCTACGTTTCGCCTTTGCAGCGTTCGCAGCAGACCGCTCGCATCGTGTTTCCGAGCGCGCGCCAGGTCGTGATCGACGATTTCTCCGAGATGGATTTCGGAGCCTTTGACGGTCGCACCGCGGACGAGATGGCGGAGGACGCGGACTACCGCGCGTGGGTGGATGGCACCTGCACCGCCCAATGCCCCGGCGGGGAGTCGCGCGCGGCATTCTGCGCGCGCAGCTGCGCCGCGTTTGAAGCGCTGCTGGATTCCGAACGGGACAGGGGCTTGCTGGTGATCGTCGCCCACGGCGGGACACTGCGGGCGGTGATGGAGCGCTATGCCCTGCCGGAGCGGGATTATTTTGACTGGATGTCCGGCAACGGCGGCGGCTACCGCCTTGATTTTGACACGGCGCTGTGGGACACGCGGCGCAAATTGAGACTTCTGGAGCGCGTCTCGTTTGTGGAGGCGGAGAAATGCTGACCCTCTGCGCGGCGGCGGGCGGCTTCGCGCTCGACCTTCTCTGCGGCGACCCGGCGTGGCTGCTCCATCCGGTGGTCGTGATGGGAAGATACATCACATCGTTTGAACGGTTTGTCCGCGCACGCCTTCCCAAAACGCCAAAGGGCGAGCTGCTGGGCGGGGCGCTGCTGGCGCTGACGCTGCCGCTGCTGACGCTGTGCGTCACGCTGGGGGCTTGCCGGTTGGCACGGCGGATCCATTGGGCGCTGGAGCTTGCGCTTGAGACCTTTTGGTGCGCGCAAGCGCTGGCGGCGCGGGGGCTCGCATCAGAGAGCCGCAATGTTTCCGAGGCTCTGCAAGGAAACAAGCTTGACAGCGCCAGAACCGCGGTGGGGCGCATTGTGGGTCGCGATACGGCGCGTCTGGACGCCGAGGGCGTCGCCAAGGCGGCGGTGGAGACCGTGGCGGAGAACTTCTCCGACGGCGTTGCCGCGCCGATGCTGTGCATGTTCCTCGGCGGCGCGCCGCTGGCGATGGTCTATAAATCCATCAATACCATGGACAGCATGGTGGGCTACACCAGCGAGCGGTACTTGTATTTCGGGAGATTTGCCGCCAAGCTGGATGATCTGGCGAACTATCTCCCGTCGCGTATCGCGGCGCTGTTCCTCATCTTTGCGGCGGCGCTGACGGGTCAGGACGCAAAGAGCGCGTGGCGCGTCTGGCGACGCGACGCGAACAAGCATCTCAGCCCCAACGCGGGACAGACCGAAGCCGCCTGCGCGGGTGCGTTGGGCGTGCAGCTCGGCGGCGATGCGTGGTACTTCGGCGAAAAACATGAGAAGGCGGCGCTGGGCGACGCGACGCGCCGCTGTGAGCCGGAGGATATCTTGAAAACCAACCGTATGATGCTGTGCGGAAGCGTGCTGCTGTGCCTTGCTTGCGCGGCGGTACGACTCTGGATCGTGAGGGGCCTGTGATGAAGCGAACCCACGGCGGCGACTGGGCCGCCTATCAGGAAGAATATGGGACGCTGCCGCTGGACTTCTCGGCGAACGTCAGCCCACTGGGTGTGCCGGAGCGTGTGCGCGCCGCCATTGCCGCGGCGGCGGGAGAGATCGACCGTTACCCCGATCCCGATTGCCGCGCTCTGCGCGGAGCGATCGCGGCGCACGAGGGCGTGGCGGCGGAATGGATTCTTTGCGGCAACGGCGCCAGCGACCTGATCTATCGCGCGATCTTTGCCGCGCGAGCGCGCCGTGCGCTGGTGACGGCCCCGGCCTTCGGGGGGTACGAGGCGGCGCTGGAGGCTGCGGGCTGTGAGATCCTGCGGTATTCACTGAACTCGGAATTCCGCTTGGACGAGGGGTTCTTAGCGGTAATTGACGACTCGGTAGAGCTGGTGATCCTGTGCCAGCCCAACAATCCCGCCGGCGTGAGCGTTGACCCGCCGCTGCTGCGGCGGATGATCGAGCGCTGCGCCGCGTGCGATTGCCGGGTGCTGATGGATGAGTGCTTTGTCGATTTCCTCGACGTGCCGGAGGCGTACAGCTGCAAGCCGCTGCTGAAGGAGTTTCCGAACCTGCTGGTTTTGAACGCCTTCACCAAGCTCTGTGCGATGGCGGGGGTGCGGCTGGGATACGTCCTCTGCGCCGACGAAGCGTTTCTGGACGCCATGCGTCGCGCGGGGCCGCCGTGGTCGGTCTCGCATCCCGCGCAGGCGGCGGGGGTCGCCGCGCTGGAGGAGAGCGCATATATCGAGCGCGTTCGTGCGCTGGTGCGCATCGAGCGAGCGTGGCTCCGTGAGCAGCTGGCGGCGCTTGGCCTTGCTGTCGTACCGGGGGAGGCAAACTTCCTGCTGTTTCGCAGTGCTGTGCCGTTGGCCGCGCCGCTGCGCCGCCGGGGCATCCTCATCCGCGGCTGCGGCGATTTCGCGGGACTGGACGACACATGGTACCGCGTCGCGGTACGGACACATGCGGAAAATCAGCGGCTGATAGACGCTTTGACGGAGGTGCTGGCATGAGCGCACGATGCATCATGGTGCAGGGCACCATGTCCGGCGCGGGAAAAAGCCTGCTGTGCGCGGCGCTGTGCCGGATCTTCCGGCAGGACGGCTTGCGCGTCGCGCCGTTCAAGAGTCAGAACATGGCGCTCAACAGCGGCGTGACGCGGGATGGGCTGGAGATGGGCCGCGCCCAGATCGTGCAGGCGGAGGCGGCGGGCGTCGAACCCGACGTGCGCATGAACCCGATCCTCTTAAAGCCGTCCAGCGACGTGGGCAGTCAGGTCATCGTGAACGGCGTTGCCCGCGCGCAGATGACCGCGGCAGCATACTTTTCGTACAAAAAGCGGCTGATTCCCGATATCTTAAGCGCCTACCGCAGCCTTGCCGAAGCATACGACGTCATCGTGGTCGAGGGCGCGGGCAGCCCGGCGGAGATCAACCTGCGGGAAAACGACATCGTAAACATGGGACTTGCGGAGCGGATCGACGCGCCGGTGCTGCTGGCCGGAGACATTGACCGCGGCGGGGTGTTCGCCCAGCTCTATGGTACGGTGGCACTGCTGGACGAGCGCGAGCGCGCACGGGTCAAGGGCTTGATCGTCAACAAGTTCCGCGGCGACGTGGGGCTGCTCGCACCGGGGCTGCGGCAGATCGAGGAGATGACGCGCGTGCCGGTGCTGGGTGTGGTGCCGTACCTGCGCGTCGATTTGGACGACGAGGACTCCCTCGCGCCGAGGCTCGCGGCCAAGGCTGCGGATCAGCCCGTCGACGTGGCGGTGATCCGCTTGCCGCACATCTCCAACTTTACAGACTTTGCGCCGCTGGAGGCAAACCCGGCGCTGGGCGTGCGCTATGTGGAGCGGCTCGGCGAGCTGGGTGAACCTGACCTTGTGATCCTGCCGGGAACGAAAAGCACCATGGCGGATTTGCTCTGGCTGCGCGAGAGCGGGCTGGAGACCGCGATCCTTCGTCTCGCGGAGCGCGGAACGCCGATCCTTGGCATTTGCGGCGGCTATCAGATGCTGGGCGAAACACTGCGTGACCCCGACGGTGTGGAGGGCGCGCTTCCGACGCTGCGGGGCATGGGGCTTCTGCCCTGCGAGACGGTCTTTGCCCCGAAAAAGACGCTGACGCGAGTTTGCGCGGCGACGCCTGACGGCGCGCGCATCGACGGTTATGAGATCCACATGGGTACGACCGAGGTGCGGGGGGAGGCGTTCTGCCGTCTGGAAGATGGCAGAAGCGACGGCTGCCGCGCGGGGAACGTGTGCGGTACCTATCTCCACGGCCTCTTTGACAGCGGTGAGGTCACGGAGCGGCTGGCGGCGCAGCTGTGCGCGAAAAAGGGCGTTGCTGTGGAAATCCCGCCGGCGGAGGATCGCCGCGCGTATCGGGAACGGCAGTATCACCTGCTGGCGGACGGCGTCCGCGCGGCACTGGACATGGACGCCGTCTATCGCATCATGGAGGGAAAAGTATGACGTTTACCCAACCCGCGGAGATCGAGCGCGAGAGTATGCGGATCATCGACCGTGAGCTGGCGGAGCGGGGGATCGCCTTGCCGCCGGAGCACGCGGCGATCGTCAAACGAGTGATTCACACCACCGCGGATTTCGACTATGCAAGGGCGATACGCTTTACAGATAAAGCGGCATCCGGGGGCGTTGCCGCCCTGCGCGGCCATGTGATCGTCACGGACACCAATATGGCGCGCGCGGGAATCAGCAAGGCTGCGGCAAAGAAGCTGGGCTGCGAGATTTGCTGCTATATGGCGGAAGAGACCGTGGCGGCGGAGGCAAAGGAGCGGGGCGTCACCCGCGCGGCGGTGTCGATGGAGCGGGCGCTTGCGGAGCATCCGAACGCGGTCTTTGCCATCGGCAACGCGCCCACCGCGCTGCTGAAGCTGTCGGAGCGGATCGAGGCCGGCGCGCGGCCCGCGCTGGTGATCGGCGTGCCGGTGGGCTTTGTGAATGTGACGGAGAGCAAGGAACAGGCCTTTGCGGTTTGCGAGCGCCTGGGCGTGCCCGCCGTGGTCGCCATGGGACGCAAGGGCGGCAGCAACGTGGCGGCGGCGATCTGCAACGCGCTGCTGTACACGGCGGCGGGGCTGCTGGAACCCGAAGGGCGGCAATGACGGGAAAAAACATGGAAATGGCTGATAAAGTGATTGACGCACTTTATCAGCCTATTGTATAATATCCCTAATTGCGTACCCAACCAAATTGTTTGACAAGAGGAGGCACGCCCCATGAAAGAATGGACCCGCGAGGAGCGTTACCGGGAGCTGAAGAGCCCCGAAGAAATTCGCGACCTGCACGAGCGCATCAGCAAATCGGTCTATCGCCAGACCTACCATGTCCAGCCGGTGACGGGTCTTTCCAGCGACCCCAACGGCTTTGCCCTGCACAAGGGTGTGTGGCACCTGTGCTACCAGTGGTGCCCCTGGGGCGCGGTGCATGGGCTTAAGTACTGGTATCATGTCACCAGCACCGATCTGATCCACTGGAAAAATGAGGGCATCGGCCTCGCGCCGGACTGCTACTTTGACAACCGGGGCACCCACTCCGGCAGCGCAATTTCCGTGGGTGACGATCTCTATTTCTTCTATACCGGCAACCACCGCGACGAGGACTGGACGCGCACGCCCTACACCTGCGCGGCGGTGCTGGGCGCGGACGGCAAGCCGCACAAGCTGGAAAAGCCGCTCTTCGGCCCGCGCGATACCCACAGCGAACACCAGCGCGACCCCAAGATCGTCTGGGTGGAGAGCAAGCGGAAATACTTTATCTTCATCGGCGCGCAGACCGCGGATCTCAAGGGCTGCGTGCTGGTCTACGAGTCCGCGGAGCTGCTGGACGGCTGGACGTTCGCCGGTCAGCTCAAGGTGCCGGGCTTCGAGAGCTTCGGCGGCATGTGGGAGTGCCCATACATCGTGAATGTCAGCGGCACCGACGTGCTGATCTTCTCCCCGCAGTACATCAAGCTGCCCGGGCGCGGCAACAGCACCAATCACAACGTCTACTTTCTCGGGAAGATGGACTATGATACCCTGACCTTCACACCGCAAGGCGATTATCACTATCTCGACTACGGCTTCGACTTCTACGCCGCGCAGGGCGCGGCGAACGTGGGCGATCCCGATAAGGCGATCCTGATCTCGTGGATCGGCCTGCCCGACAACCACTATCCCACCGAGGAAGAGGATTGGGAGGGCACCATGACGCTCCCGCGCGAGCTGCGCGTCAAGGATGGCAGACTGGTGCAAACGCCGATTGCCGGCATCGAGAGCCTGCGTGGGCTGCCCGACAATGGCAATCTGCCCGCCGCGTGTGAGCTGCAAGTCGAGGCGGGCGAGGGCGACTTTGAACTGGCCCTTTTCACCAAGGCGGACGGCACCGGCGGGCTGCGCCTGCGCTATGACAGCGCAAAGCGCCTGTGCACCGTGGATCGCACGGGCATGAACAAGCGCTTCAACGAGCAGGTGTTCGAGGTGCTGGATATGCCGCTGGAGACCCCGCTCAAGACCCTGCGCATCTTCATCGACCGCTGCTCGACGGAGATCTTTGTCAACGACGGCGAGGAGACCTTCACCACCCGCAGCTACCCCACGGAGGGTGAGTTCCATTACACGGTCTCTGACGGCGCGAAGCTGCGCCTGTGGACGATGAAGCCCTCGGTCAGGGACGATTTCGTGGTGTGAGGTATGAGATGAATAAGAAAGTGTTCGCCAGCGACTTCGACGGCACGCTGTATTTCTACAAGGCGGAGGTTAAGCTCCCGCCGGAGAGCGTGGAAAAGATCAAGGCGTATCAGGCGGCGGGGCATCTGTTCGGCCTCTGCACCGGAAGGCAGGTGGGCGGCCTGACGCCGTTTATCGGAGGCATCATCGAGCCGGATTTCTACATCACCAGCAGCGGCGCAAACATTGTGGACCGGGACTTTCAGCCCATCCTCAAGCGCGGCGTCGACCGCGCCGTGGCGGACGCACTGGTCAGGCGCTATCGGGACGACCATCGCATGACGCTGGACGTGGAGGGCAACATCTGCGTATTTGCCGAGATGGACTATCCCGGCAAATACTACGTCATCACCGGCGTGGATGACGCGCCGGAGGGGCTCATCCATCAGGTGAGCATCCACAACGAGACGCTGGAGGAGGCAGCCGCGGTCAGCGCGTGGGTCAACGAGCACTACGGCGACTATGTGACCGCGTTTCAGAACGTGATTGAGGTGGACATCGCGCCCAAGGGCTGCTCCAAGGGCCTCGGTGTGGAGTACCTGCGCGAGCATATGCGGGAAAAATGGGGCGACGTGACGCTCTACGGCATCGGCGACTCCATCAACGACCTGCCGCTGCTCGACGCGGCAGATGTGTCCTATACCTTCCCCTATGCACCGGAGGAGGTGCAAAAGCGGGCGACAAAAGTGGTGGAGACCATTGTGGACGCCCTCAACGACAGCTTAAACGATCAGAGATAAAGGATAACAATTATCATGAGTCAAACGTTACGAGATGCAAGAGCATACGAAGAGGAGCGGGAGCTGTTCATCAAGCCCGAGGATCGCCCGGGATTTCATCTGAGCGCCCGTGTGGGCTGGATGAACGACCCCAACGGCTTTTCATTCTACCAGGGGCAGTACCACATGTTTTACCAATACTACCCCTACGATTCCCATTGGGGGCCCATGCACTGGGGCCACGCTGTGAGCAAGGATTTGCTGCACTGGCAGTATCTGCCCGCGGCGCTTGCGCCGGATATGCCCTATGACCACGCGGGCTGCTTCTCCGGCAGCGCCATCGAGCTGCCCGACGGGCGGCACCTGCTGCTGTACACCGGCGTTTCCCGCGAGGTGACGGACAGCGGCGAGCTGCGGGACGTGCAGACCCAGAATCTCGCCATCGGCGACGGCGTGAATTATAAAAAGTACCCCCACAACCCGGTCATTACCGCCGCCGATCTGCCGGCGGGCGGCAGCCGGGAGCACTTCCGCGACCCTAAGATCTGGCGGGAGCCGGACGGCACCTATCGCGCCATCGCCGCGAACTATGCGGGCGAGGGCGGAGGGCAGATGCTGATTTTCCGCAGCGACGACGCCTTTGCGTGGCAGTTTGACAGCGTGCTGTCCCGAAACGACGGGCGCATCGGCCGTATGTGGGAATGCCCGGATCTCTTCCGCCTCGACGGCAAGGACGTGCTGCTGGCAAGCTCTCAGGATATGCTGCCCAAGGGCTTTGAGTACCACAACGGCAACGGCACGTTCTATTTCATCGGCCACATCGACCCCGAAACCGGCAGGATTGTGGAAGAGAGCGACCATGCCGCGGACTACGGCATCGACTTTTACGCGCCCCAGACCGTCCTGACGCCCGATGGACGCCGGGTGATGATCGGCTGGATGCAGAACTGGGACACCTGCAATCTGCATACGAAATCCACGCCCTGGTTCGGCCAGATGAGTCTGCCGCGGGAGCTGCACGTCAAGGACGGTATCCTGTATCAGACCCCCATCCGGGAGCTGGAGGCAATGCGCCGCAACAAGGTGGAGTACGACCACATCACCGTGGAGAACGATGAGATCGTGCTGCCCGGCGTGTCCGGCCGTATGGTGGACATGGAGATCGAGCTGGAGGCGGGAGATTTCACCCGCTTTGCCGTGTGGTTCGCAAAGAACGAAAACTATCACACCGGCTTCAGCTTCCGTCCCCATGAGTCGGTGCTCAAGGTGGACCGCAAGTTCTCCGGCTCGCGCCGCGCCATCATTCACCAGCGCCGCGCCAAGGTGCGCCACGAAAACGGCAAGCTCAAGCTGCGTCTGATCCTCGACCGCTACAGCGCCGAGATGTTCGTCAACGACGGCGAAAAGGTCATGACCGCCACGCTCTACACCGATCTGGACGCCGAGGGCATTGCGTTCTTTGCCGACGGCAAAGCCAGCTTCCGTGTCACGAAGTACGATCTTGCCCTGTAAGAATTTCTTGCAAATATCCGGCCGATGTGCTATGATAAGGTCAGAAATAAAAGGAGGGGTGCACGATGAAACGACTGAGCGCATTTCTTGCGGTTCTCGCGTTGCTTTCCCTGATCCTTGCCTTGCCCGCGTATGCCGCGGCGGAGGAGAGCATCCGCATTGACGATGAAATGATCATTGAGGATGAAGATGTTCCTCTCGCGGCGCTGCCCGGCGTCAGCAAGACCGATGCGGCGCACACGATGATCGGCGCCGGCGTCTGTATGGTTGCCGTCGCTGGCGTTCTTCTGACGGTGGACGCGCGGCGGGAACGCGCAAGAGCCAACGCGTAATATCCGGGAGGGCTGACGGCCATTGCATGGCTGTCGGCCTTTTCTGCTGATGCGGAAAACAAAACGAGGAGGCTGATCCCATGCTGATCACCATTCACAGCGAAGCGCTCACCGTGCAGATCGAGGACGTCGGCGCACAGCTCGCGTCGATCCGCGATACGCGGGGCACCGAGTATCTTTGGCAGGGCGATCCCGCCATCTGGAACCGGCGCGCGCCGTTGCTGTTTCCGTTTATCGCGCGACTCAAGGACGAGCAGTATCTGCTTGACGGCAAGGCCTACCACATGGGCATCCACGGCTTTTGCCGCACCGCGCCGTTCACCGTGGAGGCGCAGAGCGAGGCGAGCGTGACCTTTCGCTATACCGACACGACGCAGACGCGGGAGAGCTACCCGTTCTCGTTTGTGCTGCGCGTGACCTATACGCTGGAGGGCAATACGATCATCAAGACCCATCGCGTGGAGAACCGCGGCGACGTGCCGATGCTCTACGAGCTGGGCGGGCACGACGGCTACCGCGCCCCCCTCGAACCCGGAGAGACCATGGGGGACTATGCCATCCGCTTCCCCGGCGTAAACGCGGTGACGCCCTACGGCATGGACGCGCAAAACATGATCACCCCAAAGACTGTGACGCATTCGCTTCAGAACGGCAGAATGCCGCTCAAGCCTTCGGCATACGATTTGGATACCATTATTCTGGATGAGCTGCCGGAGCGGAGGGCGGTGCTGGTGGACGGAAAGGACCGTCCCCGCGTCAGCGTGGAGTTTGCCGATTTTCCGTACCTCGGTATTTGGACAGCGGCGAAGGAGTTTGACACCAACTACGTTTGCATCGAACCGTGGACGACGCTGCCGGACGCGACCTTTGTGGGCCGCGAGCTGAAGGATAAGGCAGGCGTGCGCACGCTTGCCCCGGGCGCGGCGGAGGAGCTGAGCTATCGCGTGTCCATCTTTGAATAAAGAAAAGACGCACGCCCGTCGGGACGTGCGGGGAGAGCTTATGCACATACCATCCTGCGAGACGACGGCGCTGGAGCTGCCGGACTTCGACAGTGCGCTGAGCGCGGCACTGGAGCCGAATCCGAACTATGACACGGCGCGCTGGCTGTACGTCCCCAACGATTATACGGAGTACCGTTACATCCTCGGCACGCGGGGAGAGCACCCGCTCATCTGCGTGGGCATCAACCCCTCTACCGCCGCGCCGGACGCGCTCGACAATACGCTCAAGTCCGTGGAGCGCGTCGCGCTGTACAACGGTTACGACAGCTTTTTGATGTTCAACGTCTATGCCCAGCGCGCCACGCGCCCGGACGATATGGAGCGCAGCTGCAACGCCGCGCTGCACCGGGAGAACATGAAGGCGTTCGACTATGCGCTGTCCCTGTGCAAAAACGGCGCCCCGGCCGTATGGGCGGCCTGGGGCGCGATCATTGAAAAGCGGGATTATCTTGCCGATTGTGTGCGGGACATGGTAAACGTCGGCGTTCGACGGGGCGCTGCGTGGTACTGCGCGGGGCAACGCTCCAAGCAGGGGCATCCGCACCATCCGCTGTACTTAAAGAAGGACAGTCCGCTGGAGCCGTTTGACGTGTCTGCCTATCTCACGGAGTCGTCTGCGACGCGGCGGTAACGCCCTTTTTGGGGCGCCTGTGCCGATGCCTCCTGCGCCGCTTTGCGGGCGCGGCGGGCACAGACGCGGCAGCCGCCGGCTCGGCGGGCGGCTGCGGGGCTGCCTTGGCCTTTTTGGGGACCGGGTGGATCGCGCCGATGCGGATGAGCCGGTAGGTCTTGACGTCGTGGGAGCGCACCCGGCAGTTGCAGCGATGGCAGATGAGGCAGGCGTTTTCCCAGACCCTGTCGAGCGTATCGTCGATGCGGCGCAGCACGCCGCCGTCCCGAAGCGGCTTGCCGCAGACGTAGCAGCAGTTCTGCTGACGCTCGCGCAGCTCGTCCTTTCGCTTCAAAAACGCCTCGATGTATGGCTCCACGGCGGTATAGGTCTGGTGCAGCTTGCCGCGCTTGGTGCGGCTGACGTGAAGTCCCGCGATGCGAACGATGGATTCCTCCTTGCGCTCGTTGCAGTGCCGGTGCGTGCGCACAGTGTTGCGCGGCGAGGTGATGCGCTTGCGCAGCGCGGCGAATTCCGCGTGGCTCAAGTATTGCTCGTGCCACTTGTAGATCGCCTGAGGGATCACATGGTCGATCGTGCAGTTGCTGAAGATGGGCTTGCCGCAGATCGCGCAGATCGGGGCTTCCGGCTGTGTGGATTCTTTTTTGAGCTCTGCGGACACAGGCACGCCTCCTCTCGCTCGGAACCGGTCGTTTTTTGACAGTATACACGAGCGGCCCATCTATGTCAAATGGCACCCATAGACAAGATCACAGGAAACAGGAGTTTTTTACATGCAGACCAACAAACGGCAGGAAATGCTGCGGGCCTTGAAGTTTACCGTCTTTTCGGCTTCGGCGGGCGTGATCGAAGCGGTCGCGTTCGCGTTGTTCCATGAGTTGACGCCGTGGCCCTACTGGCCGTGCTATCTGCTCGCGCTGACGGCGTCGGTGGTGTGGAACTTCACACTCAACCGCCGCTACACCTTCCGCAGCACCGCCAACGTGCCCCGCGCCATGCTGCTGGTGGCTGCGTTCTACTGCGTGTTTACGCCGACCACTACGATCCTCGGCAACTATCTTGCCGAGACGCTGGGGTGGAACGACTATCTGGTCACGGCGCTCAATATGGCGTGCAATCTGGTGACGGAGTATTTCTACGATACCTATGTTGTGTTCCGCAACAGTATCGACACCAACGCCGTGGCGCAAAAAGCGGCGGAGAGGAAAACGGTCTGACAGGGAGGAAGCGGCATGAACGACGTTCCTTTCTATATGTCCACGCAGGTGCAGCTCGATCCGTGCGCTGACGCGTGAGGACATGAGAGAGATCTATCGGCTTGCCCGATAAGAAATAAAATAGCAGGAGGATCATTCATCATGAAACGAATTGCGAGTCTTGTGATTGCCCTTGCGCTTTGCTGCTCCACAGCGTTCGCGTGGCGGTTCGGCGACGTTCCGACCACCCATTGGGCATTCGACGACATCAGCGCGCTTGCCGACGGCGGGCTTGTGAACGGTGTCGGCGGCGGCATGTTCTCGCCCAACACCAAGTTCACCGTTTCGCAGATGTCGCAGATTATCGCTAACGCGAAGGGTTACGACACGAATGCAAACAAAGGCGATTACTGGTGGACAGCAGCCGTCAACTACTGCCTTGAAATCGGTTGCTTGCCGAATCGCGGCGAACTAACGCCAGAAAACTACGATGTCGAGTGTTCCCGTGAACTTGCGGTGTATATGATTGTAAACGGTCTCGGAATCCCAGCAGACAAGACAGCGTATAACATCGAGGCAGACTATATCCCTGATTTCGGGCTGGTTGATATGGCGTACAGAGATGCCGTCCTCAAGGCATATCAGTACAAGCTGCTTAATGGCGTGGACGAGAACCACACCTTCAAGCCGCAGAACGGTCTCGCTCGTAGCGAGGCTTGCGCTATTCTCAATCGTGCTGGTTATACAACAGCGGCTGTTAAACCGACCACCGGCCACGGCGTGACGAACGAGGAAATCATCAATAAGTTGCGCGCAACGGGTCTGTTTACTGAGGAAACAAACCTCCAGCATCCGAAGTCGCTCGATGAAATTGGGAATAGCAAAGTAACTACCCTCTATTTTATCGCAAAAGAGCGTAAGCATGCGCAATTGACCGTCACTGTGAACATTGAGGACACAGAAAGAGGCGGGGCTATCGGTATCACAGCAAAAGATTTTGTATCAGAACTGACCTATACTGAGGACACAGAACTCGGAGTTCCCAACATTCTCGATGAGAACGGGATTGTCTTCTGTGACAGACGCACTACCAGAAGCCATCTGGATTTCTACTACAACAAAGATGGTAAGTATATGCCTGCAAGCGGCTTGAGCTATAGTAGCCGTCAGTTGCTTAAGCAGGTTCTGAACATCATCTATCCTACGCAGGGCGACAAGGCGTATGCGGACTTCATGAACGCTATCACTCCCCCGCACACCTACGCAAACGGATATGTATATCCGAGTGCCATCGGTTGGTACGACAGCAGGGCGTTTAAGGTAGAATTTAACGGCGGATACAGGCTCTATGTTGGTGCGCTGGATAGAAAAGAGACCTATGACATTGCGATGGCAAAGCCTATGAGCGATGACCTCCAGAGCTACCAGTATATGAAAAAAGGCGAAATCGACTCCGAACACCAGTATAAAGGGATTGTAGAGGCGTTTGAGCTGACAAAATGGTAAATTTCACGGTTTGCGCATCAGCAAGCTGTAACAAAAAAGGAGGATATTGTAATGAAGTACGAAATTCAGGGAGAGAACCTGCCCGTCGTGGTCTGCACCATGAACGACGGCGAGACCATGCGCACCGAGTCCGGCTCCATGAGCTGGATGAGCCCGAACATGGAGATGTCCACCACCACCGGCGGCGGAATCGGCAAGATGTTTGGCCGCCTGTTCTCGGGCGAGAGCATGTTTCAGAATCGCTATACCGCCCGCGGCCAGGGCATGATCGCGTTCTCGTCCAGCTTCCCCGGCTCCATCCGCGCGGTGGAGATCACGCCGGAGCATCCCGTCGTGGTGCAGAAATCGGCGTTCCTCGCCTGCGAGGACAGTGTGGAGCTGTCGGTGTTTTTCCAAAAGAAGCTGGGCGCGGGATTGTTTGGTGGCGAGGGCTTTATCATGCAGAAGCTCTCCGGCAGCGGCACGGCGTTTCTCGAAATCGACGGCTCCGCGGTGGAATATGAGCTCGCCTCCGGCCAGCAGATGCTGGTCTCCAGCGGACACCTTGCCGTGATGGACGAGACCTGCTCGCTGGACGTTCAGCAGGTCAAGGGCATCAAGAACGTGGTGTTTGGCGGCGAGGGACTCTTCAACACGGTCGTCACCGGCCCGGGCCGCGTGATTCTCCAGACCATGCCGCTGAGCAAGTTTGCCAATCAGCTCATCCCGTACCTGCCCCAGCCGTCGACCGCCGGCAGCAAATAATCGAAAAAACGGACAAAAGTGAGGAACCATGGCGGACGTTCGTCAATTAATTGCGCTGTGCCAGAATAAGCGCGTTTACATCCAGACCCATAACTTCCCCGATCCCGATGCCATTGGCTCGGCCTACGGGCTGCAGCAGCTGCTGCTGCGCTATTCGATTCCGACGAAGATATGCTACGACGGGAAAATCGACAAGCTCAGCACCGAGCGGATGCTGGAGCTGCTGCGGATCGAGATGCTCTCCGCCGAGGAGGTGGGGCAGGAGCTGCGGGATGACGACTGCATCATCTGTGTCGACTCCCAGAAGGGCGCGGGAAACATCACCGACTTTGTCGGCGACGAGATCGCGTCCATCGATCATCACCCGACCTACACCCAGATCAGGTACCGCTATTCCGACATTCGGAAGGTGGGCGCCTGCTCGACCATCATCGCGGAGTACTACAAGGATCGCGGTCTGGCGCCGGATCCTGTTGCGGCTACGGCGCTGCTCTACGGCATCAAGATGGACACGATGAACTTTACCCGCGGCGTGACCGAGGCGGACATCCGGGCGTTTTCGTTCCTGCTGCCCTATATCGATGAGCGAACCATGGGCCTGCTGGAGCACAGCAAGATTGAGTTTCAGGATCTCAAGGCCTATGGCGCGGCGATCGCGAACACCAAGGTCTACGGCTATTACGGCTTTTCTCACATCCCGTTTTCCTGTCCTGACGCTATGGTGGCCATGCTTTCGGACTTCATCCTCTCGCTCGTGGAGGTGGAGGTCGCGGTCATCTATTGCACCCGCGTGGACGGCTATAAGTTCTCTGTGCGCTCCGAGCGCACGGACGTAGACGCGGGAGCGTTGACACGCCGCGCGCTGGAGGGTCTCGGCGACGGCGGCGGCCACGCCACCATGGCGGGCGGCCTGATCCCGGCGGAGAACGTGCCGCTGCTGGGGAACTATCCCGACGATTTCCTGCGGGAGCGGTTTTTGCGCGTGCAGGGTTGATTTTTGAAAAAACCGCAGTATAATAGCAAGGTTCCATTGAAAGGAGAAAACGATCATGTGGGATAGAAAAGATTTGAAAACCAGAGCGAAAGATGCTTTGAGACTCAATTACTGGCGCTGTGTGCTGGTGGCGTTCGTGATGTTCGCCATCGTCGGCGGCGGGCTTGCCTCCGGCGGCAGCAAGGTACACGAGAATATCAACATTAACCTGCCCGAGTCCCAGCCGCAGGGCGGCAGCATCACCGTCGATCCTGAGGATCTGGACAGTATCGTCGGTCTCGACCTCGACGAGCTGGGCGGCATGGAAGACCTTACGCCCGCGCAGGTGCAGGGACTCATCGACGCGGTGAACGACTCGCACGAGCCGCCGCTGAGCGCTGCGGCGGCGCTGCCGATCCTGGCGATCCTCGGCACGGTGCTGGCGGTGGTGATCGTGGGATCGTCGGTGGTCTCCATTTTGCTCTACAATCCGCTGGAGGTGGGCGCCGCACACTTCTTCACCCGCAACACCCATGAGGCGGCGAAGCTCGACGCCGTGGAGCGCGGCTTCATGCCCCACTGGACGCACAACGTCTGGACGATGTTCCTGCGGAATCTGTTCACGCTGCTGTGGGGCTGCCTGTTCATCATCCCCGGCATCGTCAAGGGCTACTCCTACCGCATGGTGCCCTACATCATGGCGGAGCACCCGGAGATGAACGGCACGGAGGCGATCACCCTTTCCCGAACGATGATGAAGGGCAACAAGTGGCGCGCTTTCGTGTTCGACCTGTCCTTCCTGGGCTGGGAGATCCTCGGCGCCATGACCGCGGGCATCCTGGACATCTTCTGGGTGCGCCCCTACAAGGCGGCCGCCAACGCGGAGCTGTACCGCGCCATTGCCGGGCCGGACACTGAGACGGAAGAGACTCCCAAAATACAGTCTCCAGAGTTTGAATAATCAGGAGTAAGCGCGACCGCGGCATTTTGCCGCGGTCGCTCACAACAGCTATGCAGACAAATGATTTGACGCAGGGGAGCATCCTGAAATCCCTCCTGCGCTTTTTCTTTCCGATCCTCTTCGGCATGCTCTTCCAGCAGCTCTATAACACGGTGGACGCCGTGGTGGTGGGCCGCGTGGTGGGCGCGGAGGCCTTGGCGGCGGTGGGCGGCAGCCCGGCGGTGATCATCAATCTGGTTATCGGCATCTTCACCGGCATGGCTTCCGGCGCGACGGTCATCATCTCGCAGTATTTCGGCTCGCGGGATGACGAACGCCTCAGCCGCGCGGTGCATACGATCCTCGTGTTCTGCCTGATCGCCGGCGTGGCGCTGACGCTGCTGGGGCGCCTGAGCGCGATGTGGTCGCTGCGGGCGGTCAAGACGCCGGAGGATATCCTCGACCTGTCGTGCAGCTACCTGCGCATCTACTACCTCGGCGCGGTACCGCTGCTGCTCTTTAACGTCGCGTCCGGCATTCTGCGCGCGGTGGGGGATTCCCGCCGCCCGCTTTACTATCTCGGCGTGTGCTGCGGTATGAACATTGTGCTGGATCTGCTGTTTGTCGCGGCGCTGCGCTGGGGCGTGAACGGCGTCGCGTGGGCAACGGTGGTCTCCCAGATGATGGGCGCGGTGCTCATCCTGCTGCGCCTGGGCCGCAGCGAGGGACCGGAGCGTATGGAGCCGCGCAAGCTCCGCCTCGACGCGCCGTCTTTGAAGCGCATCCTCTACATCGGCATTCCCGCCGCGATCCAGGGCGCGATGTATTCGATCTCCAACATCCTCATCCAGGCGGCGATCAACGACTTCGGCACGGTGGTCATCGCGGCGTGGACGGCGATCAGCAAGTTTGACGGTGTGTACTGGGTCACCAGCAACTCCTTCGGCGCGGCGATCTGCACCTTTGTGGGGCAGAACTTCGGCGCGGGCAAGTACGAGCGCATGAAGGAGGGCGTGCGCAAATGGCTGCTGACGGCCATCGGGACAGCGGTCTCCATGTCGGCGCTGCTCATCGGCCTGAGCCGCTGGGGACTGCGCCTGTTCACCACAGACGCGGCGGTGGTGGCGGAGGCGACGCGCCTGATGTGGTACTTCATCCCGTTCTACGCCATCTGGTCGTTCATCGAGATCATCTCCAACACACTGCGCGGCGCGGGCGACGCCATCGCCCCGACGGTCATCAGCCTCATCGGCGTGTGCCTGCTGCGTATTCTTTGGATCGCGTTTGTGGTGCCGCACTGGCACACGGTGATGGGCATCAGCGTGTCCTATCCGGTGACGTGGTTCATCACGGCGGTGACCTTTGTGATCTACTACTATAAAAGCAACTGGCTTGCGCGCTGCGCCGGGGCGTCGCTGCGGGGAGGAAAAGCATGAAGGGAACTGTGGGCTTTGTGCTCGCGCTGTCTGCGCTGCTGTGCGCGCTGCTGTTTCTGCTGGGACGGATCAACCTGCCCGGCTGGCTGCTGGCGGCAGCGCTGTTCGTTGGCTTCGTCATTGTGCGCCTGCGTATGACGGGCAGCGGCTTTCTGCCGCGCCTGGCCGGGTGGATCGTGCTTGCCGCTGCGCTGGCGCTGACGTTTCGGCTGTTTGGCCCGCCCATTCAGGCGATCCCCGCCGTGGAGGGCAAAAACCCGGCGCCGACGGGCGTTGTCACCGTCGCGCAGGGCGATCTGACCGGCGTCTATACCGCGGACGGCGGCGTGGAGGTTTACACCGGCATCCCATATGCCGCGCCGCCGGTGGGCGAGCTGCGCTGGCGCGAACCGCAGCCGCCGGAACCGTGGGAGGGCGTGCGCGTCTGCGATCATTTTGCGCCCATGTCCATGCAGGTGCGCAACGCGACGTGGTTCAACTCGCTGACCGAATGGGGCATCTATCACACCTTCCGCCCGAAGCTCCTTGGCAACAGCCTGGAGCCGATGAGCGAGGATTCGCTCTGCCTCAACGTCTGGAAGCCCGCGGGGGAGCAGGAAAAGCTGCCCGTCATGGTGTACATCCACGGCGGCTCGCTGACGACGGGTCAGCCCTCGTGGGTGGAGTACAACGGCGAGAGCCTCGCCCGCAAGGGTATCGTGGTGGTCAACTTCGGCTACCGGCTGGGTGTGTTCGGCTATCTCGCCACGGAGCAGCTGGCGGCGGAATCCGCCAACGGTACCACCGGCAACTACGGTCTGCTTGACCAGATCGCGGCGCTTCAATGGGTACACGACAACATCGCCGCCTTTGGCGGCGACCCGGAACAGGTGACCGTCTGCGGCGAGTCCGCCGGTGCGAGCAGCGTGAACGCGCTGTGCGTCTCCCCGCTGAGCGAGGGCTTGTTCCGCCGCGCCATCGCGGAGAGCAGCGGCATCGTCGCCAAACAACCCTACCACACCTTCCGCACGCTTTCCGATGCGCTGGCGATGGGCGAGAGTATTCTGACGGAGTTCGGCGCAAGCGGCATGGATGATCTGCGCGCCGTCCCCGCGGAAAAGCTGGTGAACACGAAGTTCACCAACAACGCCATGACCGTCGACGGCTACGCCATCACGGAGCAGCCGTATTTGACCTATGAAAAGGGCAAAAACCATGAGGAAGCGCTGCTGAACGGCTTCAACGTTCACGAGGCCGATCTCTTCACGCTGTTTACCAAGGTGACGGGCGAGAACTATGTGGACTCGCTGCGCCCGCTGCTGGGCGACCGGGCGGCGGACGCCGCGGCGCTTTACCCGCCGACACCGGTGGACGAGAAATATCACTGGTTGGTGGAGGCGGGCGGCGACGCCAAGGGCAGCAGCAACACGGTCTACTCCGCGGCGTGGTTCAGCTACAGCCACTACTGCTGGACGCGCCTGCTGGGCGCACAGGATACGCCGGTCTGGGAGTACCGCTTTACCAAGGACAACGGCTGCCTCGGCTCCGCGCACGGCGGCGAATTGCCCTACGCCTTCGGCAATCTGGACCGCCATGCGTGGCTTTACGACGAAAGCGACCGCGCTTTGAGCGAGGTCATGCAGGAGTACTGGGCGAACTTTGTGAAGTACGGCGACCCCAACGGCGCGGGCCTTCCCGTGTGGGAGCCGACCCGTGACGGACGCACGGTGCTGGAGCTGGGCGAGGAGATCAAGCCCGCCGCCGATCCGTCGCTGGCGCTCTATGAGCTGCTGGACGCGCATCAGAACAGCGTTACAGCAAATTAGACAAAATCGCAACAAAGAATTTAGGAAAAGCGTCCAAATATTTGGGCGCTTTTCCTCTTGCAATCCCCGGGCAAAGGACTAAAATGAGGGGAACCTGAAAAGGAAAGAAGCTGATCCCATGATCCAAGACATGACCACGGGTTCGCCGATCAAGCGGATTTTGGCCTTCTGCGGCCCGCTTTTGATCGGCAACCTGTTTCAACAGTTTTATAACCTCGCCGACAGCGTGCTCGTCGGACGGATTCTCGGCGTCAACGCGTTTGCCGCCGTCGGCTCTACCGGCGCGCTGAACTTTTTGGTGCTGGGCTTCGCGCTGGGCATCTGCTCCGGCTTCGCCATCCCCATTGCCCAGAGCTTCGGCGCGGGGGACGAGGACGAGGTGCGCCGCCGCACCGGCCAGCTCATCTGGCTGGGTCTGCTGTCCACGGCGCTCATCACGCTGATCGCGGCGATCTGGACGGATGACATCCTGCGGCTCACCAACACCCCGGCGGAGATCTATGACGAGGCGTATCGCTATATCCGCGTCGTCTTTCTCGGCGCGGGCGCGATGATTCTCTATAACCTGAGCTCCGGCGTGCTGCGCGCGCTGGGGGACAGCCGTACGCCGCTCTTTTTCCTCATCGGCGCGGCGCTCATCAACATCGTGCTGGACGTGGTGTTTATGAAGTTCCTCGGCGCGGGCGTCGAGGGCGCGGCGTACGCCACGGTGCTCTCCCAGCTGCTCTCCGGCATTGCCTGCGTCGTCTATATGTGGCGCAAGGTGCCGATCCTGCACTTGAGCCGCGACGATCTGCGGCCGGACGGCCGCCGGATGCGGCTGATCGCCGCCATCGGCGTACCGATGGGGCTGCAGTTCTCGATTACCGCCGTCGGCACCATCATGGTGCAGAGCGCGGTCAACGTCCTCGGCACCGGCGCGGTGGCAGCGGTTTCCGCCGGCTCCAAGGTGCACATGCTGGTCTCCGCGCCGCTGGACAGCTGCGGCGTCGCCATGGCGACCTACTGCGGTCAGAACCTCGGCGCGAAGGATCTGCCGCGCATCCGCAAGGGCGTGAACAGCATGACGGTCGCGGCGTTTCTCTACTGCGCGGCGGCGTTCTGCTTCAACTACTTTGCGGGCAGCGCGGTGGCGTCGGCGTTTATCGGCAGCACGGATGCCGCGATCCTTGCCGACGTGCACACCTATCTGGTGCTCAACGGCGCGGCGTATCCGATGCTCGCGATCATCTTCATCTTCCGCAACGGCTTGCAGGGTATGGGCTTCTCCAGCCAGGCGATGGCGGCGGGGCTTGCGGAGCTGATCGGGCGGATGCTTGTGGTGTTTGTGCTCGCGAGGAACTACGGTTTTGTGGGCGTGTGCTGCTCCAATCCGATCGCGTGGGTGGCGGCGGATATTCTGCTGCTCGCGCTCTATCGCGTGGAAATGCGCAAGCTGGATCGCCTGTGGGCGAAGGAGCCGCCGCGGCGCGAAGCGGTGGTCGCGGTACACATGGGTCGCGTTTGATGGATAAAATCCCTCGTTTTTGCGAGGGATTTTATTGTTTTTTTATGCAAAGGATGGTATAATGCACCCCAACAGTTCAAGGAGGGTACGGCTATGAAGATCAGTAAGATCGTGGAATCCAGGCAGTATTCCGTCTCTTTTGAGGTCTTTCCGCCCAAGACCGAGGACACCCGAGAGAGCGTAACCAAGGCGGCAAGGGAGATCGCGGCGCTCAAGCCTGTATTTATGAGCGTGACCTACGGCGCGGGCGGCGGCACCAGCGAGTACACCGCCGAGATCGCCCACGATTTGCAGGAGAACTGCGGCGTGCCGATGATGGCGCACCTGACCTGCATCACCTCGAGTCGCGACCACATTCAGGAGCAGCTGAAGCTGCTCAAGAGCAAGGGCGTGGACAACATCCTTGCGCTGCGCGGTGATATTCCCGAGGGCTTCGAGCTCAAGGAGCAGAACTATCACCACGCCATCGAGCTGGTGCGGGACATCAAGGCCTTTGACCCGGACTTCTGCGTAGCGGGTGCGTGCTATCCCGACACACACCCGGATTCCGCCAACCAGAAGGAGGACATCGCCCATCTCAAGGAGAAGGTGGACGCGGGCATGGACTTCCTCATCACGCAGATGTTCTTTGACAACCCCGTGTTTTACAGCTATATGTACAAGCTGCGCGAGGCGGGGGTCACCGTGCCGGTGCACCCCGGCATCATGCCCATCGTCAACGCCAAGCAGATGAAGCGCACGCTCAAGCTCTCCGGCACCACGCTGCCCGAACGCTTCCGCCGCATTCTTGACACCTTCGGCGACTCGGAGACCGCCATGCGTCAGGCGGGCATTGCCTATGCCACCGACCAGATCATCGACCTGTTCGCCAACGGCATCCGCACGGTACACGTCTATTCCATGAATAACCCCGCCGTCGCCAAGGCGATTCTGGATAATCTATCGGAGATCATCGGATGAAAACACTGTATTTGGATTGCTCCATGGGCGCCGCGGGGGACATGCTCGCCGCGGCGCTGCTGGAGCTGCTGCCTGACCGGCAGGCGTTTCTGGATCGCTTTCACGCGCTCGGCATCCCCGGCGTGGCTGTCTCCGCCGAGCCGTCGGTGAAGTGCGGCGTCACGGGGACGCACTTCCGCGTTTCGGTGAACGGGACGGAGGAGGACGAACACCTGCACGAGCATCACGACCACGAGCACGAGCATCATCACCATCCCCACAGCGGGATGCATGAGATCACGCATATCGTGGAAGATATGCACCTCGATCCCGCGGTGGAATCGGATGTGCTGGCGGTGTATCGCTCCATCGCGGAGGCGGAGAGCCGGGTACACGGCGAACCGATCGACCACATCCACTTTCACGAGGTCGGCACGATGGACGCCGTTGCGGACGTGACCGCGGTGTGCCTGCTGATGCACGAGATTTCTCCCGATGCGGTGGTCGCCTCGCCGGTGAACGTCGGCGGCGGCACGGTGCGCTGCGCTCACGGTATTCTGCCGGTGCCCGCGCCCGCGACGGCGCTGCTGCTGCGGGATATCCCGATGTACGGCGGCACGATCCAGAGCGAGCTGTGCACGCCCACGGGCGCGGCGCTGCTGCGGCACTTCGTGACCAGGTTCGGCGCGATGCCGCTGATGCGCGGTGCGGCGTATGGCTATGGCATGGGGAGCAAGAACTTCGAGCAGGCGAACTGCGTCCGCGCGATCCTTGGCGAGAGCGAAGGGGAGACGGAGGAGATCATCGAGCTTTCCTGCGATATGGACGACATGACCGGAGAGGCGCTGGGCTTCGCAACCGAGCGGCTGTTCGCGCTGGGCGCGCGGGATGTTTACACCATGCCGGTGCAGATGAAAAAGGGGCGTCCGGGCGTGTTGCTGCGGGTGCTGTGTATGCCGGAGCAGCGCGACGCCATGGTACGGGCGATCTTCCGCCACACCACCACCATCGGTATCCGCGAGGCGCGGCTGCGCCGCCATGTGCTGGATCGGAGAATCGAGACGCTGGATACACCCTATGAGCAGGTACGCCGCAAGGTGGCGACAGGGTATGGCACGCAGCACAGCAAGCTGGAGTATGAGGATCTTGCCCGCATCGCGCGCGAGCGCGACATCTCGCTGGCCGAGGCGCATGGGCTGATTGAACGCGAAACTGAATAAATTACTGAATATATGCATAATATCGGGGTGCTCTTGTGCAAAACGCACAGGAGCGCCCTCACTATTTTGCGCCATTTAGGGAGAAACGATGATTGACGAGACGAATAAAATGTATTATTATGCATACACACGGCGGAGATGCCGCGATAAAAATGGAGGATACTGATATGAAAAAGATTTTTGCGCTGCTCCTTGCGGCGACCATGATTCTCTCTCTGGCTGCCTGCGGCAGCAAGGATTCCGGCACCCAGAGCAATGAGAGCGCCGCCCCTGCGGAGACCACCACCGCTGCGAACGAGACCGAGGCCTCCGCTGAGGCTGCGTTCACCACCGTGACCGCCGGCAAGCTGACCATGTCCACCAACGCCGCGTTCCCCCCGTATGAGTCCACGGACGACAGCGGCAACTTCGTCGGCATCGACATTGAGATCGCGCAGGCCATCGCCGACAAGCTGGGCCTCGAGCTCCAGATCGACGATATGGATTTTGACGCCGCGCTGCTCGCTGCCCAGAACAGCAAGAGCGACATCGTCATGGCGGGCGTCACCGTTACCGACGAGCGTCTCGCGGTGATGAACTTCTCCGACAGCTATTCCACCGGCATCCAGTCCGTCATCGTTAAGGAAGGCTCCGACGTGACGCTCGATAACCTGGGCGACTACATGATCGGCACCCAGCGCGGCACCACCGGCAACATCTACTGCTCCGATGACTACGGCGACGATCACGTTATCGCCTACGACAACGGCATTACCGCCGTGCAGGCGCTGGTCAACGGTCAGGTCGACGCGGTCGTCATCGACAACGCCCCCGCGCAGTCCCTCGTCGCGGCGAACGCCGGTCTCACGATCCTCGACACCGAGTATGCGGTGGAGGACTACGCCATCGGCATGTCCAAGAGCAACACCGCGCTGCTCGACGCTGTGAACGCCGCGCTCGCCGAGCTCCAGGCGGACGGCACCGTGCAGGGCATCGTCGACAAGTACATCGGCAACTGAGACTTGAAACAGGGGCGGCTCTGCCGCCCCTTTCTTTCAAATAAGAGGAGAACTGCATGGATTATTACGAGCTGCTGTTTGAGCAGATGAAGTCCGGCGTCAAGCTGAGCTTCTTTGAGAGCTTTTACTATAAGTTCTATTCGGCGTTCATCATCAACGAGCGCTGGCTGCAATACATCGAGGGCGTCGGCACAACGATTCTGGTCACCGCCATGGCGCTGGTGCTGGGCGTGATCCTGGGGCTGATCGTGGCACTGGTGCGCACAGCACATGACCAGCAGCGCCCGGGCCGCAAAAACCTCATCCTCGGCGTCGTGAACGCGATCTGCAAGGTTTACACCACCGTGATCCGCGGCACGCCGATGATGGTGCAGCTGCTGATCATGGGCATGGTGGTCTTTGCCAGCAGCCGCAACTTCACGGCAGTCGGCGCGCTGACGCTGGGCATCAACTCCGGCGCCTATGTGTCCGAGATCATCCGCTCCGGCCTCATGTCCATCGACGCGGGGCAGATGGAGGCGGGGCGCAGTCTCGGCATGGACTACTTCACCACCATGCGGTTCATCATCATCCCGCAGGCGATCAAGAACATCCTGCCGGCGCTGGGCAACGAGTTCATCATTCTCCTGAAGGATACCTCACTCATCACGGTCATCGGCGGCAAGGAACTGCTTTACGCCGCGCAGGGCGTTATGAACCGTACTTACGAGGCCATGTTCCCGCTGATGGGCACGGCCTGCATCTACCTTGCGCTGGTCATGCTCTTTACTGCGCTGCTGGGCAAGCTCGAAAGGAGGCTGCGTCAAAGTGATTTACGTTGATCACCTCACCAAGTCGTTCGGCGACCATCTGGTGCTGGATGACATCAGCGAGCACATCGCTCCCGGCGAGAAGGTCGTTGTGATCGGGCCGTCCGGCTCGGGGAAATCGACCTTTCTGCGCTGCCTCAATCTGCTGGAGATGCCGACCTCGGGCACCATCACCTTCAACGGAACCGAGATCACCGACCCAAAGGTCAAGATCGACGAGGTACGCCGCCAGATGGGCATGGTGTTCCAGCACTTCAATCTGTTTGCGAACCTGACGATCCGCAGGAACATCACGCTGGCTCCGGTGCAGACCGGGCTTATGAAGCAGGATGAGGCGGACGAACTGGCGGTCACGCTCCTCAAGCGCGTAGATCTTGCCGACAAGGCGGATGCCTACCCGGTTCAGCTCTCCGGCGGGCAGAAGCAGCGCATCGCCATCGTGCGCGCGCTGGCGATGAAGCCCAAGCTGATGCTCTTCGACGAGCCCACCAGCGCCCTTGACCCCGAGATGGTCGGCGAGGTGCTGGAGGTCATGAAGGAGCTGGCGGACGAGGGCATGACCATGGTGGTCGTCACCCACGAGATGGGCTTCGCCCGCGAGGTGGGCTCCCGCGTGCTGTTTATGGCAGACGGCAAGATCCTTGAGCAGAACGCGCCCGCGGAGCTGTTTGCCAACCCGCAGCACCCGAGACTCAAGGACTTCCTCAGCAAAGTACTGTAAGAAAAGGCTCCCGCCGAAGCGGGAGCCTTTTGCGCGTTATTGAATGCCGATGTGTTTTTTGATGGCGGCGAAGGACTTGTCGCTGATGTCGTGCTCAATCTTACAGGCGTCATCGGTGGCGGTCTCTTCATCCACGCCGAGGGAAATGAGCCACTTGGAGAGCACAGTGTGCCGTTCGTAGATCTTTTCCGCAATCTCGCGGCCGGCGTCGGTCAGCGTCAGACCGCCGTCGGCGTCGATGGTGATGAAGCCGCCTTCGGAGAGCAGATGCACCGCACGGCTGACGCTGGGGCGGGAGAAGCCCATTTTTTCGCCGACGTCGATGGCGCGGACATATTTGCTTTTCTCCGAGAGAATGAGGATGGTCTCCAGATACATTTCGCCGGATTCCTGCAACACCATGGCGATTACCTCCAAAACTGATCTGCGAGCATCATACCACAGTATTCGGTTGGATACAAGATAAATTTTCCGGTATAGGAATCCCCACGCCCGACATAAGGTTAGATGTAAGGGGGCGGAGATATGAAGAGGCAGGCTGGTGTGCTGTTTTGCCTCGCGGCGCTGCTGCTGAGCGGCTGCGCGGCGGAATCGACAGACACACGCGCAGAGAATTTGCAGCAAAAATACGCGGCGATGGACGGCTATGCCGCCACGGTGGAGCTGACCGCGGCGGATCGTGACGAATCCATGCACTATCGTTTGGATGTCAGACGGCAGGATGGGGAGACCCGCGTTACGGTGCTGGAGCCGGAGGCCATCGCAGGCGTCAGCGCGACGGTGTCCGGCGACGCGCTGTCACTGACCTATGACGGCATGGCGCTCGAGGCGGGCGGTGCACCGACGGAGCTCAACGCGGTCAACGGCACAGACCTGGTGCTGCGCGCTGCGGCCAATGGCTTTATCACGGAACAAAACCACGAACCATACGAGGGCACAGACGCGCTGCGGCTGTGCCTGGAAACCGAGCAGAACGGACAGACGCTGCGCGTCACCGTGTACTTTGACGATCAGGACGCGCCGCTGTACGCAGAGATCGAGCGCGACGGCTGGGTGATGCAATATTTGGAGTTTACGAATTTCACTTTTGGTGGTATAGTGGAAACGGAATCGCACAGAATCGACAGAAAAGAGATGCAGCAGGATGAAAACAACGCTTAAGCGTACCTGGGCGGAAATCAATCTGGATCATCTTGCCCACAACTTCGGCGTGATCCGCCGGCAGGTGGGGCCGGAGACAAAGCTGCTGGGCGTCGTTAAGGCGGACGCCTACGGACACGGCGCGGTGCCTGTGGCGAAGAAGCTGGAGCGGCTGGGCGCGGCGTACCTCGCGGTATCGAACATCGACGAGGCGGCGGAGCTGCGCGACGCGGGCGTTGCGATCCCGATCCTCATGCTGGGCTATACGCCGCCCGAGCAGGGGGAGCGTATCGTGCGCCTCGGCATGACACAGGCGGTGGTGAATCTGGACGCCGCCCGCGCCTACGACGCCGCGGCGGAGCGTGCCGGCGCGCCGATGACCGTCCACATCAAGCTGGACACCGGTATGGGCCGTCTGGGCTTCCCCTGTGACGACAGGCATTTTGACGCGAGTCTGCGGGAGATCCGGGAGGTTCTGGCGCTCAAACACCTCAACGTGGAGGGCGTGTTCACGCATTTCGCGGTTTCCGACGAGGACGCGGCGGAGCATGTCGCGTTTACCAACGTGCAGCACGAGCGCTTCCTCCGCATGATCGGCGCAGTGGAGCGGGACGGCTTCCGCTTTGCGCTGAAGCACTGCTGCAACGCCGGCGGCATCGCGTCGTACCCGGAGTGGGCGTCGGACATGGTGCGCTGCGGCATCATTCTCTACGGAACCGGCGATCTGGCGGAGCGCATGGGCATGAAGCCGGTGATGACCTTTAAGACCACGGTGGCGACGGTGCGGGATTTTGATGCCGACACTTCGATCAGCTATGGGCGCACGTTCTTTACCGAAAAGCCCTCGCGCATCGCGGTGCTCTCCGCGGGCTACGCCGACGGGCTGCATCGGGCGCTGTCCGGTAAATTGACCGTATGCACGCCCTGCGGCATGGCACGCCAGGTGGGGCGTATCTGCATGGACATGTGCATGATCGACGCAAGCGATCAGCCGGACTTGAAGCCCGGCGACGAGGTGGAGCTCTTCGGCGAACACTGCCTGTGCGAAACGGCGGCAAAGCAATGCGGCACGATCTCGTATGAACTGCTGTGCGCGGTATCCAAGCGCGTGCCGCGCGTGTATTTGGAAAACGGTGCGCCGCTCGCGTGACGCGATGGCTGCACTCCGCATAAGATGAACAGGGGCGAGGTATAAAACCCGCTCTCATGTGGGAGAATGAAAATAGCCTTATGAGGGCGCTACGCCCGAAGGACTTCTTCCGCTCGGAGTGTGAACAGCGTGGATACCAACGTAAAACGAGGCGACATCTATTACGCCGACCTCTCCCCCGTGGTGGGGAGCGAGCAGGGCGGCGTTCGCCCGGTGCTGATCGTGCAGAACGACACCGGAAATCGCTACAGTCCGACGGTCATCGCCGCCGCCATTACGTCTCAGACGAACAAGGCGAAGCTGCCGACGCACATCAACATCGCCGCACCGGACAGCGGCCTGCCGCGGGACTCGGTGGTGCTGCTTGAGCAGATCCGCACCCTTGACAAGCGGCGGCTGCGTGAGCGCATGGGCCGTGTGGATGGCGCGCTGATGGGGAAGATCGACGCGGCAATCGCGGTGAGCTTCGGATTGCAGCATACACAACTGGTTTGAAGAAAACGCGGGGAGGCGGACGCCTCCCCGAAAGAAAGGTACGATACATAATGAAAAGCAACCACTGGATCGCCCGCCTCGCGGGATTGATGCTCCTGAGCTACACGCTGCTGGTCGTGGGCGTGATGGCGGCGGGCACCGCCGGTTCCCAGTCCGACCCGCTGGTGACGCTGAGCTACCTGAACGACACGTTCATGGCGCAGATCATGAGTAAGGTGGACGAGCAGCTCGCGACCCGGGACAAGGAGCTGTCGGACAAGCTGGCCGCTCAGGTGCAGGCGGACACGAAGGCGCTTTCGGAAAAGTACGGCAGCAGCACGCAGGCCGGTGAAGATGTCGGCTCCGCGGATACCTTCGCGGTGGTGACGCTCGCGAAAGGGGAGACGCTGCGCGGCGAGATCGGCTGCGAGGTCATGCTGCGCGTCGGCACGGCGACCTGCGTGTCGCCGTCCAGCCCCGGCCTGATTGACGAGACCGATGCCGCAACGCTGGAAAACGGCAAGGCACTGGTGAAGAACCACCTTTACATGATGACCATTGACGACCGCGGCGTCAAGGCAACGGCGGAAACGACCAAGCTGCTGGTGCGCGGCGGATATACGATCGGATAAATGACCGCTTGAGCACATCGTGAGGCTGCATAGATTTCGGATCTTTGGCAAATCCTACCTGAAAACCCATTCAGGAGGCCATGCCATGATTTACGGTTCCAAGATAACCAAGCCCGAAGCGGAAAACGAAACCAAAAACGCCCCCATCCAGCCGCTGATCGACCTCGGCTCAACGACGCTCCAAACCAAACGCGGCAACATCCACTGTCTCACCATCGTCGGGCAGATCGAGGGGCACATGTCCCTGCCCGGCGGCGCAAAGGCGACCAAGTACGAGCATGTGCTGCCGCTGCTGGCGGGGCTGGAGGCGGACGAGGGCACCGACGGCGTGCTGTTCCTGCTCAACACCATGGGCGGGGACGTGGAGGCGGGGCTTGCCATTGCGGAGCTGATCGCCGGCATGAGCAAGCCCACGGTGTCGCTGGTGCTCGGCGGGGGACACTCCATCGGCATCCCGCTGGCGGTGGCGAGTCGCCGCACCTTTATTGTTCCCAGCGCGTCCATGACCGTGCACCCCATCCGCATGAGCGGCACTATGATCGCTGCGCCCCAGACCTACCACTACTTCAGCCGCCTGCAGGAGCGCATCGTGCGCTTTGTGACCGGGAACTCCGATATTACCGAGGAGACGTTCACCGGGCTGATGATGGCGTCGGGAGACATGGCGGCGGACGTGGGCAGCGTCATCTATGGCGACGAGGCGGTAGCGTGCGGCCTGATCCAGCGCATCGGCACGCTCTCCGACGCGCTGAACGCGCTTTACGACGAGATCGGACGGAAACCGGCCGAAACCTGACAAACGTTGGAGATCATGCACAAGACCCACCCAAACGGTGGGTCTTGTTTTTTTCATCGCGGCGGCGTACAATATAGCGCGAAATTTGGAACGGGGGTCGGCAGCATGGCACGGGAGTTGGAGTTTTATCAGCAGGCGGAGCGGAGCATCGTCAAAAAATACCGCCGTGAGCTGTGGACGCCGTTCATCACCGCCGTGCAGCGCTACGAGCTGGTCAGCGAGGGCGACAGGATCGCGGTGTGCGTCTCCGGCGGCAAGGACTCGATGCTGCTCGCGAAGCTGATGCAGGAGCTGCACCGCCACGGACACACGCCGTTCGAGGTCGTGTACCTCTGCATGGACCCCGGCTACAACGCGGCAAACCGCGCGCGCATCGAGGAGAACGCGGAGAAGTTGCGCGTGCCGCTCACGATCTTTGAAAGCGACGTGTTTGAGGTCGCCAACGCGCAGGACCACTCGGCGTGCTACCTCTGCGCCAAGATGCGCCGCGGGCATCTTTACGCCAAGGCGCGGGACCTGGGCTGCAACAAGATCGCGCTGGGGCATCACTTCAACGACGTGATCGAGACCACGGTGATGGGCATGTTCTGGAGCGGGATGCTCCAGGGTATGCCGCCGAAACTGCACTCCCAGAACTTCCCGGGCATGGAGCTGATCCGCCCGCTCTACCGCGTGCACGAGGACGACATCATCGCGTGGGCGAAGCACCACGATCTGCAATTTCTCCAGTGCGCCTGCCGCTTCACCGAGGCGAGCGCCCAGAACGAGCAGCTGAGCAAGCGCAAGGAGATCAAGGCGCTGCTGCGGAAACTGAAAGAGGAGAATCCGAACGTGGAAAAGAGCGTCTTCAACGCGCTGCACACGGTGAACATTGACACGTTCCCCGGCTGGAAGCGAGAAGGGGAAGAGCACAGCTTTTTGGAGCGCTATTGACAGTTATGATATAATCAATCTGTTGCGAACATCCCAACTTTTGAGGAGGACATCCACCATGAGCACCAAAGATAGACGCATCGGAACCGTATCGCGGGGCATCCGCTGCCCCATCATCCGTCAGGGCGACGACATCGCCGCCATCGCCGCGCAGAGCGTATTGGAGGCGGCGGACGCCGAGGGCTTCGCGCTCCGCGACCGTGACGTGATCGCCATCACCGAGTCCGTCGTCGCCCGCGCGCAGGGCAACTACGCGAGCGTGGACGACATTGCCGCGGACGTGCGCGCGAAGCTCGGCGGCGAGACCGTGGGCGTCGTGTTCCCGATCCTCTCCCGCAATCGCTTCGCGATCCTGCTGCGCGGCATCGCCAAGGGCTGCAAGAAGGTTGTCATCCAGCTTTCCTATCCCTCCGACGAGGTGGGCAACGCGCTGGTGAGCCTCGACGCTGTGGACGAGGCGGGCGTCAACCCATACAGCGATGTGCTGAGCGCCGCCCGTTTCAAAGAGCTGTTCGGCGAGCCGAAGCACGAGTTTACCGGCGTCAACTACGTCGCGTACTACACCGAGCTGGTGGAGGGCTGTGGGGCCGAGTGCGAGATCATCTTTGCCAACCACGCCACGGATATTTTGAAGTACACCGACTGCGTGCTGACCTGCGATATCCACACCCGCGCGCGCAGCAAGCGGTTGCTCAAGGCCGCGGGCGCGAAGAAGGTCTACGGCCTCGATGAGATTCTGAACGCTCCCGTGAACGGCAGCGGCTGCAACGAGAAGTACGGCCTGCTCGGTTCCAACAAGTCCACCGAGGACACGGTCAAGCTGTTCCCGCGCGACTGCCAGGGCGTGGTGGAGGACGTACAAAAGCGCATCCTCGCCGCCACGGGCAAGCACGTCGAGGTCATGGTCTACGGCGACGGCGCGTTCAAGGACCCGCAGGGCAAGATCTGGGAGCTGGCTGACCCCGTCACGTCTCCCGCGTACACCGACGGTCTGATCGGTACGCCCAACGAGCTGAAGCTCAAGTATCTCGCTGATGACAAGTACAAAGACTTGTCAGGTGAGGCGCTGCGTGATGCCATCAGCGCCGACATCCGCGCCAAGCAGGGCTCGCTGGTGGGCAAGATGGCGACGGAAGGCACGACGCCCCGCCAGCTCACCGACCTGATCGCGTCGCTGTGCGACCTGACCAGCGGCAGCGGCGACAAGGGCACGCCCATCGTGCTGGTACAGGGGTATTTTGATAATTATACCAACTGAGGAGGACGGCTCCTGAAACCATTTCTCTTTTCGCCTTGCCGAAAAGAGAAACGGTTTCAGACTTCCAAAGAGAAAAGGGCGCCTTGCGGCAGCTTCCCTTTGGCTATGATGCTGCTGTGCGCAGTACGAGACGCTGTTTGTCCGGGCGTCGAATTGACTTCCCTCGACCGCCGGATACTGGCCGGCCCCGCCTTTTATCAACGCGGCAGTCGATGCGTCGTTCGTTTTATCCCAAGGCACGTGGCAGGTATGACAATATGAAGAAAGGTCGTGTCGGCGGGTAGCCGACACATTGCAGTGTCAGTTCAGCGCCGGAAAAGAGCGCACCGAACATGGCACACGATAGCGCGTAGAGGAAGGCTGCCGTTTGGCGTCTTTCTTCTACGGAAGTTTGAAACCATTTCTCTTTTGGGCAAGACCAAAAGAGAAACGGTT
>CAMVTO010000014.1 GCA_947170435.1 uncultured Clostridia bacterium | reverse complement strand
CCGCGGCGCGGGCATACGCGCTCGGCGTCATCTGCGCGGTCTCGGCGCGAGCGCAAATGCTCTCGTACTGCTCCGGCGTGAGCCGCATGGTGAGGCGAATGTCCTTGTTCTGCTTCATTTCACTTTCCTCCTGCGTTCAGTGGGTGCGGGCTGCTGCCCGCAAAACCGCCGCGAGCGGCGGCTGTGCCTGACCGACAATGTCGGACAGGCGCTCTGCTTGCCCTCTCTAAAGAGAGGATTTCTCGCAGAACGGCGGCGTGGTCGCGTTTCGCCCAACGCTGGCGCTGTGACGGGGGCTTGCGTCCGTGAGCGCGTTTCCCCGAGCGCAGATTCGTCGAGGCAACGCGGCGGCAAAGAATCGCTCACGGGATGTCCTCCGCTGTGAGAGCCGCAGGGTCGATAGGGACGCTGTTTCCGACCTCGGGTTCATCGACACTATCGGCACGGCGCAGCTCAATGAGCCGCCTGCCGTTGCTCCGCCGCACGGTCGCTTCAATGCCGCTCTCCCGCAGTGCGGAAAGGCTTTTCAAGACCTCGCGGGAAATCTTGCGCGGCGAGATTTGCTCTGCGCCGACAGGGTCGATGAGTTCCGTGAGCTCTGTGGGAGTGCCGATAAACTCCGAGCGGTTGTTCATCAACTCGGAGAGGAGAAGGACGAGCCGCCCGCCCTTGGGAAGCGTTCGGCTGTCTCGGTGGAGTTCCCATACGTTCTCCGCGTTGCGCGTGAGCTCCAGCTCGCAGTATTCGATGTCGCGTCCGATGCAGTAGAGCGTCGCCTCGCCGCTGCCGCGCGTCTGCTCAACCAGAGTGAGGCTGGTGTCTACCGCGCCGCTGATTGCGGTCGTGCCGGAGATGCGGGAGAACACATCCTCGGCGTACTCCTTGCGCAGGTGGTGGATGAGCAGGATGGCGACGCCGTGCGCGTCGGCGATGTGCTTGAGGATGGAGAGGTCGCGGTAGTCGTTGGCGTAGGTCGCGTCTCGCCGTGCGCTGCGGATCATTTGCAGTGTGTCGATGATGACGAGGACGGTGTCGGGATGCTCCGAGAGGAACGCTTCGAGCTGCTGCTCCAGACCTTCGCCGAGGATGAGACTCTCGGTACAGAAGTGGACATTGGGCGGCGCGTCATCGGTGATCTCGTCGAGGCGGTTCTGGATGCGGAGCGTCGAGTCCTCAAGGCAGAGATAGAGTGTCGTACCCTGCTTCGTCGCCATGCCCCAGACGCTCTCGCCCTTTGCGACGCTGACGGCGAGCCAGAGAGCGAGCCACGACTTGCCGACCTTCGGCGAGCCGGCGAGGACGTGCAGCCCTGTCGCAAGCAGTGTGTCGATCACAAAGCTGAGCGGTTTGAGCTCCGCCTCCATCAGCGTCTTGCCATCGATGGTGTTGAGCGGTTTCACATACATCACTCCTTTCGATGTTTTCGTGTTTCGGTTCATTGTTGACCGTGTGTCGCAGTGTAGCAGAGTGCTTGACATTTGTAAATAGATAACGTATGCTATCTCTAAATCATCGAGTACATTATCTACTGCGGAGGTAAGAGCATGGGCGTGCTGGGAAAAGACCTGTTTGATTTTGACCGACCGCGCACACACACGATGGTGCGGTTTGGCGAGCGGGAATACTGGATCGAGGACCGCCGCAAGGGGATACCCTACGGCGAGATATTGACCGAGCTGCTGGACGCGGATATCGGCGCGTATCAAAAAAGCCTCGCGCGGCTGCGCGAGGCTTTGGACAGCGGGAACGAATACTCCGGCAGGCTCAGGGCTGTCAAGGCGAGACTGAGGGAGCTGCCGTATTTCAATCTTTTCTTGCGAAAGAACAGCGGATTCAATCCTGCGCCCAAGCTGGAATACTACTTTCAGGTTGGACGCGACCTTGAGCTGATCCAGAACCGCTATACATGGTTTTTGGATGAGGCGTTTTATAACGCTGGGTCAGAGAAAAAGAAGGGGCAGCATAAGCAGACGCCCGCCGAGCGGATCTATAACAATGGGATCGGGGCGTTTGTGACCGGCGTGAGTCTTGGCGCGGACAGGGAAGTTGACGCCTCGCCGGTGCGCGTACAGTTCGCCATGCTCAACGCGGAGGATGACAGCCTGCCGACGGAGCTGGTGGAGAAGATGTACTTTGATCGGTTGATCGACTTTGCCTATGTGGAACTGATGAAGGGTATCCAGAAAGGGTTTATCCCGAAGCGCTGTCCCAACTGCGGACATTGGTTTTTGCAGCAGCCCGGCATGACCTATACCTACTGTGAGCGTATCGCGCCGGGGGAAACGGAGAAGACCTGCCGCGACATCGGTGCGTCACAGAGCTTCCAGAGCAAGCTCCGAGAGAATGAGATCTGGAAGCTGCACAGCCGCGCGTACAAGAAATATTTCGCGCGTGTGCGGAAAAAGACGATGACCAAGCCGGAGTTTGAGGCTTGGTCATCGGAGGCGGAGCGCATACGGGACGAGGCACTGCAGGATTACGCGAGAGCATCGACCGCGGAGGAGCGAGCAGAGGTCGCGGCATCGGTGGAGAAGAAGCTGAATCGGGTGTGAGGATTGAACTGTGTTGCGATTACAGGGCGGATGTTATAGATACGAGGTCGCGCAGACAGTCCGCGAGCAACTGCGGGAGTGCATCGAGCGGCACAAGGAAGAAAAACCCACGAGAGGAGCTATCTGATCAAGACGCGCGTAATCAACGGCAGGCCATATCTTCTGATTCCCGATGAGGGCGTAGAGGTCAACGATCTTGCAGTCAGCGCGGGAATTTGAGGGCGAAGCCGCGGAAGGCAAAAATAATCATAGCACAGACATGACAGCGGGAAGTTTCGCGTGCGAAACTTCCCGCAAATCTTTGTTGATGTGAGATAACATACCCTATACGATGACCGATCCAAAGCGCGCGGTGGCATTTAAGCACAAGGCAATAGCAGCAAAAAGAAGGTTGACGAGAATCCGAAAGCGGACTATAATAAGTCTGCTTTCGGATTCTTTTTCTTGGGAGGCTATGATGAAACTCGACGCAAAGGCATATCTATCAGAGATCAGTTCGCAGGAAAAACGGTTCGCCGCGCTCTACCGGCAAGCAGCAGCGGTGTTCGACCTGTCCGAGTGCGCCATGTGGGTGCTCTACTTCCTGATCACCGCCGACGAGCCGCTGACACAGCAGGACCTGATCGAGCGGATGCAGTTCCCCAAGCAGACCATCAACTCCGCCGTGTCGGCTCTGGCGCAAAAGGGATATGTCGAGCTGCAAATGATACCGGGAACGCGCAACCGAAAGAGCATCCTGCTCACGTCCTCCGGTGCGGAGCTTGCGGAGGGCACCGTCAGGCGGATGCGCACGGCGGAGGAGCGCGCGGCGAAAAAGCTGGGCGCGGAGAAGATAGCGCGGTATATCGCGCTGCACGAGGAATTTCTCGGCGCGCTGCGGGAGGAATTCGGGAAGGAGGGCATCATCGGTGGAGCATCAGAATGACAGCATCGAGATCATCGGCGCGTCGGAAAACAACCTCAAGCACATCGACGTGACCATCCCCAAGGGCAAGCTCGTCGTCTTCGCGGGCGTATCCGGCTCCGGCAAAAGCTCTCTCGCCTTTGATACCGTCGCGGTGGAATCGAACCGCGAGTGGCAGCAATCCTACCCGCTGTTTTTGCGTAACAAGATGCCGCATTACGACCGCCCGAGGGTGGACGAGATACGGAATCTGACGCCCGCCATCGTGGTCGATCAGAAGGCGGTCGGCGCGACGGCGCGCTCCACGGTGGGGACGGCGGTGGACGTCGCCCCGCTTCTGCGCCTGCTGTTCTCCCGCGTCGGCGAACCGAGCGCGGGCGGTTCGATGGCGTACAACTTCAACCATCCCGAGGGAATGTGCCCGGACTGCACCGGCATCGGGGAGCGACTGGAACTGATCGAGGAATCCCTGTTCGATCCCGACAGGTCGCTCGCCGAGGGCGCGATCCTGTTCAGCCAGTTTTCGGCAGGCTGGCAGACGCACCTCTATCAGAACAATCCGCTGCTCGACGCAAACAAAAAGCTGCGGGATTTCTCGCCGGAGGAGTGGGACACGCTGAAAAACGGCTCGAAGGAGCCGGTCAAGGTCGGCATCCGCTCCAACAACACCGGGCGGGTGGACATGGTGGAGTACGAGGGCGTCCTGCCGCGTTTTGAGCGCGTTTACCTCAAGCGCGACATTACGAAGCTGAAAAAGAGCCTGCAGGACGAGATCATGTCCCACGTCCGGCACGGCGTATGCGCCTCCTGCGGCGGTTCGGGGTTGAACCCAAAGGCGCTCGCGTCGAGGATCAACGGTAAAAACATCATGGACTGCATGAACATGACCGCCGCCGACCTGCTTGCGTTTCTGGAGCAGCTCACCGATCCGCGCGGCGCGTCGCTGGCGCGGCAGATCGCCGAGTACCTCCGGCGCATGATCGACGTGGGGATCGGCTACCTCTCGCTCTCCCGCAAGACGGAAACGCTCTCCGGCGGCGAGGCGCAGCGGCTGAAAATGGTGCGCAATCTCGGCGGGTATCTCAACAACATCACTTACATTTTCGACGAACCGACGGCGGGACTGCACCCCGCCGACGCGGAGCGCATCGGGAGGATGCTGGTCGATTTGCGTGACAAGCACAACAACGTGCTGGTCGTGGAGCACAGCCGGCAGATGCTCGCCCTTGCCGACCACATCATCGAGATGGGGCCGCGGGCGGGCTCCCACGGCGGGGAGGTCGTGTACGAGGGCAGCATAGAGGGCCTGCTGCGCGCCGACACGCTGACCGCGCGGGCGCTCCGGCAGCCGATCACGCTCAATACCGCGCCGCTTCCTTGGAGCGAGGGTTTTGCCATCCGCGACGCGCATTGCCACAACCTCAGGCACGTTGACGTGACGATCCCGAAGGGCGTATTGACCGCCGTGACGGGCGTGGCGGGCAGCGGCAAGAGCTCTCTGATGCGCTATGCCTTTGTGGAGCAGTATCCCGACGCCATCGTCATCGACCAGAAGCCCATCGGCACGTCCATCCGCTCCACACCCGCGACCTATACGGGCGTGATGGACGAGATACGCAAGGTCTTTGCAAAGGAAAACGGCGTCGGCGCGGGCTGGTTCAGCTTCAACTCCGAGGGCGGCTGCCCGGTTTGCCGCGGCGCGGGACAGATCACCTACGACATGGCGTTCGCGGAGCCGGTGGTTGTTCCCTGCGAGGAATGCGGCGGGCAGCGCTATAATCCGACCGCGCTGGGCTACCGTTACAAGGGGCTGAACATCGAGGACGTCATGCGCCTGACCATCGCGCAGGCGATGGAGTTCTTCGAGAGCGCCAAGATTCGGAAGCTCCTGCAAAGCATGCTCGACGTGGGGCTTGGCTATCTCACGCTGGGCCAGCCCACCTCCACGCTCTCCGGCGGCGAGGTGCAGCGCGTCAAGCTGGCGAGCGAGCTGCACAAGCGCGGACAGGTCTATGTGCTGGACGAGCCGAGCACGGGGCTCCACGCGAGCGACGTCGAAACGCTGCTCGCGCTGCTTCGCAAGCTGGTAGGAAGCGGCAACACCGTCGTCATGGTCGAGCATCGTCTGGAGCTGATCGCGCAAGCCGACTGGATCATCGACATGGGGCCGGAGGGCGGCACAGGCGGGGGTACGGTCGTGTTCGCGGGCACGCCGGAGCAGCTTGTTCGGTGCGAGGCGTCCAAAACGGGACGGTTCTTGAAGGAACTGTCAAAATGATCATGAAATGATGCGATAACAGCGGTACTTCCGAATTGCACCGATGTTATCGCATCATTGTTATGGGATTTAGTGTGTACTCAGACATACATCTTTTCTTTCGTAAAACCGGAATTGTTTATACAATGCTTGCTCCAAGAGCTCTTGCCTCTGCTTCTTTTCCCGATCCGAACACATTGCCGAGATTCTGCCAACTAAGGAAACGGGTGAAGATCGAGAAGAAATCCTCCGTCATCTCATACATATTTCCTCTGGCTGTCATGATCACAACGAATTGCTTTACCTTGGGCGAACCAAACAGTACGGCGTATAGACGATCAATGACGATCTTGAGCTGACCGGTTATCGTTCCCCAATACTGCGGAGAAGCAAACACCACCACGTCTGCCCACAGAAAAGCCTCGCTCACGATCTGCATATCATCCTTCTGTACGCAGACGCCTCCGTTTCTTTGACAACCCTCGCAGGCAAGGCAGCCTCCAATATTCATTCCCTGCAAATATAACTCCTTGACCTCATTGCCGACAGACTCCGCGCCTTCGGCAAATGCTTTGACGAGCGAAGCGGTCTTACCGTTTTTGCGAGGTGAACCGTTCAAAATCAGTATCTTTTTCATGCTTTATTCTGCTCCCTTCTGAAACATTTTTCCGCCTTTATGATACCTCCCTTCGAGGGCAAAGTCTCTAATCGAAAACATAAAATCGCTTGATTTTCTTGTGACATTACATTATTATAAGAAAATCAAACAAAGATAGAGGGTGCCGTTATGCAGATGAAGGATCGAACAAAAATCATGTTTGCCGAGACGCTGGAGGAGATCCTTCAGACCGTGCCTTTGGAAAAGGTTCGGGTGGCAAAGCTCTGTGAACGCTGCGGAACAACGACGCCAACCTTTTACTACTATTTCCGTGATAAATATGAACTCGTAGCATGGATGTTCCTTCAGGACTTCTCCTTTGCCGTTGGGGATAAGCCGCCGGAGTATTCAACAGATGTATTGAACACGGTTTCCAGACAGCTCGAAAAAAGAAAGAGCTTCTATCAAAAGGCCTATACCGATCGATCCCAGAATTCCATCTCGGAGTATATGCAAGCCTTCAACCTGCAGCTTGCGGCTGAAGCGGTCAGGCATCATACCGGAGAAGCTCTCTCAGTAGAGCAGCTCTTTGCCGTGAAATATCATGTCTATGGTGTCATGGGGATGTTTAGCGAGTGGCTTTACAGTGATACCATGACCATAGAGGAATTGAATACATTCTGCTTTGAACGGACGCCGGACTTCCTGAAAGACGCTTTTGCCGCATATCCATATTCAACGGATAACATTCTCCAGCGCACAGGTAAAAAAACGAAAAAATAGCCGAGTCCATCATCCACTGCGTTTCTTGGCAGATAGGCGTGCCGCGTCATGTTGCGGACTGTATCTTGACAAGGTGCAGCCAAAGGGCACCGTTTATATCGAGGCAAAGTCAATTCACTTGCCATACTCCCTCGGACTTGCGTGATAATACTCCTTGAACGCCTTATAGAAATTGCTGTGATTGCTGTAGCCCAGCATCGCGGCAATTTCTTCTATGGAGAGGCTGGTGTTGCTCAGCAGCAGCGTCGCACGCTCCATGCGCTTTTCCAGCAGCAGCTCGGAGAATCTCTTGCCGGTCTCGCGGGGCAGCAGCGCCGAAATGTAGTTGGGATGGTAGGAAAACCGCTCGGACAGCTCGCCCAGCGTCACCGTGTCTGAGTGGTCGCCGATGTATCGCACGATCTGCGCCGCAAGAGAGACGGGCGGCTTGTCAGCGGCGAGGGAGACGCGGTAGCGCCGCGCGATCTGCAAAAGCAGCGCCTGCAGCAGCGCCTTGAGCACCTGCTGTGTGTCTTCGCGCTGGTCGGCGTACTCGATCACCATCAGCTCCAGTAGCGCGCGGATCGCGTGATCCTTCGTCATGGTGAGGTGGATGAACTCGTCGGAAAAGCGGTTGGTCTGCGGCTCAATGAAAAAGCGGAACAGCTCGGCGTCAGCGTAGACCAGCGACAGGTATTCCCGAAAGAAGGCATCCTTGCGGATCAGCACGCCGATGATGACCGTTTCCTCTGTGCTGTCGCAGCGCAGGGCGTAGCCGCTGTAGGGCTGCCCGATGTAGCACGCACCCTCGTGGATGGTGACGGTGTTGTTGTATTTGGCTGAGAGCGCCTGATAGCTGTTGCGGTAGGCATAGTTGATGAAAAAGAAGTCCTGCCGGTGGAACGGCTCCTCGATCCGTGTGCCCTTGAACACGCAGACCAGCACGTCCTCGTTCTCCGCACCGGGCCAGTAGGAGGTGACATCGCCCGCCTTGCCGTCTGCCATGGCGTGAAAGGTCAGATCGAGCGCGGAGAACTCCACGCCGAGCTTTTCGATTGCCATATTCAGGAGCTTACGATGGTTGTCTGCCATGCCGCGCCTCCAAAATGAAGTATAGGGGCAGTATAACACAGGAGATTAAGAAAAGCCAGCTAGATTATTAAAATAAGCTACTGTTTTCCCGGTGTAGCTGTGCTATGCTATGCGCAACAAACCAAGGAGGTCGATTTCATGAAAAAGCTTGCGAAGAACACCGTCCTTTGCCTTCAGCCCGTGCCGCAGACCATCGTGTCGTGCCGTGATAAGGACGGCAAAAACAATGCACTGGTCGTCGGTTTCACTGCCAACGTCAGCCTCGATCCCGTGATGGTCATGGTCGGTATCGTGCCGTCCCGCTACTCGCATCACATGGTCAAGGAGACCGGCAGCTTCGTCATCAACCTGCCGCAGAAGTCATTCAAGAAGGAATATGATTATCTCGGCTCCCGCTCGGGGCGCGACGAGGACAAGTTCGCAGCACTCAACCTCAAATGGGAGGACGCAAAGTACGTGAACGCGCCGATCCTCACGGATTGCCCCGTCAGTATCGAGTGCGCCGTGGTCGAAAGCACGATGCCCGGAACGCACGAGCTGTTCATCGGCAAGGTGCAGGCCGTTCATGTGGACGAGGAGTACCTTGACGTGAACGGCAATATCCTCTGGAATAAGATGGATCTGATGTAATCGCGGACAAAGGAAGCCCTTCAACGGGCTTCCTTTGTGGTAATAAGAGGTGTATCATGGCACAAAAGATAGTCGCTTTTCTTCTGACAATGCTGATCGCAGCCGCATCTGCCGGCTGCAATAAAGCCGCAGATACGGTCAAGCCGACGGAACCGAGCACATCGGATACGACACCTGTTGCGGAAACGATCCCAACAGAAACCGCCGAGCAGGAAACAAGCGAAGCGCCGGTACCCGCTTCCGTCGTGGAGCGGGTGGACATCTCCTTTGATTTTACGCGGCAGCCAACGTCCGCATCAAACCAGCTTGCCGCATGGATCGAGGATGCGGACGGGCAGATGGTCAAAACGTTGCTGGTGACAAACTTCACCGCCGCGCGGCGCGGTTACCGCAACCGCGATATGTCGCTGTCTGCGTGGGTAAATGCAGCAAACCCGGAGGGTATGACCGATACAGAAATTGACGCGATTTCCGAGGCGACACCAAGTACGGGAACTTTGACCTTATCGTGGGACATGACCGACATGGACGGAAGCCGTGTGCCGGATGGAATCTACACGGTCAAGGTCGAGGGAACGCTGTATTGGGGGAGCAATGTCCTGTATACTGCGCAGATCAACACGATTGATGCGGTAAACCGCGAGTTGCCTGTGACCATGTTGCGCAGTGAACCGGGCAACGCACAGAACGAAGCGATGCTCCAAAAGCTGCGAATCTCTGTAATTGTGGGAGAGTAACGTGAAAGCAAGCGCAATGAAAACAACCGATATGACCGTGGGGAAGCCGCTGCGCATCATCCTTGCGTTTGCGGTCCCCATCTTCATCGGCAACATCTTCCAGCAGATCTACAGCGTCGTGGATACGATGGTTGCGGGCTACAACCTCGGCGACGCCGCCATCGCAGCCATCGGCGCGACCTCGTCGCTCTACGGCCTTATCATCAACCTCGCGTGGGGCATGAACAGTGGCTTTGCGCTGGTGGTGACACGCAGCTTCGGTGCGCACGACGAAGGAACACTCAAAAAATCCATTGCCGGCACCATGCTGCTCGACGGCATCATTACGGCTGTGGTGACGGCTCTTGCGCTCTGCTTTCTCCGCCCGCTGATGCACCTGATGAACACGCCGGAGAGCATCTTTGCCGATGCCTACCGCTATATGTTCATCATCTGCGTTGGCATCACGTGGGCGGTCGCCTACAATATGTTCTCCTCGCTGCTGCGCTCGGTGGGCAACAGCGTGACGCCGCTGTACTTTCTCATCGTGTCGAGCGTCGCGAACATCCTGCTCGATCTGCTCTTTGTCGCGGTTTTGCATTGGGGCGTGGCGGGAGCCGCCGCCGCGACCGTTGCCGCCGAGGCGCTTTCCGCGCTGCTCAGCGGCGTCTACTTCTTCCACCATTACCGTGCAATCCTTCCGTCACGCGAGGACTTCCGTCTTTCGGCGGGGATGCTCCGCGATCTTCTGACCAACGGGCTTGCGATGGCGTTCATGTACTGCGTGGTCGATCTCGGCTCCGTGTTCTTCCAGAGCGCGAACAACCGTCTGGGCGACGCCGTCATCGCGGCGCACACCGCCGCGCGGCGGATCATCAGCATCATGATGGCGCCGCTGGGGACGATCTCCAGCGCCGCCGCGACCTTCATCGGGCAGAACTGGGGCGCGGGGCGCAAGGACCGCGTCCGCGAGGGCTTGAAGCAGGAGATCCTGCTCGCCGTCGCGTGGGGTGCGTTTGCCTGTGGCCTTATCTATCTCTGCGGCGAATGGCTGGTGCGCTTCACCACCGGCTCCGACAACGCGGTCACGGTTCAAAACGCGGTGATGAGCCTGCGGATACATCTGCCGTTCTACCCGGCGCTGGGCGTTCTGCTGACGCTTCGGACGGCGATGCAGGCGGTCAACATCAAGATACCGCCTGTGCTCTCCAGTGCAATGGAGCTTGGCATGAAGATCATTGCCGCGTTCGTTTTAATCCCGTTTTACGGTTTTCTCGGCACCTGCGTCACAGAGCCGGTCACATGGGCGCTTTGCGCGTTCTTCCTGAGCGTGGTATACTGTGCGAAAAGAAGCTATTTCTATGAGACGAAGAGAGGGGAACAGAGCTATGACAGAGCTTGAAAAGCTGGACGCGGGACTGCCCTTCGACGTGAACGATCCCGAAGTGGACGCGCGAAAACTTCACGCGGTTCAGGGCTGCAAGAAGCTGGAGACCATCGACGTGACCGACCGTGCTGCGAAAGAGGCGGCGATCCGCGAACTGTTCGGCAGCGTCGGCAAAAACCCGAACGTGCTGCCGGGATTCCGCTGTGACAACGGATTGAACATCCATGTCGGCGACGAGTTTCTCGCCAACTACAATGTGACGATCCTCGACATCAGCCCCGTGACGATGGGTGATAACGTCTGGATCGCGCCGAATACGCTGATTACGACCATAAACCACCCGATCTCGCCTAAGGGCCGCCGTCAGCATCTCGGCATCTCCAAGCCCATCCAGATCGGCAATGACGTGTGGATTGGCGGAAACGCGACGATCCTGCCCGGTGTGACCATCGGAAACAATGTGATCGTCGCGGCTGGCGCGGTGGTGACGCACGATGTGCCGGACAATGTGATCGTCGGCGGCGTACCGGCGAAGGTCATCCGAGAGATAGAAAATGACGTCGATGAAGTTTGATTTCTATATTCGTTCTAAGCAGGACCTGATCGACGCGGTGCGGACGTTCGGCATTGTGCCGCTGTTTGAGAACAGCATCCCCAGCTTCTCCGTCGAGGAACACGTCTCGCCTGCGGTGTGGTTTTCCGACGAAAACGAGGGCGTGTGGGAGTGGAAAGGCCCCATCATCCGGGAGGCCGGCTGCGCCTATGGCAAGTTCTTTGAGAAGAAGGCGGCGTTCGTCAGCATGGAGTGGTTTCCCGACCTTGCCAATTATCGCCGCGATGGGTATGACTTCGACGCGCGCTGGGACGAGGGACTTGCCCCGCACGGCGACAAGTTTCTGTACGACCTGATCGAGCAAAACGGCCCCGTGCTCTCCAAACGGCTCAAAAAGCTCGGCGAGTACGGCAAGAACGCTCGCAAGGGCTTTGACACGTCGATCAATCGCCTGCAAGCGCAGGGCTACGCCGTTATCAGCGACTTTGTTTACGAGAAGGACAAATATGGGCGCACCTACGGCTGGGGTGTGGCGGAGTACGCGACGCCGGAGAAGCTGTTCGATAAACGATTTACCGGCGCGGTCTACCGCCGCGAGCCGGAGGAATCCCGCGCGCGGCTGCTCTCACACCTGCGGGAGCTGCTGCCAGACGCGAAAGAGGGCGCGTTGGAACGATTTTTGAGATAAGGAGCTTGCGATATATGGGTGTTTTGTCAGATCGAGCGGTCAAAAACCATCAAAACTACGGTAGCTGCTCCGCGGCTGTGCTCAGCGCGTTTTCGGAGAAGGCGGGACTGTCCGAATCAGAGGCGAGGCGGATTGCCGGGCCGTTTGCCGGAGGAAAGATGCTAAAGTGCGGCGCGGTGCTGGCGGCGGAATATGTGTTGAGTCACAGCGGTCAGGCAAACGCGGAGGCGCTGGTTCGGAAATTTGAAGAACGCTTCATCGACGCGGGGAAGGGATCTGTCCTCTGTGCCGATCTGCGTGGAAAGGTTCCCGGGTCCTGTCGGGCGTGCGTTACGGACGCGGCGCGAATTTTGGAGGAGATGCTTGATGTTTGAAGGAAAGGTAGCTGTCATCACAGGCGGCGCGCACGGTATCGGCAAGGCGACCGCCGACCTGTTCCAATCGGAAGGTGCGACCGTGTGCGTGATCGACAGCGCGGAAGGAGATTATTTTGCCGGCGATATTTCCGAAAAAGAAACCCTTGAACGCTTCGCCGCGCAGGTCGTTCGCAAGTACGGCAAGGTTGACTACCTCATCAACAACGCCCCGCCGCCGATGAAGGGCATCGACGAATGCAGCTATGAGGACTTTCAGCGCGCGCTGGCGATCGGCGTGACCGCGCCGTTTTACCTTGCGAAACTGTTTGCCCCGCATTTTGCCGAGGGAGCGGCCATCGTCAACATCTCGTCCTCCCGTGACCGTATGAGCCAGCCGCAGTCGGAGAGCTATACAGCGGCAAAGGGCGGTATTTCGGCATTGACGCACGCGCTGGCGGTCAGCCTTGCGGGAAAGGTGCGCGTCAATTCAATCTCTCCAGGCTGGATCGACACAGAGTACCGCGAGTACACAGGCTCCGACGCAGTGCAGCAACCTGTCGGCAGAGTCGGCAATCCGCTGGATATTGCGAACATGGTGCTGTATCTCTGCTCGGACAAAGCGGGCTTTATCACCGGCGAGAATACCTGCATCGACGGCGGTATGACAAAGCTCATGATCTATCACAATGACAACGGGTGGAAGCTCGAAGAATGACACGGAGGAAAACGACATGAAGAAAATGACGCTGTTCTATCTGCGCGGATGCCCCTACTGCGACAACGCAAGAAAGGCGCTTGCGGAGCTGACAAAAGAGAATGATGTCTACGCCGCCGTCGAGGTGGATTGGATCGAGGAAAGCGAGCGGCCGGAGCTGGCAAACAACTATGATTATTACTATGTCCCGACCATCTTCGCCAGAGAGAAGAAGCTCTATGAGGCAGATCCCTCGCAGGGCTACGTCGATATCAAGCAGAGCGTCAAGGCGGCGCTTGACGCCGTCTGCACGGGGTGAGCGATATGGACAACATCTTTAACCGTTCCGTGTCCCGTCTCGGCTTCGGTTGTATGCGCCTCCCGGAAGGGCAGGACGGCGAATACATCGAGTCCGAAATCGAGAAGCTGTTCGACTACGCCATGTCCCACGGCATCAACTACTTTGACTCCGCGTGGCACTACATCGACTCGCAGAAGATGATCGGCAAGTATCTGACGCCGAAGTACCCGCGCGCGAGCTTCATCCTCGTCGGTAAGCTCCACTTCCATGAGGATACGCTTCACAACTGGAAGCTGGCTATGGAGGGCTTCGAAAAGGAACTGAATGACGCCGGGACGGACTACATGGATCTGGAGTTGATGCACGCCATCGGCGGCGAGGAATCCCTGCGCGTAATCGAGCGCGAGGACTTCTGGCGCTTCATGCGTGAGCTGAAGGCGAGCGGACGCGCGAAGCACATAGGCTTTTCATGGCACGGCAAGGTGGATGATCTCGACCGTTTGCTGACCGAACACCCGGAGGTCGAGGTCGTGCAGATTCAGGCAAACTACTTCGATCACTTTACAAACAGCCGCTTTGCCAACGGCGGCGGCTACGACACCTACGAGACCGTCCACAGACACGGTAAGCAGGTCATTATCATGGAGCCGATCAAGGGAGGCAGTCTCGCACAGGTGGACAAGCACGCGGAGGTCAAGGCGCTGTTCGATGCCGCCGATCCGACGCAGACGCCGCCGTCGTGGGCGCTGCGCTACGCCGCCTCGCTCGATGGCGTGCTGACCGTGCTCTCCGGCATGAGCAACCTCGCGCAGATGGAAGAGAATGTCCGTGTGCTGCTGGACGACTTCAAGCCGCTGATGGTCAGCGAGCGCGATATGCTCCAAAGGGCGGCGGCGATCATCGAGAGCAAGCGGCCTGTCGGCTGCACGGGCTGCCGCTACTGCATGGACAAGGGCTGCCCCGCGGGAATCAGGATCCCAAACGTGCTTGCGAGCCTCAATACACTGCACCAGTATCAGGATTTGCGTATCGCGAGGAAGGCATACTACGAATCGGTTGGCGAACATCGACCGGTTGAGTGCCTCGGATGCGCCTCCTGTGAGCGCGAATGTCCACAGAGGCTGCCCATCCGACAGCTCATCCGCGAAGCGGACGAAACGCTGTGGGCGGGCGAGAATTACGATATTTGGGCGAATCATTGAAAAGAATGCGTGATCGCTCCGCGGGCCTGCGGAACCGTGGAGCGATTTTCTGCAATCATAGTTGAAGCTTTATCTTTACAAAATATGCGACACATCTGAAATCTGTTGTTTTTGAAGCTTTTGTGGGTTCCATTTTATGTGCGCGACAAAGGTAATACCCCGAAGCGCTGCCCAAACTGCGGGCACTGGTTTTTGCAGCAGCCCGGCATGACCTACACCTACTGCGAGCGTATCGCGCCGGGGGAAACGGAGAAGACCTGCCGCGACATCGGCGCGTCACATAGCTTCCAGAGCAAGCTCCGAGAGAATGAGATATGGAAGCTGCACAGCCGTGCGTACAAGAAATATTTTGCGCGTGTGCGAAAAAAGACAATGACTAAGCCGGAATTTGAGGCTTGGTCAACGGAGGCGGAGCGCATACGGGACGAGGCACTGCAGGATTACGTGAGAGCGTCGACCGCGGAGGCGCGGGCAGAGGTCGCGGCGTCGGTGGAGAAGAAACGCCTGCGATGGGCGGAATGGAGATGACGCAATGAACATCGACTACAATGCATTCTTTCAGCTTCCGCATACGTCGCGGCTTGGGACTACTACCACAACGGGGTATTACCTTTGTCGCGCACATAAAATGGAACCCACAAAAGCTCCAAAAACAACAGATTTCAGATGTGTCGCATAATAAACACGGCGTATAGCCGGAAAGGACATTACAATGGAATCTTTATTTGAACAGCTTGGCGGCACCTACCATTGGGAGGGCGACTACCTCATCCCCGACCTCGCGCTCTCCGACGAGGATGAACAGCCCATCGGGATTTGGGGACAACGGCACGGACGCTGGCTGAAACACGAACATCGGGATTTGTACGATATTACAACTGTGCAGAATACAAGCGTCATTGATGGTTATTGTATCTTGACACGGTGCAGCCAAAGGACACCATTATAAATAGATACCAGTACAACTTGGCTCAACATATACCCGAAACAACGCTAATCGTAGCGGCGGAGGTCTCGCCGCCATCTTTTTGCTTCAAAGACCTTGGAACTCTTGAAAAATAAGCCGTTCAGGTATATAGTAAGCACAGACTAACACGCAAAGGCTGTTATATGCATGTACACACTGCTGTTGGGAGAGGGGGAAGAAGCTGTGAAATACGTCGGTGTCTATTGGACATTGTTTGCCCCTACTTTTCTTATTTGTAAACGAAACATCTGGATCAATGGTCCGTTGCAAAGGGCGTTGACTATGGTGCCAAGACCGATGATTTCCTGAAGATCGTTTCTCACGGCCATGCAAAAACCGACACCTACGCAGATTACCGTCACATCCGAAAGCATCCGCGCTGTGCGAAACGACAATCTGCCATCTGTGAGCTTTTCCAAGATGACTGCCACGCTGTCGTAAGGCGATACTCCCAGCTCCGCGTCCATATACAGCGCGCATCCAAGCGCGGCAAACAACGTTCCCAGCAGCAGAAATAAGCAACGCTGAGACAGGCCGAGGCGGGCCGGGAGCAACCAGCGAAGCGCGTCAGCGATATAGCCGACAAAGACCATGTTGACCAGCGTCCCCAGTCCGATGCTCTCGCGGTCGAGAAAGAACACAGCAAGCAGGATTGCCGCGTTGGCGCAAAGCTGCCAGTTGCCGAAGCTCACACCGAGAAAACCGCTGATGCCAAGGTTCATACAGGTGAATGCGTCGACTCCAAACAAACTGACGCGATAACAGCCGACGCCGATGCCGATCAACGCGATTCCGATGAACATGCGGAAGACGCGACCGCGAAATGTGCCGGGCCCATTCGCGCCGCTCATTCGGGATCCTCCGCCTTGCGCAGCACCCGGCAAGGATTGCCGACGGCGACGACGCCGGAGGGAATGTCCTTTGTCACCACGCTGCCCGCGCCGATGACCGAGTTGTCGCCAATCGCGACGCCGGGCATGATGAGCGCGCCCGCGCCGATCCAGCAGTTTTTGCCGATATGTATCGGCTTGTTGTATTGCAGCCCCTCGCGTCGGCGCTCCGCGTCGATGGGGTGTCCCGCGGTAGCTGCCACTACGTTCGGACCGAACTCCGTGTTGTCGCCGACGTAGATATGCGTGTCATCCACCAGCGTCAGGCCGAAATTCGCGTAAACATTCTTCCCGAAGTGGACGAATTTCCCGCCCCAGTTGGCATGGAGCGGCGGCTCGATGTAACTGCCCTCACCGAACTCCGCGAACATTTCGCGGAGCATGGCGGCGCGTTTCTTCAGCTCGGACGGGCGGGTCGCGTTGAAGTCATACAGCCGCTCCAGGCAGGAGCGCTGCTCGTTCAGCAGCCCAGCGTCACCGGGATCGTACAGCTTGCCGCTGTGCAGTTGCTCAAACATAGAAACCACCCTTTGTCAATAATCATTGTTTCCCGCGGCCCTTCGCAGCGCTTGCTCATTTGCGATGCGATAGCCGCGTTCTGTTTTTTCCAGCAAGCCCTGCTTGACGAAATCAGCAAGCACATACAGGAAGTGTCGGTAGGTGACGCCCAGATACGCCGCGGCCTCGGTGTGCTTTTCCCGATAAAGTCCGTTATGAGAGGACAGCAGGATAAACTGCGCGAGACGCACATTGAGCGGATACGATTGGTTCGCCGCAAAGTTTCTGGTGTTCTGAATGTTCCGACGGGCGATCATCAGGCACAGCTCCCTGAGGAACTTCGAATCGTTCAGAATCTGGCTGCGGCAGGCGGAGCTTTGAATCCGATAACAGGTGCAGGGCGTCAGCGTTATGACCTTAGCTGCCAAATCCCGCTCGCCCAATAACTCCAGCTCGCCGACAAACGCCGGCGCGGAGAGGAAGGAGAAAATGGTTTCCCTTCCGTTTTCATGAAGCAGAGAAATCTTGACGCGCCCTTCGGCGATGAAGTAGAGGCAGTCCGGCTGCTCTGCCTCGCGGATCAGCGTTTCGTTGCCGCCAAACCGGTATGCCGCCAGATACGGCCGGATTGGAAAGCTGAAATACTGCTCGACGGGCAAAGGATCGCTGCCCCGGATCGTTAGTTTTCTCACGCCTGAAATCGCCCCCTTCACATGATAATCCCATTTGCACTGTGAGATTTCTCATAGTATAACACAGCTTCCCGGCGTTATGATAGCCCCATCGAGTAACCAAATCACAAAAAAAGGAGTACGGATATGTATTACGATGAGGTAACAAGAGCGGTTGCGTACATTCGCACCAGAACGCCATGCGCCCCCAGGGTCGGAATTGTGCTGGGCAGCGGGCTGGGGGACTTTGCGAACAGCATCGAGGCGGAGGAGACCATCCCGTACGGTGACATTCCGGGTTTTCCCGCGTCAAACGTTGCCGGCCATGAAGCCCGGTTGACGTTTGGACGGGTGGAGGGCTGTGAAATCGTGGCGATGCAAGGACGTTTCCACTTCTACGAGGGCTTCACGATGAAGCAGGTCGCGTTCCCGGTTTTTATCCTGCGGGAGCTGGGCGTCACGGATATTATCATCACCAACGCCTGTGGCGGCATTCGGGAGGATTTCCGCCCCGGTGACCTCATGCTGATTACTGACCATATCAACCTGCTTGGGAACAACCCGCTGATCGGGCCGAACGACGAACGCTTCGGCCCACGTTTCCCGGATATGTCCGAGGTCTATGACCGTGGTCTGCTTCATTATGCGGAGGCTGTGGCGGGCGACCTTTCCCTGCCGGTTCAGAAGGGCGTATACGCCCTGTTTTCCGGCCCTTGCTATGAAACGGCGGCGGAGATTCGGGCATACCGCGCGCTGGGTGCTGATGCCATCGGCATGTCCACTGTGCCGGAGGCGACCGCGGCGAACTACCTCGGCATGCGCGTTTTGGGGATCTCCTGCATCACAAACATGGCAACCGGCCTTTCCGAAACCGCCCACTCCCACGAGGAGGTGCTTGCCATCGCCCGCGAGAGCGGAGAGCGCTTCGGCGCGCTGCTGCGGGGCTTACTGAAGAACGCTCCGGCATGATGCTTGGGTTTTCCGCGTAAGAACGAAAAAGCGGGCCTCTTCTGACTCGGGAAGGGGCCCGCGGTACTGCGCTGATCAATATTTCATGCACTCCGGCGCGTTTGCTTTGGCGGATTCAGGGTCAAACCAAATCAGGTTGTTGCCGCTGTCCTTATCGAAAAGCTGGATCAGGTCGGGCTGGGTGGTGAAGTTGATCCTGCTGCCCGTGGAGACGTCTGTGGTCAGGCCAACGGTTGGGATCACCATAACGACCTCGTCCTCGCCGCTCTTGGCGTGGATGTTGTACTCGCTGCCCATCAGCTCGTTGACCTCGACCGTGGCAGTCAGTCGGCCCTCGCCGACGGAAATGTGCTGCGGACGGATGCCCGCGATAATATCGCAGGGCTTCTGATTCTTCTGCCTGAGCGCCTTCTGCTGGAATTCGTCCAGCTCAAACTTCACACCACGGATCTCCGCGTAATACTTGCCGTCTTCGAGCAGCAGCTTGCAGCCGGCGAAAAAGTTCATGACGGGCATTCCGATAAAGCCGGCGACAAACAGATTGACGGGCTTGTTGAACAGCTCCTGAGGCGTGCCGATCTGGTTCACAAAGCCATCCTTCATGATGACGATGCGGTCCGCCAGCGTCATGGCCTCGGTCTGGTCGTGGGTCACATACATGAAGGTGGTGTTGATGCGTGCTCGCAGCTTGATGATCTCGGCGCGCATCTGGTTGCGGAGCTTCGCGTCCAGATTGCTGAGCGGCTCGTCCATCAGGAACACCTTCGGGTCACGCACCATGGCGCGGCCGATGGCGACGCGCTGGCGCTGACCGCCGGAGAGCGCCTTGGGTTTGCGCTGGAGGTATTGCGTAATGTCCAGAATCTCCGCAACCTCCTTGACCTTTTTGTCGATCTCCTCCTGGGGCGTGTGCTTGAGCTTGAGGGCGAAGGCCATGTTATCATAGACGGACATATGGGGGTACAGCGCGTAGTTCTGGAACACCATGGCGATGTCGCGGTCCTTGGGAGCGATATCATTCATTAGGTTTCCGTCGATGAGCAGTTCGCCGCCGGAAATCTCCTCCAGCCCCGCCACCATGCGCAGCGTGGTGGACTTTCCGCAGCCGGACGGCCCAACGAGGACGATAAATTCCTTATCCTTGATGTGCAGGTTGACATCGTGTACAGCGGTTACCTTGTTGTCGTAGACCTTTTTCAGACCTTTGAGCAAAACCTCAGACATAAGCATGACTCTGACGAGCACGCCCACGCGCTCTCGCCTCGCGAGCGGGTTCGCACCGCTTCGCATTACGGCAGGTCTCCACACTGCCGCACCGTGAGCCTGACGGAATGGCTACCTCCTTCTTTAATGTACGCCGCCCATAGAGTGGAGTGGACGTGCGCCATGGGGATGACGCCCGGACGCCTATGGCAAGCTCCAAGCGAAGCTATTGTACTGTGGAAATCAAAAAAACGGTATGGAATAATGTCAGTAAAATATGGTGAAATGTGAGATTATTTTTCTTCTTTTTAATGGACATTATTTGAGTTTTTGCAGATACTTATGAACAATGCCCAAACCGCTGGGTCATTGTCCGTAGATTTCAGGCTGAATGCGCAGCAAACGCAAAGAACTCACATAATTCTATGTTTTTCTCACATTGCGCCATACAACATTTTGCAATGTGGTTGTATTGTTTGTTATGCCGTTATGTGACACGGTGGTGTCCTACATTCAAATTCAACGGGAGGAAACACTATGAAACGCATTGCAACTCTTTTTCTCGCACTTGTTATGGCATTGTCTCTCGTCGCCTGCGGCGGCTCCAGCAACTCCAGCGGCAGTTCGTCGGGCGACTCGTCCAATCAGTTGACGATCAACATCTGGGACTCCAACCAGCAGAAGGGCCTGCAGCAGATCGCCGACGAGTGGTCCAAGACCTCCGGCATCAGTGCCAAGATCGAGGTCGTGGACTGGGACAACTACTGGACGCTCCTCGAAGCCGGCGCTTCCGGCGGCGAGATGCCCGACGTGTTCTGGACCCACTCCAACACCGTCCAGCTCTACATGGACAACGACGTGCTGCTCAAGCTCAACGACTACATCGCCAACGACCCCGCCATTGACCTCTCCAATTATTATGAGGGCATCGTCAATCTCTACACCCGCAGCGACGGCAACGTCTACGCGCTGCCCAAGGATCACGACACCATCGCGCTGCTCTACAACAAGGCGCTGTTCGACCAGTACGGCGTCGCCTATCCCACCTCCGACTGGACTTGGGACGATATGTACGAAGCCGCCAAGGCAATCACTGAGGGCTCGAACGGCGACGTGTACGGCATGGCGATGAACACCTCCAACAATCAGGACGGCTGGTACAATCTGGTCTACGACTACGGCGCGCAGATCGTCAACGACGCCCACAACGGCACGACCATCGGCTCCGCCGAGGGCAAGGCGGGCATGGAGATGGTCCGCAAGCTCCTGACCGTCGGCGCGCCCCAGTCCGTCGTTGCCGAGACCGGCACGGATTCCCTGTTCATGTCCGCCAAGACTGCGATGATCACGCAGGGCTCTTGGATGATCAACGCCTTTTACACCGCCGAGCACCACGACGATTACGCCTGGGCGCTGCTGCCCTACGCCGACGTCAACGGCAACGGCAAATGCGACAGCGGCGAGCGCTACTCCGCCTACAACGGTCTGGGCTGGGCCGCCTCCGCCGCCACGAAGAACCCCGATGCGGCTTACAGCCTGATCTCCTACTTCTGCTCCAAGGAGGGCCAGCTCAGGCAGTCCGAGCTGGGCGTCACCATGGGCGGCATGAAGGGCGTGTCCGAAGCCTTTGCCAACGCTTTCCCCGGCATGGATGTGTCCCCCTTCATCGAGGCGGAGAGCTATGACCTGTTCTTCCGCCCCTACACCCGCAAGACCACGGTTTGGGAGGACGCCCTCCAGCAGACCGGCGGCTTCCTCGATCCCTGGCAGAATCCCTCCGACGCCGCTCTTATGGCCGCCGCCTGCGACAACGCGCAGAAAATCATTGAAAACGCCATTGCTGCGGAATAAATTCGTTTTCCCCAGTGGTACGCCATCATAGGCCGGCGTACCGCGTGCTTCCTTGACGGAGCGGGGCCGGGTAACCGGCTCCGCTCCCGATAAAAAACCTGCATTAGGAGGGAAACTATGAAAGAACCAAAAGCAAAAATGTCGGCCGCGGCGAAAAATGAAGCGGTGTGGGCATGGGCGTTCATCGCGCCCACCATACTGGGGCTCATCATTTTGAACTTCTATCCCGCGGTTAACACCGTCTACCAATCCTTTTGCAAGACCGGCGACTTTGGCAGGGGCAACACCTTCGTGGGGCTTGCCAACTATTCCGCCGCCCTGTCTGCCGGGGAAACCTGGCATTCCCTGTGGAACACCATCAAGTATGCCATCATCGAGGTACCCTTCGGCGTGGTGATCGCGCTGATCCTCGCCGTGTTCCTGAACAAAAAGCTCAAGGGTACCTCCGCGTTCCGCACCATCTTCTTTCTGCCCATGGTCTGCGCCCCCGCGGCGGTGGCAATGGTCTGGAAATGGCTTTACAACCAGCAGTTCGGCCTGCTGAACAACATCTTCCACACCAACATCGCCTGGATCTCCGACCCCAAGCTGGCGTGGATCTCCATCGGCGTCATCGGCGTGTGGTCCGTCATCGGCTACAACATGGTGCTGTTCATCTCAGGCTTGCAGGAAATTCCCGGCGACTACTATGAGGCCGCCGCCATCGACGGTGCCACCGGTATCCGCCAGTTTCTGCACATCACAGTGCCGTTGTTGAGCCCGACCACATTCTTCATCGTCCAAACCCGTTTGATTGGCGCGCTGACCGTGTTCGACCTGATGTTCATGGTCATGGACAAGACCAACGTCGCCCTGCAAAACACCCAGTCCATCGTCTATCTGTTTTACACCTATGCCTTCACCAACGGCAACAAGGGCTACGGCGCGACGCTTGTGGTAATCCTGGTTGCCTTCATCATGATCGTTACGGTCATCATGCAGAGGGCGGAAAAGAAGTTCGTGTTCTATAACTGAGGAAGGGGGACAGGAAAATGGAAAGCGCACGCGCACAGGCAAGGCTCAACAAGTTCCTGATGTATCTTGTGCTGGTCATTATGGCCTTCATCATGCTCGTTCCTTTCGCGTGGATGATCCTCACGGCGGTCAAGACCAATCAGGAATCCATTTCGGTGAACCCCTTCTACATCTTCCCGCAGAGCGGCTGGCATTGGGAAAACTTTGCGGAGGTCTGGAAGAGCTATAACTTCGTCATCCTCTACAAGAACACCCTACTGATGATCTTCTTCCGCGTGGCCTGCGCCTGTCTGACGGCGACCATGGCGGGCTATGCTTTCGGACGGTTGAACTTCCCAGGCAAGAAGCTCATGTTCTCCCTGGTCCTGATCCAAATGATGATCCCCTCGCAGATCTTCATTATCCCGCAGTACCTGATGGTGTCGAAGCTTGGCCTGCTCAACAAGGTATCCGGCCTGGTATTCCCCGGCATCGTCACCGCGTTCGGCACCTATCTGCTGAAAACGGGGTATCAGGGCTTGCCGAAGGATCTGGAGGAGGCCGCCGCAATCGACGGCTGCAACATCGGTCAGCGCTTTCTGCGCATCATGATGCCGCTGACCCGCTCGTCCATGGTGTCACTGGGTATCTTCACGGCGCTGTTCGCCTTCAAGGATCTGATGTGGCCCATGATCGTCTGCACCAAGGCCGAGACCACCACGCTGTCCGCCGGCCTTGCCAAAATGCAGGGACAGTACGGCAGCGACTATCCAACTATGATGGCTTCGGCCGTGCTTGCCATCATCCCCATGATCGTCATTTACGTCATATTCCAGAAGCAGTTCGTGGAAGGCATTGCCACCTCCGGCGGCAAGCTGTAAACAACGGGAAAGAAATATGCCGGAGGATATTGCATCAGCGATACCTCCGGTGTTTTTTGTTCTGTTACCATCGTTGATTCAACATGGAAAGGCAGGCGATCCCTATCTCAAGCGAAAGCATCTTACATGAAACGGACCAATACCGCTGCCTGGTTTATCAGGAAAAGCAGACGAACGACATTTTCCTCTCCCTTTGCGGGGTGGAGCGGTGTCTGCCCGGTTATGAGTTTCACACAGAGCAGAGAACGGGGTATCATCTGCATGTGATCCTAAAGGGCAGGGGACGTCTGCATGTGGACGGCAGGGACTATTCATTGCACGACGGGCAGATGTTCGTGACAAAGCCGGGAGAAGAAACATGGTATCGCGCCGACGAAAAAGAACCTTGGCAATATTGCTGGATGACCTTTGACGGAAACAACGCGGCAAGATACGCCGAAAACGCGGGCTTTTGCGAGGGCGTCAACTGGCGGGACTGTCATGTGGATCGGCGGCAGTTCTACACGCTGGTGGAGCGTGCGCTCAACCGACCGGAAATGACGGTCGCGAATGACCTGTACCGCCTCGGTATGCTGCTGCAGTTCATTTCGCTTGCCATCGAGTCCAACGACGCCACGCTGCCGTCTCCGAACAGGGAGGAGGCGTACTCCTCCGACGTGTATGTGGATTACGCGGTGACGTACATTCAAAGCAACTATGCCAATGCGAAGATCGGCGACATGGCGAGGTTCATCGGGATCAATCGCAGCTACCTCAGCAACCTTTTCAAGCAACGGATGGGCGTATCTCCGCAGGAATACCTGATGCAATGCAAGCTGGAGCAGGCGCGGAAGCTGCTTCTGGAAACAGACGCGCCGGTGCAGGATATCGCGCGGCGCGTGGGATACGACAATCCGCTCACTTTTTCAAAAATCTTTAAGGGCAGCTTCGGCGTCAGCCCAAAAACCTACCGCCGGCAGAAGCGGGAGCATAAGGAGATTCTTCCATGAGCATACAATTCGATGAACAGGCAAAGCTGCTGACCCTGGAAACGAGATCTTCTGTCTATCAGATGCAGATCGACACCCTGGGCTATCTGCGTCATCTGTATTACGGGCGGCGCGTCGGTCCGCAGAATATGTCCTATACTTACCGCGCCTACGACTGCGGCTTTTCCGGCAACCCCTATGAGCTGCGGCGGGAGCGCTCCGATTCGCCGGATCTGATGCCCCAGGAGTACAGCTCCTTCGGCGTGGGCGATTACCGTCTGCACAGTGTCGCGGTGGTCAACGCCGACGGCAGCCGATGCGCGAGTCTGCGCTATGTAGAGCATGAGATCACAGAGGGAAAATACATAATCCCCGGCCTGCCCGCCGTGTATGATAACGGCGGCGAGGCGGAGACGCTGACCGTCACGCTGCGGGACGCCGTCACTGGCCTGACAATCCGCCTGCGCTATGGCATATTCGAGACGCTGGATATCATCACCCGCTCGGCGGAGCTGGTCAATGAGGGCACGGCGGCAATCACGCTGGAAAAAGCGGCGTCTGTCTGTCTGGAATTCTCCCGCGACAGCTGGGACCTGCTCCACTTCTATGGGCGGCACTGTCTGGAACGGCAGCCGGAGCGCGCGCCCATCGGGAACCTCATCACCACCGTCAGCTCAGAGCGCGGCACGTCCAGCCACCATCACAATCCCTTCGTCATTGTCTGCGACCATGACGCCACGGAGGAACAGGGCGATTGCTTCGGGGCAATGCTGATGTACTCCGGCAGCTTTAAGGCGGAGCTGGAGCGCAGTCAGACCGGCGACGTGCGTCTGGTCATGGGTGTCAGCGACACGGGCTTTTCCTGGACGCTCTCTCCCGGTGAGCGTTTTCATACGCCGGAGGTGATTTTGAGCTATGCGGACGGTTTGACCGCCCTGAGCCACAACTATCACCGCGTCATCCGGCACAACGTCTGTCGCGGAGAGCATCATTTGAAGCGCCGCCCGGTGCTCATCAACAACTGGGAAGCCACCTATTTCAACCTCAGCGAAGAAAAGCTCCTGGCCATCGCGAAGGAAGCGGCGGAGCTGGGCGTGGAGCTGTTCGTGCTGGACGACGGCTGGTTCCGTGGGCGCATTGACGACAACGCGGGCCTCGGCGACTGGTTTGCAAGCGAGCAGCGGCTGCCCAATGGCCTCCACGCCCTGATTGAGAAAATCAATGCCCTGGGGCTGCAATTCGGCATTTGGGTGGAGCCGGAGATGGTCAACGAGGATTCCGACCTCTATCGCGCGCATCCCGATTGGGCGCTGTCCGCGCCGGGACGCGAACCCACCATGGGACGGAATCAACTGGTGCTGGATATGTCCCGTGCTGACGTGCGGGAGTACCTCTATAGCTGCATCTCGACGCTTCTGCTGGAAAACAACATTTCCTACATCAAATGGGACATGAACCGTTCCCTCTCCGACGTGTACTCCAAAGCGCTGCCGCCGGAGCGTCAGGGCGAGGTCGCTCACCGCTATGTGCTGGGCGTCTACGAACTGCTGGAACGCCTGACCGCGGACTTTCCCCATGTGCTGTTTGAGGGCTGCTCGGGCGGCGGCGGACGCTTCGACGCCGGGATGCTCTACTATACGCCGCAAATCTGGTGCTCCGACGACACCGACGCCATTGAGCGTCTGCGCATCCAGGGCGGCACCTCCTACGGCTACCCGGTCAGCACCATGGGCGCCCATGTGTCCGCCTCTCCCAACCACCAGACGGGGCGCGCCACCCCCATCGAGACGCGGGGCATTGTGGCGATGTCCGGCGCGTTCGGCTATGAGCTGGATCTCACAAAGCTCTCCGAGGAGGACAAGACGGAGATTAAGCGCCAGATCAAGCAATTCCACGAGGATGAAGACCTGCTCCACGGAGGGCTGTATTACCGCCTGAGCGACGTGTCCGCGCCGCTCCACTACGTCGCGTGGCAGATGGTCAGCGAGGACAAATCCCGGAGTCTGGTCAATCTGGTGCTGCGCGCGCCGCGGCCCAACGCCGCTCCGCTGCGTCTGCGCCTGCGGGGGCTGGACCCGGATGCGCTCTATCGCATCGACGAGGATACTCCTGTCTGTACCGGCGCGGCGCTGATGTGCGGCGGGTACACCTTCCCGCAGATGCTGGGAGACTATCCCTCCGCCCAGCTGCACCTGACAAAAATAGAGGACGGCAGACTGTGAGCGCGGTGCGGAAAAGCCAATTGTCAGAGGATCTGAAGGCGCTCCGCGCGATGACTTGGCGGCAGCGCCTTCGTTTTGTTGCCGCGTATTACGGCCTTTGGATCGTGGGTGTGCTTTGCGGCGGGGCACTGATCGTCTATCTTGCCGTTCATATCGCGGCGGGCGCTCCCGAATATCATCTCTATGCGGTGTTCACCAACACCCGCGCCGACGCGGGCAGCGGCTCGGCACTTTGGAAGGATTTCACAGAATATGCCGGATATGATTTGATCGACAAGCGGGTGGAGTTCGACGCCGCCAGTTATTTTGACTACACCCGCAATCAGGCGAAGGGCAACGCCTACTACAACGCCTTTGTCACGCTCTCCGACACCGGCACGCTGGACGTCATCACCATGGAGCCGGAGCAGCTCGCGGCGCTGGGGCAAAGCGGCCGGCTTCTGGACTGGAACGTCGAGGCTTGCGCCGCGCTGCGGGAGCGGTACGCGGATCGGCTGATTTACTACCGGCCGCCGGAAGGCGAGCCGATTCCCGTGGGGATCGACCTCAGCGACAGCCTGCTGGTCACGAGATATCACCTTTATTCGGAGGGTTGCGCGTTGGGGCTTTCCGCGCAAAGCACCCGGCTGGACAGCGCGGCAGACTTCATTCGCTTTGTATTGGAGGGATAGCAGATGCATGAGTTGCTCAGCAGCTTTCTCAGCAACGAGAGCAAATTCGGCAAGCTGATGACCCGCATTGCCATCATCATCGCGGCGAATCTGCTGTTCATCCTGTTCAGCTTCCCCGTCGTCACGGCGGGGGCGGCGTTCGCCGCGCTCTACCATGTGATGTTCAAAACGCTGCGCGGCGACGGCGTCATCAATCCGTTTGTTCAATTCTGGATCGGGTTCCGAACGAATTTCAAGCAGGCGACGATTGCGTGGCTTCTGGCGCTGGCGCTGGTCGCCCTCGGATACGTTGACGTGCGCATCTGCCTGCAAGCGGGCGGCCCGATTGGAAACTTCCGGTATGCCATCTACGCCCTTGGGGTTCTGCTGTTCATCCTCATGCTCTATCTGTTCCCCACCATGGCCGCCTTTGAGAACACGCTCCCGAATTTGGTCCGAAGCGGTATCTACTTCGCGTTCCACAGCCCACTCAAGCTGGCGGTCAACCTGTTCTTCCATGTGTTTCCCATGGTCTTGACCTATACGGACGCGCAGACACTGCCGCTTTACGCCTTTCTCTGGTGTACCTTCGGCTTCGGCGCCATCGCCATGCTGACCGCGAGGCTGCTGCTGCCGGAGTTCCGGCCCTATCTGCCGCTGGTGGACGACTGCGGCGATTTTATTCTGGACAAGGACGGAAATCAGCAGAAGTCCGGCAGCGAGCCGGAGAACGTGCCGGAGCGACACCATGAAATGACGGAGAAAGAGATCTTGGAAGAAATGCGAAAACTCGGGATGTAAAGGAGATTGTGTATGGAACAGTTAAATGTGCTGCAGATCTTGCAATCGGGCCGCTATGATAATGCCTTTGTAGCGCTTTACGGAAGAGGAAATGCGGCCGCGTCAAGAGAACGCGCAAGCAAGCTCGTCGAGGGGTTTCAAAAGAGCTTCCCTGCGTCCTTCCATCAGGCGGCGCTGTTCAGTGCGCCCGGTCGGACGGAGATCGGCGGCAACCACACCGACCATCAGCGCGGGCATGTGCTCTGCGGCAGCGTGAACATGGATACGCTTGCCTGCGCCGCGCCCAACGGTTCCCGTGAGATTTGCGTGATCTCCGAGGGTTACGCGCCCTTGCGGATCAATTTAGAGCAGCCGGAGCCGGATGATAACGAGCGGAACACAACCGCCGCGCTAGTCCGCGGCGTCGCCGCGAAGATTTCGGAGCAGGGTTATTCCGTCGGCGGCTTCGACGCCTGCGTGACCTCAAATGTGCTCTCCGGCATGGGGCTTTCCTCATCCGCCGCGTTTGAGGTGCTGATGGGCAATATCATCAATCATTTCTTCTGCCACGGTACGCTTGACGGCATCAGGCTCGCAAAGATCGGCCAATACGCTGAAAACGTCTATTTCGGCAAGCCCTGCGGTTTGATGGATCAAATGGGCTGCTCCGTGGGCGGCGCGATCTCTATCGACTTTGCCGACCCTGCATCGCCGATCGTGAAGAAGACGGATTTCGACTTCTCCCGCTCCGGCCACGCGCTGTGCATCATCGACACCGGCTCCGACCATGCCGATCTGACGGACGATTACGCCGCAATCCCCCGAGAGATGGGGGAGGTCGCCGCGCACTTTGGCAAAAGCGTCCTGCGGGATGTGCCGGAGGAACAGTTCTACGCGGAGCTGTCTTCTGTTCGGGCGCGCTGCGGCGACCGGGCAGTCCTCCGCGCCATGCATTTTTACGATGACGACCGCGCCGCGCTGGAGGAGGCCGCCGCGCTGGAAGCGGGAGATTTTGACCGGTTTCTCGCTCTGGTCAACGCCTCCGGGCTTTCCTCCGCGGTGCAGCTGCAAAATACCTGTACGTTTGCCGATCCGAAGCGGCAGGCGGTTTCTCTGGCGATTGCTCTTGCAAAGAGGCTGCTGGATGGAACGGGCGCGGTGCGGGTTCACGGCGGGGGCTTTGCCGGCACAATTCAGGCATTTGTGCCGGAGAACCGGCTGGAAGGGTTCAAAAGCGGCATAGAGCGCATTTGCGGAGAAGGAAGCTGTCATATTCTTCGCATCCGTCCCCAGGGCGGCTGCGTCATTTTACCGGAATAAGGAGGAGCGGCCATGGCGATTTTGGTATTGGGCGGAGCCGGATACATCGGCTCCCATACGGTCTTCGAGCTGATCGAGGCAGGACGCGACGTGGTGGTGGCGGACAATCTCGTGACGGGTTTTCGCGCGGCGGTGCATCCCAAGGCGCGGTTCTATCAGGCGGATATTCGCTCCCATGAGCAGATGGACGCCCTCTTTGAGAAGGAACCCATTGACGGCGTGATACACTTTGCCGCCTTTTCCCAGGTGGGCGAGAGCATGGCGAACCCGCTGAAATACTATGAAAACAACCTCTGGGGTACCACGGCGCTGCTGCAAAGCATGGTGGCGCACGGCGTGGACAAGATCGTGTTTTCCTCTACCGCCGCGACTTATGGGGAACCCGAGCGGATACCGATTCTGGAAACGGATCAGACCCGTCCCACCAACTGCTACGGCGAAACCAAGCTGGCGATGGAAAGGGAAATGTCCTGGACGGAGCGTGCCCACGGTCTGCGCTATGTGGCGCTGCGCTACTTCAACGCCTGCGGCGCCCACCGGAGCGGCAGGATCGGCGAGGCACACGACCCCGAAACTCATCTGATCCCTCTCATTTTACAGGTTCCGAACGGTAAACGGGAAAAGATTTCCGTGTTTGGCGGCGACTATCCTACGAAAGACGGCACCTGTGTGCGCGATTACATCCATGTCAGCGATCTGGCCCAGGCGCACATCCTCGCCATGGACTACCTGATGGACGGCGGCAAGAGCGATGTGTTCAACCTCGGCAACGGCGTGGGCTTCACAGTCAAAGAGGTCATTGACGTGGCGCGGAAGGTCACGGGCCATCCCATCCCCGCGGAGCTCTGCCCCCGCCGCGCGGGCGACCCGGCGCAGCTGGTAGCGTCCTCCGAGAAAGCAAAACAGATTCTCGGCTGGAAGCCGAACTATGCTGATTTAGAAACCATTGTGGCTTCGGCGTGGAACTGGCACAAGGCCCACCCGAATGGATTTGGAGAGAACGTATGAATGCAGTCTTACGCTTGGTGGAGTACGCCGCGAAAACCGGTTTGATTAACGACTGCGAGCGCATTTGGGCGGTCAACGTCCTGCTGGACGCTCTGCAAGCCGACGCACTCCCGGCGGCGGAGGTGGCCGACGACGCCTCGCTGTCCGACACGCTGGACGCGCTGTGCGACGACGCCTTTGCGCGGGACGTTCTGCAGGAAAACACCGTCACCTACCGCGACCTGTTCGACACAGAGCTGATGGGCCGCCTGACGCCGCGACCCGCGCAGGTGATTGGGGCATTCCGCGCCCGGTACGCCGAAAGCCCCCGCGCCGCCACGGATTGGTACTATCATTTCAGCCAGGACACCAACTACATCCGCCGCGACCGCTGCGCGAAGGACATCCGTTGGAAAGCCGAAACAGAGTACGGCGAGCTGGACATCACCATCAACCTCTCCAAGCCGGAGAAGGACCCCAAGGCCATTGCCGCGGCGCGGGATCTGCCCGCCTCAGACTATCCCCGCTGCCAGCTCTGCGCCGAAAACGAGGGCTACGCCGGTCGCGTCAACCATCCCGCGCGGCAGAATCACCGCGTCGTGCCGATTTCGATTAACGGCAAGCCGTGGTTCCTGCAATACTCGCCCTATGTCTACTACAACGAACACTGCATCTGCTTCAATCGGGAGCACACGCCCATGAAGATCGACAGGGACTGCTTCGCCAAGCTGTTGGATTTCGTGCGTCAGTTCCCGCACTACTTCGTCGGCTCCAACGCAGACCTGCCTATCGTCGGCGGCTCCATCCTCGCCCACGACCACTTTCAGGGCGGGCATTACACCTTCGCTATGGAGCGGGCAGAGATTGAAACGCCCTTTTCTTTCCCCGGCTTTGCCGATGTGACGGCGGGCATCGTCAAGTGGCCCATGTCGGTGATCCGGCTCTCCTGTGCGGACAGCGCCCGCCTTGTGGAGCTGGCCGACCGCATCCTGACCGCGTGGCGGGGCTATACGGATACGGATGCTGTGATTTTCGCCAAAACAGACGGTGTGCCGCACAACACCATCACGCCCATTGCGCGGATGCGAAATGGCAGGTATGAGCTGGATCTTGTCCTGCGGAACAACCTGACTACAGAGGAGCATCCTCTGGGCCTGTACCACCCCCACGCGGAGCTGCACCACATCAAAAAGGAGAACATCGGCTTGATCGAGGTCATGGGTCTCGCGGTGCTGCCCTCTCGCTTGAAGGATGAACTTCGCGCCGTTGCCGAAGGGCTTGCCAACGGCAGCGATTTGCGCATGAACGAACTAACCGCCAAACACGCGGACTGGGCGGAAGCGTTTCGCGTACAATATGAAATCACACAGGAAACCGCGTGGGAAATCGTTCAAGGCGAGACGGGCAAGGTCTTTGCGAAGGTGCTGGAGCACGCCGGCATTTACAAGCGAAATGAGGCGGGCAAGGCTGCCTTTTTGCGGTTCCTCCACTCGGTTTTATGAAAATACTTGCAATCTCTGATATAGAATCAAAATACTTTTATGACTATTATACGCATGGAAAGCTGAGCGAATTCGATCTCATTATTTCCTGTGGGGATCTGAGCCCATCCTACTTGGAATTCCTTGTCACCATGGCCCGCTGCCCACTTCTATACGTCCATGGCAATCATGACGAGCTTTACGATACAAGACCGCCGGAAGGCTGCATCTGTATAGACGATCAGATTTATGTCCATAACGGCGTCCGAATCTTAGGGCTTGGAGGCTCTCATCGGTATCGCGATGGCAAGTATATGTTTAGTGAAGGGCAGATGCGCCGGCGCATTCATCGACTGTGCTTTGCGCTGCTGCATCACAAAGGCATTGATATTCTTGTGACACACGCGCCGGCAAGGCACATCAACGACTTTGACTCCGCGTCCCATTGCGGGTTTGAATGTTTCAACAAACTGATTGAACGCTGCCATCCCCGCTATTTCATCCACGGGCACATCCACAAAAACTATGGCGTCAAGATTCCGCAGAGGACACAGCTTGGAGGGACGACGGTCATTAACGCATTTGAATACTGCGTGATAGAGATTTAAGGCAATCGTTCTATACCATCTGAACAGAATTTCTAAAAGCGGGGGCGGGCTCTTGCTGCGATGTGAGACCTTGCCCAATATTTGACACTATTTTTGGCGGAATTTTTTTTCGACGATTTTAGAAATAGGTTGATTTATAGCTATTATTTGGCTATACTATAATTGGTGATGCGAAATGACAATAGACACAAAGAAAATCATTACGGTGACGGAAGCAAATCAGAATTTTTCCAAAGCGACGCGGATTGCGGACGAATATGGCGATGCCGTGGTGTTCAAAAACAACCGCCCCAAGTATATGCTGGTCAATCTTGAGAAGGAACCTGACCTTGAGTTGACAGACGACGAGAAGATCGATGTTGTGGCAAGGCGCATCCTTGATCGCTTTAAGCCTGCGTTTCTGGAGCTTGCCAAATGATCCGGTTTTCTAAGGACAAGGTTTTGTTGCTGCACAAATTGATTGCAGAAGAAACGGGCGGCAGCGTCGGCGTCCGGGATGAGGCGTTGCTGGAGTCAGCATTGGAGGGTATCCATGCGACCTTTGACGGGCAGGAGCTTTATCCGACGAAAGAGGAGAAAGGCGCTCGGCTCGGGTATACGCTGATCTCTAACCATGCCTTTGTGGATGGCAACAAGCGTATCGGGATGCACATTATGCTGACGTTCCTTGAAGTCAACGGCATTCACATGAACTGCACGAATGATGACGTAGTTCAGGCAGGGTTGGCAGTGGCGGACGGGTCGATGAAGTATGAGGGTTTGCTTGCTTGGGTGCGTGAGCATGAAAGTCTGTGAACGGTGAACGGCGTGCTTGACTACTGTTTGACTACTATTTCGCGAAATAGGCTCCAGCCCAGCATTTGCGCGGGCTGGAGCCGTTTTCAAAAGGTTTTGGATACTTTCCAACGAGTCCCAAAACCCGCATAAATCCGGCATTTTGCCATCATGCCTGATAACTCCGACTCTGAAGGTCGTGCGTTCGAATCGCATCAGGCGTACCAGTGACAGTCTGACCCCCTGCCAAATTTGGCAGGGGGTCAGACTGCGTTTCCGTTTGTTTGTGATTGAGATGGTGCAGAATTCTGCACCATCTCAACAGTTCCTGCGAGATCCCGCAGAATTCTGCGGGATCTGAGCAAAATCGGGCATCAGGCGCCTGACCTCTGGCAAATTTGGCAGGGATGGGCGCGAAAATGGCTGGAAATGACGGCGTGAACGGGGCGGCAGCGCCGTCCTGTTCACGCGTAAGGTTTAGCTGTTCCCGTTTTCCGAGTGCTCCCTGCTGAACGCTTCCTGCGCGCACCGCTCGTTCTCGTCCTCGTAGGAGTACGGCGCGCCATGATAGGTCAGGCCGCGATACTTCTCCAGATCCGCGCCAATCGGTCCGGCATCTTTACGACGACATTGCCAACGTGACGTTCTCCCTTGCCGACGCCGCGGCGTACCGCACGACGGGCGCGAGCAAGGCAATCCCCGGCTTTGATGTGATCGACTACGGGCAGGAGGACTATGTTTTCGGCAGCAGCACACAGGACGCGCGGCATTGGAGCGGATCTGTGTGCAAGGTGTTTGAGGAGCACGAAGATACGCTGAGTCCGCTGTTTAACAACAGTTAACAATATGAGACTCCCAGCCCAATTGGGCTGGGAGTCTCGTCTCTGCAAACTGTCAGTACATTTCTCCGCAACGGCTTCAGCGCTGCTCTGTCATCATTCGGATGATTTCCTGATCCGTTTCCCTCATGCCGACACGGGCGAGACGGCTGAAGCTGGCAATGGAGTTTTCCACGCCCTTGACGACCAAGCCGTCCCCACCGACGAACTGTTGCCCCTGCGTATACATTTCATAGCCGAAGATACCGGCCTCCGTCGCCATGGCAATCTTCGCTGCGCAGGAGGATTTTGCCCCGTCGCATACGATGCCGCTGGTGACAGCCAGCGCATTGACGATCGTGTGCGCCACTGCGCGGACGCGGCCGCCGTGGAGCCACGCGATGCCGGCTCCGGCTCCGGCCCCCGCGCTCACCGCGCCGCAATAGGCGGACAGGCGCCCAATACCGGTCTTTTCGTGGAGCGTCACCAGATTGGACACCGCCAGCGCGCGCAAAAGCTCATCCTCGCTCTTGCCGAGCGCCCTTGCGTATTCGATGACAGGCAGCGACGCGGTAATGCCCTGATTGCCGCTGCCGGAGCAGATCACAACCGGCATCTCGCAGCCGTTCATCCGCGCGTCCGACGCCGCGGCAGCCCGCGCCTTGGCGTGGGTGCGCACGTCGTTTCCAGTCGTTAGAAGGACTTTCCCGATGTTTGCGCCGTAGCTGTTTTCCAGTCCCTCCTCGGCAATCGCGCTGTTCAGCGCTATCTGCCGCCGTAGGATGGGCGTGACGTCCTCCGAGTCCGCCTTACGCGCCGCAGCAGTGCCCACCGTCGTGGGCGCAGTCATGCCCTTCTCCTGCATGGTCGTGGTGGTCACAATGCGCGTCCGGATCATAGGCAAGCCTGCCTTCCGCCAACGCCTTCGCCGCGGCGTCCGCATTGCCGCTGATGCCGCCGTATAGCGTTATTCCGGCTTCGGCAAGGGCCATCTGCGCCCCCGGCCCGATGCCGCCGCAAATCAGCGCGTCGACCTGCGCCGAGCGGAGAAAACCCGCCAGTGCGCTGTGACCGCTGCCGCCGGTTTCAACGATTTGTTCGTTTGTGATGGTTCCATCCTCAATGTCGTAGAGCTTGAAGTGCTCCGTGCGCCCGAAATGCTGGAAAATTTCCCCGTTTTCATAAGTCACTGCGATTCTCATAGCTGCCTGTCCTTTCTCAATGATCTGTCTCATTTCATGCCGGATGATTTGGTAGCTGCCGCCGGATATCCGAAGGCGTTTTCCGTCTACGATCACCTGCGCGAGCTTGGCACGCGCGTTCTCATAAATCGCTGTAACTGTTGTGCGGGCAACGCCCATCCGCGCGGCGCACTGCTCCTGCGTTAACCGCTCCCGGTCAATGAGTCGGATGGCCTCATATTCGTCCAGCGCCAGTATCACTTCTTCAGCGTCGTCGGCGTTGTCCGGCGAAAAGCTCCAGTGCTCAGGATATCCCTCGATCCTTCGGCTGCGAGTGGGTCTCGGCATTTCTGCGCCCTCCTCTTAGTTTTCCACACCAGTATATCCGTCTTATTGACATTTGTCAATAAGACGGATATACTGAATATATGCGATGTTGCCGCTATCCGGCAGTTCCATGGTGGAGATAGGAGGGATTATGAACAATTCGTTCAAGCGGGCTTTCTCCTGCGTGATGGTTTTGCTGTTTCTGTTTTCCGCCGCCCCGCTTTGCGCGGTATCCGCTGTGAGCGACGGAGCGGCGAGTCGCAGGGTGCGTGTGGGATGGTACAATTCCGACCACTTTCAGGAAGGAACCGGAGAAACAGCACAGAAAAGCGGCTATGCGTATGAGTATTTGCAGCGTGTGTCGAATTACACGGGCTGGGAGTATGAATATGTAGACGGAGGCTGGGCGGAGCTGTATGACGCGTTTCTCAAAGGAGACGTCGACTTGCTTGCGGGCGTATCCTATACGGAGGAGCGCGCGGGGCTGATGAACTATCCCAGTTATGAAATGGGCTTTGAGTCCTACTATATCTACAAAAAAGCGGGGAACGAGGACATCAGCGGCAGCGATCTGTCCACTTTGAAGGGGAAGCGCGTTGGAACGCTGACAAACAACCTGATGACCGATTTCTTTGAGTCGTGGATGGAGGAGACCGGCACGGACTGCGTGGAAATTCTGTTTGACGATTTTCAGACGCGGGACGAGGCGTTTGACGCGGGAGAGATCGACGCGCTGATTGCCGTCAACAACAACGTTCCGTCAAACGCCGGCTATTCACCCGCAGTCAAGGTGGGAGAGTCTTCGTACTACCTCGCGGTGACCCGAGGCAGGGCAGACCTGCTCGCCCAGCTCAATCAGGCTTTGGCCGCGATCAATGAAAGCAACCCGTATTTCACGCAAAGCCTGCAAATCAAATATTTCCAAAATACCGCAGTCAACGCCGCGCTTTCGCCGGAGGAGAGCGCGTGGGTCGCGTCGCACGATTCCATATCGGTTGGGTATCTTTCGGACTATCTGCCATACTGTGGCCTAAACGCTGACGGAACCGTCAGCGGTGTGATTACGGATATCTTCCGCGAATGGCAGAATCAATTGGGACTCTCCGGACAAATCAGGATCGAGTACGTCCCCTACGAACGCTATGCCGATCTGATCTCCGCGCTGCGGGCAGGAGAGATCGACGCCGCCTTCCCGGTACACGACAATATATGGGTCTCCGAGCGGCAGGGGATTGTACAGACCAACGATCTGATCGAATCCAGCATCCATATGGTCTATCACGGCGAATACAGTGAGAAAACCACACGGGTGATCGCACTTTCCGATCGAAGCCCTTTCCAGAGGAATTACGCCGAAACACATTATCCTGACAGCGAGATATATCTTGCGGACTCGCCGGAGGAATGCCTGAAGGCGGTAAAGACCGGCAGGGCGACCTGCTCCTTCTTTGGCAGCGGGAGAACAGACGGCCTTCTCGCGTGGCGGAAATACAATATGCTCAACCATGTGACGCTGGATGAGACGATCAACTACTGCATCGGCGTGAGAAAGGGCAACAACACGATGTACTCCCTGCTGGAGCGCGGAATATCTCTGATTGATAAGTCGAATATGACCAACGCAATGTACCGCTACGCGTCCTCTGACAGCAGGTATACGGCATCAGAGTTCATACAGGATAACGCGCTTGTTGTGCTCGCGGTTGCTCTGCTGATCATAGGGCTGATCGTCGTGGTGGCGCTCATGCTGGCGGTCAATCTGCGAAAGGCCAGAGAACAGCAGGAAAAGGAGCAGAAAATGCTGGATCTCGTCACGCGGCAAAAGGAGGATCTTGTCACGGCGAAGGAGCGCCTACAGGGAGCGCTGGAGCGGGCGGAGCAGGCAAGCCGTTCCAAATCGGCGTTTCTTTCCAATATGTCCCACGATATCCGTACACCCATGAACGCGATCATCGGCTTTACGAATCTCGCGAGACAGAGCGCGGACGACCCAGATAAGACGCGGGATTATCTGACCAAAATACAGACCTCCAGTGCGCATCTTCTAGCGCTGATCAACGACGTCCTCGAAATGAGCAGGATCGAGAGCGGGAAAATTGAGTTGGACGACGGTCCCTGCAATTTGCCGGAGCTCGCAAATGGCCTCTACACGATGACCGCGCCTCTGGCGGAGGAAAAGCGGCAGACGCTGTCACTGAATCTGAGCGGGATAGCGGACGAGGATGTTGTCTGTGACAAGCTTCGATTGGAGCAGGTGCTTTTGAACCTTCTCAGCAATGCGGTGAAATACACACCGGACGGAGGCGCGATAGAACTGCGCATCGCGCAAAGCGGAAGAGGAGAGGATGGGCGCGGGCGCTACGCGTTTCATGTAAGGGACAACGGCATCGGCATGACTCCTGAGTTTGCCGCAAGGGTGTTTGACGCGTTTGAGCGTGAAAAAACCTCCACCGTCAGCGGTATTCAGGGTACGGGTCTTGGCATGGCAATCACAAAAAGGATCGTCGATCTGATGGGCGGCACGATCGACGTGATCACTACGCCGGGCGCCGGCAGCGAATTTGTTGTCCGGGTCGACTATGCGCTTGCGCCGAAAGACGCCCACCGCCAGGGAGCGGAGCGGGATGAGACCGCGGAAGATGCTTTCTCCGGAAAGCGGCTGCTGTTGGTGGATGACATGGCAATCAACCGCGAGATCGCCTCAGCTGTTCTGGAGATGAACGGATTTCTGGTCGAAGAGGCGGACGACGGCACAAAAGCGGTTGAGCTGGTGAAAAATTCCGAGCCCGGCTACTATGCCGCCGTTTTGATGGATATTCAGATGCCTGTGATGAACGGATACGAAGCGGCGAGAGCGATCCGCAAGCTGGAGCAGCCGCAGCTTTCGAAGATCCCGATCATCGCCATGACCGCAAACGCCTTTGAAGAGGATCGAAAAGCGGCGTTTGACGCGGGAATGAACGGTCATGTCCCAAAACCCATCGATGTCGACGCCCTGATGGAAACGCTTCGGACGGTCTTGGACTCCTGACGGATGAGAACCTGACTAATCTGGCACATCTCAAGAGTAGGAACCGGATGTTCAGATGCCTGATTCAAGACACTATGAAAGATGGTATAGATCACAATTCAGCTACCATAAGACGCTGGGAGAACCGCCTGGTCAAGCGTACCCTGCATCAATGTCTGCCCGCGAGATGTGTGACTTGCTTGGCATACCGCTCAATAATACAGGGTATGCACTGATTCGACGTCACCTTTTCGACTCCTTTAATATCCGGTTGGAATTTTTGAGAAAAAATAGTTGCAAGACAAAGCCGCCCCTTGAGATTTTTGAAACTTTTTCGCAGTGTGGAAATTTCACCGCAATACTCAAGTGCTGCTCCGACTCACAAGGTCGCAGGTTCGAATCCTGTCGGGCATACCAAACTTACAGAATGATACTACTATTCTGTAAAAAAACGCAGCAACCATGCGGGTTTCAAGGCTGTTTCGGTTCGCACCGAAGCAGCCTTGAAATTTTACTATTTTCCTGCTGAAAAACCAAACTGGCAGGATTTGAACTCACGACATAGCAGCAAACCATAAAATGATGAGGCGTCGGCGAGACGGTGCGCAGAACCGTCGAACAGGCGCCTTTTTTGTTTTCACAACACGGAAAGGGCGCTACGCCCGGAAAGGACAGACAAATGGCTGAGATCAACAAAGAAGCGCGTGCCAGCTTCTACAAGGAGCTGGCGCACAGACTGACGGCGGAAGGCTACGCAGTTGAGCCGGAAGCAGATGGACTCTTGCCCGTGCGATGGCACGGAGCAGACCTGTGCCGCATCACCGCGGGCGGCGGCGCACAGTTCCGGGAGGTGGATTTGGCACCGGAGGGCTGCCGCGGAGCCTTCGACCGAGCGGTGGACATCGCGGCCGAGGTCAAGCAGTATTTGCAGCTCATGGACGCAGCGCCATTTTTGAAAGCGATAGGGCTTGACGAGCAGTACAAGCTCCTCGCGGACTTTAACGGCGCAGTGCTTGCAGGGCATCATACCTCGCGTGGCGTTCAGTTCGTGACGTGGGAATGGAGCTATGGCCGCGCCGGTGTTTGGGGCGGGCATTATTTTGGAGGAAATTTCGCAAAGGCAAAGCAAGACTTTGCGCTAAGAGCGGAGCTGATTGACCGGGACGCGATCTTCGAGCCGGAACAGCTTGCCGAGGTCTACCGCGCCATACACGAAACACTGGACGGCGACAACGCGATCACAGAGGCACGCAGAAAGCTGTTGGAATCAGCGGCGGAGCAGATTGAAAATGCTGTCCCCGACTTGGAACAGCGCGTCAATCAATCCAACCAGCAGGAGCTGGAACTGAATATGGAGTCAGGGCAAAGCATGATTTGAGGGCCGAACGTTTCAAAATGAGACGTTCGGCCCTTTATTGCCACGGGCGCAGGAACCATCACGCCGAGCGGCGTGATTTTCGATAACGATTTTCGGCTCGAACCGCATTATACCGGGCGGAACTTCCCTGTCTACTATGACAAACGGTACCTCATGGAAATGGAGCTGACGCCCGTGTCATCAGAGCCGGAGGATGCGCCTATGACGCTGCTCCTGCCCACGCCCGAAAAGCGGCTGGAGCGTCTGTTGGAACGAGGCGGCTATCGGAAGGCGGAGGACGTTCAGATCAATGTATGGCGCACGGAGCTGCCTGACCAAATCGCGGATCGCCTCAATATCCCGCACGAAAGCCTGATGGAGTTGAACAGGATGTTCCAAGCGGTCGAGAAGAAGAAAGGCCCCGAAAAAGACCGTCTCGCCGCGGCGGTGCTGATGGCACAGCCGGACTACGCCTCACAGGTGCGGCGTCTGGCGGAGAACCTCGTACGCCAAGGGCATGACCACGGGAGATATTGAGGCCCACATCCGGGATATTTACGGGATAGGGGTCTCGGATACGATGGTGAGCCGGATTACAGACAAGATACTTCCTGTGGCCAGGGAATGGCAGCAGCGGCCTCTGGAGGCTATCTACGCGGCGGTAGACGAACAGGCCGCTCTGACCGCTCTGGACGCCTTTGCCGAGCGCTGGGACAAGAAATACCCCAAAATCTCTCAATCCTGGCGAGACAACTGGCCGAATCTGAGCACCTATTTCAAGTATCCGCAGGAGTTGCGTCGGCTGATCTACACCACCAACGCCATTGAGGGCTTCAATCGCCAGCTCCGCAAGGTGACGAAGGCGAAGTCTGTTTTTCCCACGGACGACAGCCTGTTTAAGATGCTGTATCTGGCCATGATGGACATTACGAGGAAGTGGACGGGACGGCGGCAGGATTGGAGTATGATCCACGCGCAGTTGGCGGTCTACTTCGCTGACCGGATGCCCGAATAGCAGAAACCGGCCCGCAGGTCAAGGGTCTCCGCGCCGCTGCCGCGGCGCTCCGATGAACGGCGGCTGCGGCCGCCGCCGCCCTTGACATGCGTTCCGCTTCCTGCTTATACTGTCGGCAAGGGAGGCCGGCAATGCCGCCCTCCCTGACCATATCATTTTTGCCCTGTTTTTACACTGCTATTTGGACTTTACACAAAATATGGGATTGACCCACTTTTGCTTAAAAATAGGTTGATTGCCGGCTGTCAATTGCCTATACTATAGGCTATGAGGATTTGCTGAAGCCGGGTTTTCAGCGTGAGATTGACTTGAAAATGATTTGAGGCGTTGTGGATATGAAGGCGTTTATTTTTGATATGGACGGCGTGCTTGTTCACACCGATCGCTTCCACTATCTCGCGTGGAAGGAGATCGCGGACGCGCGGGACATCTATTTTGACGAGCGGATCAACGACCGTCTGCGCGGGCTCAGCCGCGAGGCGTCGCTGGAGATCGTGCTGGAGCGCTACCACGGCGCGCCCTTGTCCGCCGCAGACAAGGCGGCGCTGTGCGCGGAGAAAAACGATACCTGCCGCCGCTATCTCGCCGCCATGACGCCCGCCGACGTGCCGGAGGGCGTGCGCGAGACGCTGGAGGAGCTGTGCGCGCGGGGCTGCCGACTTGCGGTGGGCTCGTCGAGCAAGAACACCAAGCTGGTCTTGGAGCGCACCGGACTGCTGGACGTCTTTGACGCCATCTCCGACGGCACGAACATCACCCGCGCCAAGCCCGACCCGGAGGTGTTTCTCAAAGCGGCGGAGTTCCTGGGCGTACCGCCTGCGGACTGCGCGGTGGTGGAGGACGCCGAGGCGGGCATCGACGCGGCGAAGGCGGGCGGCTTCATCGCCATCGGCATCGGTCCCGCCGCGCGCTATGAGAAAACAGACCATTCGATTCACGAGTTTTCCGATCTTTTGACTTGGGCGCCAGATCTTACATGAAAAAATTCCCGTTCCAATCGGACAATGTCAGGAAGATAAGATAGCAGCACCCTCCCGTCACAAAAAATGTGGCGGGAGGGCATTTTTTTCGTAAAAAAGGCTTGACAAACAGGGAATAATGTTGACGCACTCGTGCAAAAGAGCCGGAAAGCCAACGAGCAAAGGGCGCTTTGCGACATGGTTGACCGCTCAGATATCCGAAGTACGATCCTTCTCGCCGACAACAACCATTATATATTTTGAGCGCCGCCCTTTCTGGACGGCGCTCTTGGTTCGCTCAGTTCTATCCTGTCTTGTTATCTTCCTGACATTGGCCAATCGGAACGGGAATTTTTATGGAAAGATGCCCCACAGGGCTTCGCGCCCGCAGCGAAACCTGCTCAATGTTGAGAAAGAGCAACGCTCTTTCTCAACATTGAAGGGAACCCAGCGCGATGCACTTGCCGCCCTTGCGGTCAAATAGCATGATCTTGTCGCCGCCGATGTTGAAGCGGACCTTTTCGCCGATCTTAAAGAGCGTGCTGCCGAACACCACGCCGGTGAGCAGGAAGTCGCCGATGCGCACCTTGATGGTGGACTCCATGCCGGTGGGCATCGCGCCGTAGATCTCGCCCTCGATGGCGCCGTCCGGCGTGATCTCGATGAACTCGGGGCGGACGCCGAGCACCAGATCCTCGTTGGTCAGCACGGGCTGCTCCTGCAGCGCGTCGTCCTCGTCGTCGACCTTGTCGATGTGGTAACGGAACGTCTCGTCCTTGTTGCCCTTTTCGACGTAGCCCTTCTGCTTTGCCGCCTCCTTGAGCGCCTCCGCGTCTGCGGCGACCTTCGCGTCGCGGTCCTGGAACCACTGCGCGAGGTCGAGGTTCTCCGCCGCCTTGAAGCTGGCCTTCATGCCGTCGAAGATGGTCAGCTCCACGTCGCCGTTCGCGGCCTTCTGCGTGCCTTTCGCCTCGATGAAGTTGATGGACGGGTTGCCGACGAAGTCTGCGACGAACAGGTTGTTTGGGCGGCCGTAGACCTTCAGCGGCGGCTCGTACTGCTGCAGAACGCCGTTGTTGATGAGGCAGATCTGCGTGGCGAGCGTCATGGCCTCCATCTGGTCGTGGGTGACGTAGACGAAGGTGGAGCCGGTCTCGACATGCAGGCGCTGCAGCTCATAGCGCATCTCAAGGCGCAGCTTCGCGTCAAGGTTGGAAAGCGGCTCGTCCATGAACAGCACACTGGGCTCCGGCGCGAGGGTACGCGCGATGGCGACACGCTGCTGCTGACCGCCGGAGAGCTCCGCAGGATAGCGGTCCATGAACATGCTGATCTTGACGATGCGGCTCACGCGGCGGACGGAGAGGTCGATCTCCTCCTTGGTGAGCTTGCGCGTCTCCTCGACGACCTTGCCGTTCTGGACGTACTCAAAGTTCTCGTTGAGACCCTTGGACTTCTTCGCGTCCTCCGCCTGCTTGGCGAGCGACGCCGCCTCGGACGAAACGTCCTTGCCCTCCTCGATGTGATAGCCGAACAGCTTCTTCGCCGTGTACTGGGAGATGGTGTACTCGTCGATGAGCTTGATGATGGCCTTCTTCTCGTCGAGCTTGCCCTTCTTGTCGCGGCACTCCTCCACGACGCGCTTCACGTCCGCGGGATTCTGCAGGATCTCCGCAAGCCGCGCGGCGTTTCTGGCGTCGAAGTCGATCTTCGCCATGGGCTCCTTGATGTTGGACAAGCCAAAGGCGATGTTCTCGTAGACCGTCATGTTGGGCCACAGCGCGTAGTTCTGGAACAGGAAGCCGACCTTGCGCTTGTTGGCCGGGATGTTGATGCCCAGCGCGCTGTCGTACACGACGCGGTCGCCGATGGTGATGCGGCCGCTGGTCGGGGTCTCGAGGCCCGCGATCATGCGCAGCGTCGTCGTCTTGCCGCAGCCGGAGGGGCCCAGCAGCGTGACGAACGCGTTGTCCTCAATGAGCAGGTCGAGGTCGTCGACCGCGTAGAAATTCTTCCACCGCTTGGTGATGTGTTCAAGTTTGATTTCCGGCATGGTTTAACCTCCAATTCCCTTGTCGAGGCTTGCGCCCGTGATCTTGTTGACCAGCGCGTTGAAGATCAGAATCGTGACCACCAGCAGCAGGTTGATGCCGCTGGAGAACGCGTACAGGCCCATTTCGTCGAAGTAATCCAGCATGGTCGAGAGGATCATGCTCTGTCCGCAGAGGAGCATGAACAGGCTCAACTCACGCAGGCACGTCATGAACGGCAGCAGATAGCCGCTGATAATCGACGACTTCTGAATCGGGATGATGATGCGCGTCATGCGTTTGATCCACGGGATATCCTGAATGATGGCGGCCTCTTCGATCTCGCCCGAGAGCTGTAACATGGAATTCAGCGACGAGCGGCTCGAGAACGGGATATACTTGATCGTACCGGCGATGATAAGGCCCGTGTAGGTATTGTAGAGCTTTACGGACTCACCGGAGAAGAGGACGAACAGCGCAGCGCCCACCGCAACGGAGGGCATCAGGTAAGGCAAGAATGCCACCGAGTTGACGTAGTTTGCCCATTTGCTGCGCCGCTGCTTCGCTACCGCGTAGCCGACCAGCGTACCGATGGTACCGGCGACCAGCGCGCAGGCCACGGAGATCCACAGCGTGCCCTTGAACGCGTTCCGGATCTCCTTGTTGTAGAGGATACCCATCTGGCCGTACATGCCGTTCTCGGTCACCTGCTCGTTGGTGAGCCACCACTTGGTCGTCAGGTTGTTGACGTCGCCGGTGTAGAGGAACGAGTAGTCGCCGGGGTTCGGCAGGAAGGTTTCGAACGCGAAGGAGATGATCGGGAAGATGCTCGTGAAGAACGTCAGCACGATCAGCACGATGGCGATGATGTACTTGCCCGCACCGAGGTTGATCTTGGAGATCTGGCCGGACTTGCCCGTGACCGTCGTATAGCTCTTGCGGCTGGTCAGGGAGATCTGGTTGAGCAGCATGATGCCCACGCCGAACACCATCATGATGATGGCAAGAATGCTCGCCTCGCCCGTGTACTTCGAGTTCATCGAGACGTACTTGGTCGAGAGCGTGGTGAAGCCCATGTAGTGCGGCACGGGATAAGAGCCCATGGCGCTGCCGAACACCAACAGGATGGTGGACAAAATAGCAGGCTTGACCATCGGGAGCGTGATGCGGAACATGATGCGGGATTTGGGCGTATCCAGAATGGTCGCCGCCTCCTCGAGGTTCGCGTCCATGTTCCGGAAGATGCCGCCGATGAGGATGTAGGCGAACGGCGCGTAGTGGAGGCCGAGGACCATCAGGCTGGGGAACAGGCCCTGGCAGAACCACTTCGGCATATACACCTGGAACAGCGACGCCAGCAGTCCGTCGGAGGTGCCGGTGATCTTGGTGCTCCAGAACAGGTTCTGCCACACCACCGCCAGCGTCCACTGCGGCATGATGTACGGGAAAATGAAGATGGAGCTTAAGTATTTGCGCAGCGCCATGTTGGTGCGGGTGATGAGGAACGCGAAAATGCCGCCGTAGAGAATCGAGACGACACAGGTGCCCACAGCGAGGTACACCGTGTTCAGCAGCGGCGTCCACAGGTTCGTCTTGGCGAGCTTGCTGGTAAAGAGGTCGGTGTAGTTGACGGTCGTCCAGCCGGAGGCCTGGCCCGTCAGATGCGCGTCGATGGTGCCGGCGTGGATCTTGAACGTGTCCTCGATGATGGCGACGATGGGCGCGACGGTGGTGACCGTCAGCACGATGCCCAGCACCAGCAATATCACGTTGTACGGCTTGGAGAAAAAGGTCTTGACCTTGTTCCACCAGATCGTCGCCGGACTGACCGCGAGGGTAGAGGGTTGACTCATGTGGTTTTCTCCTTCCTGTCAGAGATAGAACAAGCGCCTCCGGATGCGGGGCCGCACCCGGAGGCGCCGTTTACCGTTTACACAACAGTATCAGCTATCAGATGCAATTAGCCCGCGCTGTACTTGTCGAGCATCTCGATCCAGCTGCCGACGGTGAACGCGGCATCCGCGCAGTACTCGGGATCCTCAAGCACGAGCTTGCCGGTGGTGGTCCACCAGTCATAGCCGCGGTCGTTCTTGTTCGGGTACTCGACGGTCACGCCATCCTCGGCCATACCGCCCTGAGAGTGACCGAACTTCTCCTCGGTGCCGGCCGCGACGGTCGGGTTGGAGGAGTAGCCGCCCATATCCTTGCCCCAAGCGGAGAAGCCGTCGACGGTGCAGGTGATGTAAGCGATGAACGCGCAAGCGGTCCAGGGCAGCGGGCTGTTGTCGGGCACGAACATGTAGTGGCAGTAGCCGTAACCGCCGATGCCCTCATAGCCGTCCTGATACGCCGCGACCTTCACGTTGTTGACGGAAGCGCTCGCGGTCTCCTCGACGGAGCGGAGCTTGGAGTAAACCAGCAGACCGAACTGGTCGGTGGCGGATTTGTCGGTCAGGTTCTTGCAGATGGGGCCGTCGTCGGTGACAGCGTTGTAGCTGCCGACCCAGAGCTTGATCCACGCGAGGGCATACGCGCCGTTGGGGCCGAGGCCCAAATCGGACGCGTCGGTCTCCATCGCCTTGATGGTGGGCTGGAAGTACGCCTGCTCATCAGCGGAGAGCTTGTCGAAGGCCTCCTTGAGCCAGCCGGCGTAGGTGTCCTCGGTGAGCATATACAGGAAGTTCTTGCCGACGATCTCGGAGTCGATGTCCATGAACTGGCCGTGCTCGCCGTCAGCGACGAAATCCCACACGTTGTCGAAGGTCTTGGAGCCGGTGCAGTTGTACATGAAGACCTTGTTCAGGGTCTGGAGGGGCAGATAGCCCTCATAGGTAGCGGCGTCCACACCGTTTGCCTCGGCCCACTCCTTCGGGATGAAGGTGTCAAGGATGCCGGTCTGAACCATCTTGCTCTCGATCTGGTTGCCGTCCTGAATGAGGGTCACGGCGAAGGTGCCGGTGGCCTTCTGGGAGTTGGCGGTGAGCTGATCGAAGATCTTGTTGTTCTTGGGCTGCTGCCAGTCGAACTCCAGCTTGTAGCTGGGATCAATGGTCTGCAAATACTCAATGAACAGGGGCAGGGCGCTCTTGCCGCGGCTGGAGTTGCCCACGCCGTAGAGGGTCTGACCGTTGGACTCCTCGATCGCCTTCTTGGCGAGCTCTTCCATGGTCATGCCTTCGGCTTCCTTGATGATCTTCTGGGTAGCCGTCAGGTTCGCGTCATCCGCGGGGGCGGGCGCCGCGTCGGTGCTGGGAGCGGCGGCATCTGTCGCAGGGGCAGGTGCCGGAGCGCTCTCGGCGGGCTTGCTGCCACCGCCGCAGGCCACCAGCGCCAGCGTCATCGACAGCGCAAGGATCAGTGCCATAAACTTCTTCATTTTGTTTCCTCCTTATCTATAAAACGATTTGAGCGGTCTTGCGGCCACTCTATGGATGATGTTATTATATTTCTGCAGCCGCTCGTTTAACAGAGGACAAAACTGCTTTTTTCCCGATGATTTTGACGATTTTTGTAAATAATATCTAATTTGGCTCTTTACATTTTGCTTTAATATGATATAATTGCACAAAAAAGCGCGCTGTGTTTTGACAGTTTTCGCCAAGGAGGCCCCGTCCCATGCACAGACGATCCCTCATTTGTATCCTGCTGGTCCTCTGCCTCGTGCTGAGCGGCTGCGCCGTTCGCACGGAGCCGCCGAACGACTATGCCCCCGACGAGGCGCACCGCCTCACGGTCTATACCTCCCACAAGGAGGAGGTCTACCGTCCCATCGTGCGCGAATTCGAGGCGCGTACCGGCATCTGGGTCACGGTCGTGACCGGCGGTACTAACGAGCTGCTGGAGCGCATTGCCTCCGAAGCCGACGCGCCGCGCGCAGACGTGATGTTCGGCGGCGGCGTCGAGAGCCTGGAGGCGTACCGCGACCGGTTTGTGCCGTACACCTGCGCCGAGGCGGCGCATCTGCAGCATCAGTTTCGCGCGGCGGACGACATCTGGACGCCCTTTTCCGCGCTGCCGGTGGTGCTCATTTACAACCGCAAGCTGGTGGGCGACGGCGATCTGACGAGCTGGAGCGACCTCTTTGACGAGACCTACCGCGGGCGCATCGCGTTCAGCGACCCGTCTATTTCCGGTTCGTCGTTCACCGGATTGGTGACGCTGCTCGCGGCCGTCGGCGGCGACGGAGAGGAGACGCTGCGCCGCTTTGCCGACGCGCTCCGCGACCGCCAGCTCGCCTCCTCGGGCGCGGTGCTTTCCTCTGTGGCGGAGGGCAGCGACCTTGTGGGCATCACGCTGGAGGAGACGGCGCGCCAGCGCATCGCCTCCGGCGACGACATCGACCTCGTTTACCCCGCGGACGGCACCAGCTGCGTTCCCGACGGCAGCGCGCTGGTCAAGGGCTGCGCCCACGAGGAGAACGCGAAGCGTTTCCTCGACTTTACCGCCGGCGCGGACGTGCAAAGGCTGCTGACCAACAGCTTTTACCGCCGCAGCGTGCGCGACGACGTGCCCGGCGCGGCGGACATTCCCGCGCTGGACGAGTTTGCGCTCGTTGACTACGATGTGCCGGAGGCCAGCGCGCGGCGCGACGCACTGCTGATGACCTGGGCCTTCCTTCTCGGCGGAGAGGAGACGGGCACATGAGGGTTTCTTTCCGCGGCCGCCTGTTCGCGGCGTTTCTGATCGTCTCGCTCATCCCGCTGGTCATCTCGTCGGCGCTGCTGCTGCAGGTGTTCCACTATCGCATGACGGCGACCTCCGAGCGGGAGGCGCAGGAATACCTGGACCATGCGCTCTCCGCCATGGACGCCGCCGCCGAGGGCTTCGTCCGCGTGCGCGACGCGCTGCGCGAGAACGCCACCCTGCGCGCCGCGCTCACCGGCGGCGCGGTCAGTTCCACGCGCGTCTACAATGAGCTGTTCCGCGCCACCGAGGACCTGCGCGGCTATGCCAATTTCGAGATCTACGACGCGGACGGGCTGTTCCGCTGGTCGACGCAGAGCCTGCCTCGCATCGCCTCGCTGCCGACGGGCTGGGGTGCGCTCAATGCCGCGGCGGAGGGGGACGGTGAGACCATCCCGTTCCTCCCCTGCGAGGAGGGCGGCAACGGGCCGCTTCTGCGGGGGGCGGCAGCGATCTGCGACAGCCATGATGAGATCATCGGGTATCTCGTCATCCAGATGTATGACGCGCATTTCCGGGCGCTGTATGACGGGCGCTACGGCGCGCAGAACGATCTGCTGCTCCTGTCCCCGTACTGGCACGGCGTCTACGCCACGGAGGCGGGACTGGCGGACACCCTCGCGCCGCAGCTGCGGGAGCGGCTGATGAGCGGCGCAACGCTGAACGTCGCGGACGAGCTGTTTCTCTACACCGTCGCGCGGCAGGAGTCCACGGGCTTTTACCTCGTTCTGCGTCAGCCGGAGGTGCTGACGCAGAACACCATGCGCGTGCTCTATACCGTGACCGCGTTCAGCGCGCTGATCTGCGTGCTGATCTCCATCCTGATGAGCTTCACCTATTCGCAGCAGATCTCCGAGCCGATCCGCCGCCTCGAGGGCGCGTTTTCCCGCGTGGAGCTGGGCGATCTCGACGCGCGCGTCGACAACGCAGGGGCCGAGAGCGATGAGCTGAGCCGCCTCGGCACGCAGTTCAACGGCATGGTCGAAGCCCTTTCGCGCAATCAGGAGGCGCTGCTGGAAAACCAGCGCGCGCTGGACGAGACGCAGATCCGGATGCTGCAGGCGCAGCTCAACCCGCACTTCCTCGGCAACACGCTGGACACGATGAAGTGGATCAGCAAGATCAACAAGGTGCCGCAGGTGGCGACCATGTCCGCCGACCTCGCCGACATTCTGCGCTTCGGCATTTCGCCGGACGAGCTGGTGCCGTTGCGCCGCGAGGCGGAGATCCTGGAGCGCTACATCGAGATCCAGAGGATACGCCTCTCCGACGGCTTCACGTTCACGCTGGACCTTCCAGCGGAGCTGGAGGACTGCGTCGTGCCGAAAATGATCCTGCAGCCGCTGGCGGAGAACGCGATCCTGCACGGGCTGGAGGGCGTGGAGAACGGCGCGGTAGCGGTGACGGCGGAGAGCGACGGCAAAACGCTGCGCATCCGCGTTGCGGACAACGGCAGAGGGTTCCCCGACGGCATGACCGGCGCGTACCGCGAGCGCAACGAAACGCTTGCGCGAGGCCATCTGGGGCTGTATAATGTCGATATGATCCTGCGCAAATACTACGGCGAGGGTAGCGGCCTGTATCTGGAAAACCCGAAGGCCGGAGGCGCTGTGGTCACGGCGGTGCTGCCGCTGCGCAGAGAGGAGGCGGAGGAAGAATGCTAAAGGTATTGGTCGTCGAGGATGAGGAGCTGATCCGCAAGGGCATCGTGCTGGCCATCGACTGGGCGGCGCTGGACTGCGTCGTGGTGGGCGAGGCCGCCAACGGCGTCGAAGCCTTGGAAGCGGTGGAGCGGCTGGATCCCTCTCTCATCATCACCGACCTCAAAATGCCGCGCCTCGACGGTCTTGAGATGCTGCGCCGGCTTCGCGAGCGCGGCAACAACGTCTACACCATCATTCTCACCGCCTACGACAGCTTCGAATACGCCCAGACCGCGCTGCGCCTCGGCGCGGTGGATTTCCTCCTGAAGCCGTTTCGCGACGGCGAGCTGGAGGAGGCGGTGTTGGCGCTGAAAAAGAAGATCGGCGACGGCGAAGGCGCGCAGGAGGCGCCGATGCTGTATCAGCTCAAGAAGGGAGACAAGAGCAAGTACGTGCTGGAGGCGATGGACTACATCGGCGCGCATTACAGCGAGCCGGGCATCGGCGTCGCCGCCATTGCGGAGCACCTCGGCATCAGCGAGGGGCATTTGAGCCATCTTTTCAAGAAGGAAACGGACTACACGCTGCTCAACTATCTCACGCGCTACCGCATGCATCAGGCGATGGAGCAGCTCAGGGACTGCCGCGTGAAGATCTACGAGGTCGCGGAGGCGGTGGGCTATCGCGACGTGACGCATTTTTCCTCCACGTTCAAGAAGCTCGTCGGCGTCTCGCCCAGCGAGTATCAGGATACCAGCGGCACGTGAGCCGCTGCGCGGCGAATCGGAAAAACCTCTCTGAAATGTCAATTTCAGAGAGGTTTTGTCACGCAAGTCAAAATGGAAGGCTATATGCCGCTCCGGTACTCCCGCGGCGTGACGCCGTATTTTTTCTTGAAGACGTCCTTGAAGTAATTGCTGTCCGAGAAGCCGCAGCGCAGCGCGATCTGCGTGATGGTGTCGTCGGTGGAGATCAGCTCCGCGGCGGCGTGCTGCAGGCGGGTGAACGCCAGATACTCATGTATGCCGATGCCGGCGGCCTCGCGGAATTTGCGGCTCAGATAGTTGGGGCTGAAGCCCGCGGCGATCGCGCACCTTCACAAACCGGATGGCGTAGACGAGGTTCAGCCCGAAGACGGCAAGGATGCCGAGGACGGTGAAGACCATCAGCCGCGGGCGGACCGCGGAGGAGAGGTCGGAGGTATACAAACTTACAGAATGAAACTACTATTCTGTCAAAAAACGCAGCAACCATGCGGGTTTCAAGGCTGTTTCGGTTCGCACCGAAGCAGCCTTGAAATTTTACTATTTTCCTGCTGAAAAACCAAACTGGCAGGATTTGAACTCACGACATAGCAGCAAACCATAAAATGATGAGGCGTCGGCGAGACGGTGCGCAGAACCGTCGAACAGCTTGGCGCAGACGCCGACTTCAGTCCATACAGCACATCGGGCATCATCGCACTTGACGCCTGCACCGCACGAAGCGGAATCGTCAACTGCATTGTAGTCGAGGACGACGAACTGCAATAGGCGGAGAACGAAACAGCGTAACAAAAACCGTGGTGTGAGCCACGGTTTTTTATTGAAATTCAGGAGGGTTTAACTGATGAACACAATTCAGCATAGTGAGAATATCAAGGCTGGGCTTCGGCGTGGATTCCAGGATGGAACTTCCAAGCTGGCGCAGCGGAAGTGCTACGGGTACGATGCCAACGCAGACGGTGAGCTTGTGGTCAACGACTTGAATCGACTTCTCGCCGGAATAGCCGTCAACCATCTCCGGCACGGTCAAATCAAACCCCGCGGCTTTCGCGGCGTCGGCAAGCGTCTCATAGTCGACGTAGGGATTCGCAATCTGCGCGACGTCCTGCTGCTCTTCCGGGCGCATGTTCATGCGGGGAGGTAGTGTAATCGCCGCAAGCAGCACCACGGCGGCACAAGCGGCGAGCGTCGCCCACTGTTTCCATCGCGGGAACGGAAACACTTTTCCGCGCTTCGGCGTATCCAAGCCCATATCCTGAATATTGCCGAGAATGCGTTGACGCGCCTCAGCGGAGAGTTCAAGCCTGTTCATCGCCACGTTGTATTTCTCAGCCAAAGTCATACGCCTCCTTCAGCACCGATTTGAGCTGCTCACGCCCTCGAGAGAGGTTTGAGCGAACGGTTGCTTCCTTCATTTGCAGAATGCCCGCGATCTCCGCGGTGGAATAGCCCTCGTGGTAGAACAGGTGGATGACCTCACGGTACTTGATCGGCAGCGCCTTGACAGCCTCCCACACGAAGGACAGATCCTCTCGCTGCTCGTCGATCAGCTCCTCGTTCAACTCATCTGCGTCGCGGACGGCGTTGTATTTGATGCGGTTCTTTGCGAGATTGCCTGCTACGCGCTGGCACCACGCCTTTTCATGATTCGAGTCGTTAAACATGGGCGCTTTCTGTAAAACTGTATCAGCGGGTCCTGAACATTTTCCTCCGCATCACTCCTGTTGTGGAGATAGGAGTAAACTGATTGAACGCTGCCATCCCCGCTATTTCATCCACGAACACATCCACAAAAACTATGGCGTCAAGATTCCGCAGAGGACACAGCTTGGCGGGACGACGGTTATTAACGCATTTGAATACTGCGTGATAGAGATTTAAGGCAATCGTTCTATACTATCTGAACAGAATTTCTAAAAGCGGGGGCGGGCTCTTGCTGCGATGTGAGACCTT
>CAMVTO010000013.1 GCA_947170435.1 uncultured Clostridia bacterium | reverse complement strand
CTTCAAACCCCGCCAAAGGAAAAAGCCCCGGAACCCGCATGATTCCAGGGCTTTTGGCAAATCTTAGCGCTTGCTGAACTGAGGCGCGCGGCGGGCGGCCTTGAGACCGTACTTCTTGCGCTCCTTCATACGCGGATCGCGCGTAAGGAAACCGGCCTTCTTGAGGATGGGGCGATAGTCAGGGCTCGCGAGCAGAAGCGCACGGGCGACGCCGTGGCGCAGAGCGCCGGCCTGACCGGACACGCCGCCGCCGGAGACGGTGGCAACGATGTCGACCTTACCGAGGGTCTCGGTGGCGGCAAGCGGCTGACGGACGACCATCTTCAGGGTCTCGAGGCCAAAGTAATCGTCGATATCGCGGCCGTTGATGGTGATACTGCCAGTGCCGCCCTGGAACAGATGAACGCGCGCGACGGAGGACTTGCGACGGCCCGTGCCGTAGAGATAAGGCTTCTTGGACTGATACATTCTTCTGTTCCTCCTTACTTCACTTCGTAAGCCTCAGGCTTCTGAGCCTGCTGCTCATGCTCAGCGCCGGCGTAGACGTGCAGACGCTTGAGGGAATCCTTGGTAATGGTGTTGTGGGGCATCATGCCCTTGACCGCGAGCTGCATCGCGAGCTCCGGCTTCTCAGCCATCAGAGTGCGGTACTTGGTCTCCTTGAGGCCGCCGACCCAGCCGCTGTGACGACGGTAATACTTCTGATCGAGCTTGTTGCCGGTCAGGACCGCGTCCTTCGCGTTGATGATGATGACGTAGTCACCGCAGTCAGCGTGCGGAGTGTAGGTGACCTTGCGCTTGCCGCGGAGCAGATCGGCGGCGACGACCGCGGTCTTGCCCATGGGCTGTCCGGCAGCGTCGAGAACGTACCACTTACGCTCGATGTTGCCCTTGTTCGCCATAAAAGTGGACATGGTTGTGTTTCCTCCATTTGTAATATCGAAAGCTGTTGCTTTACATTTGTGGGGTTCCTTGCTAAAATCGGAACGAGCCTATTTATAGCACACGGTTGATTCTTTGTCAATCTCAAATTTATTTACTGCGGTCAATGCTTTTATTTTCTTTGTTTTTCTTTTTTTATCTCCCGTTTTTAAGCTTTGCATTTTCATTTTTCCGCAAATAAAATGCGGACACTCTGCCAAGCATCCGCATCCCTGATCCATTTATTGATATTATGTAAGCTAAATAAAAACCAGCTTCAGCAGTGCCAGCAGCACCAACCCCGGTACGCCGAGAATCCCGACGATCAACGCATTGAACAGGTTCAAGCCCAGGGTAAACCCTGTCAGGCCGCTTGCCAGATTGAGCAGAAACAGCGCCGCGAACCCAAGCAGCGTATTGAGCAGCACCTTGAGCGCCAACTTCAACGGCGCGGAAAACAGCTGGATCACCCCCAGCACCACAAAGGCGCAGAGCATCCCCAGCGCGATTTTCTCCGTCAGGCCCATACAATGTCCTCCTTTCCTGTGTAAGCCTTGAACGCGGCTTCGCCGCCGTTTTCCTTGATGACGCGCAGGAGGTAATTATAGCGCGCCTGCGCCGCGTTGATTTCATAAACGCAGGCCTCCACCAGCTCCGGCTCACTGGCGAGGTTGAAGCGCATATAGGCGTCCTCAAGTGTGCCGCGCATGTCGCTGAGCTCGTTGAACAGTTCCTGCATGGAATCATCCTGGGCAATGTCGCGGCGGAAACGATGAACCTTACGCATTTCATGACCCTCCTTGCCATACATCAGTTTATGGCAAGTATAGCCATTTATACCAAAAACTAAACGAGGTATCCCATGGAACATGAAGATTATATGAACGAAGCTCTCACGCTGGCGCGGGAAGCTGCGGCGCAGGGCGAGGTGCCGGTGGGCTGCGTCATTGTGCGCGGCGGCGAAATCGTCGGGCGTGGGCGCAACCGGCGGGAGGAACTGCAAGCCACCGTCTCGCACGCGGAGATGGAAGCCATCGCGGATGCCAATCGCCGCCTCGGCACCTGGCGGTTGGAGGACTGCACCCTCTATGTCACACTGGAGCCCTGTCCCATGTGCGCCGGCGCCATCATCAATGCCCGCATCCCGCGGGTGTATTACGGCGCGCGAGATCGCGTCATGGGCGCCTGCGGCGGCGTGATGAACCTCTTTATGGAGCGCTTTCCCAGCACCCCCGCCCTCGTCGGCGGTGTGCTCGAATCCGCGTGCCGGAAGATATTGGAGTCGTTCTTCCGCAGCATTCGATAGGTTGCATAAATCTGATAGACTTTAAACTTTTTTAATATTTTATGCAGAACTTTGTTAACATACGCCGGGTATCTTAACTTCTGCAAGAGACAATAGCTTCTTTTCATCCAATCTTCCATCTCATAGAGAAAACAGATGCCTGATGGCATCTGTTTTCTCTGTTTTTATGAAAAAAAGCGGCTTACGCCGCTTTTTCCGATGGATGGAAGTCCGCCGCCGCAAGGAAGCCCAGCTCCACGAGAGCGCAGCCAATCAGGAAAAGCATGGAGACCAGGCTCTGACGATCCGCTGCCGCGGTAAGCGAAAGAATCACCGTCATCGCGGAAGCGGGAACGTAGATCCGCGGCGCTCCGTTACGATACGCGAAGGCAGCCCGCTCCAGTGATGTAAAGGTCAATCCCACCAGCGCCAAAAGCTCCACATAGGTTCGCATCAGCACCGGCTCCGCGGCGTCCGTACGGTAGAGCGCAATCAGATAGACCGCCAGGCAGCAAACAGGCACCAGCACAGCAAGGCTCTGGGGCTCGCCGCCGCGGTAGAGGGCAAAGACCGCATAGAGCATACTTGCCGCCGCCGCTATGGCAAACGCTGTCAGCAGCATATTGTTGAGCCTGCCATATCCCAGCGCCGAAGCCGCAGCACCCGCAAACACCAGAAACGTCCCCGTGACCGCGCAGGTCACGGCGGTCATGTCCCGGAATCGGAAGCAGTCGGCGAGTCCACCCGTCACCTCCCGCTGCGTCGGAAGCTCTCGCGTGGTCAGCACGAAGCACGCCGCGGCAATCGCCAGCACCACGCACAGCAGCAAACCGGGCAGATTGCCACGCACCGCAAGGCCCGTATCCTCGAATCCCGTCATATTCTGCCGCACACGCAGCCCCGCCGAGACAGCGGCAAACAGCGCCAGCAACAGCCATTGCTTTTTACTCATGGCATACCCTTCTTTCCTGAAAACGATGTGCAGTATACCATATCCTGTTTCATTTGTCCACGGCTTTTCTCATAGGATAGGAATGAAATCCCTACGAAACGAGGAAAAATGATGAAACATGATATCCGTATTCTGACGCTGATCTTTGTGCTGCTCTGGGCGCTGGCATGGTCCAGCGCAGGACAGGCCGCCGCGGTGGAGGATCAGCCAACACAGAGCAACGACGCGCCGGCTGAGCCGATTGCCATCGCGTTCCCGGAACAACCCGGCACGCCGGACGCCGATCGGATTCTGCGCGTATTGCACGGCGGAACGGTCGAGGAAATGACCATGCGGGACTATCTGCAAGGTGTCCTGCGGGCGGAGATGCCCGCCTCGTTTGAGCCGGAGGCGCTCAAGGCGCAGGCTATCGCAGCGCGCACCTATACGCTCTACAAGATGAAAGGCGGGCCCATCACCAACCACCCCGACGCCGACGCCTGCGACAACATCAGCTGCTGCAAGGCCTATAAAACCGCGGAGGACGCGGCGGCAGACTGGGGCAGCATGGCACTGTACTACGAAGAAAAGCTGGCGCGCGCCATTGCGGAAACCGACGGGCAGGCGATCCTCTACGGCGGCGAGCCGATCCTCGCGGTATTCTTTTCCTCGTCCGGCGGACACACGCAGAACGCGAGTGCCGTCTGGCAGACGGATCTTCCCTACTTGCAGAGCGTTTCCAGCCCGGAGGACGAAACGCTGGTGCCAAACTATTACTCTGTCGTACGCTTTTCCGCTGAAACGTTTCGCTCACTTTTCCTGCGCACCCACCCGGACGCCAACCTCTCCGGTTCGCCGGACGGCTGGATTCAGGATGTGGTCCGCAGCGACGCGGACTATGTTACCACGCTGCGTGTCGGCGGCGTAACGGTAAAGGGCAATGAGCTGCGCACGATCCTGTCACTACGCTCGCCGGCCTTTACCGTCAAAGTCGAGGGCGACACATTGGTGTTCCATGTGACCGGCTACGGTCACGGCGTCGGCATGAGCCAGTATGGCGCCAACGCCCTCGCCATGCAGGGCATGGATGCCGCTGCGATCCTGGAGCACTACTTTCCCGGTGCGCAGGTGCAGGGATATACATCGTAATCTTGCATTATGCAAAAAACTTGTTATAATATAATGAAGTATGCAATGCGATCAGCGGGAGGTGATTGCCATGTCCAAGCGCGTCCTATGCCTTCTGTTTGCGCTGCTTCTGCTCCTCAGTCTTGCGCCTGCGCCGATTGCTGACGCAGCCCCCAGCGTTTGCTTCACCGCCGTCAACGACCAACTCCTGCCGCTGAGCGATGACACAATGCCGTTCTGGTCCGGCGGAACGTTCTACGTTCCCAACACCGCGATCGACGGCAACGACCTCGGCATCCACTACAATCGAAACTACGAGCGCACAACCATTGTGCTTTACAAGGTGCGCAACGCCATCACCTTCAACTACGCCACCGGCGCAGTCGAAACCAACGGCGGGCAGCGCTACACCGGCTCTGTCATTGTCCGCGGCGACGTGGTCTTTTTGCCGCTGGATATTCTCTGCCGCTTCTTCTCGCTGGAGTATACCTATACCCGCATCACATACGGCTATCTGCTGCGCATCAAGAGCGATTCCGTTGTCTTGTCCGACGCCACGTTCATTGACGCCGCCGGTTCAAGCTTTTCCCAGCGCTACGCGCAATATGAGCGCGCGCACACAGAGCCTGACGTCGACACGGAACCCCCGGAGAACAGCACGCAGCCTCAGGAGCAGGCACAGCGGACGATCTATCCTGTGGTCGAGTCTACGGATATCGTCCGCACCGAGCAGGTACTCTCCTACCTCTCCTCGGGGCGCATCACGCTCCTGTTCAGCCCTCAGAGCATGATTGGCGCGGACGATCTGCTCCGCCGGTTGAGCGCGGGAGGCGGCGCAATCGCGCTGCGGGTCGACGGCTCCGCCGGAGCGGAAACCGCGCTGGTGCAGATCGATGAAGCCAACGAGCTGCTATGGCGCGCCGCGTGTGTCAAAACGCGTCTGGTACGGCTGGAAAACGCCGGCGATGACACCATTCACGCGGTAGCCGCGGCCGGGTACTGTCCCATCCGCTACGCGCTGGACTTCCGTGCGGGCGGCGTCTCCACCTCGCGCATGGTCACACGCATGACCCGTTCCGCCGACGCAAGCGGCGGAAGCTGCTGCGCTTTTCTCGGTACCGACGAGAGCGTGGTCGGTATTCTGGGCGCACTGCTCTCCAACCTGCGCACCGGAAACTGCACTCCGGCGCAGCTCAATGAAGTGATTCTATCCTGACGATAAAGGAGTTTTACTATGGCTCGCAACATTCTGGTCGTGGAAGACGACAACAACATCTCCAACCTCATTAAAATGTATTTGGACAAGGAGGGCTTTGAAGTGCGCCTCGCCCCCGACGGCGGCAAGGCCGTGGAGGAGTTCCACGCACAGGAACCCGATCTCGTTCTGTTGGACGTTATGCTGCCGGTGCTGGACGGCTGGGGCGTGTTGGCCCGCATCCGCGAGCATTCCAAATGCCCCGTTATTATGTTAACTGCAAAGGGTGAGGTGGATGACCGCATCCACGGCCTCGAGATGGGGGCAGACGACTACGTGGTCAAGCCCTTCGAGATGAAGGAACTGCTGGCGCGCATCAACGCGGTGCTGCGCCGCACGGAGATCCCGGACGACACGCAGAAAAAGCTCAGCTTTGACAAGCTGACGATCAACCTTGATTCCTACGAGCTGATTGTGGACGGCAAGAAGATCGACACCCCGCCGAAGGAGCTGGAGCTTCTCTATCACCTCGCCTCCACACCAAACCGCGTTTACACGCGCAATCAGCTGCTGGACGAGGTCTGGGGCTTCGACTACTTCGGTGACTCCCGCACAGTGGATGTTCACGTCAAGCGGCTGCGCGAAAAGGTCGAAGGCGTCAGCGATGAGTGGGCGCTCAAGACCGTCTGGGGCGTGGGCTACAAGTTCGAGCTCAAAGCATGAGCGACGCACTGAAAAAAGCGTCGTTGCCGCGGCGCTTCCAAACAATCTATTGGCAAAACTTTTTGCTGACCGCTTCTGTCGTGGTGCTGACGCTGGTGCTGCTGGGCATGTCGTTCTTTGCGCTCAGCTACACCTATTCGCGCAATCAGCGGGAATCGGACATGCGCACCAAGGCTGAGGTCGTCTCTCGCATGGTGTCCTCCTATGTCACGGGCGGGTCGCTGTCCGGCATGCGGGAGCTGGCCTCCTTTGCGGCGTCTGTCACCGATGAGAACTTTCTCATCTGCAATTTGCAGGGCAATGTGCTGCTGACCTCCGACGCCACTCTGGAGGGCCGCGTGCTCAAGCTGCCGGAGGGAATGACAGACGGCATTCTCCACGGCGAAGGCAACTTTGACCGCACCACGCTGGGTGATATCTACACTGGGAAACACTTTGCCGTCGGCGTGCCCATCGAATCCATGGGCCAGACCGTCGGCGTTGTGATCGCCGTAACCGAGGCGCGGGAGCTAACCGCCATGTGGCGCGGCTTCATCGGCATGTTTTTTATGACCGCCGTGACGGCGCTGCTGCTCTCCTTTGTCGTCAGCGCCTGGCTCAGCATGCGCCAGTCCCGTCCCATCAGCGAGATGGCGGAGGCGACGCGGCGCTTCGCCGACGGCAACTTTGACATCCGCATGCGGGGCTATGACGATCCCGTGGAGATCGCCGAGCTGGCAAGCTCTTTTAACAATATGGCAGACTCCTTGCAGGAAACAGAACGCCAGCGCCGCGAGTTCATTGCCAACGTCTCCCACGAGTTGAAAACTCCGATGACCACCATCGCGGGCTATACCGACGGCATTCTGGACGGCACCATTCCGCCGGAAGAGGAAAAGCAGTACCTGCGCATCATCTCCGACGAGAGCCGCCGGCTCTCCCGCCTGGTGCGGCGAATGCTGGATATCTCGCGGCTTCAGTCGCGTGAGCTGCACAAAACACCCTTTGACATCTGCGAGAGCATGCGCCGCGTACTGATTTCCATGGAGAAAAAGATCACCGACCGCGGGCTGGACGTGGACGCCAACATCCCTGACAACAGCGTGACCGTTCTGGGCGACAACGACCTCATCACGCAGGTAATCTACAACCTGCTGGAGAACGCGACGAAGTTCGCGCGCGCGGGCTCGACGCTCTACCTCGGTCTCGCGGTGGCCAACGGCAAGGCGTTGGTCAGTGTCCGCAACGAGGGCGACACCATTCCCGCTGATGAAATCCCACTGCTCTTCGAGCGCTTCCATAAAAGCGATAAATCCCGCAGCGAGGATAAGGACGGTGTAGGGCTCGGTCTCTACGTCGTGCGCACCATTCTTGACCAGCACAAAGAACAGATCGCCGTCACCAGCGAAGACAGCATCACCACTTTCACCTTCACCGTCTCCCTGGCGAGCGGCTGAGAGAGACTGCTATGGACAGATTTGAAGAAATTCTACATTCACTGGATACTCCCGAGCTGGAAATGCCCCGGGAGGTTGTGTTGCGCTATCAAGCGCCGGAGCCGCAGCCCATTGTCCTGCGCTACGTCGCCCCGAAGCCTCTGCCGGGACGCCGCAGGCCTGTGCCTCCTCCGCCAGAGCCAGAATGTGCGGATACAGAGGATGAGCCGGAAGAAGCCGCAGCGAATCACTCCCGTACAGGGTTGCGTATCTTTTTGATTTGTGCCGCCGCCCTGTTGATCACGCTGTGTGTGCTCGGTGTGCGCTCTGCGCGGCGTGCGGCGCAAAACCACGCCCAACCGCAGGAGAGCTTCCGCTTCGAGACAGAGCGGCACAACAGCGCGTTTGACTACGTCCCCGCTGAAACCACCATCGAGCGCTATCCCAACAGCAGCGGCGTGCGGCTTCGCTGTGCCGAGGAGCACGGCGATGAGCTGACCATTCAGGAGATATACGAGCGCGTGAATCCCTGCACGGTCACGGTAGCCACCGCGATGCCTGACGGCAGCGCCATCATCGGAACCGGCGTCATCTTCACCCCTGACGGCTACATTGTCACAAACGCCCATGTGGTTGCCGGCGGCACGCAGTGCTATGCCGTGCTGGACAATGGGTACAGCTTTGCCGCAAAGCTGGTCGGGTATGACACGGAGCAGGATCTTGCGGTCATCAAAATCAAAGCGCAAAACCTTCCCACCGCAGAATTCGGCAACAGCGATGAGCTGACCGTCGGCGACCCGGTGTATGCCATCGGCAACCCGCTGGGTGTGCAGCTGCGCGGCACGCTGACCGACGGTATCGTGTCCGCCATCAATCGTGACGTCACGGTGGACGGCATCCGCCTGACATTGATCCAGACCAACGCCGCTCTCAACAGCGGCAACTCCGGCGGCCCGCTCATCAATGTCTACGGGCAGGTCATCGGCATCAACACGATGAAAATGGGTGCCGGCGGCAGGATCAACGTAGAGGGGCTCGGCTTCGCCATTCCCGTCAGCTTTGCCGCGTGGATGGTGGACGACCTCATTGAATACGGCGAACTCCACGGAGAACCGGTGCTGGGCGCGACCATCCTGCGCGATGCCGTCACGCTGCCCGGCGGCGAAACCGCCCTGCAGATCTACGAAGTCACGCCGCACGGCGCGGCAGATGACGCCGGGCTAATCCCGGGCGATCTGATCGTTACCGCAGACGGCGAACCGCTCGACGACATCAACGATCTGCTGCGCGTGCGCCGCCGCCACCGCGCCGGCGAAACGCTGACATTGGAGGTTGAGCACAACGGCGAACGCTCCGCCATGGGTATTATTCTTAAGGAGAACACAGAGAAATGACTAAGAAATGGATTGCCCTGCTGTTGGCAGCCGTAACAGCCCTCACTCTCGCAGGCTGCTCAAAAAAAGACACCGCAACGCCGCCGGATCTGATCGGCGGGTGGATTCAATCCACCGAGAATGACTGGTTCCACATCGCGACCATCACCGACGACACCATCGAGATCTGGTGGTATCTGCCCTCGGAGGACAAGCGTGACCTCTACTGGTCCGGTACCTTCACCGCCCCGGCAGACGGCAAGGAGCCTTATGTCTGGGTCTCCGAAAACAAATATACGAAAGAGGAACTGGATCAGTCCTATTACTACAACCGCACCTCCCGTGAGGAAACCAAGGAGTTCACCTATAAAGACGGCAAAATCAGCTATAACGTGACCTCAGGACATCTCCGCCTCGGCTTTTCGCTGGAAAAGGTCGAAGCGAAAGCTGAAAACTAAAAAAAGCAAAAAAGTAAATTTTTCCCTTGACAAGGCAGGCGGAACGTGCTATAGTTTGTCTCGTTCCGCGGGCATAGCTCATCTGGTAGAGCGCCACCTTGCCAAGGTGGAGGTAGCGAGTTCGAGCCTCGTTGCCCGCTCCAAAAAAAGAAACCGGCCTGCGGCCGGTTTCTTTTTTTGGAGCGGGACGCAGCATCTCATCAGTGCCCGCCTCAAAACGAAGGAGCTTGTATTATGTCAACTCTACAGGAAGAGATTTCCCGGCGCAGGACTTTTGCAATTATCTCTCACCCGGACGCCGGTAAAACGACACTCACCGAAAAGTTTCTGCTCTATGGCGGCGCCATTGCGCAGGCGGGCGAGGTCAAGGGCAAGCGCGCCCGTGCGGCGACCTCAGACTGGATGGAAATTGAGAAACAGCGCGGCATTTCGGTCACGTCGTCGGTCATGCAGTTCCAGCACGACGGTTATTGCATCAACATCCTCGACACACCGGGCCACCAGGATTTTTCGGAGGACACTTACCGCACGCTGATGGCGGCCGACAGCGCGGTGATGGTCATCGACGGTGCGAAGGGCGTGGAGCCCCAGACGCGCAAGCTCTTTAAGGTCTGTGCCCTGCGCCACATCCCCATCTTCACGTTCATCAACAAGATGGATCGCGAAGCTCGCGATCCGCTGGAGCTGTGTGAGGAGGTCGAGCGGGAGCTTGGCATTGACACCTATGCCGTCAACTGGCCCATCGGCAGCGGCAAAGCGTTTCAAGGCGTCTACGACCGCGAGAAGCACTGCATTCTGCACTTCACCGACGCGGGCCACGCGAAGAAGGCCGGCGTCACCGAGATCGAGCTGGACGATCCTATGCTCGCCGACATGCTCGGCAAGGATCGCCGCGACGCACTGGCAGACGAGATCGAGCTGCTGGGCGCGGGCCGCGAATTCGACCTCAAGGCCGTGCGCAACGGCACGTTGTCCCCTGTGTTCTTCGGTTCAGCGCTGACCAACTTCGGTGTGGAGCCGTTCCTGGAGCATTTCCTTGCCATGACCAGCGCCCCGCTCTCCCGTGAGAGCGACGAGGGCGAAGTGGATGTGTTCTCCCCGGATTTCTCAGCGTTTGTGTTCAAGATTCAGGCGAATATGAACAAGGCGCACCGCGACCGTCTTGCGTTTATGCGCATCTGCTCGGGCAAGTTTGAGCGCGACGCGGAGTATTTCCACGTCCAGAGCGGCAAGAAAATGCGCCTTTCCCAGCCCCAGACCATGATGGCGGCGGAGCGCGAGATCGTCGACACCGCCTATGCGGGCGACATCATCGGTGTGTTTGATCCGGGTCTCTTTTCCATCGGCGACACCATCACCATTCCGGGGAAGAAGTTCCGCTATTCGGGCATTCCCACCTTTGAACCGGAACACTTCATGTCCGTATCCCCCATGGACACCATGAAGCGCAAGCAGTTTGTCAAGGGTATCACACAGATCGCCCAGGAGGGCGCGATCCAGATCTTCAAGATCCCCGACAGCGGCTTTGAGGACGTGGTGGTCGGCGTAGTCGGCACGCTCCAGTTCGACGTATTTGAGTACCGCATGAAGGGCGAGTACGGCGTCGATCTCCGCATGAGCGGTCTGCCCTATGAGCATCTGCGGCTCATTGGCGAATGCCCCTGTGAGCCAAAGGATCTGGTGCTGTGCACCGGGTCCCGCGTGCTGGAGGACTTCAAGGGCCGCAAGCTCATCGCCTTTGGCGGCGAGTGGTCGGTCGGCTTCCTCACCAAGCACAACCCCGGACTGGAGCTCATTGACTGGCTCAGCGTATAACAAAACAAAAACCCGACGCTCAGGCGTCGGGTTTTTCATGTAAGAGAACCTCCACGATTCCCGGTTTTTCATCATTGGGATAAAACAGTACCTGCCACGGCGAGAGATCGTAGGGCGCTTCCTCCGGCGGTTCAGACGAAAGCTCCTCCGTCTCCGTCGGCTCTTCCGCCGGCTCTTCCGCCGCTTCTGCCTCCGGCTCCGGCGGGTAAAGCTCCCGGTGAACGATTTCGACCTGCTCTGTCACGCTCTCACGCCCGCCGCCGAGATAGCCAAAGCGGATCGTAACAGCATTGCGTCCCTCGTCAATGGCGGCACGCAGCAGATCCGGCAGTGCTTCAGCGCTGGTAGCGTTGACCATGCCGGACAGTTCCTCCGCTGTGCGGCGATAGCCGAAGCGCACTTTCAGCTCGTAGTAGTCGCTCTCCGCCTTTCCCTCATAGGTGATGTAGTCCAGCAGGTACGCGCCCAGTGCCGTCTCCTTCTGCACCTCAACGCAGGCATCCTCTGCCAGTCGCGCTTTGTCCGGCGCATCGCCGTAAATGCGCACCGTCCCCGCCTCGCTGTGGTCTCCCAGAAGCATCAGCAGCGCATTGACAAGATCTGGATAGTTTTCCGCGCGCAGCGTGTTGGCACTCTCCGTCTCCCGATAGGCCGCGCTGTGCGGCACAACCGAGGAATAGGAGCGCTCCAGCAGCCGCTCCCCGCAGCCGGTGAGCAGCAGGCAGAGCGCAAGCAGATATGTCGTTGTCAAGCGGCGGCTCAATAGCCCAGATCCTCATCCACGAGCACGACTTCCATCTCGCAGCTCTTCACCGCTTCCCACAGCACGACCAGTGCGCGGCAGATGCGCTCCGGGCTCTTGCAGTCGTAGCATTTGTCGCCCTTTACGGCGCAGGGAGTCTTGACGCCCAGGCGACGGGCATTCTTCGGGCCTGCCATGTTCCGGGCGCGCCACAGCGCCTCATCATAGGTTGGCGCGATCTTATTGCGGCCTACGACAAAGTAGACCTTCTTGTGGCCGTAAAGAGTCGAGGCAACGCGGTTGCCCGTACCGTCGATGTTGATGATCTCACCGGTCTCCGCGAGGCCGTTGACAGAGGTGAGAAACACCTCGGCATGGGCCGCGTCCTCAAGCACCTCCGCCCCCGTGCGCCACTCCGGTGTGTTCCAATGGCTGTACACCTTATTGTGGCGGCTGAGCGACGAAAACAGTCCCATCTCCTTGAGTGTCATCGAACCGCCGAAGCCGACGCTTGTGCCGTCAATCACCTCGTTGAGATAGGCCGACGCAATGTCCTTTGACGGGCAGACTGTCACCGCAAAGCCACGCGCTTCCAGCGCTTCATTGATCTTGGTATAGTCCATGTCCGTACCTCCTTATTTGATCTCTTTCGGGTCATATTCGCCAAAGCCTTCTCCCAGCACCTCGCCGGCATCACACATGATGAAAAACGCGTTGGGGTCGATTTCCTTAACCAGCCGCTTGACCACAACGATCTCGCGGCGGCGTACCGCGCAGAGCAAAATCTGCCGCTCGGTGCGCGTATAGGCGCCCATGGCATTGAGCTTGGTCACGCCCACATTGAGCGCAAGCAGCTCCTGCGTGATCCGGTTCTCTTTCTCGCTGATGATATAAGCCAGCTTGCCGGTATTGCCGCCATAGACGATGCGATCCACCACCTTGGTGGCAATGAACAACGCCAAGCCGCCGTAGAGCGCATTGTTGAAATCACGGAACACTGCGGCAAAAATCAGGATGACCGTGAGATCCAGCCCCAGCAGGATATTGCCCAACGACAGATTGGGGAAGTGCCGCCGAATGAGCCACGTCGCCAGCTCCGTACCGCCGGTGGTGGCCTCCTCCGCCATCATAATGCCACTGCCGATGCCCATGATCACGCCGCCATACAATCCGGCAAGCATCTTGTCCATAGGCTGAAATACATGAATCCATGTGATGACGTCCACCATGATGCTGCTGGCCAGCATACCGTACAGCGTCTTGACCAGAAAGCCAAAGCCGAATTGGCGAAAGCCCAGCACAAACAGCGGCACGTTCATCACAATCACCATCATGCCCACCGGCAGCGCGGGGGCGAAGAAGTGGATGATCTGCGCAACGCCGGTCAGTCCGCCGCAGGTGAGGTCATTCGGCACATAGAACCAGTCCAGCGCCAGACCGTACAGAACGCAGCCGAGGGTAATGATCGCATAACTCTTGAGGGTTTCGTTACGTTTCATAGGGGTTACTCCAGAATTGACATTTGCTTCTCTTCCGAATCATCCGCCTTCAGCAGCGCACCGGTGGCGGGGATGGAGCGCCCGCGATAACGGGCAAGATTGGTGATGCCGGACGCCTCCAACGTGCAGGCATAGTCCAGCGTTTTGTTCTTTTTCAGCGTCAACAGCGCCACCCCCTGCGTCGAGCGGGTGGACTTGACGCCAAGCAGCGCTGTATTGACCACGAGGCAGCGCGGCTCGTTGGAATAGACCGCGATCTCCGCATCCTCGGCAAGAAACATCGCCGTGCGCAGCGGACTCTTGTCACTGTACGCGCCGGTGAGGCGGCGGCGGTTGGAGGTCGTCTGATACGCCGACAGCTCCACCTTGGCGCACTTGCCGTTCTCAAAAAAGAACAGCATATAACCGCGGTAGTCGCCGGGCAGCACCATGTAGACCACGTTCTCGCCCTCGTCCATACCCAGCTTCGCGGGCAGGAAGTCGCCGAGTACCGACGCCTTGGTATCGCCGAATTCGCCGAGACGGGTCTTGTAGACCTGTGCGCGGTCGGTGAAGAACATCACCTCCGCGTTGCTGGTTGTCTCAAAGGACTGGCTCAAGCCGTCATCCTCTTTGTATTTCTGCTCGCCGCTCATGCGCAGCGACTGCGGTGTGATCTTCTTGAAATAGCCATGGCGGGAGAGAAAGATGGTGACGGGGTACTCGTCCGCCGCGTCTTCCTCGACCTCGGCAGTCTCCTCAAAATCGTAGACAATGCCGGTCTTACGAGGCTCGGCGTACTTCTTTTTGACCTCCTCCAGCTCACCCACGATGATCTTTTTCACGCGAGACGGGCGGGCCAGAATGTCCTCCAGATCTTCGATTTCTTCGCTCAGCGCGTCAGTCTCCTGGGTGCGCTTTAAGATGTACTCGCGGTTGATGTTGCGCAGCTTGATCTCCGCCACATACTCCGCCTGCACCTCGTCGATGCCGAAGCCGATCATCAGATTCGGCACCACATCGGCCTCGGCCTCCGTCTCGCGGATGATCTGGATCGCCTTGTCAATGTCCAGCAGGATACGCTTTAAGCCTTTGAGCAGGTGCAGCTTCTCCTTGCGCTTGTTCAGCACAAAGAACACGCGGCGCTTGACGCTCTCCGTGCGCCAGGCGCACCACTCGTCCAGCAGCTCGCGCACGCCCATGACCTTGGGCATACCGGCAATCAGCACGTTGAAGTTGCAGGACATTGTGTCGAGCAGCGTCGTGGACTTGAAGAGCTTCTGCATCAGCTTGTCAGGATCGACGCCGCGCTTTAAGTCGATGGTCAGCTTGAGGCCGGAAAGGTCGGTCTCGTCGCGCATGTCGGCAATTTCCTTGATCTTGCCCGCCTTGATCAACTCCGCCACCTTGTCCATGATCGCTTCGGTGGTGGTCGTGTAGGGGATCTCGTAGATTTCGATGAGATTTTCTTCCTTGATGTAGCGCCAGCGGGCGCGGACACGGATGCCGCCGCGACCCGTGTTATAGACCTCCTCGATGGTCGCGGGATCGTACAGCACCTCGCCGCCCGTCGGAAAATCAGGCGCGAGCAATGTTTCACTGATGGTGCAGCCCGGGTTTTTCAGATACGCGATGGTCGTATCGCAGACCTCGCCGAGGTTGAAACCGCACAGCTGCGACGCCATACCGACCGCGATGCCCTGATTGGCGGAGACGAGGATGTTCGGGAAGGTCGTCGGCAGCAACGCTGGTTCCTTCATCGTGTTGTCGTAGTTGTCGACAAAGTCCACCGTGTCGCTGTCGATGTCGCGAAACAGCTCCGCGCAGATCGGCGCGAGCTTCGCCTCCGTATAGCGGCTCGCCGCCCACGCCATGTCGCGGGAGTAGACCTTGCCGAAGTTGCCCTTGGAATCCACAAAGGGGTGCAGCAGCGCGCCGTAACCGCGGGACAAGCGCACCATCGTGTCGTAGATGGCGGCGTCGCCGTGGGGATTTAAGCGCATGGTCTGGCCCACGATGTTCGCGGACTTCGTGCGTGCGCCATTGAGCAGCCCCATCTTGTACATGGTATAGAGCAGCTTGCGGTGGGACGGCTTAAAGCCGTCAATCTCCGGGATAGCGCGCGACACGATGACCGACATCGCGTAGGGCATATAGTTGAGCTCCAGCGTCTCGGTAATCCGCTGGTCGACCACGTCCGCGTGCAGTCCGAGGACGTTGGGATTGTTTTTATGCTTGACTTCTTCCGGTTGTTTCTTCTTTGGCATAGCTTCCTCGCTTACGAAACGTCGATCATTTCGAGATATTTATAGCCATTTTCCGCAATATGATCCTTGCGTCCTTGCAGGTTGTCGCCCAGCAGCAGGTCAAACACCTGACCGGTGCGCTCCATATCCTCCGGCGTCACGCGAATCAGCCGGCGCGTCTCCGGGTTCATGGTGGTAAGCCACATCATCTCCGGGTCGTTCTCGCCAAGGCCCTTGGATCGGTCGACCTTGACCTTTTTACCCTCCAGCTCCTTGACGATGTCGTTTTTCTCCTTGTCCGTGTAGGCAAACCATGTTTTGTCGCCGCAGTTGATCTCAAACAGCGGCGTCTCCGCAATGTAGACATAGCCCTCGCGGATCAGCGTCGGGCACAGACGATAGATCATCGTCAGGATCAGCGTGCGGATCTGGTAACCGTCCACGTCAGCATCGGTGCAGATGACCACCTTGTTCCAGCGCAGGTTGTTCAGGTCAAAGGCGTTGAGCTCCTTGGCGTACTTGCCCGGCACCTCCACGCCACAGCCCAGCACCTTCAAAAGGTCGGTGATAATCTCGCTTTTAAAAATGCGCGGATAATCCGCCTTGAGGCAGTTCAGAATCTTGCCGCGCACGGGCATGATGCCCTGAAACTCAGCGTCGCGCGAAAGCTTGACGCTGCCGAGGGCCGAATCGCCCTCCACAATGTAGATCTCGCGGCGGCTCACATCCTTCGTGCGGCAGTCCACGAACTTCTGAACGCGGTTCGCGATGTCAATGCTGCCGGAGAGCTTTTTCTTCATGCCGATGCGCTGGCGCTCGGCGCTCTCGCGGCTGCGTTTGTTTACCAGCACCTGTGCGGCGATCTTCTCCGCGTCGGTGCGGTTCTCAATGAAATAGACCTCGAGGCGGCTCTTTAAAAACTCCGTCATGGCCTCCTGCACAAACTTGTTTGTGATGGCCTTCTTGGTCTGGTTCTCATAGCTCGTAAGCGTGGAGAAGTTGTTGCTCACCAGCACCAGGCAATCCTCAATGTCCTGCCAGGTAATCTTTGCCTCACTCTTCTGGTACTTGTTGTTCTGCTTGAGATACGCGTCGATGGCGGAGACGAACGCGCTCTTGGTCGCTTTCTCCGGGCTGCCGCCATGCTCCAGCCAACTGGAGTTGTGGTAGTGCTCGATGCGCTGCACCTTGTTGGAAAAACAGCACGCGACGGACAACTTGACCTTGTACTCATCCTTATCCTCACGGTCACGGCCGCGGCGCTCCGTCTCCCAGAACACGGGCTGCGTGAGGGTATCCTCCCCCGCCAGCTCCGCCACATAGTCCACAATGCCGTTTTCGTAGACGAAGTCCTCCGTCTCAAATTTGCCCGGCGCGGTCTCGTTGCGGAAGCGGAACGTGACGCCCGCGTTCACCACCGCCTGACGCTTCATCGTCTCGGTGAAATACTCCGCGGGAATGTCAATGTCGGTGAACACGTCCAGATCGGGCAGCCAGCGGGTCAGTGTGCCGGTCTTGCGGCCGCGGTCGGTGGGTTCGGACTTCAGCTCCTCGCCCTTTTTGCCCGTCGCCTCACCGCGCTCAAAGTGCAGTGAGTACTTGTTGCCATCGCGCCAGACCGTGACGTCCATATAACGGGAGGAATACTGTGTCGCGCAGGCGCCAAGTCCGTTGAGGCCGAGAGAGTACTCGTAATTGTCCCCCGTATTGTTCTCGTACTTACCGCCGGCGTAAAGCTCACAGTACACCAGCTCCCAGTTCCAGCGCTGCTCCTTTTCGTTGTACGCAACCGGGCAGCCGCGGCCCTGATCCTCCACCTCCACGCTGTGGTCGAGGTAGCGCGTCACAGTGATGAGCTTGCCGTGACCCTCGCGGGCCTCGTCAATGGAGTTCGATAAAATTTCAAAGACGGCGTGTTCACAGCCCTCCAGCCCGTCCGAGCCAAAAATAACCGCCGGACGCTTGCGGACACGGTCTGCGCCCTGCAGCGAGGAGATGCTTTCGTTGCCGTAATCGGTTTTCTTACGTTCCGCCATGTGGTTCTCCGTTTCCTATTTGTTCAAACGCCGAAATTTTGTGCCAAACGCAATTTTCACATAAAAGCGCGCAAAATCTCACAATACAATACTTGGTAGATTATACCGCGATTCCTCCACAATGGCAAGTGTTTTCGCCGGAAAGGTGCACAAATCCCAGCTTTCGGCAAAAACCCCCGGCTTTCCTCGGAAAAGTTCCCGCGGCGGCGAAGTGATAACACCCGCGGCAACCTCTCAGAATGCGCGAATATCAAGGTTATCCACAATATCCACAGGTTTTTCCACACCTTTATGTCAACGCTGTTTTCCCTCAAAAAATGTCGAATTTTGGCTCAGATTTGACAAGGGACTGGCGGCGGATGAGATTCTCAATTTCGTCAATTTGCCAACTTGACAGACACAAAGCCTCGTAACTCCGGCGCAATCCCCGCGGCAGGATTCGCCCGGCTCTTTCAGCCGCCCAGCAGCATCAGCGCCACACCGTAGATCACGCTCGCTGCCACGCCGAACACAATCACCGGCCCTGCGATTGTGAACATTTTCACCGCCGTACCGGTGATGAGTCCCTCGCTCTTGAAGTCCACCGCCGGGGACACCACGGCGTTGGCGAAGCCGGTGATCGGCACCAGCGTGCCCGCTCCCGCAAAGCGGGCAAGGCGCGTGTATAGCCCCAGCCCTGTCGCAACGGCGGAGAGGAACACCAGTGTGATCGAGGTCGCCGTGCCCGCGTCCGTTTTGTCGAGACCGAGTCCAGTGTAGCCGTTTAACAGGAGCTGCCCGATTGTGCAGATTGCGCCGCCGGTAAGAAACGCCAGCAGAGTGTTTTTCACAATGGGTGATTTGGGCGCCTTTTGCTTGACATACGCCTGATACTCCTTCGGTGACATATCCATATCCATTCCTCCTTTTGCCGCTAGTTTTGCCAAATCCTCACAATTTATGAATCTGCCTTGCGCCATCGGACAAAAGCGAGTAAAATGGCAGCCATGAAGCCGAATTTGGGACTATACATCCACATACCGTTCTGCAAGTCGAAGTGCGCCTACTGCGACTTCTATTCTCTTGCCCGCAGCGAGCCTGCCATGGACGCCTACGCCGCCGCGCTCGAGACTTCGCTGCGGACTGCCGCGCCCAAGGCAGCGGGATATGTCGTCGACACGGTGTATTTCGGCGGCGGCACACCCAGCTTTTTCGGTGCGTCGCGGCTGGCTGCGCTGCTGGAGATGATTTCTGATTGCTTTGACGTTTTGCCCGACGCGGAGATCACCACCGAGGCCAACCCGGAAAGCGCCCGCAACGTTGACGCGCTTCGTGTTCTGCGCCGCGCGGGCTTCAATCGCGTTTCGCTGGGGATGCAATCGGCGGACGACGAAGAGCTGCGCGCCGTCGGGCGCATCCACACCGCCGCGGACACCGCTGCCGCGGTGTCCGCCGCACGAAAAGCCGGCTTTGACAACCTGAGCCTCGACCTCATCTACGGCCTGCCCGGCCAGACGCGGGAACGCTGGCGGGCAAACCTCGCCGCGGCGGTCGCGCTCGCGCCGGAGCATCTTTCCTGCTACGGTCTCAAGGTGGAGCCGGGCACGCCGCTGTATAACCGGCGCGACAGCATATCGCTGCCGGATGACGACGCACAGGCGGACATGTACCTCGACACCGTGGAGTTTCTTGCCGGGCAAGGATTCGCGCAATATGAGATTTCCAACTTTGCACTGCGCGGACACGAGTCCCGCCACAATCTGAAATACTGGACGCTGGGCGAGTATCTGGGCTTTGGGCCGGGCGCTCATTCAGACTTTGGCGGGCGGCGCTTCGCCGTTGCGCGGGATTTGGATTCGTTTCTGCGCGGCAACGTGACTTACAGCGAGGACGCTCCCATCATGCAGCGGGAGCGCGCGGCGGAGCGCATCATGTTGGGCCTGCGGCTTGCCCGCGGCTTGCCCATAACAGAGTTGGCAGGCGCGGAGTCCGTGCTCAGAGCATGTGCCGCGCACGGACTCGCGGAACAAAGCGGCGGCAACTGGCGTCTGACCCCAAGAGGCTTTCTCATCTCCAATGCCGTGATTGTGCGGGTGCAGGACGCCATGGAGCTGTGAGACTTTACATTTTTGGCAAAAAGCGTATAATTTGATAATCCGTGATTGAGACCTAAGGAGGACGTACCGTGAGATCCATTTTGAAAAAACTGCTCGCGTCGGTGCTGACCGCCGCGCTTCTGATTACACCGCTGCCCGTTTGCGCGTCCGACGCGCTGGGCCACGACCTTGCCGCGCGGGATGCTGCGCTGGCAAAGTCTGTCCGGCTGGCGGACGGCACGTTCTGGAGCGATTCCAACTCCGACCTGCGGCGGGAAAACTATGTTGTCTACACTCCGGGCGGGCGCGTGACCCCGCTCGTCACCTACGGTGAGACCTCCCGATCCCTGACCACGGTGCTGAGCGCCGCAAAAGAGCAGGAGGAGTCCGGTCTTCGCGTGGTCGCCGGCATCAATGGCGACTACTACGGTGTGCAGCACGGCATCCCACTCGGCACTACCATGTGCGGCGGCGCCCTGCGCAACATCAGCTGCGACCCCTATTACGCGGTGGGTTTCCGGGCTGACGGCAACGCGATCATCGGCGATCCTCAGCTCGCGATCCACGCCACAGTCAACGAGGGCGACACCTTCTCGCTCTATTCCTTCAACCATGTCCGTCAGAGCAACTACGGCGTATTTCTCTACGACCACAACTTCAACGCTCGCCACACCACCGGCACCAGCGAGAGCGGCATTGATGTGCTTTGCGGCGTAGAGGGCGGCGCACTGACCATCGGCGGCACGCTGCATCTGCGCGTCAGCAAGATTCTGACCGACGCGGTGGACACCGAAGTGCCGGAGGGCATGTATGTCCTTTCCGTAAACCACAAGGCATCGGAGGCCTACACCGCACCGCTTCTCGCGCTGCAAAGCGGCGACCGGATCGACGTGCTGGTAACCGCCAATGCCGGCAGCGAGTGGAACGACTGCGTCAATCTCATCGGCGCCCCGGAGCTTCTCGTCAAGGACGGCGAAGTGCAATCCGGCCTGCCTACCGGCAGTGCGCCGCGCACTGCCATCGGCCAGAAGTCTGACGGCTCCCTGATCTTTTACACCATTGACGGCCGCCAGGCCGGTTACAGCATTGGTGCGACGTTGACCGCCGTCGGTATGCGACTCGCGGAGCTGGGCTGCGTCACAGCGGTGGCGCTGGACGGCGGCGGCTCCACCACACTGGTCGCCACGATGCCGAATGAAACCGCAGCCCGCGTCGTGAACGCCCCCTCGGAGGGAATCTCGCGCGCGGTTTCCAATCACATTCTTCTGGTTGAGCCGAACACGCCCAGCAACCGTCTGGATCACCTCTATCTCGCCGCTTCTGCGCTGAAGGCGCTGCCCGGTGCGCAGATTCCCCTGACCACTGCCGCCATCGACACCAACGATCTGCCGATGTCCGCAAACCGCATCACCTACCGATCGGACAAGGGCAGCGTCAGCTCCGACGGTGTGTTCACTGCGCCCAGCACCACCGGCACCGCCAAGATCACAGCAAGCTATAACGGCAGGTCCGCATCGGTGGAGATCGAGATTCTGGAGCCGGAAGCCATCGTGCTCAAGCGGAACGGCAGCACAATCAACGCACTGACCATCGCGCCGGACAGCGATGTAACGCTCACGGCAGTCGGCATTGCCAACCACCTCGCGCTGGCAGGGGGCAATGGCTGTTTTACCTGGCAGTATGAGGGAGACGGCATCTCCCTCCTCTCTGACGGCTATACGCTCCACGCGGGCAGTGACGCCGGTGCGGGCACATTGATCGTCGCGATCGGCAATCAGAGCATTTCGATTCCTGTTGCGGTCGGCGTTGTTCCGCCGAAGCTGCTCAACGACTTTGAGTCCGCCTTCGATCCGATCACCGATGTGACCCCCCCTGCCGAGGAAGACGCCTCCGCGGAGATGCCGGAGCCGCGGCTGACCCTCTCACGCGCCACCGACGCCGCCCATGTGCACAACGGTAAGGCCTCAGGGCGCCTGGACTATGATCTTGACGGGCAAACCGCGGTCAGGCTGCCCATACACTACACCGTCGCGCCGGAATACAGCGTGTTGGCTCTCTGGGTTTACGGCGAAGGCAGCAACACAGCGATAACCGTGATTACGGACGCCGGTCTCGCACCGGCGGTCACCCTCTCCTTTACCGGCTGGCAGCAGGTGTCCTTTGCGCTGCCTGCCGACGCTAAAACGATAACCGGCCTTGCTATGGCCGGCGGCGAAGCCGTTCATGGCGCAATCTGGCTCGATCAGCTGACGCTGGGCAACGGAAAAGAGGATCTTGCCGCGCCGGAGCTGACGCTGACGCTGGATGCCGAGACGAATACGCTGACCGGCCGCGCCTTCGATGCCGTTAACGGTACGGCGCTGCCGACGCTCCGCCTTGCCTGCGACGGCAAAACGCTGACGCACAGCTTTAACACATACACCGGCGCGATTTTTGCGGAGCTTCCCGCCCGGGACGGCAAGGCGCACTATGTCACACTGACTGCGGGCGACACAGCGGGCAATCTGGCTCGCAAAAGCGTCTATATCCCAGCCGATGAATCCCTTGCGCCCGCATTCCCCGATCTGGCAGGTCATTGGAGCAATCCCAGCGCCGAATACCTCAAGCGCACCGGTCTTTCCATCGGCGACGGGAACGGCAACTACCGTCCCGACTCCAATATCACCCGTCAGGAGTTCGCCACCATGCTCTACCGCTGCCTCGCACCCGCGCAGGATTTCACTGCGGTAAAGCTGCCCTTTGACGATGCGGCGCAGATCGGCGACTGGGCGCTGGATGCCGCCCGGGCGATGTATGCCCTTGGCGTTGTCAACGGCGGCAAAGCGGCCTCCGGCGCGCTGAATTATATGCCGCAGTCCAACATCACACGGCAAGAGGCGGTCACCATGCTGGGTCGTCTGTTTGACAAGGGGTATGCCGTGAGTGAGCTGCCCTATGCCGACGCTGCGTCCGTCGCAGACTGGGCGGCGGAGTACGTCTCCCTTCTCGGCGCAGCGGGTGCGTTTGACGAATTTGTCACAGATACCTTTGATCCGCTTCGCCCGCTGACCCGCGGTGAAATGGCGTCGCTGCTGCTGCGCATCAACTGAACAAAGAAAAATTTGCGTGAAGTGGTTACTTCACGCAATTTTTTGTTGCACTTGCACAAGTTATCCTGTATACTATAGGCAGATTTGCTAAAGGGGGACTTTCGATATGGCTAAGTACACCCGTGAAGACGTCATTCGCATCGTGCGCGAGAAAAACGTGCATTTCATCCGCATGCAGTTCACCGATATTTTCGGTCAACTGAAGAACGTAACGCTGCCCGCCTCCCAGATCGAGAAGGCCGTAAACAACCAAATCATGTTTGACGGCAGCTCCATCGAGGGCTACACACGCATTGAGGAGTCCGATCAGTATCTGCATCCCGATCTCGATACCTTCGTGGTGCTGCCCTGGGATCAGGAGTTCGGCATCAGCGCCCGCATGATCTGCGACGTATATAACCCCGACGGGACGCCGTTCGCCGGCGATCCGCGCGGCGTGCTGCACCGCGTGTTGCAGGAGGCTGCCGACATGGGCTATTCCTTCAACGTCGGCCCGGAGTGTGAGTTCTTCCTCTTCAAGACCGACGAACACGGCAAGCCCACCACCAAAACCAACGACGAGGTTGGCTACTTCGACGCAGGCCCGCTGGACACTGCCAACCTCACGCGCCAGAGGATCTGTATGGCACTGGAGGAGATGGGCTTTGAGATTGAGGCTTCTCACCACGAGTGCGCCGCCGGTCAGCACGAGATTGACTTCAAATACGCCGACGCGCTGACTGCCGCCGACGACATCATGACCTTCAAGCTGGCGGTCAAGACGCTGGCGCAGAAGGACGGGCTGCACGCGACGTTCATGCCGAAGCCGCTCTTCGGCGTTGCGGGCAACGGTATGCACATCAACATGTCGCTGTTCAGGGACGGCAAAAACGCGTTTTACGACGAAAGCGGCGAGCGCCGCCTTTCCGAAGTCGCCTATCGCTTCATTGCCGGCGTACTCACACATGTACCCGCCATCTGCGCGCTGACCAATCCGCTGGTCAATTCTTACAAGCGGCTGGTGCCCGGCTATGAAGCGCCGTGCTACATCTCCTGGTCCACGGGCAACCGCAGCGCGCTCATTCGTGTGCCTGCGCCCCGCGGCTCCTCCACGCGTTTGGAGCTGCGCAATCCCGACCCCTCCTGCAACCCCTATCTGGCGCTGGCGGTCTGCCTTGCCGCGGGTCTGGACGGCATCAAGCGCAATCTTACGCCGCCCGACGAGATCACGGACAACATCTATGAGCTCTCCCCCGCCGAGCGCAAGGCCAAGGGCGTCGGTTCCCTGCCCGGTTCCCTCAGCGACGCCATCAACGCCCTGCGGGACGACGAGCTGATTTGCAGCGTCCTCGGCACCCACGCCCTGCTCCAGTACATCGCGGGCAAGGAGGACGAGTGGAACGCTTACTGCACTCGTGTCAGCTCCTGGGAGATCGAGCGGTACATCACCAACTATTAAACATGGAAAACCGGTACACACAGGAATTTGCCGTCCTGCCCAGTGTCTGCGACAGCAGCGCACAGCTCGGCATCCCCGATACCTTTGCGCTCTTTATGGACCTTGCCGCCATTCATGCCGAGCAGTTGGAATTTGACACGCCGCGGCTGATGAAGCAAGGGCTCTTCTGGTTGACCGTACGCACCCGGGTGCGTTTCCTCCACCGCCCGAAGATGGCGGAGCGCGTAACGCTGTCCACCTGGCCGGAGCAGCCGAGCAGGCTGCGCACCGATCGCGACTACACCATTACGCAGAACGGCGAGCTGCTCGTCGCCGGCAAGACGGAGTGGACGATTCTGGAGATGGACAGCGGCAAGCTGCATCCCATGGCAGGTGTGTTTGCGCCGGACTTCACGTTCTATCCCGATACGGTCTGGCCGGAGCCGTTCACCCGCATGAAAGATGAGCCCTTGGAGGAGTTTGCACGCTACACGGTGCGCTCCACCGACATCGACCTGGGCGGGCATATGAACAACGCCGCTTACCTCCGCGCGCTGGCGGGGCTGTTTCCCGGCAAGGACTGGCAGGGCATGAACATCCGCGAACTGGAAATCGCGTTCCGCGCCCCCTGCTACGAGGGCAACACACTCATCTGGCAAAAGCGCGAAGAAGGCAGCGAGCTGCTCCTCCGCGCTGCGCTGCCCGATGGCGCAACCATCGTGCTGGCGCGAATCAGCCGCGCATAAAAAGAGACGAAGCCGATTGGCTTCGTCTCTTTTTATGTTCAATGGCTAAAGTTGCCCATGGCCTCCAGCACGTTATAGCGCTCCATTTGCAGCCGTTTCTTCATCGTCAGCGCCTCCTCGATGGGAATGTCAACGATGCCGCCCTGCTTCGTGCCGACGATGCAGTTGCTGCGTCCCTCGGCGAGGGTCTTGACCGCAAAGTAGCCCATGCGGGTCGCGGTCTCGCGATCGCGGGCATTGGGTGAGCCGCCGCGCTGAATGTGGCCCAGCACCGTAACGCGCGGGTCCATGCCCAGCTCCTCCTTGATGCGCGCGCCGATCTCAAACGCGCTGCCAACGCCCTCGGCAACGACGATCATGAAATGCGTGTTGCCCGCAAGGCGCGCGTTCTGAATGCGCTCCACCACGTCCTTCTGGAAGTCCAGCTCGCGCTCCGGCACCAGCACTGCGGTCGCGCCGGCGGCGATGGCAACGTAGAGGGCGAGGAACCCCGCGTTGCGGCCCATGACCTCCACCACGGAGCAGCGCTCGTGGGACTGCATCGTGTCACGCAGGCGGTCGATGCACTCAATCGCGGTGTTGCAGGCCGTATCAAAGCCGATGGTGTAGTTGGAACAGCCCAGGTCGTTGTCGATGGTCGCCGGAATGCCCACCACAGGGACGCCCAAACGAGAGAGCTCCAGCGCGCCGCGGAACGTACCGTCGCCGCCGATGGCAATGATAGCGTCGATGCCCAGCATCTTGCAGGTGGAAACCGCTTTTTTGCGGCCCTCCTCCGTCATAAAGTCGTCGCTGCGTGCCGTGTAGAGGATCGTCCCGCCGCGGGAGAGAATGTGGTTGACGCTGTCGCCCTTCATTGGCATAAAGTCGCTGTTGATGAGACCCTGCCAGCCGCGGCGGATGCCGATGCATTCCATGTCACAGGAGATAGCGGTGCGCACCACCGCGCGTACCGCTGCGTTCATGCCAGGCGCGTCGCCGCCGCTGGTGAGCACACCGATCCGCTTGATCTTTTTATTGTCCATGGGGAACACCATCCTTTCTCGATTCTGCTGTGATTATAAGCGCAATATCCCGGGAATGCAAGAGGAATCGGCGAAGGTCCGCCGATTCCTCTTATTTGTTCCGGTTTGCTTTCTTGAGATCGGCCAGCAATCCCCGGCATCCCTCGTCCACATCACGCCAAGTCGCCTCAAAATCCCGGGTATACCACGGGTCTGCAACGTCTCCGGGGCGGTCAGTATAGTCCATCAACAGTCGGATCTTGCCCTCGGGGTCTCCATGGCAGATGCGGCGCATATTGCGAAGATTCTCCTGATCCATGCCAATGAGCAGATCGTAGGCCACATAGTCCGCATCTTGCATCTGCCGCGCGGTTTTACCCGCACAGTCAATGCCATGCTCCGCCAGTTTGCGTCGCGCCGGCGGGTAGACCGGGTTTCCGATTTCCTCCGTTGAAGTTGCCGCCGAGGCAATCACGATTCTCTCCGATAAGCCCGCTTTTTCCACCATATCCTTCATCACAAACTCCGCCATCGGACTGCGGCAGATATTGCCGTGGCAGACAAAAAGTATTTTTTGCATATCCTCGCTATTCATAAAAGGTGCGGGAACTTCCCGCCTCCCGAATGCTCTCCCGAGCTTGCTGAATGATGTATCGTTCATCTTTCATTCAAAACTTCCCGGCACACTGCTTTGAGTTTTTCCGCAGAGGCATCCCACGTATATTTCTTTTCCTGTATATAGCCGAAGCGACGCAGTTCTTCTTTTCGCTCTTCATCCAAAAGCACGCGAAGCATCCCCTCAGCAATACTGTCAATATCGTAAGGGTTCACCTTCTCAGCCGCTTCTCCCACAACTTCCGGGAGAGACGCCGCATCCGCACACACCACCGGGCAGCCGAAGTGCATCGCCTCCAGCGGTGGAATCCCGAAGCCCTCATACAGGGAGGGGAATACAAAGATGTCGGCATGCTGATACAGGCAGTCTTTTTCTTCTGTTGTCACATACCCTGTCAGTACTATATCGTCTCTATAGGCAGAGCCGGCCAGCGCACGGTCAAATTCCCCGTTATTCCAGCCCATTCCGCCGGCAAGCACCAACTTATGCGGTATTTTTGCTGTTTTCTTTGCTTTATCAAACGCCTGCAGCAGCCGCGCAACATTTTTTCGCGGCTCTATTGTTCCGACATACAGAATATAGCTGCCTTCGATGCCGTATTTTGCGCGTACCGCTTCCCAATCATTCGTTGTACCTGTGTAATTCGGGGCACAGGGAATCACTTCGATTTGCTCACAGGGAACATGGAGCAGCGTGCAGATTTCCTTTTTGGAAAACTCCGTAACGGTCAATATCCGGTCACTGCGTGCGGCGCTTCGTATCAGCCCCTCCGCAAGGCGGCGGCGATTGCGCGCATTCATCGTTTCAGGAAAGCGCATACAAGTCATATCATGCACCGTGGTTATCACCTTCCCGCTGATTCGCGGGGGAACAACATAATTAAAAAATACGCTCAGATCTGCCGTATGGTGAAAAAACGACTCATAATCCACCGGCAGATAACGCCACACTCTTCGGTAGATGCCATAGTGGAACGCCCGGCTCTCATAGATTGGCATATCTATCCCGTTCAGCACAGCGCTGTTGCTGTTTCTGCCACAGAAATTAAATACGTTTCCGTAAAATCGGAGATCGTCATCATCGTGCATACGGCTGGCCAGCTCATAGGTATATACGCCAATACCGCTGTATTGTCCACAGCATGGCTGAAGCTCCAATGCAATAGTATGTGTTCTCATAAATAAACCTGCGCGGAGGGTCGCTGATTTCATAGCATCTCTGATAAGATTTCTTTTTACTCCGCATACCTCTCTAGTATCTTGTCAAGCTTTTCCGCTGAAGCTTCCCAGGAGTATCGTTCCGCATTTCGGAAGCCCTTTTGTGTTAGTTCCTTCCTCAGTGATTCATCCGTTAGCAGTTTGACAATTCCGTCAGCGATTGCTTCTTCATCGTACGGATCAACGTACAGTGCGCCATCTCCACCCGTCTCCGGCAAAGCGGAAATATCTGATGTTAAGACAGGCACACCGCACTGCTGCGCCTCAAGCACAGGTATCCCGAACCCCTCATAGAGTGTAGGAAACACGAACAGATCGGCTCCGCTATAGAGGGCAGGCATCTCCTCGTCTGCTACATAGCCTATAAAATGGATTGCATCTTTGGCGGTCACTTTTTTCAGAGCCTGCCCGGCGTCAAACTTCCACCCTTGCCCGCCGGCGATGACCAGTTCATGGGGCAGTGCCGTATTCCGCCTGACACGGTCGAAAGCACGAATAAGCCTCTCCAGGTTCTTGCGGGGATTATAGTTTCCTACGAACAACACATATCGTTCCGGGAGATTGTGTTTTTCCCGCACCCGACAGAGCGTCTGGACATCGGTCACCTGCCGTATCTCGTCTGATGCGGCGCAGGGAATCACATCAATTCTGCTCGCCGGAACACCGAGAATATCCGTAATCTCTCGTTTCGTGAATTCCGATACGGCGAGAAAACGGCCTGCACGACGGCGCAGCAGCCTGTACTGCATTCTCCACAGCAGCACGCGGGTGCGCAGATACACCGATGGCATTCTGAAAACCGCCAAATCTGTGACGAGTGGCAGCAGCCGACAGCTGCCGGGTATCAGCAGCGGTACTTTGGAATCAACTGTCAGCAGGACAGCGTTTCTGCAATAGCGATTGCCCAACGCAAAGCTCTGAAACAATATCCTTTTCAGCCCCTCGCTATAGCGAAACGGCATCTCAACCAGCTCAGCATCTCTTGTTGGAAAGAAGCCGCTGCCGCCTCTTGGCACGATAATTTGTATGCTCTGGTGGCAAATCCGCGCAAGAGGAGTGAACAGTTCCCGCATACAAACAGCAATCCCGGAGCCGTTGGAGCGAATCTGAAGCGCGTTGATTACAATTCTCATGATACTACCTCTTTTTGTCTGCGAGGGATCGGTATTCCCTCATGATTTCCGGTAATACAAAATCAGAGCGTACCGGTTCGACGTAAAACAATAGGTCCCCCTGTTGTCCGGCTGGAAATGGTAAGAGCGTCCGCCATACTGTGCCAGTCCGCCATATCGCTGACCGATCCCAAATAACGGCGCACTCCTGAACAAGGTGTTTTGCAACAGGTGCTTTGCACTCTTTGAGCCACTCGCCCTCACAGTGGCCTTGGAGAACCGCCGAACCTCATCTGTCACTGCAATGATAATCCTTGTTCACTATGATTTGTATTGTCTAATAGTATAGCAAATAACAATGATTATCAACATAATTTTGTTGGCTCGGCGTTTACTGGCAGGATTTGTTTTTTTAGGCTTGCGATAATAAGTATCCCCTCTCAAGGCAAAAGCGCCGCGCGAATAAGCCGCCCTCCAATTTTAAAAGCAAGAGCACGTTTTGCACGTGCTCTTGCTTCTGGAGATACTGGTCACTTTAGATGCCAGCATTCTCACAAGGTTTTCCCCTACAAACGCGCAAATTTTCCGGCATTCGACGCAGGAGTCGAGCAGAGAGCCATACTCGCCGACTCGCTCCGCTCACATAGGCGAATGCCCTGTATCTCGTAAAGTCAAGCTGCTCTTTCACAGTGATTTACTCTCGTGCCGCTTCGTTAAGTACGCCAGCAATCCGCGGCAGCCTTCCTCGATGTCGCGCCAAGTAGCCTCGAAATCCCGCGTATACCAAGGGTCTGCCACATCGCGGGGACAATCGGTGTAATCCATCAGGAGGTGTATCTTGCCCTCGGGGTCGTCGAGACCGATACGGCGCATATCGTAAAGGTTCTCCTGATCCATACCGATGATCAGATCGTACCGCTGATAGTCGGGGTATCGCATCTGCCGCGCTGTCTTGCCCTCGCAGCTGATTCCGTGTTCGGCGAGCTTCCTCCGTGCCAGAGAATAGACCGGGTTGCCGATCTCCTCGGCCGTGGTTGCCGCGGACGCGATGTGGATCTGCTTGCTGAGTCCCGCTTTCTCCACCATATCCTTCATGACAAATTCCGCCATCGGGCTGCGACATATGTTCCCGTGACATACGAAGAGGATGCGCGTCATCCGTATCGACCACCTTTTCTTCGAGGTCAGTATAGCACGCATCGGACGGCGTGTCGAGAGTGATTTTATCACAGGCGTGGTCAGCAATCTGCTTGGCGAGCGTCAGCTTCGACCACCCGAGTTGCCGAACTGCGCAGATGTACCACACTCGCTCCTCTGGTGTGAGGTCAGCTTCCAAAATGACCACATTCTGTGTCCAGCCGATTTCCAATGCGGCGCACATCGCGGCAGTGTCGCCCTCGAAGGCGTGATAGAATTCACGCATCCTGCGCACGTTGCGCGGGGAGAATCCGCTTGCGTCAGGATAGTGGGCTTGCAAATATTCCGCCGCAGCGACCGCTGTGCCTTTCTCCGGTCTACCGTTGATCAGCCTACCGATCTCACAGTATAGCTCCATCTGAGCCAAGTCTCCGGCCATTACTCTATCAATTGCCGCAAACAGGTCACTGTAATCAATGCGTTTCCTGAAGTTCATCGAATTCTCCTTTCTGGCGCGCCGCGCGCCCGTTTTGTGTTCGCAGGGCAAAGAAAAACACGGCACACCCGCCGCGCTTTTCTTTGCCTTGTATCTCATATTTTCTTTAGATATTGCGATGGTTCAGATTTTGATAGTCATGCGCTGACCATCAGTCATTCGTACAGTCTTTTATTGTAGCATATCCTGTTCGATCTCGATACCTCCGTGCAGGTATATTTTCAGCTTGTTTGCCGAGAGTACCTTGACCGTGTCCACAAGCTGCCGGATCATACTTTCATCCCACTTCGCGATCTCGCCGGAGTTTTCCGCCAATATGTCTGTCGCACTACGAAGCCGCCACATCGCCGCCGCATCCTTCTTATCGCACTCCATATGGTGTGCCTGCTCCTCTTTCAGCGCCGCCAGCTTGTCAGTGATTCGCTGGAAGTCCCCGGCATGGGACATGAGATCACTGTTGTCTTGCATACGGGAGAACAGCTCATGGAACTCCCGCTCCTGCTCTTTGATCTGTCGTTCGATTTCACCGAGGCTCAGTCCGCTGTCGCGCGACGGAATCAGCTCGTAGCGCATTGCGTCGGTAATGTCGTCAATCAGCGCAGCTTTTCCGCTCATCGAGGCGTTGACGGCGGCAAGAATGCTACGCTGGAGCGATTGCTCGTCCAATGTGGGGGAGTCATGGCAGTATTTCGTTCCGAAGTCCAGCCGGCTGACGCAGCGCCAGACAACACGCTTGTTCCCGTTTTTTGCCCACGTGCAGCGCCGGTACAGCGTACCGCATTCACCGCAGACAAGTCGCTCTGACAGGGCATATTTGCTCGTATAGGAGGTCAGGCCCGTGGAGGAGTTCTTCGACGGACTTCTAGCAGCCTTTCGCCTTGCCAGTTCCACCTGTACCGCATCGAAGGTTTCTCTGTCGACGATACCCTCGTGATCGTTCTGTATAAAGTACATCGGGAGCTGCCCTGTATTGCGAAGCACCTTTCTGCTGATGCAGTCTGTGCGGAAGGTCTTTTGCATCAAGACGTCGCCGCAGTATTTTTCGTTTCCGAGGATGTATTGGATTGAGCTTATCGTCCATTTCGTTTCGCCCTTCGCGTTTGGAATTTTGCAGCTTTCCAGGTTGTCCTTGATCATACGGACGCTTGCCCCAGCAAGAAACTGTCGGTAAATCTGTCTGACGATTTCAGCCTGTTCCGGAACGATGACCAGCATGCCGTCATCGTCCTTTTTGTAGGCGAACAGGTTCCTGCTCACCGCGCTCACGCGCCCTTCCCGCATGGCCTGCCGCTTGCCCCAGCTGACGTTGGCGCTCATGTTTTCACTCTCGGATTGTGCGAAGGCACTGAGCATGGTAATCAGCATCTCGCTCTCGGAATCCAGCGTATTGATGTTCTGCTCCTCGAAGACCACGGCGATGCCCAGTTCCTTGAGAGCACGGATATAATGGAGAGAGTCCACGGTGTTTCTCGCAAAACGGGAGATGGACTTGGTCAGGATCATGTCGATTTTCTTCTGTCTGCACTTGCGGATCATCCGCAGGAACTCCGGACGCTTCTGCGCAGAAGTCCCTGTGATACCCTCGTCCGCGAACAGGCCCGCCATGGTCCATTCGGGATTTGTCATGATTTTGTCGGTATAGTAGTTCCGCTGCGCCTCATAGCTGGTGAGCTGCTCCTCGTCATCGGTGGATACGCGGCAGTAGGCCGCGACGCGGAGCTGACGCTTGACCGCATTCCTGTTTGTCAGTTCAGGCTTCGGGGGTATCGTTATCACACGCGGTGCGTTTTCGGTCATGTGGGATCACTTCCTTTATACTTTTGTCCGTTCTTCAGTATCAGCGATATGGTTCCGTTGCCACTGATACGGATTTCCGACACCGTGGCTTTCAAAAATACCGCGTCCAGTTCCGCCATCGGCGCGGCTTTCGCGAGGATTCGTCTCAGGTGCTCTGTTTCATACTCTTCTCGCCCAATGCCCCCGTACCGTGCGGAGGCAATTTTCATTGCTGTCTTTGCGGTGGCGGCTTCGTCCATATCAGGGGAATTAACCTGCTCCTCAAACCGGCTGATTTGCTCATGGACGCTTTCGAGCCTTTCGTGGGCGGTGGATGGAGTGCATATGCATTCAGGGCTGCGTATGAGCTGGTTCAGCAGGAATAGCACAGAGCGTTCCAGATCATCGGGTACGCGGCAGCCGAGGATTTGCCGCAGGACTTTCTGTGCCTCGGTTTTTGGCGCAACTTTGGCTTTTTCTGCGCGGAGTCTGCTGACCGCGTTCAGCGCTTTTCGCTCAATGATGGACGGAAAGCTCCGTTCTCCGGTATAGCGTGAATCCTTCAAGATTCTATCCACCATATTGATGTTCCAAGGCTTATCTGGATAATACCGCACCTCTGTTGCGTTCAGCTTCTCCGTCAGCGCTTTGTAGGTCGCGCCGCTCAGATAGTCGTTGAATACCATCTTAACTAAATCCGCTTCCTCTGGATGAATAGCGATTTTGCCGGTTTCCATTCGATAGCCAAAGGGTTGCTTCCGATAACCCATCATCGTGTCATCCTTTCAATGTGTTCAATCAGCTCCAGCCCGTTTCTCAGTCGGAATCGGAGCTGCTCACTGCTGTCTGCGATGATTCGGTCAATGAGTTCGCCGAACAGCTCTCCGTCGTAAGTATCGAGAAAGTCGGGGCCATCATTCAACGCATCAATCAGCTCCCGCGTGAGCGGAATCGTCTTATCATCGTCGGCGTTCAGGATTCGTTCTTTCTCGAGCTTTGCGGCGCGGAGCTGCTCGGCCAGCGCATTGCTTTTGAATATAAAAATGTCAGGATCGACACAGCCATGCTTTTTCAGCTCGGCCAGCATCTGATTCTGACAGGACAGGTCGGATATTTGTTTGTTCAGTTCGATCACTTCAACGCGCCAGAGCATCCGGCGTTCTCGGATCTTCAGGAGGCGGTCGAGCAGATCGGTCAGGACTTCACGGTGATGCTTCAGGCTGTAGTAAAGCCGAAGGGCGGCCTGCTCAATTTCGTTTTCGGGAATCTGCTTTACAGGGCAGAGCGCCATGTCCTCCTCATGGGTGCGACACGCCATATACTGTTTTCCGTTGGCTTTCTTAGCTCGAAGCGTCCTTCCGCAGCATCCACACAGCACCATGCCGGAAAACGGACGTGGGTTAGGAATGGAGTTCCTGTCGCGCTTCAGCCGGAGCTGCTGCGCAAGGTCAAATTCCTCTTGCGTTACGATGGCTTCGTTGCTGCCTTGCACGAGGTACATCGCCTTCTCACCGTGATTTCGCAGCTTTTTACGGGGCAAGGTATCCGTTGTATATCGTTTTTGCAGAAGCGCGTTGCCAGCGTACCGCTCATTCTTCAGAATGTATTCCACGGTCTTTCGGTTCCAAGATGAGGGACAGGAGCCGCTTTTTTGCAGTTCCTTCACAATTTCGCGCGGCTGTGCGCCGCTGAGATAGTCCGCGTAGATTTGCCGAATGATCTGAGCCTCATCCTCGCAGACGACCAGTTTGCCGTTTTCAAGCCGGAATCCATAGGGCGCGTGATAGGTATTGAAAGTGCCATTCTGCATTCGATATTCGTATCCCCATGCGCGGTTCCGGGAGATGCTTTCGCTCTCCTTCTGCGCGATAGAGGCAAACACAGATGTCAGAAGCTCGCCATTTACCTTGCCGGTATCAATGCCCTGCTCCTCGAAGAGAACGCTGACGCCGATGCTTTTCAACTCACGCACCGTTTCGAGGCACTCCTTTGTGTTACGGGCGAAGCGAGAAATGGATTTGACCAATACCCTGTCGATCTTCCCGTGACGGCAGTCCGAGAGGAGACGCTGGAAATCCTTTCGCTTCGCTGTGGACGTCCCTGTTACTCCCGGATCTGCGTATATATCCACCAGCTCCCAGTTGGCTTTGCCAGTAATCAGCGCCGTATAATATTTGAGCTGTGCGGCGAAGGAGTTCATCTGATCGAGGGAGTCCGTGCTGACGCGGCAGTACGCGGCCACGCGAAGCACGATATCTTCCGGGCGCTCCCTTTCCTCGATGGTTATGACACGGTTCCGGCTGTCCGCCAGCGCGTTGTTTCCGCTCACTTTTTTGCTGTTCGCCATCTCTTTGTCCCTCCTTCCAGCGGACACAATACCACAAAAGTTCTATGAAAGCTATAGACCAAACCAATGAAAATTAGGCGTCCAAAATGATGGTTGCGCCATAGCACGCGGCAACTCTTGCGGCGATCTGCCGGGCTTCTTTTTTTGTGATGCTTCCGGCCTGAACCAGCGCGCGGATCAAAATGATCACACCACAGTAATCGACATTGGCGTTTTTTCCTCTCTGATTGCCGTTATTCATTTTGTAATCCCCCCGGCTCTCTCTGCAAAGGCTCGAATGTTCTGAAATATCTTCTGGATCGGATGAGGGGCATTGCTAACAAACGATGTGACACTTCCGTCCTCACGCATGACCATGACCTCCCATGAAGCCCTGCTATCTCCGTCAAAAGCTCTCTGCGCCACGCATCATACTGGTTCCCAATGTCAAATGTACCATAATAGGTAATTTCTTCCGAGCCGACAGCGGACATCCATGCATCCAGTGTTGCAAGCACCTCGATGACATCAAAATCCGTTATGGGCATCTTCGGTGATTGAGGCGTGTGCGCGATGCCGTAATATAACTCCCGCGCCGGAAGGTACATAATGATAGCGCGAGGTTTATCGCTCATCTGGCCCTGCACGATTATCGCTTGAACTGCGCTCATGCTGAATCATCTCCCTGCGCTGTTTTACGGACAGGGTCGCTCCACGCATGGAGCGACCCATTGTCCGGTTCTGAAATCTGTATTGCTTCGCTTGTATTCGTCGCTACTCCCCCAAGCGGTAAGGCGTACAGCTAAACCGCGGCGGGCGCCGCACTCCGGGAATCTCACCCCTCCGAGGATCTCTCCGAGCTGCCCTCATTGCTTGATCCCTGCGACGCAAGCCTCGCAGGAGCTGTGACTGGACAGGGGTACCATTGTAGGCGAATGAGGTCGTTGCGAAACAGCTTGCCAAAGCTGCTTTTGGATGGGTGGAACACGCTTTGCACCTTGTATGGCCGTCGTTTTACAAAGAGTCCAGAAGAGAAAGAAAGGAAGAAAAAACCTTCTGAGACCTTTGCAGGTGGTCTTGGCGCACCCTCCGCGTCGCTCGCTCATTCGCTGATGTTATTTAGCTGCCGGATATATAGTCGGTAGCCCGACAAGAGGCGCTTTTCATTCCTCTCACCTTATTTGCCGTCGAGCAGAGCGTTTCACAACCAGAATTTTTAAAGTTTCATAATTTTTTTCAGTTTGCGATAGATCTTTCGAGCTTTCTTGCTAACCGCTTGTTGTGAAATACCGAGATAACTTCCCGTTTCAGCCTCGCTCATACTCTGATAGTAGAGGGAATTAATCAGCATCCATTCGTCCGGTGTCAGTTGATTAAGCGCACATCTCAGGCGAACCAGCTCGTCCTGATCGGCTACGATTTCCTCCGGTGTTGGCTCCTGAGATGCATATTGCTCATCGTTGTCGTCGATCAGCCGGTCCAATGAGTCCTCGCGTGCCGGATAGACTCGCACCTTACCCGATTCAGGCCCTTTCCTTACCTGTTCAGTCTTGAGATCGAATTCACAGTATTTCATCTTCCGGTCGCTGCCGGTAAGTACGCGCTTGACCTCCGGCGTGATTTCCACACCAGGGTACAGCTTATTGTAATCAGGGGCATACTTGTCCCGCTTTGACATTGTCTCGTCCTCCGTTTCTGAAATTTGGGGTTGCCAGATTTCAGAAACGGGGTGGTGCGCGGGCAAGATAGCAAAATGCACAACCGTTCTTGGTTATATTGCCAAATTTCCCATTTTCTGCGATTTCCCGATGGAAAGGGCAAAAATCCGCAAATAAAAATCGACCGCTTTCGACAAAATTCCCTAAAATTCGATAGGGAATAAAGTCGAAAACGGTCGAAAAAAAATCAGGCGCAAGCAGCGGTTGAACTGCCTGCGCCATTTTTGTTCGCGGGGGTGGGTATTTTGCTTTTCGTGACCTCCGCCTTTTTGTGCAGAGTTGAATTATCACGCCGTAGACCTATATACCGTCAGGAACCGATACGCGGCTATTTCACCTCACGTTTCTCCTTCGCGCCGTTCCGTACCGGTATGCTTTCTTTTTGAAGTTGCGTGAGAATAGCGGGCCGAAGCCCGCTATCTCATTTGCCATACTCTAGTGGAGAGGGCTTTTCTCAACTTATTTCACGGTGCTGTAGCGCATGAGCATGGTCGCCACCTGTGCGCGGGACGCATTGCCTGCGGGGACAAGCTCGCTGCCGATGCCGTTGATGATGCCGGAGCCGACCGCCCACTGCATCGCAGAGGTCGCCCAGCCGCTGACGCTGAACGCATCGTCATAGCTGAGGATGTTCGTGTCCTCGCCCACACTCACGTCGGCTTTCTTGAACTGCGCGTAGCGGTAGAGAATCGCCGCAAGCTGCTCGCGCGTCACCGCGCCGTTGGGGTTAAAGACCTTGCTGCCATTCTGGGTGTAGCCCTCAACAATGCCCTCGGCGCTCGCCCAGCGAACCGCCTGACCATACCAGTCGGCGTTCTCCACATCGGAGAATTCACTCGCACCCACATAGGCCGGACTGCCTTCCATGCGCCAGAGCATCGTGACAATCATCGCGCGGGAAGTGTCGCCGTTGGGATTGAACTTGCCGTTGCCCACACCGTTCATCACGCCATTGTCAAGCGCCCAGCGCACCGCTTCGGCGTACCAGTCGGAGGCATTGACATCGCTGAACGCCGCCAGCGCGTCCACGCCGCTTGCCGCCTTGAATGTCACATCAACCTTAACCTTGCCGCTGGGCTGGGTGAAGGTGTAGGTGCCATCCGCGTTCTTTGTCACAGCAACAGTCTTGCCGTTCGCGTCGGTGACGGTCACGGTATCGACCTCGTAGCCCTCGTCCGGCTTGACGGTAATCGATACCTTTGCTCCGCTGGTGGGGGAGGTCGGGCTGACCGTGATCTTGCCGTGCTGCGTGTCTGCAATGATAGGTGCGTAGGTAGTGTTGCCGCCGCCGCTGGGCGTGTAGCTATTCGGCGTCGTGCCTTGATTGTCGCTCTCGGTCGCTTCGGGGTCGTAGCCGATAGCATAGGTCGAAAACTGATTTGTCCAGAGGTAGATCAGATTGTTCGTGAGATCAATGTAGAAGTGACCATTCCCATAACTTGACGCTGGCTTGCCATTTCCGCTGTGACGATTCAGTTTCGCAGCCTCGCCGCCGTGGTGACGGTAAAACATGATCTGATAATCATGTTTGCCCGTCATGTCGTAAGGAATAATCAACTCAAGAACGTCCGTCGTTTGTGTGACAGCTTGTGTACTCTCAACCTCGCCGTCCTTTGTGACCTCCTTTGTCACGTCAATGTTGAGGAAGTCACGCTGTTCGGTGTCGCTGGTGGAAACCGATTCGATCTCGGAAATCGCCGCCTGTGTTTCCTGATCGGCGTTCGAAGCGCCCTCCGCGGCCTTCTCCTGCTTTTCCACCGTGAGCGTCATGGAAACGCTGCGCTCCTCGACCTCGTTCTTAGCGGCCTCGATGTCCAGACCGCCGACGACCACGGGCGGGGTGTCTGTGCCGGTGACGTTCACGACGGAACTTGTATCTGTGACAGGCATCGCCAGAGTACCGGCACTTGCACTTGCTCCGTTGGTAATCGTTACCGCTGCCGTCTTGGTCAGCTTTTCCGTATAGGGGCTGCCGTCGGCTTTTACGCGCTCCACTTCCTGCTCAACAACGACGTTGTAGGTGCCGTTCGGGATTCCCTCAAAGCTATAATCGCATTTGTAGCTTCCGTCGCTCTGTAGGATGAGCGCCAGATTCTGCGTAGTCCCGATCTGTACGTCGCCGCGCTTGAGCCGAAGCGTCACGGTGCCGCCCTCCGCGCTTGTCACAGCGCCTGTGACCTTCGCAGTCTGCAACGCCCATACAGCATAGAGCTTCACTTCGCCGTTTGGCGTTGTGGTCAGATTCTTGACCGTCTGGCCGTCAGCATAGGCGACGGGGCCGTTCTCGCTGGTCGCCCAGCCAACAAACACATAATCGGTTTTCGTAAAGCCGTTTAGTGTGAGAGTAGCGTTGGAGCCATAAGTGACATTCTCTTTCTCTGCCGTAGATCCACCTGTGCTTCCGTTACCATCAAACACGATTTTATAGCTGTTTGCCGTCCACTGGGCATAGAGCGTCGCACCAGTGTTGATGTTCTTATTTGTTTCGTTCGGCCCGTATGCTTCGCCGCTGCCATTTGCCTGTGTATTCCACTTGCTGAACGTGTAACCCGGACGGATGAAACCGTCGCCGGATTTGACGGTAAGCGCAGCACCGCCCTCTGTGCCGGTCTGCGCCGCAACCGTGCCGGAGCCGCCGTTGGCGTTGTAGGCGACGGTGTACTGCGCGGGGGTCTTGCCTGTGGCCTTGCCCGACGCGGAAACGGTATGATTCGCATCGCCCAATGCGCAGACATAGACATCATAATCGTAATTCGCCGCAAGGCCGGTTATGGTGAATTTGCCGCTGCTCAGGGTAACGAGCTGATAGGCGGTTGGCGCAGGAGCCGCTGCGTTCTTAGCCACGACCGCGTAGCTGACGGTGCCGTTCGCCGCGACGCCGCTCACGGTTACGGTTGTGCCGGGATTCTGTGCCGTCACGATGGGCGCGGTCGCGGGGGCCTTATCGACCACAAACTTCGTCTGCGCGGTCAGATAACTTCCGTACTGGGTGCTGTTCTTCGTATTCTCCGGGACGTAGGCGCGCATATAGTACGTTCCTGCCGCCAAAGTCTGGTCGCTCCACTTGGTTCCCGCATTATAGGCGTCGCTGGTTTTGAAACCGGCAACAGAGTAGTAATACTCCACCGTTGCGCCGCTTTCGGGATCAAGAGTCAGCGCCGGGGTCGGAGCAGTCGTGCCATAGGTGTAATCGGGCATGACCACAGTGGGCTGAACACCGGCGATGGTAAACGGATCGGTCTTGCTTTTCGTTGTTACGTTCGATGTTATGGTCTTGGCTGTGTCGCCGGTTTCCTGCCACGCATAATCATTTGCAACGCCGCCCGTGCGGACATGGAGCGTATAGGTCGTGCCGGTGGACAGGCCGGTAAACACGGTTTCGTCCTGCCAGTCAGAGTCGGTAGGCGTACCGTCTTGCGTGGTGAGCGCGTACTCATAATGGCGGGTCGTCGTGTTGGCAAAGCCGGAAACCGTCACGGTGGTCTGTGTCGCGGTGGTTTTGAGCCTGCTTGCGGTTGGCGTCACGGCTGGAGCCTGTGCGACGGCGGAGGTGGTTGACGCCTCTCTCACCGTACTATTCTGCGTGACCTTAACTGTTATCGTCTTGCCATAGTCCGTACTGACCAGCGTATAGGTACTGCCGGTTGCGCCGCTGATCTGGTCGCTGCCGCGATACCACGCATAGCTAAGACCCGTGGCGCGGCTCGTATTGTCCTCGGCATAACCTGCTGCGGTCAGGGTGTTTCCAACCTTTGCCTCGCCGGTGAGCATAACGCTGTTGAGGGCTGTTGTATTCGCCTCAGTGCGAACGGTCAGCACGTCGGAGGAAACGCCCGCCGTCTTAACAACAACGTCGCCTTCCTTGACTTCCTTTTCGCGTACCGCGATGCGGTAGGGGGTGTTTGAGGTAAGGCTGCTGAAGGTTGCGCTATCTTGCCAATTCACACCGCCGTCCTTGCTGTATTCATAGCTGGTGCCGGTCAGTGCGGGAAGTCCCACGACCTGAATCGTGTTCTTTGTCTTGACGATGTTCTTCTCCGACAGCAGGGGCTTTGTGCGGCTTCCCTCAACGGCGGTCACGGCGGCGGTCGCCTTGCTCTCGACTGGCGTATCGCTGTTCTGCGTCACTTTGACCGTGATCGTACTGCCGATGTCGGCGGCGGCAAGCTGATATGTGCTTGTCGTGGCAATTTTCGTATCCCCGCGATACCATTCATAGGCAATCGTACCCGTCGCGTTGGCCGGGGTGATCGTCGCGGTCAGCGTCTCGCCGTACTTCGCCGTGCCGGTAATGGTTACGCCGGTCAACACAATCGCGCCGTTTTCGATTGTAACCTTCGTCGCCTTGCTGCTGAACGCCGTATCCGTAGCCTTATAACGGATGTAGTAGTCACCGACGCCCTTGCCGGTCAGCTCCGTCGCGTTTTCTGCCACAGCGTCATATTTGCCGTTTTCCGTCGTGGCCCATTCCATCTTGTCGTTCACGCCGATGATCTTGCCGTCCGTTGCGCTTGCCGCGGTCGTATTGACCGGCGTGAACAGCTTGGGATCAGGGGCGCTGGGGCGCTGCGGGACGGTGAACGCAACCGCCAAGGAGGCCTCGCTGACGCCCGCGACCGCCGCGTAGCGGATATAGTAGGTAGATCCGGGAGTCACATCCGCGCCGCCGCTGATGGTGGCGCTAAAAGCGTTGGTCGAGCTGATCTCATAGGTGTACTCCGTGCCGTTGACCTTCGCTTTGATTTCACTCTTGAACTTCTCCGTTGTGTAGTCGATCAGCGCCAGCCCCTCGCTGGACTTGGGCGGGACAACAGTACGCACCGACAGCACGTTGGAGGCCGCGCCCGCAGCCGTGGTGTCCGTCGCCTTTTCGCGCACGGCGATCTGATAGTAGTTGCCAGCCGTCAAGCCGGTAAATTCGTTACCGGCCTGCCATGTTGTACCGCCGTCTTTGCTGTACTCGTATGTATCAGTCGGGAATTTGGACGTGCTCACCGTAAGGGTCGTGCTTGCCCGAGCAACGTCGCCGGTTGCCAGCGTCGGCGCGTCGTTGGCGTTGTCTTTAAGCGTGACCGCCGCCGTGGGATCGGATGTCTGCGTGGGCTTATTCGTAGTTAAATCATTGCCGTCCGCATCCTTGGTCTGCGTGACTGTGACCTTGATGGTCTTGCCTACATCCGCGGCAACTGCGGTGTAAGAGGCACTTGTCGCACCCTCAATGGCCTCGTTCCCGCGATACCATTGATAGATAAGATCAGTAGCAGTGGTGTTCGCCGTCAGGGTGTCGCCCACCTGCGGGGGATTGTGCCCGCCGCTGATCGTCGGCGCGTTGTCCACGGTCAGCGCGGTGTAGACGCAAACCACGCGATAAGTGTAGCTGTCATTTGCCCATGCCGCTTTCTCGGCTTCGGTAGCGTTGTCATCGCTTTCCGCTTTTGTCTGATCCGTCTTGCTCTGCGCCTTATACGGGGTGGTCACAGCGCCAGACGCGATCTCGCTCTTGTAGTAGCCGCCCTGGAATACGACGGTGCCGGAGTCGGTTGCGGAAGGCATATTGTCGAACAGACCGCCCTTGATGGTGGTCGTTCCGCTCACGGTGCTGGCCACATTACCCTTAAATGTACCGCCGTTTATGGTGGTATGGCCATTCTCGGTTGTGGTGGTAACGGTCTTGCCGCTGGCAAAGGTACCGCTGTTCACGGTAAGCGTTCCGTTGTTCGTCACATCGCCGTTAAAGGTGCCGCCGTTTACTGTCAGCGTACCGTTATTTGTAATGTCACCTGTAATGGTGCCTTCTGGCTTAATTGTGAGGTCTGCGCCGTTTGCAACGGTGACGCCGCCGGTTATCGTCTGACCGTTTAAGCCAAGGGTGATTTTCTTGCCCGTCGGAATGGTGATAGGACCGGTTACGGGACCGTTTAACGTGATGGTCTCTCCCTCGCTTGCCTTGTTGATTTTATCTTTCAGCGCGTCGAGTACAGCCGTTTCTGCCGTCGTCTTGGCTGATGCAAGTGCTGTTATAGCATTCTCTACCTCAGTCTGCGTGGCGTCGGCATTGTCCTTCACGGCCTTGGCTGCATTGATAGCCTCTAAGAGTGTAGCAGCAGTCTCGGGATTGCTGTCCTTGATGCTGTTGTAATAGGTCTCGGCTCCGGTGATGGCGGTGCTCAGTGCGGTCTTAGTCTCTGTCAGCACTGCCTGCTCTGCCGTTGATTTAGCTGTGGCAAGTGCTGTTATAGCACTATCCACCTGCGCCTGTGTTGCATCGGAATTATCCTTCACGGACTTGGCCGCATTGACAGCCGCTAAGAGTGTATCGGCAGTCTCGGGATTGCTGTCCTTGATGCTGTTGTAATAGGTCTCGGCTCCGGTGATGGCGGTGCTCAGTGCGGTCTTAGTCTCTGTCAGCACTGCCTGCTCTGCCGTTGATTTAGCTGTGGTAAGTGCTGTTCTAGCACTATCCACTTGCGCCTGTGTTGCATCGGAATTGTCCTTCACGGCCTTGGCTGCATTGATAGCCTCTAAGAGTGTGGCAGCAGTCTCAGGGTTGCTGTCCTTGATGCTGTTGTAATAGGTCTCCGCCTCGGTGATCGCGTTGTTCAGCGCGGTCTTGGTCGTGGCGATGGTCACACTCAACGTCTGTACATTGAAGGCATTGTGGCTGTCATCGCCCTCCACCTTGTAGTACACCGTGTACATGCCGGCGTCGGTGCCCTGGGGCAGACCCTCGCTGAAGCTCTCGCCGTCCAGCGAATAGACTACGGTGCCAAACGATGGCACACCGGCTGTGATAAGCGTCTGTGCCTCACCCGAATAGACGAGACCGCTGACGGCTGCGGGAACCGTGGTCATGGTGATGTCAGCCTTCTGCGTCGGCGCGGTCAGCGTGATTTCCGTGTCAGCGGAGGGAGTTCCGGACACCGTAATCTGAGTGTAGTCGTTACGGGTTATGGAGATTCCGTTGACAGCGGCAACGCTGTAATCTGTTGGAAAATAATAACCATCGTCTGCGGTATAGACCACATCTGTTATCGCACTGGACACGTTATCCTGTGATTCCGCGCCGGAGCTCGTGGTCTTTGTCATATTCTCGCCTGCGGTGATAGACACATTGTAGGCGATTGTCAGCGTAATGGTCATTTTGCCCGTTGTAGCGGGTGACGTGATTATGGTTGGGGTGTCTGTCGCGCTGGCGGTCAGGCTCATGCCGGGGAGCATTCCGGCGAGCATGGCCAGCACAAGGGCGAAGCTCAATAATTTCTTCATTTTAATTTACACACCTCTTGTATGTAGTTGGGGTTATCGTACTTCAATCGTCAGTTGGATTTCCGCTCCGTTGAGCGGGGTGTTGTCGTTAAGAGAAAAGCAGTCGTAATGGAGCGTCGCGGGATACTCGCCCGCGTCCAGCGCCCGTGAAAGCGTGATGCGGGTAAACGCCTCGCCGGGAGAAAGCGCCTTGCCCGTCCAGATGGTTTCGCCGTCCTCCAGCGTCAGGGTGAGGACGAAGGTGCAGGCGTTCTCCGGCGGGTTTTTAAGATTCACGGTCTGCGCGGTCTTGCCCGCCGCGAAGCTCAGTTTCTCATAGCCCGGTATGGCGATGTTCTCGCCGCTGCCGGGGTTGGCCTCCGCGAACCGCTCCACTCTGTCGCCGCCCGCGTTGCAGGCGGTCAGCAGGAGCGCAAGGACAAGGGCGAGAAAGGCCGCAAGGATATTCGATTTTCGGCTCATAGGCTCACGACCTTTCTTGCTTTACTTAATTCGTCGTATGGACTGCAAGAGTAAACTTATCAGCGGATGTGCCCGAACCGCTTACGATATAGATGCCGTCGGTATTATTCTTGATCTTACAGTTGGTAACATTTGGAACTGAACCATTACTGCCGCGTTTGAATTTATAGTATCCACTGTTCTCAACCAGAGTGATCACTCCACTGGAATCTTGGAAACTCACGGCAATCTTAGTGTCAAAATAAACCTTCCCAGCATAGAACGTATCTCCAACATGAAGCACAGTACCAGCACTCAACGAGGTATAGGTGACCTTCCCTGTGATGGTGCAAGTTGCTGTTTTATCGCCCGCCGTTGCGGTGATGGTAGCCGAGCCGTAGCCCTTTGTGCCCATGATCGTATATTCTCCTGTTTCCGCATTGATACTCACATAGTCAGGGTCGCTGCTCGACCATGTGACGGTCTTATCCGTCGCGTTATTGGGCAAAACGGTTGCCGTGAGCGTTCCCGTAGAATTGACGAAAAGCTCTTCCGTGGGGGCGTTGTTGATGGTAACGCTGGAAACGGGAATAATGACGGTGACGGTGCAGGTGGCTGTCACGCCGCTGCCGTCGTTGGCCGTGGCAGTGATGGTTGCTGTACCTGCGGTTACGCCGGACACCTCTCCCGTCGTAGCATTGACGGTGGCAACGGCGGTGTTGTCGCTGCTCCAGGTCACAGACTTGTCGGTAGCGTTGTAAGGAGTGACGTTTTCTACGCTGAGCGTTTCGGTCGAGCCAACGGCAATTGTAGTTTTGCTCTCATTGAGCTTAATGCCAGTGATAGTGACAGCGGCACTTTCAACCTTCGCCGTAAAGGTCACGATGTCCTGATAGGTGCCTGCGGGCATAGAGCTGTAATCCTCCACGATGATGCCCATAGGCTTGGTCGTTGCGGTGCTGGAAAGCTCTGTGAACTCCCACGAGGTGGTAGCCTCCGTGTCCGTAGACGTAGCTGCCAGCTTGTAGCTGACCTTCTGCGTGCTGTCGTTCTGATTTACGAGGGCAAATTCGCTGTCAGAGCTGGCGGTTACAGTCAGCTTCTTGCCGCTGTTCAACGCGCCCGTGGCGCTGATACCATCCGTGGCGTTCCAACCGCTATTCGCCACTGTCAGCGTAGACGGGATGGTGAGGGTGTACGTGGAAGGCGGCGTCACCGTCACAGCGCAGGTGGCGGATTTTGTGCTGTCCGAATTGCTCTCCACCTTGACAGTCGCACTGCCCGCGGCTTCTGCCTTCACATAGACGGTCATCGTATCGGTGGCGGCTGTGCTGATTTCGGTGGTACAAGTTGCATCAGAATACAGCTTTACCTTGCCAGTACCATCGGTAACGCTCCATTTCACTCTCTTGTCTGCTGCAGTTTCAGGTGAAACCGTGGCAGTAAGCATCTCTAAATCACCTACACCCAGCGAGACCTCGGTCTGCGAGAGCTCTACGCCTGTGACTGGGACATACCCGTATACCTCAATCTTTTTTACGCCATGAGAATCAATACTATCATAAATAAAAGCTCCATTTACTTTCGGCTTCTTATCACTCTCCGTGGTTTCTACCACAAATGGGGATTCGCTGTCCGTGGCAGTATGATTGGTATCGTCATAGAATACGCATTTGGTGATGGTATATCCATCGGCAGGAGTGACGGTTGCCGACCAACCGGTTCCCCACCATCCCCAGTTAGCCATGTAATATGAACTGTAGCTTGGCAAATTACTGAACGAAACGGTTGCTACGTTCGCTACGCTGTAGCTGGCCTGCTCTGTGCCAGTTGCCGTAATGGTGGTGAGCAGTGTTTCGGTATTATCCGCATACGCCGTCAAACTCAACCCCGGCACCACCGAAAACAGCATGGCGAGGCTGAGCAGCCAGCTCAGGGCTTTTGTTCTTGTTTTGTGCTTCATAGAAAAGGTCTCCTTTCACGCCGCCTGTCCGGGCGGCGATTGTTTACGGTTTGAGATGCAGAAGGGCATCGGTTTTCGGGAACCCGAAAACCGTATTCGCATATGCGAATACGAGGGCCTCTCTGTGTGGCGGCGGATGGGGCGCGTGGCCCGCCTTGGGGCGTTTCGCTTGTGTGAAGTTCATGTGGTTTCCTCCTGCGCCGTTGTCGCAATACAACAGACTGTGCAATATGTGGTAAACGCAGTGCGGCATCATGCCTGAACGACCACGAAAAGCCGGAGAGAACACCACACAATGCTGAAACAATCGGATATGGCAAAAGCCGGATGGCGCTAAAACAGGCAATCCGGCAACAATATCTGCCCGAAATACACCGAAGTCACCAATATTTTACAAAATCGGCGTTGTTTTTTTGGCGCTCTTCTGCTATTATATAGTATCTTAAACTATGTAATCACCACATAATGCACAGTCTGTTGTACTTACAAAACAAGGCGGAGCTGTCCGAGCTGCCGCCTTTCTTCTTGCCCACTCCGGGCGGTGTAGATGCGGGTCGTTTCGATGCTGCTGTGTCCGAGAATATCGGCAAGCCGCACAATGTCCTTGAACTTCGCGTAGTGCGTCCGGGCGAACAGGTGGCGGAGGTTGTGGGGAAAGACCTTCTTCGCCGCTACCCGCGCCGCCTCCGCCAGCTTTTTGAGCATCTTCCAGATGTTCGAGCGGTCGAGGGGCTTACCCGTCCGGGTGACGAACACACTGCCGCTTGTGATGCCCCGCGCCTCGCAGTAGGCTTGCAGCTTTTTGCACAGCACGTCGGGCATAAGAATCGTCCGCAGCTTGCCCTTGTTCTGGATGGTGGCTTCGCCGCTTTGCAGGCGCTCCACGGTGACCGCCTTTAGCTCGCTCACGCGCAATCCGAGGGCGCAGAGCGTCTGCACCAGCAGGGCAAGGCGGGTATCGCCGCGCTGTTCGGCGGTGTGTGCCATGCGCTCATATTCCTTGTGGGACAGCTCACGGTCGGCTGGCAGAAAGGTCTTGTGCTGGACCCGCAGGTATTTGAGGCGCCAGTCCAAGCCGGAAAACGCAAGGAACAGGTTGACCGCGCCGAGGATGGAATTGACGCTGGACGGCGCGTAGCCCCGCTCCGTGAGGTAAGCGCGGAACCCCACCAGCGCCGCCTTGTCCGGGATGCCCGACTGGGCGTACTCCATGAGCAGGCGCAGGTCGTGGGCGTATTTGGTGATCGTGGCGGGACTGTACTCCCGCTCCGCGAGGGAAAGGGCGAACTTTTGAATGGATGAATCTGAAATAAAAAGCATGATATAATCTCCTTTTCCAAAATGGGTAAATGGAAATTATATCATGCGTGATTATCGGGGCTTTACGAAACCAGCCTTACATATCCACCTTTCCGGCGCTCGTCTCGTTAATGACGTAGTAAGCCGCGTTATCCTCGGGCTTAAGATACATCTTTAAACTCACAATCGGCGTGCGCTTGTGATCCGCTTTGAAGGCGTCCTTCGCCTTCTCCACCACCGCATCCAGCTTCACCTCGCCGCCCTGATACTGGAGGAACATCTCCGGTACCATATTGGCCGCCGCCTTCTTCAACTCCGCGCGCTTTTTGGCGTCCTCCGCTTTTTGCGCCTCGGTCTTGGGCTTGGGACCGCGCTTTTTCGCTTCCGCAGCCGCTTCTTTCTTTTCTTCTTTTTCGACCTTAACCGCTTTCTTGGGCGCGGCTTTCTTTACAGCCTTCGCAGGGGCTTTCTTCCCTGCTTTCGGCTCCTCGACGGTCACGACCGGAGCTTCCACCTTCGCCGGTTTCTCATCCGGAGCGACGGGCGCTCCCTCTGTTTCAGCCACCATAACAGGAGCAGCCTCTTGCGTCTTTTCCATAACGGTGGTGTTCTTCTTCGCACTCTTTGAGAGTTTCTTCTTGTTCTTTCCTTTTGCCATGGTTTTCTCCTCCAATGCATACATGATAAACGCATTGTAGCGCAGGATCACCAAAAAGGCAATATAAACGGCAAAACCACTCGTTTCTAAAGCACAAGATAGTCCGTACCAACGCCTGTCGTGAGCCGAATCAGATGATCCACCGATATGTTCGGTTCCACCTCCTCCGCACCGAGAAATCGAAGCAGCGCGGCAAGACAGTCGTGCAGGCCGTTCTGCTCGTCGCGGTTGTAGACCGCGGCATAGTCCGGGTGATTGTGCCAGATGGCGTTGCCCAGCGCGGCGGCGTCGATTAGCGGGCTGGACAGGATCTCCGGGAACTCCTCCAGCAATTCAAAGAGCGCGAGGCAGCCGTGTTCCTCTGCGAAAAACAGGTAACCCAGCGTCGTGTCGATGCCGTGTGCCAGATCGTACTCTGTCTGCTCCGCAACGCTCATCGTATAGCCGGAGAGCGCCGCGCTCCACAGTGGATAGCAGACGGCGATCATGCGCTTGCCCTGATCCGTTTCCAGCGCAAAGACGCCGTTGATGATGGGCTTGTAGCGCGTCATGGCGCCGCGCGGCGTATGAATGGGCGCGGGGAAATTGCCGAAGTATTCCGGGTTGTTCTCCATCGCATAGGCGGCAGTTGTCAGGAGCGTTTCGCCGTCCGGCGTCGGCTTGCCGTTTTGAACGCACCATCTGGCGACCTCATAGGCAACGACGCTCCTGCCGCCCTGCGGATGCTCCAGATGATACGCGAGCAGATCCATGTGGTGCGGCAGCGGCAGACCGTACTCCTTTGCCGCGGCACTGATGCTCGGCGAGCTGCGCTCCACTATGTAATACTCATTTGCAAATCTCCCGCTGCCTTCACTTGCCACATACCACACGCCGGGGCATTGGTATTCCGCCTTGAGGATTGTTCCGAGGTAGACGGACAGGTCATAGGGGAACTGTTCAATATCATTCATAAGGACTCCTCCTTTTGTTTTCGACTATATCACAAAACAGCGAAATAGTCCAGCTACATGAACTATTCTATATTTTGCAAACCCTATAATGTTGTAAAATCAGCATTGAGGGTGAGCAGATGCAACTCAACGAAGCAATCAGCAAGCGAATCACGGAATTACTCCAAGAGCGCGGTATGACGCAGTATCAGCTTTTTGTGAAGAGCGGCTTGCCGAAATCAACGATCAACAGCGTCGTAAATTGCCTTTATGACTCTGTAAAATTGCGCGTTATCCACGAAATGTGTCAGGGACTCGGCATTGATCTCCCTGAGTTTTTCAATTCGCCTCTCTTTGACGAGGATAATCTGGAACCATAGCCAGCGAAATCAGTCCTGTGGGATAGATTTCTTTCTCTGTGATATCTTCTCCGATAGAGTGATTTCTTCAAGGCGGTCCATGATGAACCCGTCCTCGGTCCACAAAAAAGCTGCATTCTCCCCTTGGCGGGAGGATGCAGCTTTTTCATAGCCAAGTCACGGCGGCGCTCTCGGTGCCTGTCGGATCGTATAGAGATTGGACGTTCGGCTGCCGTTCTCCCGGTGCCGCGCCTGACGTTCGAGGAAGCCCGCACGCTCCAAATCGTCCAGCGCCCGCTTGACCGTGCTGCGGGAGAGGTGCAGGTCGGAGGCAATGCGCTTGATTCCCGGCCAACAGGAGCCGGTCGCGTCGGAGCGGCTCCGCAGGTACATATAGACCGTCACGTCGCGGTGCGGGAGGTCGGCGGCGTAGATCGAATCGAAGTATCCCATGCGCGCCGCCTAACTGCCGCGGACATGGGAGCCGCGGGACGCTCTCCGCCTGTCAGCGCCCACGCCCATCGTTTGCTCTCCCGTATCCGTGATGCCGCCCGCTTTTGCGTCGCCCTCGTCGGCATCTGCCGTCCTGACTGTCCGCGTTTGCCGCGTGATGGCGGCCTCCAACTCCTTCTTCTCCGCGTATGCCACCGGGCGCTGCGCTTTCTCCGGCACCTGATAGGGTTCGCCAAAGCGGATGCCCCAGTCGAGAAACAGCCGCAGCCGCACCCGCATCGGGTGGACGCCGGTTTTCATGACCACGAAGCTGCCCTTGGGCATCGACTTCAGCTCGTCCGCCGTCATGAGCGGCCGCTCCATCATCTGGAGCGTCTGTGAGCTCTCGCGTCCCTTGCTCACGGAGCCGGAGAGGATCGTCTGGCTGCCCAGCGATCTGGACAGCTCCTGCGCCGTCTGTGAGCCGGGAGCGAAGCCGCCGAAGATGGACACCTGGCAGTTGTCCACGATGATCTCGCAGCCCTCCTTGCCGTAGTTCTTCTGGAGCTGACCCGTGATGCTCTGCACGATTGGCACCAGCATGAGACCGCGGGAGCGGGAGGCGGAGAACATCAGCTCCAGCGACTGGATCGGCGGGCAGGAGCCCAGCTCATCTGCGTAGAACACGACGCGGTTCTTGAGCCGCCCGCCGTTCTCGTCCGCCACCGTCAGGATTTCGCGGTACAGGTTCTGGATGATGAGCGACACCATGAAGTATTTGGTCGTGTCCTCCTCCGGCAGCACCACAAAGATGGCGGACTTCTCGTTGCAGAACTTCTCCGCGTCGATGGCAGTCTCGAAGCACAGGATCTGCTCCATCTCGGAGTCCAGAAAAGCGTTCAGGCGCGAGAGCACCGTGGAGAGGACGGACGCCATGGCCTGCTCCGCGCTGTTGAGTGCCGAGCCCGCGAACCATTTCGCCTTGTGGTTTGGCGGGAGCTTCTCCATCAATTCCTGAAACTGTGACTTGCCCTTGGTCTTGCTCGGCCCGACCAGCTCCTGCACCAGCTTGAACACGCTGACGATGTGCCGCTGCTCGATGGGATTGCCCTCTGCGTCAGCGGTAGGCAGGTACTCCGCCACCAGCAGGAGCATCGCGGTCAGCAAGCCCTCGGCGGCGTCATAGAAGAACTGGTTTTGCCCGTAGTTGGCTTCGCCGCCGCTGGTGTTGATGAGCGTCTTGGCGAGGATCTTCGCGTACTTCTCTGACTTCGCCTTTGCCGCGAGGTTGTCCGGGTTCACCTTGTAGATATCCATGTACTTGTTGATGAGGTGCAGCAGATTGTTGCCGTCCGAGCGCGTCGGATTGCGCAGATCGAGGATGGCGATGTTGTAGCCGTAGCAGTCCTTGGCGATGCCCGCGTAGTTGCGGAACAGGTCGCCCTTGGTGTCGGTGCAGAGGAAGGACATCCCGGACGCGAGGGCATACTCGATGTTGGGATAAAGGAAAAACGCGGTTTTACCCGCGCCGCTTGCCGCCGTCACCAGCGCATGGATGTCGTTCGTATCCACCAGCGCGGTGACGTTATTTTTTGGCCCCTCGCAGCCAAGGATCAGCCCCTGCTTGTCCGTTGGGAGGTTCTCGCCCTTGCGCCACTTCTCCGGCTCGAACGGCACGCGGGTGTAGGTGGCGCGGATCTCCTTCGCCGTCGCCCATCGTGCCGTGCCGTGCTGTCCATCGCCAACCGGGCGCGTCTTGATGCCGTTGAGCGAGTACATCTGCTGGTGCGTCCCGATGAGGATCAGCGCGACCAGCATCACCGCGCCGATGAGCGCAAAGGGCGCGGTCTCCGCAATGCCGCGGATCACATTCCACAGGTCTGACATAGCCCCTGCACCTCCTGTTCCTCGCGCTGCGCGACGAGATCCTCGTTCCAGTCCTTGCGCTCCGGCAGGAGCCGCACTGCCTCCGCGTCCCACGCCTTCGCCGCCTCCGCCATGCGCGCGCAGGCTTCGCTTCCCGCCTTGTCGTTGTCGAGGCAGAGGTACAGCCGCTCGATGGGCCGCGGCATCATGCCCGTCATCTGCTCCACCGGCAGAAGCGACGTGCCGCAGCACGCGACATAGCTGTGTTCCTGCCAGCCCTCCGGGTGCATGGTGATGTAGGACAGCAGATCGATGGGCGCTTCGAACACGAAGAGTCGGTCATCCGTGCCGATGTGGTGGAAGCTGCAGCGCGGGTCGCTGCTCTCCGCATTGATGCGGAAGGACTTGCCATAGCTGTTGGTGCTTCGCAGGTGCGCGTGCCGTGCCACGCCGTCCTCGTCCGTGCCGACGAACACGCAGTTGTGGTGCGCCGCGTCCTCATAGAGCGTACCGGCGTGGGCGAAGTGCGAGATCACGTCCGCGTCGATGTGCCGCTGCTTGATGAGGTAGGCATACACGCGGCGCATATTGCCGTTCCGCTCGGGCAGCTCGAAGGGCTTGCGCGGCGGCTCCGGCGTATCCCGCGCGGTCGGGTAGGCGGCTCCCTGCTCGCCGTTCAGGAGCATCGTCATCGCCTCCGGGTAGGTCTTACGGTAGAACCGCTCGACAAAGGACACTGGCCCGCCGCCGCGCTGGGCGGCATGGTCGTACCAATGGCTGCCGCGCACGGTGACGCTGTGGTCGCTCTCCAGTCGCTTGTCGCGTCCGGACCTGATGAGCCGTTCGCCGCGCAGCCGCAGGAATTCTTCGAGGTCTACCGCGCTTGCGCGGAGCTTCTGCTCCTCGGAAAAATAAACGTAGTTTGCGATTTGGATCACCCCTCACATTGAATGATACGTGGTGTGTTGATACTTGTTGTTGAGCTCGTCCTCGTGGTCGTCGATCTTATGCCCCAGCGCCAGCCGCTTTTGCAGGATCTTGCGTCGACGCTTGGAGTCGGCGCGCGCTCCCACGGGGTTAGCTGGCGGCGGCGTGGTGCGGAACACGTTCCCCATGTGGTGCAGGAGCCGCGTGACCGCGAGCAGGAGTGACGGGTCCCGCTGATCGTCCATGTGCTCCAGCAGGAACTGCGCGTAGACGTTGCCCTGCTCAGCCGAACGCTTCAGCCACTCAGCCGCCGCGTCTCGGTCACACTCCACCTGCTTGCCTTGCAGGAGCAGCTTCCCCAACAGATACTGCGCCCACTGGTTGCCGCGCATCGCGGACGCTTCCAGCTGCTCCGCCGCCCGATCCACATCCCGCGGTACGCCGTCGCCCGTGAGGTGCAGCTTGGCGAGGCGGTACTGTGCGAATTGGTTTCCGTTCCCCGCCGCGCGCTCCAGCCACGGCGCCGCCTCCCGCAGCCGCCCCTGCTCCTGCAGCAGCACGGCGAGGGCGTACTGCGAGTAGTCGTTGTCCGCCTCGGCGGAAAGGCGGAACCACTCCTCTGCGGCAATCAGGTTCGGCAATCCGCAGAGCCCATCGCGGTGTGTCTTGCCGAGCTGATGCGCTGCCACCGCGAAGCCCTCGCGCCACAGCCGTTCCAGCGTTTCCACCGCCGCCATCTTTTCCTCTGCGGTTGAGTTCTCATCGTACAGGATCGACTTCGCCTCACGGTACTCCTGCGCTTGCCGCCAGACGCTGCGGGGTGCGCCTTTGTCGTCATCAGCGATTTCCGGTTCGCCGTCCGCGTCCGGTTCGGCCGCGTCCTCGTCCTCGAAGGTCACGACGCCCAGCCGCAGGTTCTCCGCCTCACGGATGACCATGTTCTTGATCGCGCGGAACTCCGCCTGCTGTGAGAGCGGGCGATGCTCACGGGGCTGTTGGCGGTAGTAACCGTCCAGCTCATCCTTGAGCCGGTTCCACGCCTCGTAGCACGCGGCGACCTCCGGCAGCTCCGCGAGCGCGTCGACGATCTCGTCCACCTGTTCCTTGACCGGCTTCTTGAGGTAGCCGTACACCTTCTTGCCCCTGACTGTTTCCAGCGTCCGCGCCAGCGCCGCCAGCTTCTGCTCGATGTCGGGGTTGTCGATCACGGTCTGGTTGAGATGCCGCGCCAGCCGCATTATGGTTTCCCGCGCCGCGGCGGTGACCTCCTTGTAGCTGACGTCCTTTCTGGCATACAGTGCTTGCAGCTCACCGCGGAAGATGTCGTTGGTCAGCTTGGACTGGATGTTGAGCAGCCCGTCTTTCGAGAGGTAGCCCTCATCGGGATTGTCCGACCACGCCATGACGTGGACGTGCGGGTGCTCGCCCTCGTCATGGAACGCGGCGTACCAGCGCAGGTGATCCGGCTGGATCTTCAGCGCCGCCGCAAGATCGGTCTGCCTTCTTCGGAGTAGCTCGCGCCATCCCTTTGCGTGATCGTAGCCGAGACGTGCGGCGTCCTCACGGCGAAGCGAGTAGATGATCGTCCACACGTTCCCGTCGTGCGCTTCGAGTTCCTTGAGCGCCGCGTCAAGCGACACCGTTTTGCTTCTGCCGAAGAGTCCGTGTTCACCGTGGCGTTCGGCACGGGGACGCAGGGCGATGTATCTCATGTAGCCGTCGCGCTGCTGCACCTCGCTTGCGTGCGTGTCGAGCGCCATCGTGATGAGCGACGAGGCGTTGGTGACAGTCGGCGCGGCGGTGTAGTCCTCGTACTCGAACGAGTCCTTCGCGTCGGGATAGTCGCGGAGCAGTTCCGCGATGAGCTGCTGTTGCTTCTCCGTCGCGGGGCCGCTGCCCTCGATCTTCTCCACGCGCTCTCGCGTCGCAATGTACTTCATGTAACCTCCGGCCTTGCCCGCCTTGATGTATGCCGGCTTCTGAATGAGCCGCGCCACTCAGGTCAGCTCCTTCTGGAACTTGAGCGCGTCCTCGAATCCCAGCACGCCATGGATGCGCGAGATGGTTTTGATGCAGGTGCCGGTCAAGCTCTCCAGCGTTTGCAGATCGACGTCCGTGTCCGCCGCGATGAGGTTCGCCATGATCGCGTCCTGCACCAGCAGCTTGAACAGCAGCTTGTCGATGCGCTCGCCGAACACGATGAGCTTGCTCTCCAGCACCTCGGCGAGTATCCGCGGCAGGTACGCGCCCGCCTCCTGCGCGTGGAGGTAGCCGGTGTAGAAGCGCACAGCTTTCTCGATGTACTCGCTGCGGCTCACGCAGTTGTCGGCGCGGTAGTTCTGCTCGACCATATCCCGCGCGTCGGGCGTCAGCCACAGTGCGAATTTCTCTTTTGCCTTTACCATTGTCTGTTCTCCTTGAATCCGCGCAGGAACGCCTGCGTTTTTCCTGAAATCTTGGGCTTCGTGCCGCTTTGCGACATCACCGCCGCCAAACCGCGCCCTTTTGGAACGCCCCGCGCCGAAGCCCGAAACTGCCCGCACCGCGGGCAGATGTGAACGCGCCGGGAATTCCCACGACCCCGGCGCTTTTTCCTGCTGACAGGTAGCTGCCGTCCAAAATTGCCGCAAACGCCGCGACGTTCCCCCGGTGGGGTACGGATGCCACTCCCGCCGAACGAGGCGCACACAGCCGCAACAAACGCCCGACACGGCGAGCTGTGTCCGGAGGCGCCCGCTGGCGTTTCAGTGTGCGCGCACTCACATCGACGGCGCCTCCAGCGCAGTTTCCTGCTCCTCCACGATCAACGCTTCACGGTACTCCGCGAGTGTTTTCCCACACGCTTGCTGACAGTAGGCGTCCATCTTTTCGAGCAGCAGCTCCTTCTCCTTTGGGGAGAGCGTGTACTCATACTCGTCGTCCATTCCGTTGCCGCGGCAGAGCGTGACGGACAGCTTGTCGCAGACCGCGCTGTCGAGCAGGTCGTACTCCGCGTAGATGTTGACGTAGTCGTTGTTCTCCGTTGTGCAGACGTGCGTACCGAAGACCTCATCCACTCCGTCGAAGGCGTCCACATAGAAGTTGAGGCGGAGGTCGCCCTCGCAGATCTCGCCGGAGAATGAGACGTCCTCCACGCGCAGCGGGCGGCTGCCACGCAGGGACACGTCCGGCGCGATCTCCTTGCCGTCGAGCGCGGCGAGGAAGCGTTCCCATCGCTTGTCGCTCGACAGCGTGCTCTTGCGCTCCGCCTGGTACGCCGCTGCGCTCACATCCTTGAGCTTGAACCACACCCAGCCCTCGGCGCCTTTCAGTCCCGCCATCTGACCGCGGTCGAAGTCGATCTCGAACGCGCCGCAGACGCGCCCGGTGTTTTCCTGCCGCTCGTTGGCATAGCGCGTGAACTCTCCCGCGGTGATCTCCTGCGCGGCGGCGTAGTAGTGTCGGAAGTCGGTCGCGGTATTCGTCCCGCGCAGGTAGCGGCGCAGCGCACAAGCCACCGGCAGGAAGTCGAGCGGCTCGTCCACGAGGAAGAGGCTCTGCTCGTTGTGCTCCGTCACCTTGAACACCGCAAAGCGGCGGTTGGCCTCGCGCAGCTCATCCTGCGCCATGCGCTCCTCATAAATCTCTCTGCTGATCTGCTCGTACTCGTAGTCCGGGAGCAGATTGTTGCAGAGCTCGTCGAGGTAGTTCTCCAGCTTTTCCTGTATCGTCTCGCCCTTGATGTGCCGCTCCAGTGCGTCGTACCAACGCTCATCCAGCCACAGCACGATTTCTCTACTGCTCATGATGTGCCTCCTTCTTCTGTTCCGTCTGTTGGGATGCCGAGGGGTTTGGCTTCGGCTTGGGCGCGGGATGCGAGGGACGCTTTGGCTTCGTCGGAGCGATCTTACTCTCGATGTAGCCGCGGGTGTCCTCCGGCACCTTCCGCTCATACAGCTCGGCGAGCATTTTCTCCAGCTCCTTCTGTGCGCTGCTGCCATCCTGCGCGAGAAAGTAGTTCAGCGCGTCGAGCCGTTCGGGTTCGATGCTGACTGTCAGTTCGGTTTTCTCCATGTTCATTCTCCTCTCCGTTATTCATAGCTGATGTACGGGATCTTCAGCCAGTGCGTGAAGCCGCGCTCGGCGAGCTTCGTCTTGACCACGCCCTTGCTCGTCCCGCTCGCCTCGATCACATACCCGCCGCCGACGTACACGCCGATGTGTCCGTCCTTCCAGACGGCGAGTCCGGGGATCTCCGGCATCGTACTGACGGGGCCGCTCTCGGTCGCGGCGTAGTACATCGCGTTCGCGGTGATGTCCGGCATCCCGTTTGTGCCGTAGCGGATGGTCAGCGCGTCTGGATCGAACCAGCCATAGCTCTTGATGAGGCCGACGCAGTCCGTTGTCCTGCCGCCCAGCCACTTGGCACGGATGACGCTCTCGAAGCCGCCGACCATCTCCGGGTACTGCCGGATCAGGGATTGCAGGGACGCTTCCGTCAGCACGTTGCCGTAGCTGCCCCACACATAGCCCCAGCCGGAGCGCCATGCGTACTCGGCATAGGCAACGAGGTCGGCGGCGTTCTTCGTGTCGGGAGCCGTCAGCACCGAGGCGTCCAGCTCGACGCTGGGATCGGCGCCGCGCAGCCAGCTCCCGCCGCTGCCGCCGCTGTCCGCGGTTCCGGCGATCATGGCGTAGATCTTCTCCACGTTGCCGCGGTCGTCGTCTGTGACCTCTCGCCCCAGCAGCGCCGCGGCGTTCGCGTAAGCGGCTTCCGTCGATACCGGCACGTTCACGGTGTATTCTTCTTCCTCTGTAGTCGTCTCGCCGGCTTCGTCGTCCGTCACCTCCACCGTCCGCGTGCGCGTCTCGGTGGTATAGAAGCAGCCGACGAACTGCACAGCCTCACGGCGCGACGGCGCGTCCTCGCCAAAGCAGAGGGCATAAAAAACAGCCTTGACGCGGGTTGCGTCAAGACCACCGTCCTCTGCGTTTTCGTTGACGGTCTGGATCGCGGAATCCAGACGGGAGAAGGCTGTTTGCATATCAGTGATGTGCTCGCGGAACTCCCGCGGCACCTGCTCGGTATAGCTGACGCCGTAGAAGCAGGCGGAGATCGCCGCCTTGTTGTGATCCTCGCCGCCCTCGCCCACAGAGCAGAGGACGACGGTGACGAGGATGATGGGGGACAGCACGGCGGCGAGCAGCCAGCCGATTGTCTCGCGGTTGTCGGAGAGCGCCGCCGCGCCGAGCTTTGCCAGCGCTGTCACAACGTCATCCCTTCGAGCCGCAGCGCATCCTGTTCGGTTGCCTCGCTCTGCTCCTGCGGGCGGATGTCGTCCCAATACTGCTGCACCTCGTTTGCGGTCTGCTCGTCGATGTCGAAGCGGCTGTGCTTCTCCGCCCACGCCCGGTATTGGTCGTAGTCCATTCCCTGATCCAGCAGGTGCTTGGCGGCTCCGGCCGCGCCGTTCCTCATGCAGATATCCATGGAGAGGTAATCGTCCGGGCGTACCTTCCAGCCGCGCTTGAGCAGTTGCTCCGCCATCCAGAGGCGGTCTTTGGAGCAGGTGTAGTTTTGGAGGACGGTCGGCGTGTCGGCTCCCGGCTGGAGCCCCTTGCTGAGCAGCATCTGCGACATGATCAGCTCGCCGCCGCAGCTCATGCGGACATGGAGGCCGGTCGGCGCCGCGGCGATCCACTCCTTGGGCGCAACGGCGATGAGCTGGTGCCCCATCGCCTTGTTTTCGCCGCAGGCGTAGTCGATGACCTCGCCGTAGTATTCAGGGCGCGGCGCCGCGGCGTGAGCCTGATACTGCTCCATGAGGAAGCGGACGCGCTCGACGTCACCGATATCCACCGCGCGTTTGCTTGCGGCGAGATACGCCTCGTCCGTAATCTTCTCCGCTGCGGCAAGCAGGCAGACCGCCATCTTTGTCCCGACCGCTCCGGCGCGTCCCGCCGCCTCGATGAGCAGTTCGTCCGCTCGCTCCGACACCCTGGGAAGCATATCCTTGAACGCTTCCAGCTCACCGTCGCGGACGGCAAGCACCGCCTTATCAAAGTCGCTGATGCGGAGCGGGCGTTCGCCGACCGTATCCATGTAGGCGGTGATGCTCCCCGCGGCGCGGCGCAGGAGCTTCTCGACGCGGTCAGTCTGCTCCAACGTCCGCTCCCGCTTCTCTACGAGCGCCTCGATCAGTTCCTCTTTCTCCTCTGCGTTGAGGCAGAGCACCATGCCGCTCTCCGGCTGGCGGCCGTAGCCGTGAAACGCCTTCGTGATCGCCGAGGCGATGAGGAACATCCTGTCCAGATCCGCGCCGGTCTCGCCGAGCGTCTTGCCGGTGAAGAACGACTTGGTGACGGGCTTGCCGTCCTCGTACCATTTGATGTATGCGTCGAGGTAGATGCCCTCGCTCTCACCGTAGTCGGTGGTAACGAAGATGTCCGCATCCTCCGGGATGAGCGTACCGTCCTGCCAGTCCCTGTCCAGCAGGAGGTATTCGTCGGGCAGCATCCCCATGCTGTCGAGGCGCTGCTCCAGCTCCCGAAACACCTCCTCGGCGCTGCGCTGGCCTGCGCGCTCCATGTAGCGCGGGTCAGCTTGTTTGGGTTTCCAAAGCTCCAATTCAATCGGTTTCATGTTCTGGCTCCTCCTTGTAAAAAGAAATCCGGGGCCTCCTGCGGAGACCCCGGTCGATGGGTTTATTCAATTACCACAATCCGATCTGTGCGTCCAGCAACTGCTTTTCCAGCAGAGGCGGCGTCATCTTCAGGAAGGTTTCTGTCGCTTTCATGTCGTACAGCCACGGCTCTACCTGCTCTGGCTCGAGCACCAGCGGCATCCGGTCATGCACTTCGCGCATGGAGTCGTTGGCGGCGGTGGTCAGGATGCAAAAGCACGGGATGCCTCCGCGCACATCGTGGATGCCCGCCATGTAGAGCACGGTGGAACTGGGCATCGTGAAGTGGTAGTTCCGTTTGTCACCGTCCCGCTCGAAGAACCCCGTGGATGGGATCACGCAATGCTGGTACCGTGTGCTTTCGGCAAAGGTGGGCTTCTCCAGCGCCGTTTCCGCCCTTGCGTTGATGATCAGCGACCTCGACGTGCGAAAGCCCCACACCAGCAGCTCCGGCGTCGGTCCCTCATCCGAGCCGAGCAGCACCGGCATCTTGCAGCCGGGGACGATCTCGCCTCGCCGCACGTCGTGCGCCGCCTTCGTGCCGAACTTGTCCTGCACCTCTTGTATAATCTGTAGAATTTCCTTGCTCTGCTCTTGAGAGAACTGATAGCGTCCGCACACGTCAACCACTTCCTGTATGATCTGATGTCCCTCTTAGGGGCAAGATGTAGTATAGCACTTTTGTGTCCGCGCTATCAACACCTCCAGAAATTGCCTCTTGACAATTAGAACAGTTGTACGACAATATAAAGTTATTCAGACGCGGGAGGTGAGGCGGTATGCCACGCAATATTCTACATATCGACTGCAACTGCTTTTACGCAAGCGTCGAGATGCAGCGACGCCCGGAGCTGCGTGACAAGCCGCTTGCCGTCTGCGGCGATCAGGAGGCGCGGCACGGCATTGTCCTGACGGCAAACTATATTGCCAAACCCTTTGGCGTGAAGACCGGCATGGCGATCTGGCAGGCAAAGCAGAAGTGTCCGAACCTCATCGTACTTCCGCCCGACTATCGGGAGTATATCCGCTTTAGTCGCATGGCGCGGGAGATCTATGAGGACTACACCGATCAGGTGGAGCCATTCGGCCTCGATGAAAGCTGGCTGGACGTGACGGGCAGCGTTGGGCTGTTCGGCTCGCCGATGGCTATTGCAAAGGAGATCAGCGAGCGGTTCAAGTTTGAGCTTGGCATCACGGTCAGCATCGGCGTTGCCAACAACAAGATCACGGCGAAGCTCGGCAGCGACTACAAAAAGCCGGACGCGATCACGCGCATTGAGGCGGACAATTACAAGCAGATCGTGTATCCGCTGCCGGTGGAGGACCTGCTGTACGTCGGCCCCGCAACCAGCCGCAAGCTGCGCTCGGTCGGAATCAGCACGATTGGGCGTCTCGCGGAATGCCCGGAGGACTTCCTTGTGCGTCGGCTCGGCAAGATGGGCGCGGTACTCAGTATGTTTGCCAACGGGCGTGACAACTCGCCCGTCTGCCGGAGCGACCACATTCAGAACATCAAGTCCGTCGGCAACAGCGCCACCACACCGCGGGATCTTGTCTGCGAGGACGATGTGCGGATCATGCTGTTTTTGCTCGCCGAGAGCGTCGCGGTTCGGATGCGGGAGCTGGCGTCGCGCTGCACCGTGGTTGAGATTTCCGTTCGGGACTCCGACCTCTACTCCTTCACACGTCGGCGAACGCTGCAAACGCCGACCTGCTCCAGCACGGAGATCGCGGAGACGGCGCTTGACCTGTTCCAGAGAAGCTACCACTGGGATAAGCCAATCCGCAGCATCGGCGTCCGGGGCGCTGGGCTGGTTGAGGCGACCTCCGCCACACAGCTTTCGCTGTTCTCGGACGATAAAAAGCGCGACCGTTGGGAACGGATCGACAGCGCGATGGACCATCTGCGCCATCGCTATGGGTATATGAGCATCCAGCGGGCAATCGTTCGCACCGATCCGCTGCTGGCTGGGATCAATCCGGTGGACGATCACACGATCCATCCGGTCGGATACTTTGCGGGGTAATCAGCTATGGAAGAAATACGCGACAGAAAGTTCGTGCCGGTGACGGTGCGTTTTGACGCCGAAGGCAAGATGCGCCCCATCGAGATTGAGATCGATGAGGCGCACAAGTATCAAATTGACCGTATCAAGGACGTCCGCCGTGCCGCCTGTCAGAGCGCAGGCGGCGTAGGCGACCGCTACACCTGCCTCATTCGAGGGCAGGAGGCATACCTGTGGTTCGGCGACGGCCGCTGGTGGGTGGCGCTCAAACGACACCCGGCATGAGGCATTACAGTTCCCATGCTTGCAGAGACACCTTGATCGTGCCGCCGCGCACATACTGCGTTCCAACCTCACGGAAGCCCATCGCGGCATGGAAGCGAAGGCTTGCGTCGTTGTAAACGGGTTCGGTATCGATCTCCGCTGTGAGCACAGGTACTCCGGTATTGCGGGCGTGGGCGGCGGCCAGCTCATAGAGCCGCTGTCCGATTCCATACCCGCGATACGCGGCCTTGACCACGATGCGGTCGATATACAGGAATTGCGGATAGTGCGCGGAGAACCATTTATAGTTCTCGCTCCAATACTCCTGATTGCCTTCACGCAGGGCAATCAGGAACGCGGCGAACACGCCGTCTGCTTCGACCACCCAAAACAGCTCCGCCCAATCCGCGAACCGCCGGATGCCCTCCCCGTCCATCGGGGCAAGCACAGAGACATTGTCGGCGTTCAAGCGCAGAATATCCGGGTAGTCTTTCGGCTCGGCAGAACGGATGGTCAGAGTCTTATTCTCCATTCGTTTTCACGCCTCTCAGTAAAAGACCTTGAGCTTGTCCGGCTCCATGCCGACGCGCGCGGCGAACTCCTCTCGATCCCTTTGATCCCGTATCAGCATGGATTCGAGGAATTTCCCCGTCCGGTCGTCCATGATGCCGCCGACCATCTCGCCGGTGCAGATGCTCTGTCGGATCGCGGGGTGCTGCGTCGCGGGATCATAGTCGATTTTGGCGACCTGCTTCTTTCTGCCAAACAGCATGGATAATCTCCCTCCTCCGTGTGTTGCACGAGCATCCGGCGTATATTACGCTTCTGCGGGTAAGTCAACGATGGTCGGCGTATGCCCGACGGCGTCCACATAGCGGAGCAAGTCCTCGCGCTTGAGCTGCAGCGTGGACGTGGAGAAGCCCGGATGCCCGCTTATGGTCTCCTCTTGCAGGAGGTCGTGGTCAATGACCAGCTTCACGCGATGCGCCGTGTCGAACAGCAGCTCCAGCGCGGAGGCGGAGCCGGGGATCGTGTGGAGAAGCTCCGTCATGTGCTCCGCGGAGGCGAAGGACAAACGGGAGCAGCCGAGCTGCGCGGAGAGATACTTCGTCTTGAACGGCTTCTCACCGGGCATCATCAGCAGGTAGAACTCGGTCTCCTGCCGGTTGCAGAGAAACAGATTCTTGCAGATCTTCCCGCCGAGGTGGGCTTCGATCAAACGGCAATCCTCCATGGTGTCCGCGTGCTCATGATCGACGCGGAGGAACGGGATGCCGAGCGCGTCCAGCTTGTCATAGATGGCGTCCTCCTGTTCGCTGCGCGGTTCGGACGGACGCGCGGTATACTGCGTGGGATCGATGGTCATTTTCTGCAATACCTCCGATGGGATAGGGCGAAATAGGCGCATCCGGCAAGGGCAAGCCCGCCCGCCGCCAACAGGATCGCGCGGAGCACGCGCTTTTTGCCGCCTTCCTTGTGCGTCAGCAGCGCCTTGACGGTGTCGCCGTGGCGCTGCTCGTCCGCACGGATGCTCTCCACCTCCGGGAACGCGGGAATCAGGTGCTCGTAGGCGCTGGCAGCGTCGTACTCGCCCTTGGCGATCAGCCGATAGGTGATTTTTCTGCCCAATACGCGGTAAAGGAACGGCAGCAGAACGGCTTTTGTCCTGCGCGGTTTCACAATCTGCTCCGTATAGGCTCTAAACACGGAACCGTGGCGGCCTTCTTCCGCCGCGAGCGTGCGGAACGTTTCGGCGTCCGCGGGATCGCTCACCGTGTCCGCCAATGCGTTGTACATGAGAACGGCGTCGAGCTCGCCTTGCTGGGCTTTGCGGAGATCCTTGAACTGTTTTCTCGTCATGATCTGTTTCCTCCCGGCCTGTTCAATTGAATGGTTTACAGTGTCAGAATAGCAGATGAAGCCGGCGAATGCAACGTTACTTTTTCTTGATTCGGCTCTTGATCTTCGTCCAAACCGTTTCGAGGAACTCGCTGATATCATCCTCTATCGTTCTGTGCGGATCGTCCTTGTCAGGGCGCTTCTCCGGCCTTGGGTTGTTGACTTCCGCATCCACAAGGGCAAAAACAAGAATCATGATAAAGAACAGCGCGCCCATGGCAACCTCGCAAATAAAAAAGGGCGCGTTGCAAAATAGCGCAAAAAAAGAGAGGTTAGGAGCCCAAAAAGGGT
>CAMVTO010000012.1 GCA_947170435.1 uncultured Clostridia bacterium | reverse complement strand
CGATCACCTTCTGGCTCTGCACGCTCCGAAAGAATCGGAAGCTGCTGGAGCATGTGCCGGAGATCAAGGGGAAACAACTGTAACTGCTCCGATGATTATAAGCGTCTTAAGGTAGATGTTCAGACTGACCAAGCAAAAAAGAAATGGTGCAGCCCTGAAAGGCTGCACCATTCCTTTTTTACTACCCGATACATACGCTGCATGTCATCCTACTTTTCAAATATCATGTTCTTTTTGCAACAATATCCCGGATGATCTCTTCTCCCATGAGTTCACTGGTACGGTAGATCTTTTCGCAGAATGTCTTTAAGCTAAACTCCATACTGGCTCCTGCATCAAGCAGAATGCCCGTAACCGTAAAGCCGAGGCTTCCCTGTTTTTCGCGCAGCTGCTCGATAAAGGCTGGGGGCAGATCGCAGTCGCCGTCCGTGATAAACACAATGTAAGCTTGCTCAAAGTCGCCTGTTTCCATCAGCTCCACAGCCTTTCGCATTGGGTTCTTGAAATCTGTGCCTCCGCCGAGGAATCGCTCAGCCGCGGCTATCTTCCCCGCTGCGCTATACTCTCCCGGACGAAACACGTCTGTGAAAAGCCCTCCCGCTGCCTTTGCGAATCGGCTCCCGCCGCTGATACTGCTTGATCTGCTTTCGCTGATGGCGCTCCTGTTTCGGCACAGGGATTTGCTTCTATTTGATTTTATAGAGAGGATGAAATCGCGAAGTGTTTTGCCGAGCGGCAAGAAGAACCTTTGAATTAATTGTTTTTGCATATTTTTCGATCCTGTCAAAAATACAGCCGGGCGTATCATTTGGATACGCCTGGCTGCATGGCTGCCAGATGCTCCGTCGGCTCCGCAATGCCTGCCAAGTCTCTTGAGCTTCAGCACACCGTCCGTTTGATCCGTGAGCTTGACAAGGAGATTGACGAGATCGAAGCCGCCATCAAAGCAATCATTGACGAAATGGTCCCGCCGATCCTTACTATCCCCGGTGTCAGCTACCGTATGGGCGCTATGATCCTGGCCGAGATCGGTGACTTCTCCCGCTTCGACTCGCCGGACAAATTGTTGGCCTATGCCGGCCTTTCGCCGTCTACTTACGAGTCCGGCAAGTTCAAAGCAACCGGCGCTTACGCTCACATGGAGAAGCGTGGTTCACGCTACCTTCGCTATGCTCTCTTCAATGCAGCGAAATACGTCTGCCATTGGGAACCGTCATTCGCTGCCTATCTCGCCAAGAAGCGAGCCGAAGGCAAGCACTACAACGTCGCAATCTCTCACGCTGCGAAGAAACTCGTGCGCCTTATCTTTGTTTTACAAACTTCCGGCAAGGCTTTCCAGCCGGCTTGATTTTACATAGCCCATACAGTTCAGAGCGCCCTGCCGGACGCTCGGCTTTCTGCACCCTTTTTACCGCTTACGCCATTACATAACTTTTCGCATTTTGGGGCTTGACTTTTAATAGTTAGTCTTTATCCAAGGTGCGAAGATCATGACGAGAATCCTCTCGTTGCGCGTAAGTTATCTGCGAGCGCCAAACATGCCGCCAAACTGGTTGGCCATGCCGCCCATCTGGCCAGGCATGCCGCCCATGTTGCCGGGCATACCGCCCATCATGCCCTGCGGATTCTGCATGGGCATCCGGCCCTGATTCGGAGCGCCAAACTGCTGACCCTGCATCGGGTTTTGCATCATGCCGCCCTGCTGGTTGAACTTCATGTTCTGATTGGGGGCCGCGTTCTGCTGATTCTGAGCAGGAGCCTGATTCGTGTTCTGCGTAGGCATCTGGTTCATGCCCTGCTGATTCTGGGTCGGGGCCTGATTGCTATTCTGCGAGGGCGCGGTGCTCTGCTGGTTCTGGGTGGGCGCGGTGCCCTGCGCATTGCCGATCTGATTATTCATCTGGCCGCCCATGCCGCCCATTTGACCGCCCATCATGCCGCCGCCCATGTTGCTGACGCCGCTCTGGTTGTTGAGGTCAAAGTCGTCGGAGATATAGAGCTGGCCGTCGTAGTCCATGCCCGCGTCGCCGCCGGTGCTGGCGCTGCTGATGGTCGCGCTGCCACTGATCAGGTTGATGTTGCCGTTGGAGTCAAGGCCGTCCGCGCGGGGCGCGTTCACGGTCAGCTTCGCGCCGGTGACGTTGATGGAGTAGCCAAGCGAGGCATAGGTGCCGTCGCTGTTGGCGGCGTTCACGCCGTCGTCGGTGGAGGTCACGCTGACCGTGCCGCCTGCGAGGTTCACCACCGTCGCCTCAACGCCCTCGGTGGAGCTCTTGATCGTAATGCTCGGGCCGCTGCCGTCCTCGCCGACGGTCAGAACGCGATCGGCGTGGAGCGCGTCGTCGCCCGCGGTGATGGTGAGCGTGCCGCTGAGGATGGCGAGGTCGTATTCGGCGTTGATCGCGTCATTCGTCGCGTTGATGTGGATCGTCGCGCCGTCGATCACGAGGCTGCCGTTGCCATCATCTTCGCTGGCGGAGACCTTGACGCCGTTCTTCGCGCTGCCGTTGACCGTCAGCGTGCCGGTACCGGTGATGCAGGCGCTCGCGCCGGACTTGACCTTGATCCCCGCGCCGTCGAACGCGTCGGCAACGGTCGCGTCGGTGGAGTTTTCATCCGCGGGATCTTCCGCGTCGGTCAGCTTCACGCTGCCGCTCACGATGATCTTCGCTTCCGCGCCCTTGTTGACGCTCAGCGTCGCGCCGGTGGTGCTGGTGAGGTCGAGGTCTTTCAGCACCAGCACCACGCCGGTGGTCCCCTTCTTGACCTTGATGTTGCCGTCGGAGCAGGTGCCGGTGATGATGTAGGTGCCGGACTCCTTGATGGTCACGTCGTTGTTCTCGTCGCTCATGGTGATGGTCGTGGCGTTGGCGTAATCCGCCTCAAGGGACGCCGCGCTGTTGGTGACCGTGCCGGTCACGATGGTACCTGCGGAGGACGCGGTCTGCGTTATGCCGTTTTGCGTCATGCCGCCCATCTGGTTCATGCCGCCCATCTGGCCGCCGAACCGGCTCATGCCGTTCATCTGGGGGTTCTGGGTCTGTGTCTGTTCGAGCTGCTGGCCGAACATCTGGGGACCCATACGGTTCTGCACACCGACGTTGTACGCCGCGCTGGCGGAAATTCCGCTCGCGAGAACGGTGAGTGCGAGGCTACAAGCTGCAACTGTCTTGGTGATGGTGTTCTTTTTCATGGTGTATACCGCCTTTCAAATCATTTAAAATGTTGTTTTTGGTTTGGGTTGTTTTCCCTTCTGCTATATCATTCGGAAAAGTCGTCTGTTTTTTTGGGGTCGCTTGAGGTTTTTTTATTAAGCACTGAGAAGAACCTCCTTTTGGACCACGGCGGACTTTCCGCCGAGCACATATTGTTTGTAGTACGCTCCATACTTGGAAAACGATGTGGAGAAGATCTGATTCTCCGCCATCAGCCGCGCCAGCCACAGCGGCGCGGTGCCGGGGATCTTGACCTCCATGAGGTAGACGCCGTCCGGCAGAAGCGGCACGCCGTGGTCGCCGAGGCGCAGATCGATATCGTTGGAGCGGGCGCGCAGCGCCGTGTCGAACGTGATGCGCAGCTCGCCGCCGTCCGCCGCGGCATAGGCTTCGCGGTCGTAGGCGATGAACACCTTGCGCTCCGGCCGATACAGCCGCAGGAAGTAGTCGATCTCGCGGGAGATCTGGCTGCCGTCGCCCTTGCGCGCCCCGTACAGGTAGAGCGCCGCGTCCTGCATCTCCATGGTGATGCGGCGCTTGTAGACCACGCCGTCATACTTCTTTTTGAGTTCCACGAACACCGTGTCGCGGCTGTCGGGTACGCCATAGCTGCGCATCCGCAGCTTTTCTTTGTAGACGGGCTTTTCCAGTGACGCACGGATCAGGTCGTAGTGTTCGGTGTCGTAATAGATGTTGCTGATGGAATAGCGCGGGTGCTCGTCCGGCTTCATGTACGCCGCCATGCCGAGGCGCATCGCCTCGTACTGCGCTTCCGTCAGCAGGTATTTCTTTTCATATCTCTTGAAACAGCTTTGAATGCCGCTCATATCGTTTGCCTCCTTCTGGGACTTTCGCCCCTCTGCTATATCTTTCGGAGGCAGCGCGGAAATTTTTGGGGTCGGACAGGATTTTTCTTTCAACGTTTTTGCTTGCGCTGGGCATGTGGATTTGGTAAGATGGGCGCAAAGCGAGGTGAAGCACATGACGCTCTCCATCCGAAAGGCGTCCGTCGGCGAAGAGGCCGCCGTGCTGTCGTTTTATGAGGATCTGATCGGCGAAATGAAAGGATCGCCCTATCCGCTGCGCTGGGAAAAAGGCGTCTACCCCGCCGGAGACGACATCGCCGACGCGATTCGCGCCGAAACCTTGTACGTCGCCGACGACAGCGGCGGAATCGTCGGCGCGTTCATCGTGAACCATACGCAGGGTGAGGGATACGCCCACGCAAACTGGCTCTGGCGGGGAGATGAGGCCCAGGTTGCCGTGCTGCATCTGCTGGCAGTCGCGCCGTCCGTTCAGCGGCGGGGCGTCGGCAAGGCGCTTCTGCAATTCGCCGTTGATTGCTGCCGCGCGGACGGCAGTCGCGCGCTGCGGCTGGACACGCTGCCGTGGAACCTGCCCGGCAAAAGGCTCTACGAGGGCTTTGGGTTTCAATATCGCGGCGACGTGGAGGTGTACTATCCCTCCACCGGTCAGATTGCGTTCAGCATGTATGAGCTGATACTTTAACAGGCGAAAGGGACGGCGTGCGCCGTCCCTTTCCCTTATGCTCTGTTCACTTCGTCCAGACACTGCCGCCCACATAGAGCGTGTGGCCGTTCAGGTCGATGCCGCTCGTGTCGCCGTCGAGGGCGGACAGATAGCTGTCCCCCGTCAGCGTCCAGGTACTGCCGGTCTCCAGCGTGAGCGCCGCCGATTTCGCGGAGTTTGCGCCGTTGACCGCTCCCTCATAAGCAGAATTGTCCTTGAGCGTCATGGAGACCTGCGAAATGTTGTCGATCACGACGTCGCCGCTCGCCTTCTGGTTCTCCAGCTCCAGCGTCACGTCGCCGCCGTTTTTACCGCTGGTCCCCCACTTCGCCGCCTCGACGCGCAGCAGCACGCCGCTTGCGTTGTTGATGAGCGTGTTGTTCTTGAGGTCGATCTCCGCCGTGGTGTTCGTCACATAGATCGTATCGCCGCGGTTGGTGACGATGGTAGAGTCGTTCGCCTCAAACTTCGCCGTGCCGACGCTCGCGTCGCCGGACATGGACTGGTACAGGAAGATGTTCTTGTCCGTGGACAACTTGCCCGCGTGCTTCGTGTTGGTGTCGGTCAGCGTCACGCCGTTGAGGGTCACGCTGTTCTTGCCCTCGACGATCACGCCCTCGCTGGCGGTGGAGGTCAGCGTCGCCTCGTTCACGGTGATGTCCGCCGTAGAGTAGATCGCGGGCGAGCCGATGCCGCCCGACTCATAGCTGCCGCCGTTCACGATAACGGTGCCGCCGCCCCGGTCGGAGCGGATCGCCGCCGACGAGTTGCCGGAGGTCTTGACCGTCAGGTTGTTGGCGATCATCGTGCCGCCGCCCGTGGTCATCAGTCCGCCGGAGGTGTTGCCGATGGTGGTGATGGTCGAGTCGGAGATCTCCACCTTGGTGCCCTCGCCGTAGCTGAACACGCCGTTGGCGTGCGCGCCGTTCGAGGTGATGGTCGCGCCGTCGATGGTAAGCTCCGCGCCGTCTTTGGCGAGCACTGCCGCGTTGACGCCGTAGAAGTCGGCGTTATCGCCGCTGGCGCCGCCGGTCTTATCGACGGTCACGCCGGTGAGCGTCACCTTGTCGCCGCTGACCAGCACGGCGTTCTCGCTGTCGTTTGTCGAAGTGTATGACGCGCCGGCCGCGCTCGCGCTCACGCTGTTTGCCGCGTCATACTCGATCTGGGCGCTCTGTTTGCGCTGTTTGCCGCCGGAGCTTGTCTCCGGCTTTGTACCCTGATCGGAGAGCGTCTCCGTCGTTTGCTTGGACGAACGATGCTTGCCGCTTTCGGTTTTCGTTTCGGATTTTTTCTCCGTCTGATTGTTGTTTCGGCTGCTGTCCGTCGCTGCATCCGATTTCTGATCGGGCTTGCGTGTGGGCTTTTGGGATGGTTTCCCGTTCATCTGTTCGCCGGAGGCATCCGGTGCTTTTTTGGCATGGCCGCTTTCGGGAACACGATCCGATTCGGACCGTAGGCCAGCCGTTCCCTTCTTCGGTGCGCCGCTGCTCGTTTTTCCGCTGTCACTCGGGCGGGATTGGGAGATCGGTGTGCTCTCCCGCGGGCTACTTCCCGGCGCTTTCGCCAGTGCGCTGCCGCCGATGCTCAGTAAGAGCGCCGCCGACATACCGGCCGCCGCCAGCTTTTTATAGTCCATTTGACCACTCCTTTGTCTTGTATTGCAGGAACCGCGCGTGGTTCCTGTTACAGTATTCGAGTGGCTGCGCGGGAAAAGTGGGGTCGGTAGGGCGCTTTTGGCGCGGAGGAGCTGCTTGACAACCACATGGATAGAGTTTGGCGCATCGCTCTGATCGTCGCAGGAGTCGTGGACAGAGAATCGGGACACAGCTTAATCCGCTTCCTCGCACTCCGCATAAACCAGCGGGATACTTGCCTCCAGCACCGCCTTCTCCCGCACGCGCCAGCCGTTGCGCTCCAGAAACGCCGGATAACTGTCCGCGTCCCACTCCACCGCAAAGACGATGCCCGCGGCGGTGAGCAGCTTTGACCACACGCCGGTCTGAAGATCGCCCTCGCGGTGAACGAAGTTCGGAGCGATCAGCACACCACCCGGACGCATCACCCGGTGGATCTCCGCAAGCGCCTGTTCCGGGTTCGGGATGATGTGCAGTGCGTTGGAGATGATGACTGCGTCAAAGCTGTCGTTAGCAAAGGGCAATGCCGTCGCGTCCGCCTTCTGAAAACTCAGGTTGTCAGGCAGTTCGCCTTTCCTCGCCTCGGCGAGCATCTTTTCCGCAAAGTCCGTGGCGACCATCTCCGCCGCCGCGTCCGCGACGTGCCTCGCGATCAGGCCGGTGCCGGTGCAAAGCTCCAGTGTGCGTTTGCCCTGTATCGCGGCGTGAATGCGCCAGTACATCTCCTCATATAGTGCGTGATTCGTCTTCATGAACGTGTTATAGACAGGCGCGTAGAAGTTCCAGATATCGCATGCCCTTTTTGGCTTGTAACTGCGGTAAACGGCATAGCCCGCTGCGCCGATGCCGCAGGCCGCCAGAATCGCTTTTGTTGTCTTTGTCATCGCTTCTCCTTTATCCAACGCTCCACTTGGCGCTCTCCGCCTGTAGTTCCGTCATGTGGCGGAACAGGCCGCCCGGCTTTGCCAGCAGCTCAGCAGGGCTGCCTTGCTCTTCCACTCTGCCGTCCGAAAGCACGACGATCTTGTCCGCCGCCTCGACGGTGCGCATCCGGTGCGCGATGACCAGCACGGTCTTGCCGCGAAGCAAACGGGACAGTGCACCCTGCACCTTCGTTTCGTTCTCCACGTCGAGGGACGCCGTCGCCTCGTCCAGCAGCACGATGGGCGCGTCCTTCAACAGCGCGCGGGCGATGGAAATGCGCTGGCCTTCGCCGCCGGAGAGCTTTGCGCCGTTCTCGCCGATGGGCGTGTCATACCCCCGCGGCAGCTTGCTCACAAACTCGTCGCAGTTGGCGGCCTTTGCCGCCGCGCGCACCTCGTCGTCCGTCGCGCCGCGCCTGCCGAGACGGATGTTCTCCATCACCGTGTCGTCGAACAGCACCACGTCCTGAAACACCATGGAATAGTCGCCAAGCAGCACCTCCGGATCGACCGTGGAAACGTCCACGCCGCCCACCTTCACGCTGCCGCCGCTCACGTCCCACAGCCGCGCCGCAAGGCGGGCGCAGGTGCTCTTGCCCGAGCCGGAGGGACCCACCAGCGCGGTCACCTCGCCCTCCTTCGCCGTAAAGCTGACGCCGTACAGTACCTGTTCGTTGTGGTACGAAAAATCCACGTTTTCAAACACAATATCATGCCCCGCGGGTTGGAACGTCTCCGCTCCCTCCGCGGCGGGCGTGTCATAGATCTCCATCAGGCGGTTGGCGGACACCTGCGAAACGAACATCTCCGCGATCAGCGCGAGGCTCTGGTCGAAGGGCGCGTAAACGCGGGTGATGATGAGCAGGAACATAAACAGCAGCATGAAGTCGATGCGCCCGGAGAGGATCGACTGTGCGCCGACAAGAATGGTCGTGGCGACGCCGAGGCGCATGATGACGCTGGCGGCGTTCACGAACAATCCGGTCACCAGCTCGCCATGGATCATCGTCGCTTCATGCTCGTCGATCTTTTGGTAAAGCCCCGCAAGGTAGCGCTCCTCCTGATTGGTGGCGCGAATCTCGCGGATGTTCTCCAGCGCCTCCTGCATTCCGTCGGAAACATTCAGCGCCGCCGCCTTTGCCGCTTCGGAATTGCGCTGCTCCACAGCGCGGCTGCCGAACAGCAGCGCAAACGCCACGGGTACGCCCCAAAGGCAGGCGACGGCAAGCCGCCAGTCGTAGGCGAGCAGCATCACCGCGATGATCGCCGTCGAGACAAAGGAGCCGTAGAGATAACCCAGACAGTGCGACCAGACGTGCTCCAAGCGGTTCACGTCGCCCATGACGGTCTCTGTCAGATCGGCGAGGTCGCGTTTACCGAACCAGCCCAGCGGCAGCTTCCGCAGGCGCTCTGCGATGCCGATGCGCACGTTCCGCACCTCGGTATAGACAAGGCCGTAGGTCGCCCGGTACTGCTGCAAGTGCGTCAGAAACGACAGCAGGAGAAACACGAGAAGCAGCGCAAGGAACGTGACCGTCCCCGGCAGCGGCGCGTCGCTTGTGAGCGTGTCCGTGAGGCGCGTCATCAGAAGATACAGGATACCGACGCCGAACATGACCACAAGGTTGGTCACGACCGTCCAAAGCGTTCCCAGCTTCACGTTCTTCACGCCCTGATCGGTGAGTGCGTACTTACGCTGAAAGTCTTTCCCGAACATCACTTCGCCTCCCCTTCCGTCGTGATCTTCCATTGTACCGCGCGGTTGTAGTCCGCCCACATCCGCGCGTACAGGCCGCCCGCCGCTGTGAGTTCGCTGTGGGTACCCTCTTCCGCCACGCGGCCGGCGTCCAGCACGATGATCTTGTCCGCGTTCACCACCGTGGACAGGCGGTGGGCGATCATAATGACCGTGCGCCCCTCCGTCAGCTTGGCAAACGCCTTTTGAATCAGCGCCTCGTTTTCCGGGTCGGCAAAGGCGGTCGCCTCATCCAGCACGACGATGGGCGCGTCCTTCAGAATCGCCCGTGCCAATGCAATGCGCTGCTGTTCGCCGCCAGAGAGGTATGTACCCTCCGAGCCAATCAGCGTGTCAACGCCGTTCGGCAGCTTTTCGATGATGTCGCGGCATTGCGCGGCGTCCAGCGCCGCCATCACCTGCTCCCGCGTCGCGTCAGGCCGCGCGGCGCGCACGTTGTCCAGAACCGACGCCTTGAACAGACGGTTGTTCTGGAACACGAACGCCACCTGCTCCATCAGCACATGGGGGTCGATCTGCTTGACATCCACGCCGCCAACCTCCACCGTGCCGCTTGTGGTATCCCAAAAGCGCGGGATCAGGCTTGCCGCCGTGGTCTTGCCGCCGCCGGACGGCCCCACCAGCGCCACGGTCTGCCCCGGCTCCACCGTGAAGGAAACATGGTCAAGGGCGGGAACCGCCGCGCCGTCATAGGTAAAGGACACGTCCTTGAACGCCACGCGGTTGCCCTGCGGCGGGCGCGGGTGCTCCGCCGCCTCCAGCGTCGGTGCGCTCATGACCTGCTCGATGCGTCCCAGCGCCGTGCCTGCCAGCATCATGCCGCTGGCGGCGAACATGATTTTGGCAAGCGCTGTAGAGATGATGGCGGAGAACACCGCGTAAAACGCAAAATCCGTCAGAAACACGGCAAAATTGCCCGACGCCAGCGCGCGGGGCGCAAGCAGCAGCGCCACCGGCACCAGAAACACGAACGCCCCCTCCGTGAATGTGAGGTTGATCGCCTGCGGCACGCGGCAGACGTCCGCCTGATAGTGCTCCGCCTTGGCGCTGTAGTCCTCAATGGCGTCCCGGAACGCTTTGAAGGAATAGACGGTCTGCTGAAAGACCTTGACCACGGGGATGCCCCGCACATACTCGGTGCCCGCCTTGCTCATCACGTCCTGCGCCGCCTGATACTCCGCCATCAGGCCGGCATTCTTGCCGGTCATCATCGACGCCATAGCGGCCACGGAAACCACGGCGGCGAGCAGGCACGCCGCGCCCATGCGCCAGTCGAACACGAGCATCAGCGCCAGCATGGCGAGGAACATCGCCGCGGTTCCCACAATGTCCGCGAGGTTGTGCGCCAGCAGCGTTTCCGTATCCGCGGAGGCGCCGTCGAGGCGGTTGCGGATGAGCCCGGAGGCGTTGTTGTCAAACCAGCCCAGCGGCGTCTGCATCAGGTGCGCAATGCCCTGCTTGCGAATGTTGGACGCCGTGCGGAACGCCGCGAGATGCGTACACATCAGCGCGCAGAAATACACGACGATGCCGCTCACCGCAAACGCGAACGCCATCCAACCGTATCGGGATATCTCCGCCGCCTGCGTCCAGTTCGGCGCGACGGCGACCAGATCCCGCACCACCAGCCAGACGCAGAGATACGGCGCCATGCCGAGGATCATGGCAATAGCCGAGAGGGCAAGTCCGAGGAAGGTCAGCCCCTTATATTTACCCGCGTAGCCCAGCAGGACACTCAGGTCACTTTGCTTTTTCTTTTTCATCGTTCCAGCCTCCTGTACGCGAAGGGCGGCGGGGAACCCCCGCCGCCCGGTTTTCTTGCTTACGCCAGCGCGGCGCCCAGCGCGTTGCACTTGGCGACGCCGTCGTCGTCCGGCGCTTCGTTGCAAATGACGCTTTCCGCCGCGAGAGAAATGCCCTTGTCGGCGCACTTACCCTCCCAGGAGCGCATCCACGCGCCGTCGCCCCAGCCGTAGGAGCCGAACAGCGCCACCTTCTTGCCGCTCATGGCGCTTGCGCACTCGTCGAATTTCGGCTCGAACTCATACTCCTCCAGCACCTCGTCGCCCTGCGCCGAGCAGCCCCACGCCAGCGCGTCATAGCCGCTGACCTTGTCCGCGGAGAAATCACTCACGCTGAACACCTCCGCCGTGGCTCCCGCCTTGCGCGCGCCGTCCGCGACAGCGTTCGCCATCGCCTCCGTGTTGCCCGTGCCGCTCCAATAAACAACCGCTACCTTGCTCATGATACCGTTTCCTTTCGTCGTTTTTATTCAGCCAGCCACCGCAAGCCGCGCGATGGGCACGCCCTTCGCCTTCTGCCTGCAATAGCAGTCCGTACACTCACGCCTCCGCGGTATGCGTTTCCAGAATCCCCCGCAGCGCCGCGATGGAGCTGGAATGGGAGCGGGCGATGGCGGTGCTCTTGCCCTTTACCGCACAGAGTGCGCCTTGCAGCATCTTGTGCGACATGGTGCCGGTGAACAGCACCAGCAGGTCAGGCTCCCCCACCTTGCCGCTCATGCCGGACTCCTTGGTGTAGACCTTCGCGTGACAGCGGTACTGCTGGCACAGATCCTTGTACTGCCGCTCCATCCGCTCGTTTCCGCCAACGATGACGACGCTCATGGTACGCGCTCCTTTCCGTAGTTAGGCTTTGCTAACATCAAGGGATTGGAAAAGGGGGCTGCGCCCCTTTTCGTTCTTGATGTTAGTTTATGCTAACATCAACGATTTGTCAAGAGTTTTTTCAGTATCGCACCGCTCATTTGACACAGCGGAAGCAGCCGATGCCCTCCACCGCGCTGACCTCCGTCTCGGAATACATACCCGCCAGCCGCTGTTGCAGGCTCGCAAGCGTCTCGTAGGGCGGCGTGAAGAAGCCCTTGGGTTGGTAGAGCTTGCGGATGAACCCGTCTGTGCGGCGGTTCTATCCCTGAATGTAGAAGCACCCGCAGAACGTCCCGCCCGGCTTCAGCACGCGGTACGTCTCGCGGTAGGCGGCGTCCTTGTCGGGAAAGGCGTGGAACCCGTTGAGGGACAGCACGATGTCGAAGCTCTCGTCCGCGAACGGCAGCGCACCCACGTCGCCGCGCACAAAGGTCACGTTCCGAATGCCCGCCCCCGCGGCGCGGCGCTTCGCCGCCGCCATCATGGCCTCGGAGTAGTCAAGGCAGGTGATCTCCGCGTCCGGCAGGTCGTTATAGACCGGCATGGTCAGCACGCCCGTCCCAACCGGCACCTCCAGCAGTTTCCCGGCAAAGCCTTCCGGTACGCCGGACAGCGCGCGTTCCAGATAGGCGAGGTTCCGCTCCCGATCCATGTTCCAAACAAGGCGGCAGATCGCCCTGCCGGGAAGCGTGGAATAGGTCATCATGCCGTCGTAGAAGTTGGACTCCTTCCCGCCCAGAAAGCGGTACGCGCCCGCGATCTGCTCTCTCCGCGTCATGCTCATTTCACCCCGCAGAGCAGCGCCGAGCCGGTCAGGAACATCGCCGACGCTTCGGCGCGGCTCATGAACTTGCCGTCGGTCGTGTCGATCAGCTCCACCTTTTCGTACCCCATCAGACGCAGCTCTTTCATAAACTCGTTCATGTCGCCGTAGCGCTGCCTGCTCATGATGTCGTGGATAGCGAAAGTACCGCCCTTTTTGAGCACCCGCAGCGTTTCCAGCAGGAGCTGCTGCTTGTTCCTGCCCATGATATTATGATAGACGTAGTTGCTGGTCACGGCGTCAAAGCTCTCATCCGCAAATGGCAGTTTCACGGCATTGCCCTCGCGGAAGGTCACGTTCTCCACGCCCTCCGCCGCGGCGTTCGCCTCGCACAGCGCCTGGGAGAACGCGGCATACTCCGGCCCCCACACGTCGCAGCCCACCATACGCCCCTGCGGGTTGCGCTTGGCGCAGGCGATGGTCAGCGCGCCGCTGCCGCAGCCCACGTCCAGTCCCACGCCGCCCTCGGGCAGCGCGATATACTCCGCCGTGCCCTCGATGATCTGCTTCGAGAGCTGACGCGCGCCGTCATAGGAGAACTGCCGCCGCGCGTAGACGCACCATGCAGCCCACGCGCCGCAGCCCACCGCGCCCAGTGCGGACACCGCTGCCGCAGTCTTTGCCGCTTTGCCCTTGCCGAACACCGCAAGTCCCGCGCTTCCCGCCGCCAGCGCCGCCGCGCCTGCGGCGAAGCCGGTCGCCATGCCCTTCGGCACCCAGTTTTCATAGTTTGCTTTACAAGGTTTCATGCAGTTCGCTCCTCCTTAAATACTATTGCTGCGTTCCCAGCCTTCGCCCGCGTCTGTTTCATGCCGCACAAAGCGGAAGTCGCAAAGCTCGCCGCCCTGACACAGCGTTTCGGTGCGGATGAAATCGGTATAGGGCAGATTGCCGTAATTGATGACGTCAGCGTGGCAGCACATCGTACAGGGCGACGGAGGTCAGGATCTGCGCCATATGCTTATAGTTGCCCTTGTCGCAGTAGGCTTTCTCCTCCTCGATCAGCTCGCCCATGCGGGCGTAGAGCTCCTGTCGGATTTCCGGCGGCAGCGTCGGGATATAGTTTTGGTATCGGCTGATTGCCGCCAGCTGTTCGGGGGTGTATTTTTTCATTGCTGATACCTCCATCCCCACGCCATCATCATTCCAAACCAGAGAACCATGCTTTCGCTCATTAGCCCATTGGTAAACCCCAGACGAAAGGCGCTGATCGGCAGCAGCAGGGAGACGCCCTTCAACAAGACAAAGAGAATCAGCACGTTGGTAAAAGCCATGGCTCTCGGGAAAACCGTTTTTCCGGTGATTTGCAGATAGAACCAGTAGACAAACACCGGCAGCATCATCGCCTCGCTGACCGGTACCAGCCAGGAAAGCCGGGAGAACAGCCCCTCGCAAACGCCCAGAGCGTCGGCGGCATAGCCGTTGGCGTTCATCCATGCGTAGAGCGTCAGGATCATCACATAAAACAGATGCAGCGCAATCCACGGCGTTAGGCCGAACGCATTGAGATAGTGATACACCTTCCGCTCTTTTTTACCGTGAATATAGGTTTCCACCGCGAACAGCGCAATGCCGTAAAGAATGATCCCCGGAAAGGCGAGCGCCATTGCCAGATCATAGCGCCACTGCGGGATCTGCGCCGCGCCCTTCGTCAGCCAGAGCAGCCTGCCCGCGTGCGCAGGATCGCCGTAGAGCATCAGCCAGTCGCCGCCGCCATAGCAGAGGCAGCCGAGCAAGCCGCACAGCAGCGTGCGTGTCCGTTTGTTTCCTTTCGTCAGAATACCGTTCTCCCCTTCCGATGCGTTCGCTCTGCTTCTGAATTTCGTTAGCGAAGTCTAACCGTTGCCTATCAAAACGCCCATCCGCCGCTGCCTCAAGCGAGGCGCATGCATGGGCGTACGCCCGTTACCTTCGGCTTACGAGAATAATACACCATCTGGTTGAATTTATCAAGGTATTATACACTTTTTTATCCATTCAGTCCCAATTTCAGGCGCAAGCACCCTTGACAGCGCATCTAAACGGTGCTATATTGTCACTCGCAATTCAATATCGACAGACGAAGCGCGCAGGAAAAAGCCGCAATGGCTTGCCGAAGGAGCGAAACTCTCAGGCTACCCGGACGGGGACAGGACTGTGCGTGGATGTGACTCTGGAGAATCCCGTTCCGCGGGTGCCGAAGGTGCAAGGCGCATTGTGCGCTAATCTCTCAGGCAAAAGGACAGAGAAAAAGTCGCTCGGAGCGGCGCATTTTGCGTCGCGCGTCGGAGCGTGCTTTGGATGATGCCGCGGATATTCTCCGCGGTTCGTTTTTTTCTGTCGCACAAAAGGAGAGATCATCCCATGCACACTCTGGAATCCACGCTTTACCCCATCGTGTCCTCGCTGGACAGCGGCGTCGGCAATCTGCTGGTGTACCTGCTCATCGCCATCGGCCTCTGGTATTCGTTCAAGACCCGCTTTGTGCAGGTGCGTTGCTTCGGCGAAGGCATCCGCCGCACGTTCGGCAACATCAAGCTGTTCGGCGAAAAGCACGCGAGCGGCATGAGCTCGTTCCAAGCGCTGGCCACCGCCGTCGCCGCGCAGGTCGGCACGGGCAACATCGTCGGCGCGTCCGGCGCGATCCTGACCGGCGGCCCTGGCGCGATCTTCTGGATGTGGCTCATCGCCTTCCTCGGCATGGCGACCATCTATGCCGAGGCGACGCTGGCGGTGGAGACCCGCAAGGTCAATCCCGACGGCGAGATCCACGGCGGCCCCGTGTACTACATCACCACTGCGTTCTGGGGCGGTTTCGGCAAGTTCCTCGCGGGCTTTTTCGCCGTGGCGATTATGCTGGCGCTGGGCTTCATGGGCTGTATGGTGCAGTCCAACTCCATCGGCGGCAACATGGAGAGCGCCTTCGGCATCCCCGCGTGGGCGGTCGGCGTCGTGCTGGTGATCGTCTGCGGCGTCATTTTTCTCGGCGGCGTGCAGCGCCTCGCGGCGGTGACGGAGAAGATCGTCCCCTTGATGGCGGCGGTGTTCCTGCTCGGCGGTCTGGTGGTACTAATCGTGCGAATCAAGTATCTTCCCGCAACCGTCGGCATGGTCTTCCGCTACGCCTTCCAGCCGCAGGCGATCCTCGGCGGCGGCTTCGGCGCAGCGATCAAGCTGGCGGTGACGCAGGGCGCGAAGCGCGGCCTGTTCTCCAACGAGGCCGGTATGGGCTCCACGCCCCACGCCCACGCGCAGGCGAACGTCAAGACGCCGCATGAGCAGGGCGTCGTCGCCATGATCGGCGTGTTCATCGACACCTTCGTGGTGCTGACCTTCAACGCGCTGGTCATCATCTCGACCCTCTACACGGCGGACGGTCCGCTCGCGAGCGGCTACACCGGCGCGGTGACGGAAACGCTGGGCAAGAACAACCTCGCCCAGACCGCGTTCAGCACCGTGTTCGGCGGCACCTTCGGGCCGATGTTCGTCGCCGTCTGTCTGCTGTTTTTCGCGTTCTCTACGATTCTGAGCTGGAACCTGTTCGGCAAGATCAACGCCGTGTACCTCTTTGGCGGCAGGAACCCCAAGCTGGCGTCGACGGTCTACAACGTGATCGCGCTGGTATTTGTGTTCCTCGGCACCGTGTTTTCCAGCGACTTTGTCTGGGATCTGCAGGACTTGCTCAATAACTTCATGGTGCTGCCCAACGTGGTGGCGCTGTTCGCGCTCACCGGTACGGTGGTAAAAAGCGCCCGGTCGTCCCGTTGATTTCATATTGCGAGCCGGCAGCATAGAGGGCTGGCAGAAAAATCGTTTGGATTTGTGAAGAATAACATATTCTATTTCAATATACTGTAAACACATTCCAAAAGCGTCAGCGCGAGGATGATGTTGATGGGCCGATAGTGCCGCAGATAAATCTTTTGAATCGCCATGCCCGCCGCAATCCAGCTTGAGGTGGCAATTGTTCCGATGGTTGCGATCACCAGTTCAAAGAACACCAGTACCCACAATTCTGTGCTGTAATCCGTGACGTAGCCTGTGAGGGCCGTGATACCAAACAGGTATATCTTCACATTGACGAATTGCAGCAGGAATCCCTTCCAGAAGGACGCTGATTGCTCTGCGCTGCCCTCGCCCGGGCGGCTGACGGCAATATGGATGGCGAGATAGAGGATGTACGCCGCGCCGACATATTTTATCACGCCCATCACCTGCGGCAGAAGCGTACTGACGCCGAACACGAAAACCGCGCAGATTAGCTGCACCACATAGTACCCGGTAAATATTCCGAAAAAAAGCGGCTTACCTTTCTTCCATCCGTAATTCGTGATCGTGTTGAGTGCCAGAATATTCCCCGGCCCCGGTGTGAACGCGTTGATCACCGCATATACAAGAAAATTCCCTATCACATAACCCGACATAGCTCTGCCCTCCTTTGCGGAGAGCATACTACTTTGGGTCACTTGACAGGTACACTCAAAAACTTATGGCAGGTCATAGGTTTGTCCTATGGCCTGCCCTCATATTGTCGGATGGCGTCGATATAGATTTTCCCCAGCGGGGAGAGCTCCCGACCCTTGTTCAGCACATAGCCGATTCTCATGGTTTCCGATTCATCCAGCGGGACGGCGACGATGGCATCGCCTTGCAGGTATTTCGGAAAGATGCCGCTGGAGATCGTATAGCCGTCCAACCCAATCATAAGGTTCACGATGGCGGCACGGTCGCTGATACGGATGCTCTTGTCTACGACCTCGTTGCTGAACAACTCCTCGGAATAGTGGGCCGATTCGTAAAGGCCCTGCACAAAGCTGAGTCGGGGGTATGGCCGCAAGTCAGCCAGCGACACGCTTTCCTGTCTGGCCAGCGGATGCTCCCGGCGTATCGGGATTCCAGCAGTTCCATCTGCTGCACGGCCTGCCTCGCGTAGCCGAGGAACTCCATGCCCTCATCGGTCAGGGCCACACCCGCGCGACAGCGGTTAAAGATCGTGACGCCCGCCTCCTTCTCCACCTCGCGGATCGCTCCGGACAGGCTGGGCTGTGAAATAAAGAGTTCCTTCGCTGCTTCAGTGATAGAACCCTTGGTCTATATACCGTCCATCGTTACTTTGAGCTGTTGTCCGCCGGATTCCGCTATGCTGAGTGACCTCGGTTCCGTCAGCGCAACCATGAGGTCAAGGCGATGACCAAGAACTTTTCATCGTATGATAGAAGCCCGGCGCAAAAAATAGCAGGGTCGCAACAACAGGCAGAACGTCCGAGACCGGCGCGGAAAGGACCGCGGCAAGCACCTTGTTTTCCATGACCATCGGCAAGATCAGCAGCAGCGGAATGTGCAAGACCAGCTTCCTGATGATCACCATAGTCGTTAGCCTTTTCTCTCCTGCGCAACAAGCGCCACGCAGTCAAAAACACCTTCCACAATCAGCGTAACGCCTGTAAACGCCCAAACCCCGACCAGCTTCATATCGGGATGAAAAACAATCACAAAGCCGAACACCAACGTGAGCGCCGCGCCGATCCCACGCAGATACCACAAACGTTGCTGCATTCGGATCGCATCCACCATTCGCTGTAACTTTCTGAATCCCAGCAGCACCTGAAACAGGCCGTAGAGAACCGCGAGGATCGGAAATGCGTCAACGAACCATCCGAAGCCGAAAAAGCAGAACGCCCACAATGACAGAGAACAGTATTGCAAGAAGCTCATTCCAGTTGTTCTTAATCCATTTCATGTCAGTTCCTCCCTTGATTCGTCTGTCATTCCTTCTTTTTACCGCGTTTGCAAAGGAACAGCAGGCTTGCCAAGCCTCCAAAGAGCGCGATGCCGCCAACAACAGCGCATGTGATCACTGCCGCGGCGCGGATGATAGCCGCGACAACAGCTCTGTGCCAGATCAGCAGATAAGCAGCGGCAAGAAGCAGCGCACCGGCAATCATGCTCACCGCACAGGCAAATTTAAAATATCCCTTCTTCATGTTCTCATTCTCCTACATCAGCGGGGCGATGATTTTCAGCAACGATCCCGCGATCCGGTAACCCGGCTTTTCCTTTTTGATGCTCTCCGGCGTGACGGCACGGCACTCCATCAGCGTATCATTAAAATCCCTGGCAATGTCCGCGATGCACGGTACGCGATAGAGATAGGTCGCGCACTCAAAGTGATGGTACAGGCTGCGATAGTCGAGGTTGATCGTCCCCACCACGGCGCGGCAGCCGTCACTGACGAACACCTTCGCGTGGACAAAGCCGGGTGCGTATTCGTAAATCTTCACACCCGCGTCGGTCAACTCCGCGTAGTGGGACTTTGCCAGCGCGTATGCCAGCTTCTTGTCCGGAATACCCGGCAGGATCAGCTTCACGTCCACGCCGCGCTGCGCGGCGAATTTGAGCGCCGCGTTCAACTCTCCGTCGAGGATCAGATACGGCGTCATGATGTAGACGTAGTTCGTTGCGCGGTTCAGCATATCCATGTAGACGGCTTCGCCCGCCTTATCCTCGTCCAGCGGGCAGTCGCCGAACGGCATGACATAGCCTTCCGCCTGTGCGTGGACCGTCGGGGCGAACAGCTCCGTGCGGTCGAAAATCGGAAAGTCCCCGCTGCGGTTCAGATAGTGATGCAGATCGTCGGTGCCGTATGGGTCTCCCTTGAGCCGCTCCAGCACCGCAGCGTCCTGTGGCACGGCGTCCTTCGTCTGCGCGATCAGTTCCGCCGTACGCTTTCTCGTTGCGCGATGGCCGATATTCGTCTGCGTATAGGCCAGAAGAATCGTCCCAAGAAAAGGAGCAACGGCGATGACCGCAAGCCAGGTGAGCTTCGCCGCGTAATCCATGCGGCTATTGAACAGATAAAGCATCATGAGCAGTGTGAAGACGATCTGCAGCGCCGCGTAATGAGGAAGATACTGCTGCAGCCACGCGAAAAAGACGACATACAGCATGACCTGTGCCGCAATCAACAGAGCCATCAGCAGCAATCGGCTGAACACAAGGGTAAGCAGCCCTTTCTTTTTTGGCTTGGCAAGCCGCATAACGGTTTCATTTTCCTGCATGACGAAGTCCTCCTCATCATTTGGTGTTGACATTTGACTATGCTGATACTATAATCGATTCATCAGGCGCGGTCAAGGCTCTCGCGCCTTGCGTGAACAAAAGGAGTTTATTTGTTTATGCCAAGCAAAGAAGAACGAATTGAAAACTTACGCCGATGCAATGCGGAGGCACACCAGCTGATCGTGGAGTCGCTCAAGGACGCGCTTTATCGGCTGCTTGAGACGAAGGATATCCGGGATATTCGCGTGGTCGATCTGGTCAAGGCGGCGGGTGTTTCCAGAGGGGTCTTTTATAAGAGCTACTATCTGGTCACAGATATTCTGGCGGACGATATTCAGATGATCGCGGAGGACGTCCGACGAGCCATCGGCGAGGACATCGGCATGAACTGGAAAATCATTCTGGAAACCGTTTACCGCCACAGGGAGAAGATCCCTCTGCTGTTGAAAGCCGGGATGGGCTTTGAAATTCTCAATCAGATCAACCGCAGCATTGACGCCGTCGACGACCGGTTCAAGCTGCGGATCATGGCTTGGAATGGCATCATCTTCAATGGCGTTTTATATTGGGTCGAGCAGGGCTTTGCGGGCGATCTCGACGAGCTCGCCGCGCAACTGACGGAGCTCACAACGCCGCTCTACAACGCGGACGTCGCCGCGTCGTTCCGAGACGGCCTTACCATCTGATGCTGCCAGCAAAGAAAATCAAGGAGCTGTGACGAAACCGCCACAGCTCCTCGATTTATCTGATTACCTCTGAATGATTCGGATGATCTGCTGCACTCCGGCTCTCCCTTCGGGGATTGGGAATGCCGGGTAGACATGGTTCAGTCCCTTGCCGATATACAGGTTCACGTTTTCGTTGTCCCGCAGCTTTTCGTACAAAAGCGTATTGTCCGGATAGAACAGCTCCCGCGTGCCGACGAAAATGGACACGTTTTTCAGCGCGGAAAGGTCGCCGTAGATCGGCGAAACGTGCCAGTCGTTTGTCGGGAGGCCGCCTGCCCACGCTTCGCCGCTCATTCTGCCCATGGTAACCGTCAGCGCGGGATCGACATCGACATAGTCCGCGATCTGCGGGTTGCTCATCGTCACGTCCACCCAAGGGGATAGCAGGATCAGCTCGTCCGGCTGGCGTACCCCATGCGCAGCCAGTCCCTCCGCCAGAGCAAGCGAATAGCCGCCGCCCGCGGAATCGCCCATCAGAACGATCTTCTTGCCCTCGTTGTCGCTGCAAACCTGCGCAAACAGAGAAACCATCGTCTCATAGCTGTCCGCTGTATCGTGGAGCGGGGCGAGCGGATAAAGTGGCATCACCAGCATCGCATTTGTGGCGTTTGCAATGCGGTTCATCATCGCAATATGGTCATTGCTCAGTTGATACACATAATAGCCGCCGTGAATGTAAAAGACCACGCTGTCATAGCCGCCGTCCGCGTTGACGGTAAGGACGCGCATCCCGTCAAATGAGCTCTCCTTAACCCGTTTGTCAAACGCATGGAGATTGGCAGTAAGCGGGTCCTCACCTGTTGCCTCCAGCTTCTGAAAAACCGCGGGTACCTCCTCGTCAGACACCTTTTGAGAAAGCAGAACCCACTCCGCCACAGTCGCCATAACCGACCGGCCGTACACGATGTGGGAGAACGCGCCGAATGCAAAAAACAGCGCGCTGGTCACGATGAGTACCCGGTAAGCGGCTTTCTTCCGTGCCGCCGCTCCGACGCATGATAACGCGATCACCAACAGGTTCAGCGCCTCGATGACCGCCACGACGCCGAGAACGTGTCCGATCAGCAGCACAATCGTCAACCCGGCGGAAAGGGCACATCCAACCATTACGGCAATCAAAACCCACCCCGGCCTATTCTCATCGCGGATACATACTGCGTGATCCGCCAGAAGCAGCGCGGCGATGCCGAGCGGCAGTTCGACAGAGTACGGCAGAAAAGACGCTGCCACCGTACATATAAGCGCCGCCGCCAGCAAAACGCCCTGAAACTGTTTTTGCGCTGTAAAAAACCTCATAAGCCTGTTTTCTCCTTGTTTGTTCATTCCAACGTTATATACAAATGTCAACGCTAATAATATAATGACGTCAGAATGATCCGTCAAGGCTTCCGCGCCTTGCGTAGACAAAACAGGCTCATTTGTTCATACCGTGCTCCGCGTTGCACTGCGGGCCAAAAACGCTTGGCGTTCTGTTTATGCTTGCGCTAATGTGGATGCAAACTCTTCAACACTTTCTTTAAGCTGAGGCGCGTATGCAATTTCGTCTAGTGCCCCTTTGCCGTAAATACCACCGAGCCTATCAAACCTCTTCTCATCCCTCGCGCTTCTTCCCGTCGCCGTAAAACGAGTTGCCCACAAGCGTCTGAATGTGTGCCATGTCCCTTTTGAAATCGTTCATTCGCCGCCTCCGCTTTTCCGCCTCCGCAGGTCTGTGGAGGACGTCGTAATGGCGTTGTATTCCCGCTCCGTCGCGTAGAACGCGATGGGGACGTGATTATAACCGATGCACAGCAGCCCCTCACCGCGCCGGAACCGAGTGATCTGCCGCACCTCGTCCTCCGAAAGATTCAGCACGCCCTGAATGAGCCGCGCCTCCTGTTCCTCCATCTGCATGACCAGCTTGATGCGGCTGGAATCCAGAATACCCTTGCCGTATTTGCCGCCGTCCAGCCCGAACAGGTCTTGCATCCCCTGCGTGGACGTGACCGCGATACCGCCGAGTCCGCGGATCGTCTTGACCATCTCCTGCACGAAGCCCGCAGCGAGCGGGTTGGAGTTCGCCCCGACAAGACTCCACAGCTCGTCCGCGATCAGCGCGGAGAGCTCCGAGCCTGCGTCCATGATGAGGTCGTTCGCCACGTCCGTCGCCCAGAAGATGCCGGGCAGGAGCAGGTCGTCCGGCATACCGGAGGTGTCGAGGACGATGTACTTGTTGTTGAGGTCAACGTTGTTGCGCTGCCCCATGGCCGCGGCGCTGCCGGTGACGTATCGGGCCAGCACCACGGCAAGGTGTTTCGTCTCCGGCTTTTCGTTCAGAACGGCGTACCAGTCCGGGATGATCGGCATTTCCTTGAAGCTGCCGTCCTCATTGACGATGGAGGCGTTATCGAAGGTGATACCGTAGCGCCGGTAGCACTCCACCAGTGAGCTGTCCAGATGGTTCTTGTCCTCGTCGGAGAGGTCACGCTTCTGGAGCGAGTACCAGATGATGAGGTGGGAAATCTTCTCTGCCAGCACACTGTCATCTCTCGCGGCGAGATTTTTAAGCCCTGCGTAAGAGTCCAGAGACTTGCGCCGGATCGCCATGATGTTCGGGCAGTCCTTCGATGACGGAGAGAGCCGCAGATATAGCCCGCCCATCAGCTCGCAGAGCGGGCGGAACTCATGACCTTTCTTGGGAATGATGAAGATGACGCGCTTCCCTTGCTGTCGCAGCCGTCCGCCAACTGACGCTGACGCCCTCGCCGGCTTCGACCAGCGGAGAGAGCCAGCAGGAGCCGACTGTCGTGGCGTAGCCGTACCCCGTGACATACAGATAGGCATGAAAAACGCCGTCAACTACGATGTAGTCACGGCTTTTGGTGTCAATGGCGGTGGGCGAGAGAATATCGAGGATCGTGGTCGACCCTGATTCCAGCTCCGAAAGGTCGGTTTTTTCCTCGCCGAACAGCAGGCGCTTTAAGAAAGGCTGCGGCGCGTTCTCGTCCGGCTTTTTCTGCTTCTTCCGTGGTGGGGCTTTTTTCATCTGCTTATCGCATTTTGTTTTTACAATTGGCATAAAATAATTCACCTCAAATCATTGACAATCGTATTGATTTGTAATACTATTTTCATACAAGGGGGCGATACTATGGCGAAAGAATCTACCATGCAGCTTCGGATGGACTCCGATATGAAAGAGCGCGTGGAGGCGCTCTATCGCAGTATGGGTACCAGCTTCGCGGAGGGTATCCGTATGTTTGCGGCGCAGAGCCTGCGGGTCAACGGCTTACCGTTCCAGCTTACAGCGTCAAAAGAGGAAAAGCGAATGTCTGTCACGGATCTTGCCGGCTCTCTTCGCAGTTATGCAACGCCGGAAAAGCTCGCGAGTGAAGCTGAGGCACTCCATGCGGCTTATCAAAACGCCGCCGTTGAAAAGCTCGGAGGCGCACCATGACGCTGATCGATGCAAATGTGATCCTGCGCTTTTTGATTGGCGACAACGAGGAAATGCTCGCCATCGCGAAACAGGAAATCGAATCCGGCGAAGCATATACGCTGCCATCCATTCTGGCGGAAGTAGTTTATGTGCTTCACGGGCACTATGAAGTCGAGCGGAGCGTTGTCCGTGACTCTCTTTCGCATTTGCTCGATCAGGTTTCCGTGGAGCATCCGAACGTCATAATCGCCGCGCTGAATTACTACGCAGACCGCAACGTTGATTTTGTGGACGGCATGCTCGCTGCCCGAGCTCATCTTCTTGGTGAAAAAATCCTTTCTTTTGACAAAAAGCTGAACCGATTGATTGACGAATAGCCCTCTCTTTTGAATGACGTCATCCCATGCGGGATGGCGTCATTCTTCATATATGCCGTGAACGGCGGTCGTCATATCAAACACGCCTTCCGGAAGATGCACACGCTGACTGGTTTTCTTATTGATGACCTCATACAGCAGCGTCAGAAGCACGGCTTCAATCAGATTTCGCGTCTCAAACAGTCCAAACGCACGTCCGCCAAGGCAGACTGTGATTGGGCAGGACCTTCCGCTTGGCTCGCTTTGGCGCCCACATAGAGAACGGTATAGGTCACATGGGTCACTTCGTCGCGCGAAACCATCCCTGTGTAGTCCGCCGAGGTAATGTAGGCCGTCGGCTTATTGTAGGTTGCTTTACCTGCGTAGGTGGCGACTGCCACATAGCTCGACGGAACCAGTACGTCGTCTACGAGCGCCGTACTCTGCACCTGCCAGTCCACGCTTTCCAGCTGAAGCGTCTTGCCGTCCTTCACTGTGGTCTGCGGCACATACGCCATGTCGTTACTGTCAAGCTTGCCGATCTCTTTCGTCTCACGGATCGTGTAACTGCCGGAAGTATAGCCTGCCGGCTCCGTGTGAATGGTGGTATGATCCAGTGCCAGAACGCCGGAATAGTGTCCGTTGTCGTATTCAATGGTCGGTGTCAGCACTTCCAGCACGTTCACAAGGTCTTTTTTCTGCGTTTCAATGACCAGTGTTTCGGTGTGTTCCTTCTGCGCCTCGACCGTGTGCTCCTGCTTGGTGATCTCCGCAAAGGTATAGGTGAAGCCCTCGTACTCGAAGGGCTCTTCGATCAGGACCTCGGGATTGGTGGCTGCCGGCACCGTATAGACCTTGATATACTGCTGTACCCCATTCAGGTTCTGCACGGTGGTGTCGCTCGGCACCCACATCGCCAGCGCGCTGACCGTCATGGCCAGCGCGAGGACGCACGCTGCGCCCCCTGTTATCAGTCGTTTCATGCTCGTTTCTTTTCCTCCTTAAAATCGTATTTTACTGCGTAGTCCGGATCTCTCCGAACATCCGCAAGCATACTGATGGATTGCTCCAGCGCCCGCATGGTGTCGCGGGGCTCTTTCTTGATGAACGGTGCGAGCAAAAGAATATCCTCGCCACAGAACGTAAACACGACGCGGACGAGGATCTTATTTTTCTCTCGCATTTCGTAGAAATCGCTGTACCGTTCCAACGCGAAATGCTTGAAGTGCGGCTCCTTCAGCTCGCTTCGATCTAGCTGCGCCAATCGGAACAGCGTCCACCGGAGCTTTTGCCGGAGCTTCGGATTCTGCTGGGCAAGGAACGCCTCAAAGGGAGAAGCCTTGCCCGGCGGCTGGTAGACCTTTACCACTCTCATATGTCACATCACCTCACTTTCGCCCTTAAACTCACACAGGTGCCGGACAAAGCCCTCGCAAAAGGGCTCCACCAGTGCCGGGTTGCCAACGATCCACCAGATGGGCTCCGGCAGCGTGCGGAGCAGATTGTCATACTGGCGGCAAATATAAAGGAGCGTTTTCCGCGCGTCGCCCTGCGCCATCAGCTCTTCAAAGCGATTGCAAATGGCGTATACCTGCTCCATATCAGGCAATGTCTCGCATAGATCATCAAATAGAAGTCCGGCATATACGCGGGCCAAAACCGAAACGGCGTCTTGCTCCGGCAAGCCGTCACTCTGAAGAAGTCCCATCCTTGTTTGCCTTGCTGTCGCCGAGTCGTCAAACGGGCCGGGCGTCATAGGTGTGTTATACAGGTTCATACTCTCTCCATTTCCGGGCATAAGAAAAGACCCAACATCAACCGATCAGGTTGACGCTGAGCCTTTATGCCCATGGTATTTACTTATCCGACGCGCTCGCGCAGGAATTCCAGAAACAGTTCCTCCAGCTTCGCGTCGCTGCCGAGCTTGTCAAGATACGGTTCAAAGCGTTTGCGGTTGAAGGCAATCTTTTTCGGCGGTGCATACTTGCGCTGCTCTTCGATGGCAGCCGCCTCGCGCCACGCCGCAAATATTTCCTGACGGTCAGCGGTGGGCGGAGGGCATTTCTTCACGATGTGCTGCATGATCGCTTTGTTGACACTCTTTCCGTACTCCACGCAGATTTCTACGAACGCGGATTGCGTGTCCTGATTGTAGTCCGCCATGAGGTCGGCGCAGGCAAGGTTAATGCGCCTTGTGTTGTCCTCAAGCACATCCAGCAGCTCCGGAACGAGGTTCGTCAGCTTGACAAGTTTCCGAATCTCATACTCCGTCACGCCAAAAAACTCAGCGACCAACGCCCTCGCGGAATACTTCTGGCGATTTTCGCCAGAAGTTTGCTTGTCCGCTCCGATATACCATTGCCCTTGCCGGTTTTTCGCGTCCAACAGCGCCTTATACGCCTTGCCGCGCTCCACAATGGATAGCTGCTGCCGTTGGATGAGGTTCGTACTTGTGGCGATCACGATGGCACGAACGTCGTCTGCCTCCACGATCTCAGCCGCAATCGTTGACCACCCCGCAAGACGGGCGGCACCGGCCCGATTGTGCCCTGCGAGGATTTCATAGCGCCCGTTGGTCTTCGGGCGAACAATGATGCGCACCATCAAGCCTTCCTCTTTGAGCTGTTCCGCAAAAGCCTCAAGTTTCTGTGGCGGATAGGGCCGGAAGCCAATGTCCGCCGTACTGAATGGGTCGAGCAGATCAAGCGGCAAATCGGCAATAGCCTTCGCGGCTACCGGAGCAGGCTCTCGAAATATCTTCTCGTATGCTTCGTCGCTCGCTGCGAACTCCGACGCCTGCTTGGTTGACGTCATGCGCTTTTTCAGCAAGTCGTTCATGTTCTGCTTACCCAATATCCATCACCTCTCGCGCAAGGCTGCGATAGGATTCGGCGGCAGGATTCTTCGGCGCGTAATCGAGGATACTCTTGCCGACAGCAGGACACTCGGCAACCTTGATCGTATGCTCGATGGGGCGCTCAAAGACGTGGAATGCCTCGCCGTACAGCTCGTTCACACTCTCGCGGACGCTTTGGCACAGCTGCGGTCTCGACTGGTACATCGTATAGTGTATTCTTTATTACACAGCATTTTTCAAACAAACACAGGTGCAATAGTCTATCTTGGTAATCTTCTCTAAGTCTCAGGTATAACTTTTAAGTTACTAAAAAATATTTTGTCGAAAAAAGTTGCAAATAGCTGCTCATACATGTACTTTAGTGGATCGGTAAGTCATAATTAGTATTTTTTCAATATGGTGACGGAACATCAAGGGAGGTTGGCGTCAACCTCAAGGACGGTTACAACGGTGACCTGACCTCCCGCGAGGCCGGCTCTGTCGGCGGCCAGATGGTCAAGAAGATGATCGAGTCCTACGAGAAGGGTCTGTAAGAGATTCCTCTCAACAAAAAAGAGCGCTGCCGTTTTCGGCAGCGCTCTTTTGATGTTACAGCCGCATGGCGTCCAACTGGCCCGTACTCTTGAGTGCCGGCCGCAGTGCTGTATAAAGGATCGGCGCAACGATCATCGCCGCCACCGCGTTGATGGCCGAGGCCGGAAATTTACTCAGCATCGTCGCCCAAACCGTGTCCAGCGGATAACCGTAAACGAATCGCTGGAAAACATACGTTTTGAGCATATAAAGCGCCACATAGGTCCAAGCGCCCGCTGTGCATGCAACGGCGTTGCGCTTGTGATCATCCGCGCTGTGACCGCCGGAGAAGGCGATCTTCCCCGCAACCCATGCCATCGCATACTTCGACACGAAGGTGATTATGCTCTCAAAGCCGTAGCCGGTCTGAATGTCATAAATAAAGCTGCCAAAAGCCGAAGCCAAGCCGCCGAACACCGGCCCAAGCATAAGACTTCCCAGCAGGGACACCGGATTCGCCATGCGCACCTTGCTGCCAAACAGCGGAAAACTGATCATCGTTGCTACATAGACCAAGGCAGAGAGCAGTGCCACATAGACAATTTTTCGAGTTGAAACCTTTCCTTCCATGATTTCTCCCTCCTTTGACTTTACACCTCTACCATAACGCAAGTCTGGCATGCCTGAAATATCCAGATATAATTCTTTTTATAAGACCAGTTTATCTAAAAAAAGAGAGGCCGCAGCCTCTCTTTTGATTTACAGCAACTCCTCTACCGCCTTTTTGACGGTCGCCATATCCTCCGTCGGCTCAAAGCGCTTAACAATGTTGCCCTCGCGGTCAATGAGGAACTTGGTGAAGTTCCACTTGATGTTGCCGTTGTTTTTGTAGTCCTTGTCCATCTTTTTCGCGACGCCGCTCATCACCAGTGCCTGCGGGCCCTTGCCAAAGCCTTCAAACTTGGTGTTCTCAGTCAGCCAACGATAGAGCGGTATGGCGTTTTCGCCATTGACGTCGATCTTTCCATACTGCGGGAAGGTAATCCCGAAGCGGCCGGTGCAGAAGGTGTGGATCTCCTCATTGTCCCCAGGCGCCTGATTGCCGAACTGATTGCAGGGAAAATCGAGAATTTCCAGACCCTTGTCGTGGTCAGCGTCGTAGATTTCCTGCAATTCCTTGTACTGCGGAGTGAAACCGCAGCCGGTGGCAGTATTGACAACCAAAAGTACCTTGCCTTGAAAGTCAGACAGCGCTACATCCGCGCCCTTGCGAGTCTTAACTGTAAAATCATAGATGTTCATGGGATCGCTCCTTTCATGTGTCAAATTTAATTGATCTAAATCAATTATAGCTCCAACCTATGATTTGTCAAGGCTTATTTTATGAAAAATCATGGCAAATGATCCAAAGTCATCGTGTATGGCTGATGATCCAGCGTGCATTGCAGCATCCATCTGCCATCGGTGGTAATGCGCACATCCGTCGCGTCGCGCATATGCCGCAGCGCGCGGTATTGCTGCTTTGCCTGCTCGCTGTACTTGGACATGTCGTCAGAGTGCAGGAACACGCCGCCCAGCACAGCGTCCAGCACGGCAAGCTCATTTTTCTGTTTGCGCGTGAGCTTTACGTTATCATCCCGCAGGAAAAACACATCGGGATCGCTCAGGTACGCACGAGCGTTGAGTTGGCGGCGGAATACCACGTTGCCGATGGCCTGCCGCGTGGAGGGGCGCTCGCGGTGAATCAGGCGCATGTAGAACTTATCGTCCCAGTCCAGCGTCACATCACAACTGACGCGGCAATAGTCCACCACACCAAACGCCGGCATCACCGGCACGCCGCAGCCGAGAATCTTACGGTGCCCACACCAGCTCCGCAGCGTCTCCAGTGCGCGGATCATGCGCGCGGCACGGCTTTCGGTCTCTGTGCCAAATGGTGCGGCAGCGTAGAGGAAATCCAGCTTCACGAGATCAAAATTCCACTCATCGAACACCCTTTGAAACACCTGCGCGAGGTACATTACCACCTCTGGAAGGTCAATGTTCAGTGAATAAAACCCACCCCAGTTACAGCCATCAGACCACAGGTTTCCGTCCTTGTCCCGCAGGAACCAGTCCGGGTGCTCTTTCAAAAGGGTGCTTCCCTCCTGCGCCACAAACGGCGCGAGCCACAGCCCCGCCTGATAGCCCTTGGCATGAATTGCATCTGCCGCCGCAGCCATACCGCTTGGGAACTTCTTCTCATCCGGCTCCAGCCAGTCACCCACAAACGTCTCCCAACCGTCGTCGATCTGGAACAGGTCATCCTGCTCCAGCATCCCCTCACAGCCGACAAGGTCGGAGAGGATAGACTGCTCGTCAATGTTCTGATAACGGTTGTACCAGCTGGAGTAGCCCGCAATCTTCTCCATTGTCCGCGGAGTGATCCGCAACGCGGCAAACCAGTCGTTGAAAACCTCATCCTCCGTGCCTACCGCGTAAAACAGGTCAAAGGCATGGAAATCTCCTTTGCACTTGATTCCCTCGCAGTCGCGCTCGACCGTCAGCTCGCCTTTATGCGCATCGTAATGAAAGATCGTGTAGCCCGGTTTTTCGTCCAGGGAGGCAATGAGACGATAAGTATCGTGATAGCGGAAGTAACAATAGGAAAAGCCGTGAAACAGCCCCGGCAGGTTCGGATAATCCACGAAATGATAGTCACCGTAGCGATCCATCTGGAATTTCTTCACCGCGGAGTCCGGCAGCGGCGCATGATCGCGCTGCGTGTCCCTCGGCGTATACTCCGGGCAATAAGTCCAGGTCTGATAGCCGTTCATAAAAATCTTTTCGCCCTCTGCCAGATGCAGCGGCGTCGTCGCCGTCACTGAGCGCAAATGACCGCTGGGCAGATTGCAGACTACGCGCTTCTCACCTGCATCCATATTGAAGCTGCCCTTGAGCACACTGGGGCCGTCAAACTCCTCGACCGTGACCTGATAGTTGAATACCATCATATCCGCTCACCTCCGCGATCATATTGTACCACGATACCTTCGACTACACAAGGTAAAAAATCACCGCCCGAAGGCGGTGATTTCGTGAATCATTTGCTCAACTGTTCGTCGATGCCCTTGGCACCCAGCTTGCCCGCACCCATAGCGAGGATAACGGTTGCAGCGCCGGTCACCGCGTCACCGCCGGCGTAAACGCCCAGCTTGCTGGTCATGCCCTCTTCGTTGATGACGATGCCGCCCTTCTTGTTGACCTCGAGGCCCGGGGTAGTGGACTTGATGAGCGGGTTGGGGCTGGTTCCAAGCGCCATGATGACGCAGTCCACAGGAAGCTCGAACTCGCTGCCCTTCTTCTCGATGGGGCGACGACGGCCGGAGGCATCCGGCTCACCCAGCTCCATCTCAATGACGGTCATGCTCTTGACATAGCCATCATCACCGCCGTGAATCTCCACGGGGTTATGGAGGGTCTTGAAGATGATGCCCTCCTCGATGGCGTGCTCGACCTCCTCGTGACGAGCAGGCAGCTCCTCCATACCGCGGCGGTACACCACATACACATTGGCGCCGAGACGCTTGGAGCAACGAGCCGCGTCCATCGCGACGTTGCCGCCGCCGACGACGGCGACCGTCTTGCCGACAAGCGGCATGAGCGGCGTGTCCGAGCCCTCGCGGTAGGCCTTCATCAGGTTGATGCGGGTCAGGAACTCGTTGGCGGAATAGACGCCGCAGAGGTTCTCGCCGGGAATATGCATGAACATCGGAAGTCCCGCACCGGAGCCGATAAACACAGCCTCGAAGCCATACTGCTCCATCAGCTCGTCAATAGAAACCACGCGGCCGATGACCATGTTCATCTCGAACTTGACGCCCATCGCCTTGAGGCCGTCGACCTCCTTCTGCACGATCTTCTTGGGCAGGCGGAACTCAGGGATACCGTACACCAGAACGCCGCCGGCAAGATGCAGCGCCTCAAACACGGTGACGTCATAACCCTTCTTGGCGAGGTCGCCCGCACAAGTGAGGCCAGCAGGGCCGGAGCCAACGATGGCAACCTTGTGACCGTTGGGCTCAGGCTTGGCGGGAGCTTCGGCAACATGCTCATTGTGCCAGTCGGCGACAAAGCGCTCCAGACGGCCGATGCCGACGGCGTCGCCCTTCTTGCCGCGGATGCAGTGCATCTCACACTGCGTCTCCTGCGGGCAGACACGACCGCAGACCGCGGGCAGAGAGCTGGTCTCATGGATAACCTGATACGCGCCCTCGTAATCCTTGGCAACGATCTTCTCAATGAACTGCGGGATATGTACGTTCACAGGACATCCCTGCACGCACAGCGGGTTCTTGCAGTTGAGGCAGCGCTGCGCTTCATCCAGCGCCTGCTCCTCAGTGTAACCGAGGGCGACCTCGAGGAAGTTTTTATTGCGGACATCCGGCTCCTGAGAGGGCATCGGATTCTTGGTCAAACTCATATTCGGCATTTTACTTGACCTCCTTCTTGAAGAGATTGCAGGTCTCTTCGTGCTTGTGGCGCTCCCACTCGCCGTACATGCGGCTGCGCTTGACGGACTCGTCCCAGTCGACCTTGAAGCCGTCGAAATCCGGGCCATCCACGCAGGCAAACTTGGTAACGGGGCCGTTTTCCTCGTTGAGGGTCAAGCGGCAGCAGCCGCACATACCCGTGCCGTCCACCATGATCGGGCTCATGGAGACGATGGTGGGGATGTTGTACTTCTCCGTGACCTTGCAGACGAACTTCATCATCATCATGGGGCCGACGCAAAAGACCGCGTCATAGTTCGCACCCGCCTGAATCTGCTCCTCCAGCAACTCGGTCACAAGCGCCTTGCGGACGTAAGAGCCGTCGTCCGTGCCGACATAGAAGTTGGTGGACGCCTTGCGGAACTCGTCCTCCAGCACGACCACGTCCTTGTTGCGGAAGCCGACGATCAGATCAACGTGCACACCGCTCTCATGCAGCTTCTTGGCAACGGGGAACGCAATCGCCGTGCCCACACCGCCGCCGACAACAGCGACCTTCTTCGCGCCGGGAATCTCCGTCGCGTTGCCCAGCGGGCCAACGAAGTCCTGAATGTAGTCGCCCTCTTCCTTGTGGGAGAGCTTCTCGGTGGTCGCGCCGACGATCTGATAGATGATCGACACGGTGCCTTTCTCGCGATCGAAGTCATGGATGGTGATGGGGATGCGCTCGCCGTCCTCATCCACGCGCAGGATGATAAACTGGCCGGGTTCGGCCTTCCTGGCGATCATCGGCGCTTCGATCTCAATGAGGACGAGCGTCGGCGTCAAAGGCCTTTTCTTTACGATACGATACATGGCTGCCACTCCTCTTTTCTTGATTGGATCAATTTTATCTTGAAGCAAGTCTTGCGTCAATTCGTATTTTTCATCGTGTCATGCACATTTTCTCACAAATCAGGTGCTCACCTGTAAAATGACGACCCCGCCGGTCAGATCAGCGCGTTTGAGCGTACCCTCCACCGTGATCTTGCGGCCAAACAGATCGGTCAGCGTAACGGTGCCGTCGTCGGTCTCGATCGCCGCCACGTCGGACGCCAGCAGATTCTCTTTCGTCTTTTCGTTTTTATAAACGTTGGAAAGGCACATGCTTACGCTCCCTCCACCAGCTCCAGCACCTCACGCAGCTGGACGTTTGCCACCTCGAAGCTGCCGATGGCCTCCAGCAGACGCTTGCGAGCCGGACCCTCGAGGCTGTCCACCAACTCCGCCAGTTCCTCCGCATGATGCTCGTTGTGGTCGATCATATAAGCAAGCAAGGCTTTTGTGCGCTCTGCCGGCGGAATATCGCCGTGGTCGTGATGATGCTCGTGTCCATGGTCATGGGTATGCATACGATTTCCTCCCTTACAGAATGTTCATCTGACGCAGCGCTTCTTCCGTGCCGCGCAGAATGTCAGCGCGCTCCGGCAAGTCAAATACGCTTTTGCCCAAAATGTCAAACTCGGTCTGCTCGGCGTCCTCGCCGATGACCGCGAGGATCGGAATATCGCCTGTGTTGACGAAATCCATCACCGACGGATCGGTAACGCGATTGATGATCGCGCCGCACCGCTCGTACATCACCAGTTCATCCGCTACGCGCTTGACGGTCTGAATCACCTGCGTACCCTTTTTACTGGCGTCAGAGACGAAAATAAGATGCGTCACCTTTTCCAGCACCCGGCGGTTCACCTGCTCAATGCCCGCCTCACTGTCCACCACCACATAGTCATAATCGTGGATCAGCAGGCTGATGACCTGCCGCAGGTAGGTGTTCACCGCACAATAGCAGCCAGCGGTCTCGGGCCGCCCGATGGCGAAAAAATCATAGCCGCTGAGGTGCTGCATCGCATCCAGCAGCCGGCCCTTGACGCTCTCTAAAATATCGCTTACGCCACCCGTGCGCTCGGTCACCTCGCCGGTGATCTCCTTGCGGATGTCGTCAAGCGTTGTGCCGGGATCCACACCCAACGCGGTGGAGAGTCCCACAGCGGGATCGGCGTCGATGGCAAGAATGCGCTTGTCGGGGTACGCCCTGACCAGAAGCCGCACCATGGCAGCAGAGATTGAGGTCTTGCCCACGCCGCCCTTTCCGGCGACGGCAAGGATCTTCGCTTCCGTCATTGTGCTTCCCTCCCCCATAGACTGTAATATTGTATCATTGTGTGCGTGTCTTTGCAAGTTTCATTTGCGGCAATCGCAAAAACCAGCAAAAATCTCGAAAGGTCGCGCCTCGATTTTGCAGTGAAATGCCCATGCTCCGTGACATAGATTCTCTGTGAATCAAGCACAAAAGAACGAGCGGACATCACGTCCGCCCGTTGCTTCAGATCACCGCATCATGGACAAGGCAAATCGCTTTACGCGCCTCTCCCCGCTTGACGTAAACTGTTAACGCTCCCGTCACGGCATCGACTCCCTGTACAACGATTCCCGCGGCGTTCAGCGCAAGGATTACGCGCTTTTCCAGCTCCAGCGAGGGAAGGGCGCGGCCTACCACCGTCACCGCGGCAAGGTCGTCACCGCTCTGCTCCCGGCAGGTCACGCCGGATATACGCTGCGAAGAGACCCGGCAAACACGGGTACCGGCGCTCTTCGGCATGGTGCCGCGCACCTCCGGCTCCACACCCTTCTCCTGTGCCAGCGCCACGCATTTATCGTGGAGCACCTGAGCGCCCGCGCGGGAGAGCGCGTACATGTCCTCGTAACTGACACGCTCCAGACGTCTTGCCGTCGGGCACAGCCGCGGATCGGCGGTGTAGACGCCGTCCACATCGGTATAAATGACACAGCGCTCCGCCCCAAAAGCCGCTGCCAGGGCCACGGCAGTGTAGTCGCTGCCGCCTCGGCCCAGCGTAGTGAGATCCCCCGCTTCATCCACACCCTGAAAGCCGGTCACAACCACCACATGATGCTGCTCCAGCTCCGAGCGCACCCGTCCGGTGCCGATCTCCGCAATCCTTGCGTCACCGTGTACGGTGTCCGAGCGAATCGGCAGCTGCCACGCGTTGAGCGAAACAGCCGGAATTCCCTGCGCCTCCAGCGTCATGGCTGTCAGCGCCGCCGAAACCTGTTCTCCTGCGGAAAGCAGAGCGTCCAGTTCCCGCTGAGACGGCGCTTTTGCCGTACCGCGTGCCTTTTGCAGGAGTTCATCCGTGGTATCACCCTGGGCGGAGACCACCACCAGCACGTCATGTCCCGCGTCGCGCTCCTCCCGGACGATTTGTGAAACGCGCAGCAGCCTTCCGGCGTCCGCCACCGAGCTGCCGCCGAACTTCTGCACGATCAGATTCATGCGTATCCCTTCTTGAAAAAAACATGGATTGGCGGTTATCCGCCAATCCATGTTATGTCTCAGGGCATTCGGGGGTTCATCCCGCCAGAATCTCAAAGCGCACCACGCCGTCCAGCGCCGTCGCGTCTGCAATCAGCTGCTCCAGGGTCTCGGTCATGGCACTGGTTTCCGCCGAGACCGTCACCGCCGCACAGCCGTCCGTCGGGATACTCTGATTGATGGTCAGTATATTTGCGCCGGAGGCGGCAAAAATAGAGAGGACGTTGGACAGCACGCCCGGGTTATTCTTCAGCAGCGCGTAGAACGTGATGATGCGTTCGGTGCGCATGTCCGTAAACGGCTGCACAGAATCGCGGTACTTATAAAACGCGCTGCGGCTGATGCCGACCGACTTCGCCGCCTCCTGCGCCGTGCGCGCCTCCCCGGCGCGGAGCATCCGGTTCGCCTCCGCAACCTTCAGGATCACTTCAGGCAGCACCTCTGCCGCCACAAGATAGTACTTTGTCCCTGTCATTTGTTCGCCTTCCACGGTCACTTTTCTTCATTCTGTACGCCATACTAGCACAACTGTTCACAGTTGGCAAGCACTTTTTGAAAGGAACCCGCCCATGGACGAAACCTTCCTCAAACGTTTCCTATTATACGCTGCCGCTGCCGGTGCCGCTGCGGGATTGCTTTATCTCACGCTGCGATTCCTGCTGCCGTGGCTGCTCCCCTTTCTGATCGCTGCCGCGCTCTCCGCCGCGGTGGAGCCTGCGGTGCAGGGCCTGCAGGCGCGGCTGCACTTCAAGCGAGGCTTCGCCTCGCTGGTGCTGACGCTGTTTCTGCTTTTTGTGCTTGGCGGATTGCTCTCGCTCCTCGTCACGGCGCTGACCGGCGAAGCCTATGCCCTGCTGCGCCGCGTCCCGGCACTGCTGTCCATGATCCCGGATTCGCTGCAGGGACTGCTCACACGGCTCGATCGATACGCCGCGCTCTGCCCGCCATGGCTGCGCGAGACTGTGGAGGAAACGCTGACCCGCTCGGCCGCCGACGCGGGAACGCTGCTCGGAATGCTGGCGGAACGGCTGCTCGCCACCCTCGGCACCCTCATCACCGCACTGCCGCGGATGATTCTCGCCGCCGCAACATCTGTTCTGGCAATATACTTTACATCATCTGCCCTGCCGGAGTTGCGGGACGCTCTCGCTCAATACACCTCCGCAAAAGTGCGCCGCATGCTGGAATCGCTGCAGCAGGTCTTCACCCGATCTGTTTCCCGCTGGCTGCGGGCGGAGCTGACACTCTGCGCCGTAACCTTCGCAGAGCTGCTCGCCGGCTTCTGGTTCCTGCATCAGCCCTACGCGCTGCTGTTGGCGTTCCTCATTACACTGGTGGACGCGCTGCCGGTGTTCGGCACCGGCACGGTGCTGCTTCCCTGGGCGCTTGTTGCTGTGCTGATGCAGAATGCGCCCAAGGCCCTGTGCCTTGCCCTGCTCTATCTTGTCACATTGACGGTGCGTAACATTCTGGAGCCTCGGCTTCTGGGCGCGGTAGCCGGCGTGCCGCCGATCCTCTCGCTGCTGGCGATGTACCTCGGCTTTTGCTCCCTCGGCGTCGGCGGTATGGTGCTGTTTCCCTTTCTGCTTCTGCTCCTCTCCCAGTTCCGGCGGCAAAAATAAAGGACGGCATACGCCGTCCTTTTATCTGCCTTACGCGCCCTCCTCGGCAAGCTCGCCGAAGTATTTCTCGTGCGCCTGACTGTACTTTCGATTGAAGGTCTCGTCCTTGCCCTGATGGAGCTGGTGGATGTACTCGTGATGGTTGCTCATGATCGTGCTGTCCGATTGTGAGAGCGTATAGACGCCCAGATTGGAGCACTGGTCGGAGATGCGCTCGATGTTCACCAGAATGTCCAAATAGCTCAGGCCCGTAAGCGTTGAGCACTTGCCGTCGCGTACGCGTTTAATGTGGTTGGCGCGCAAGGTTGCCACCAAGTCGTCCACAACCTCCTCCACCGGCTCAATGCGCCGCGCCGCCCGCATATCCAGAGCCGTGAAGCTCTCGTAGGCGTGGCCGAGGATCTCGTCGAGCGCGCCGCGCATGACGCGCAGCTCATGCTTTGCAGCGTCAGACAGCTCATTGCCCTTATCGCGCAGCTCCTGCGCGTTCTCCGTCAGATTCACCGCGTAGTCGCCGATGCGCTCAAACTCAGAGAAGCATTGGATATAATAGTTGAGCAGGTCATTGCCGTAGCCCATTTTCACATGCGGCGAGAGCTTGATGAGGTAATTGTCCACACGGTCGGCCAGCAGGTCGATGCTGTCCTCGTTCTCGTTGATGAGGTCGATCATGTGCTGGTCGTAGTTTTGCAGCACGTCCATCGCGTTCAGCACACCCTCCCGGGCGAGACGCGCCATGGTGCCGATGGCGTCGGAAGCGCCGGCCAGCGCCAGCGCGGGAGAAGTGAAGAACTTCTCATCCAGGCGCTCCAGCTCGCGCTCCACGCTGGTACCCAGCTTTTCGTCGTCCTTGACAATGACGCGGGAGAGCTTTTCAAACTGTCCGCACACCGGCAGAAGAACGATGGCGGAGAACAGGCGGAACACCGTATGCACGTTGGCGATACCGCCGGAGGTCAGTGTTTTGTCCCAAAGCCCGTCGAGCGTGCCTGTGCTGCGCAGAATCATGATGGTAGCAATCACAAGGATCGAGCCGCAGATGTTGAAGAGGATATGTACCACGCCCGTCCGCTTCGCGTCCGCCTTGGAGCCGATGGAACAGACGATGGCGGTGGTCACGCAGTCGCCGATGTTGACGCCGATGATGATGGCATAGACGGCGCTGAAGGTCAGCGCGCCGGTGGTGGACAGCGCCTGCAAAATACCGATGGTCGCCGACGAGCTCTGGATCAGGAACGCAACGCCTGTACCGGCAAGGAAGCCCAGCACCGGCGTATCGGAGAGCCCGACAAACATCCGCGCAAAGCTCTCGGAAGACGACAGCGGGCTGACCGCCGCGGTCATATTGAGAAGGCCGGTGAACAGAATGCCAAAGCCCATGGCGATCTGGCCGATCACGCCGGAGTGCTTGGTCTTGATCGCCATGATCATCAGGATACCGATGATCGCCGCCAGCGGCGCCAGCGTAGAGGGCTTGAAGATATCCACCCAGGACGCGCCGCCGCTGCCGTTGAGATCCAGCAGGCGGATGATCTGGCCGGTGATGGTCGTACCGACGTTTGCGCCGAGAATGACGCCGATGGACTGATGCAGCGTGATGACGCCCGCACCGACGAGGCCGGAGGTCAGAACAATGGTCGCCGTGGAGCTCTGGATGATGGCGGTCACCACCACGCCGAGGAAAAATCCGACGACCAGATTATTGGTCACCTTTTCCATGGCTGTTTTGAGTGCGCCGGAGGAGCTTTCTTTGAGTCCGTTGCCCATCAGCCGCATACCGTAAAGGAAGAGGGCAAGTCCGCCGAACAGCGAAATGATATTGAAAATCGTCATAGACAGTGTGTCCTTCGTAAAAATGTGCAGAAGCCGCAACTCCCACCAAATACTATACTATCAGAAAACTGTCGGATTGCAAGTTTTTTTCTTGGTTTTGTCGTGAAAAATGCTGACTTGTTTTTTAAACATAGTGTGTTATACTGACCAAAATGAACCGTCGAGGAGGCTGCCTTATGTATCAGAACGCAAACCCCATCGGTGTTTTGGATTCCGGCGTCGGAGGTCTGACCGTTGTGCGCCAATTACAGCGGTTGCTGCCCGGCGAGGACATTATCTACTTTGGTGACAGCGCCAACTGCCCCTATGGCAACCGCAGCGAGGATGAGATCTTTGCGCTGACCATGAACATGCTGCGCTTTTTGGAAGCCAAGCAGGTCAAGTGCGTCGCCATCGCCTGCAATACCATCTCGACGCTGGCGGAGCGGCTGCGTCCTGAGTGCCCGTTTCCCCTCATCAGCATCGTGGAATGCAGCGCGGATTATGTGGTGCAGGAAAAACTCTCGCGCGTTGGTCTGATCGCCACGGAGTTCACCGTCAAAACCGGCGCCTATGACGCGCGCATCCACGCGCAGAATCCTGACTGCGAGATCGTCTCCAAGGGCTCGCCCAATCTTGCCGCGCTCATTGACCGGGGCGACTTCAATCAGGCCGCCATCAACGAGGAGATCACCCAAAACGTGGACGTGATCCTCGCCAAGGCTCCGGTGGAGCATTTGTTGCTCGCCTGCACCCACTTCCCCATCGTAGCGGATAATTTCCATGCCTGCTTTCCGCAGCTCACACTCATTGACCCCGCTGAGCAGCAGGCGGAATCTGTCAAGAACCTTCTGGTCTACCGCCAGCTGAGCAATCCGCAGACACGGGGCTCGCTCTCGATCTTCACCTCGGGCGAACCGGAGGTCTACGAGGCGGTATCCAAACGGTTGGGTCTGTACGGCCCCGCATCCTGCGACGCAGTTGCTCTCACATAAGATGTCCGAAAAAGCAGCCGTGCAGCCCAATGCCACTTTATCTTAAAATGGCATTGGGCTGCATCTTTAATTTCCTGTGGAAATCCTCTGCCAACTGTGCTATGCTATATCAGTAATATTATGGACAAAGGAGTGACGCAGCGTGAAAACCATTCTGCGCGGAGGGTTCGTAGTCAGCGGCAAGTCCTGCCGACGCGCCGACGTGCTCATCGACGGCGCAAAAATCGAAAAGGTCGGGCATGTCATGGCGGGTGCGCCGTGGGATACCGAGGTCGTCGACGTCAGCGGCTGCTACCTTTTTCCCGGCTTCATCGACGCGCACACCCACTTCGATCTCGACGTGGCGGGTACCACCACCGCCGACGACTTTGAAAGCGGCACCTATGCCGCCATCCGCGGCGGAACGACCAGCATCGTGGACTTCGCCTGTCCCAATAAGGGCGAGACGCTTGCCTACGGCTTAAAGCTCTGGCACGAGAAGTCCGACGGCAAGTGCTGGTGCGACTACGGCTACCACATGACCATCGACGACTGGAATGAGGGCATCGAGCGCGAGCTGGACGATATGTTCGCCGCCGGCATCACCTCGTTTAAGATGTACCTCACCTACCCCGCCATGATGCTGCCGGATCAGCAGCTCTACGAGGCTATGGTCGCGCTCAGAAAGCGCGGCGGCATCTGCGGCTTCCACTGCGAAAACGCGGGCGTCATCGACGCGAAGATCGCGGAACTCAAGGCCGCGGGACTCGGAGCAGAGGTCTCCTCCCATCCCCAGGCGCGGCCGGATTACCTCGAGGCCGAGGCTGTGGGCCGTATCCTCCGCATTGCGGAGGCGGCGGATACGCCGGTCATCATCGTCCACACCACCAACCGCGCGGCACTCGACGAGATCGACGCCGCCAGACGGCGCGGACAGACAGTGTATGTCGAGACCTGCCCGCAGTACCTGCTGCTGGACGATTCCGTGTACAACCATCCCGATTACTCGCAGGCCGCGCGCTATGTCTGTGCCCCGCCGATCCGCAAGCGCGCCGACGCCGACGCGCTTTGGAAGGGACTGCGCCTCGGCGACGTGCAGACGATCTCCACCGACCACTGCTCGTTTACGCTTGAGCAGAAGGAGATGGGACGCGGGGACTTTACGAAGATCCCCGGCGGCGTGCCCGGCGTGGAAACCCGCGGCGAGCTGGTCTACACCGCAGGCGTCGCGCAGCGCCGCATCAGCCTTGCGTGCATGTGCCGCGCACTCTCGGAAAATCCGGCGAAGCTCTACGGTCTCTATCCTCGCAAGGGCGCCATCGCCGCACTCAGCGACGCGGACATCGTGGTGTACGATCCCAAGGCGAATCATGTGCTCCACGGCACAGAACTTGCTTCCAAGGCGGGTTACACGCCGTTCGAGGGCTTTGAAACCAGCGGTTCCATCCGCTCGGTGTATCTGCGCGGTATGCTGATGGTGGATCATGGCGAGGTCGTGGGCGAGCGCCGCGGGCAATATCTCATGCGCGACAAGTGCATGCTGTAAGGAGTGAGACAGGAATGGTCGACTGGAAATATATGCTGCTGGCGCAGTACCCCGCGTGTTTGATCCTCGCGGTCTACTTTCTCGTGAAATACACGCGGGTGCGAAAGACCTCGGCGGTGAAGTCCATTCTGTGGGTGCTGCTCTTCGGTGCGGCGCTGGCAGTTTCGGTTCTGTTTTTGTTCCTCGGCATCCATTACGATTACTGGACGCTCAAAACGCTGCTCCCGCTTGGCGTCGCAAGCTGGATCGGCGTTGCGCTGATCGGAATCGCGATCGTGGCGCGCATCGTGCATCTCATTGAGAAAAAGCGCAATCAAAAACTTATGGAGAAGGAGCTGAAAAAGGCGGCGAAGGAAAAGGACGCCGCGGTGGCAGAGGCCGAGCAGGCCGGTCGCCGCGCGGCGCAGGAGGAGGCGCAGGCGCTCCGCCTGACCCATGCCGCCAACGCTGCCGATGCCGAGGCAAAGGCAAGCGAGGTCGCACAGGAGGCGGCCGCCCCGATCGAGCTGAAACTGGAGGAATAAACAGCGGTTCACCTGCACAGCTTTTTCCTTGCCACAATCATCCAAAAACAGGCATCCCGCTGGCTTTTTGCCAGCGGGATGCCTGTTTTTTGTTTCGCTGATACCGTTATCCTAATGGCATTGTGCACACGGCTGCTTTTCTTCCTGTTCCGGTTCGTTCGGTTCCTCCCATGGCTGCATCGTCGCAACCAAGCGGTGGATCGGGGTGCCAAGCTCATAAAACTTCGCCTCATAGTCGGTCATTACCCCCACAGGGCCGTCCGCATGCAGATCGTCGGTCACTTCGCTGAGCGCAAAGCCGAACTGCGGGATCTCCTCCACGGAGAAAGCGAACAGCTTTTCGTTGTCGCTCTTGAAGTGGATCTGTCCCTCCGGCATCAGCACCTTGCGGTAGAGCCGCAGGAAATTCCCGTGTGTCAGACGGCGCTTTGCCTGATTGCTCTTCGGCCACGGATCACAGAAGTTGATATAGATGCGGCTGACCTCGCCGGGCGCAAAGAACTCCGGCAGCTGGTTCACATCCGCGTCCACAAACCACACATTGCGCAGTTTCTCCCGCGCGGCACGCTCCATGGCGACCACCATGGCGTCCGGCACCTTCTCAATGGCGATGAACAGCACGTCCGGCTCCGCCTTGGCGGTCTCGGCGGTGAAGCGCCCCTTGCCGCAGCCGAGCTCCACGCGCAGCTCCCGCGCCTGCGGCATCAGCTCCCGCCAATGCCCCCGGCGATCGTAGGGGTCTTTGATCTGATAAGCTTCGCAACGCTCCATACGGGGTATTAAGTTTTTCTTTTTTCTCATTCTCATAGGCGCTATCATAGCGGAAAATGCAGTCGGACGCAAGCACAAATTGAGAATGTTAAAAAAATAACAAAATATCCCGTTCTTCCTCTTGCAAAAAAGCAGGTATCCCCTTATAATGTTAGTAACTATGAGCAAGGAGGATGTTTCCCATGCCTTTTGTCAAATATGAGCCCAAGGGCGACATCGCGTATCTGGTCATTGACCGCCCCGAGGCGCTCAACGCGCTCAACGCACAGGTGCTCGCGGATCTCGACGCGGCGCTGGACAGCATTGATCTCGACCTCATCCGCTGCGTCATCGTACGCGGCGCGGGAGAAAAGTCTTTTGTCGCGGGCGCGGATATCGCGCAGATGAAGGAGCTCGATCCCGCCGGCGGCGAAGCCTTCGGCAAACAGGGCAACGACGTGTTCTTAAAGCTCGAGAGCTTCCCCATCCCCGTGATCGCGGCGGTAGGCGGTTATGCCCTCGGCGGCGGCTGCGAGCTGGCGATGGCCTGTGATTTCCGCATCTGCTCCGACACGGCGGTGTTCGGACAGCCGGAGGTCGGCCTCGGCATCACGCCGGGCTTCGGCGGCACGCAGCGCCTCGCGCGCATTGTCGGTCCCGGTATGGCAAAGCAGATGATTTACACTGCCCGCAACATCAAGGCGGATGAAGCGCTGCGCATCGGCCTTGTCAACGCGGTCTATCCCGCGGACGAGCTGTATGCCGCTGCGGAGAAACTGGCGAGCACCATTGCCGCCAACGCGCCCATCGCGGTGCGCGCTGCCAAGCGTGCGATCAACGAGGGCGCGGCCCTGCCCATCGAGCAGGCGGTCGTCTGTGAGGAAAAGGCGTTTGGCTCCTGTTTCCAGACGGGCGACCAGCAAGAGGGCATGGGCGCATTCCTCGAAAAGCGCAAGCACGCACCTTTCACCAACCACTGAGAAATCCTTGTATTTCAAATAAAAAAATCAGGAGGAACACGACAATGAAAGTAGCAATCTTCGGCGCCGGCACCATGGGCAGCGGCATCGCACAGGTCTTCGCGGCCAAGGGCCACACCGCCCTTATGTATGCGTCCAGCGTCGCGTCCGCGCAGCGCCACAAGGACAACCTCAGCGCGAAGCTGGACAAGCTGGTCGCCCGTGAGAAGATGACCCAGGAGGCCAAGGACGCGATCATGAACAACATTCTGGTCGAGGAGAAGTCCGCGGCCGCAGACGCCGACCTCGTCATCGAGTGCGTCGCCGAGAAGATGTCCGTCAAGCGTGAGTTGCTCACCGAGCTGGATGAGATGTGCAAGGAGTCCACGGTATTCGCGACCAACACCTCCTCCCTCTCCGTCACCGAGATGGGTCTCGGCCTCAAGCATCCGGTCATCGGTATGCACTTCTTCAACCCCGTGCCCAGCATGAAGCTCATCGAGGTCATCCGCGGCGCCAACACCACGCAGGAAACCTTCGATTTCATCTATAACCTCTCCAAGGAGATCGGCAAGGATCCCGTTGAGGTCGCGGAGGCTCCCGGCTTTGTCGTCAACAAGATCCTGATCCCGATGATCAACGAGGCCATCGGCCTGGTGGAAACCGGCGTCGCCTCTGTCGAGGACATCGACAAGGCCATGCAGCTCGGCGCGAATCACCCGATGGGCCCCCTCGCCCTCGGCGACTTCATCGGTCTCGACGTCTGCCTCGCCATCATGGATGTGCTCTACACCGAGACCGGCGATCCCAAGTATCGCGCGGCGCTGCTGCTCAAGAAGATGGTTCGCGGCGGCCAGCTCGGCCGGAAGTCCGGCAAGGGCTTCTATGACTACAGCAAGAAATAATTTTGCTATTTCATAATTAAAAGCCCGGCATACAACTAATATCAGTGCTTAAACAAATCAAGATGGGGTTCCAACTGTGCGGAACTCCATCTTTTTTGTGCGATTTTTTAAATTGTTCAAGATAATCGAGAAGAGGTCGCATCTGTCCCCTTTACAGATACCGATCCATTTTTCGCCACCAGTCCTCAAGGCGCTCCTCCGCCTTGTCCTGCTCGGCGCGGATGTAGTTGTGCAGCTTGTCCTGCCGCTCGCGCAGGAAGGTGCGAAGCTCCTCCCGCCCCTCGCGGATGTGAGCGAGCAGCTCGTCGCGGTCGGCAGTGAAGTCGTCGCGCATCTCGTCGCGCATTTCCTCCAGCAGCGCGAACGTGTCCATCAGCTCGCCCTGGGATTTGAGGAAGCCGTCCATCGGCTTTTTGTGCTTGGGATACTTGCCGCTGCGGTAGTCGTCGATGACGATCTCATAGCGCTCGTAAGCCCGCGCCACCGCGTCCTCCCATGAGATGTACAGTTCGCTTTGCGCGTTTTCGCCCACACGGCGCATTGCGTCAGGGTCGGCGCAGAGCGCCGTCAGCTTCGCGGCGAGCGATACCGCGTTCTCCTCGATAAAAAAGCCGTTTTGCCCATCGGTGACGCCCTCGGCCGCGCAGGATCCCGCTACCATTACCGTCGCCGTGGCGCTCGCAGCCGCCTCGCGTACCACGAGGCCGTTGGTGTCAAACGTCGACGGGAACAGGAACAGGTCAGCACGGGTGTACCAGCCGCGGATGGCCTCGCGGTCCGAGATCGCGCCGGTGAAGAAGCACACATCGTCAAGCCCCAGCTCATGCGCAGTCTCGCGCACCGCTTTGCCGTCCGCGCCGTCGCCGATGAACACCATGCGGAACGCCGTGCCCTTTGCCTTGAGCGAAGCAAGTGCGTCGAGGATGATGCGCAGACCCTTGTACCACATGAGACGCCCGACAAAGAGGAACATCGGCACACCCTGCGGCAGATCATAGTCCTTGGTGGCCGCCGCCACAGCCTCGGCACTCACGCCGCCGCGCGGCACGTCCACGCCATTTTCCATCACGCGCCACTCACCCTGATAGCCGAGGGATTCGAGGTTCTTGCCTGCACCCTCGCTGACGACCCAGATCTCGTCGCAGGCGGAGACGTTCTCCACCAGCGCCTTCGTCGCGCCGCCCTGTAAGAGCTTGCTCTTGATTGCCTTGGCGATGTCAATATCGAACTTGGTATGATAGGTTAGCACCAGCGGCACGTCCAACACGTTGCGCAGCTCACGGGCGAGGAAGGTGCTCGCGATGGGGCAATGCGTGTGCAGCAGCTCCACATGCTCGTCCTGCACGCGCCGTGCTGTCTCCGGTGAAAACGGATATCCCGCCACATAGCCTACCAGCTTGCGCGTGTCGATGCTGGGGTAGCGGATAACGGGATAGGCATAGCCCTCGTCTGTCGCGCCGGGGACGCTGGGCGTCACCACCACGGCATGACCGTGGTGCGCTTCGATGTTTTTTGCGTAGTTCACGACCGCGTTGGACACGCCGTCGATCATCGGCGGGAACGAGTCGTTCAATAAACAAATGGAATGCTTGTCAGACATAAAAACGTCTCCTTTGCTCGGAATCGTAACATGCAGTATAGCATGTTTTTTAGAAATATGCTATACTGTTTGCGTCGAAAGGGGGTGGCGTTTTGCGAACGCTCAATTACACCGTGCCGCCGGAGCGGGACGGTCAGCCGCTGCGCAATGTGCTGCGCGGAGAGCTGCGGCTCTCCTATACCCTGCTCAAGAGCCTCAAATGGCGAGAAAACGCCATCCTTCTCAACGGCTTTCCCGCCCACGTTAACGCCATCGTCCACACCGGCGATCGCGTGGCCGTCACGCTTGCCGAGCGCCGCGCGGCGCAGAAGCTTGCGCCTTGTGATCTGCCGCTCGATATCGTCTATGAGGACGACGATCTGCTGGTCATCAACAAGCCCGCAAACGTCGCCATGCACCCTCGCCGCGGCGATCCCAGTGCGCCGGACATTGCCTCGGCGCTCGCAACATACCTCAGTGACGGCTCCGCCGCCCACTTTGTGAGCCGGCTCGACAAGGGCACGAGCGGCCTGTTCATCGCCGCAAAGACCGGCTACGTCCACGACCGGCTGCGCGCCGCGCTCCACTCAGAGGGGCTTCGCCGCGAGTACCGCGCAATCGCCGTAGGGCGCGTCACACCGGAGCGCGGGACGGTCGACCTCCCCATCGGCCGCGCGGACGGTTCCATCGTCAAACGCTGCGTGCGCGAGGACGGGTTGCCGTCCCAAACCGAGTACGAGGTGCTGGCGCAAAACGACGATTATTCCTTCCTGCGGCTCGTGCCGTACACCGGGCGCACGCATCAGCTGCGCGTCCACATGGCGGCGCTGGGGTATCCGCTCGCCGGCGACTGGCTCTACGGCGTGGAGAACAAGGCTTTGATCCCCCGCCCCGCGCTCCACTCGTGTGAGCTGTGGTTTACCCATCCCGTTACCGGCAAGGCATTGCACTTTATAGCGCCGTTGCCGGAGGATATGGCAGCGCTGTGCCGACAGTTTCCGCTTTAACGCTCCGATCTCAGCAGCGCATAGCAGCTTATATCGCAAATGCCCTGATTGTTCCGGTCGGCGCTGCGCATGGTGCCCTCGTACTTCATGCCGCACTTTTGCATGACCATGCCGGAGTGCGGATTGTTCGAGTCATGTCGTGCCGCCACGCGGTTGGCTTCTACTTCGTCGAAGAAGAACGCCATCACCGCGCGCAGCGCCTCGGACGTAATCCCTTGATGCCACCACGCTTTCCCGATGCAGTAGCCGATCTCCGCCGCGTCGATGGCGTCGTCCAGCTCCACCGCGCTGATGCTGCCGATTGGGTCGCTCCCGTGGCTTTTGAGGACGATCGCCCACTGGTAGCAGGTATCCTTTTCGTAGGCGGCGACCCACTCCGCCAGCACCGCCCGGCTCACCTCCACGCTCGTATGCGTGGGCCAGGTCAGATACCGGGTCACGTCCGGGTCGGACGCCCAGTTCCGGTACATGGCCTGCGCGTCATCGACGGAAAATCGCCGCAGCACCAGCCGCTCAGTCTCGATCGTTCGCGTTCCGCAATGCTTCATGCCGCGCACCTCGCAAGTATTGATTGGTACACTTTATCACACGCCGCATGGTCTTGCAAGGTTTTCCCCCTTGCGCATGACGGCACGATCCGATATAATATCAATTTGAAGAACATCAGGGAGGTTTACCTCATGAGTGAAAACATCATTTACTGCTTCTCCGGCACCGGCAACTGCCTCGACATTGCCAAAAATATCGCCCGCGAGCTGGGCGACACCGATATCGTTATGATGCGCCGCGCCCCCAGCGTTACCGATGCCACCGGCGCGAAGCGCGTGGGCTTCGTGTTCCCCTGCTACGGCGGCGGCCTGCCCGGCGGTGTGGAGGACTCGCTCAAGAGCATTCAGGTCAGCGACGACGCCTATAAGTTCGCGGTCTGCTCCTGCGCCGCCTATCCCGGCACGGGCCTTGCCACTGTGGACGCGCTGTTCCACCTCGACTACTGGGAAGTGCTCAGCCACCAGTGCTCCTGCATCTGGCTGTTCCCGCACACGCTGATGGTGCCGCCGCTGAGCGCGCAGGGTGCGCAGGATCGCTCCGAGCGCGAGGCGAAGCGCATCGGCCGCAGCGTGAAGGCGCTCGCCCACAGCGAGAAATCGCCCAAGGCGAACCCGCTCAACAAAGCGGAGAGCAAGGCATTTTCCAAGCTCGCGGGCGGCAAGGCGAAGAAATTTGCTGTCAGCTCGATGTGCATCGGCTGCGGCACCTGCGCCAAGGTCTGCCCCAAGGGCAACATCCGCATGGTCGACCGCAAGCCGCAGTTCGGCACCGACTGCCTTCAGTGCCTCGCCTGTCTCCAGTACTGCCCGCAGGAGGCAATCTCGCTCGGCAGCATCACACAGAAGCGCGAGCACTACCACAACGTCAACGTCACGCCCGACGAGCTCGCCCAGAGCGTCATCCATATTGATTAATGAATCGGGATCAACTGCGCCGCGATATTCTGCGCGGTGCGCGAGACGGCCTGCCCATCGCGCTGGGCTACTTCGCCGTGGCGTTCTCGCTCGGCATCACCGCCAAAACCGCGGGATTGACCGCGGCACAGGGCTTTATTGCAAGCTTTTTGAATCACGCGAGCGCGGGTGAATACGCGCTCTTTTCCCTCATTGCCGCGGGTGCGGCGTTCTGGGAGGTGGCGGTGGTCATATGCATCACCAATGCGCGGTATCTGCTGATGTCCGCCGCGCTGAGTCAGAAAATATCTCCCGACACGCCGTTTTTCCACCGTCCGTTGATCGGCTTCGGCATCACGGATGAGATCTTCGGTCTTGGCGTCGCGCGACCCGGTTGGCTCTCACCGGTGTATTTATACAGTGCATTTCTCGTCGCCGACCTGTTCTGGGCCTCCGGCACGGCGACCGGCATCACCGCGGGCAACATCCTGCCGGCGAGCGCTGTCAGCGCACTGAGCGTTGCCATCTACGGCATGTTTCTCGCCATCATCATCCCGCCTGCGCGCAAGGACAAGGTGGTGCTGGCGCTGGTACTGATCTCGTTCGCGGCGTCGCTCGCGTTCTCGGTGCTGCCCGTGGTGCGAGAATTGTCCACGGGCATGCAGACCATTATCCTGACCGTAGCGATTTCGGCGCTTGCGGCGCTGCTGTTCCCCATCAAAGGCAAGGAAGGGGGCGCAGCGGCATGAGGATTTATTGCTACATTGCCATCGCGGCGCTCGTCAGCCTTCTCATCCGAGTGCTGCCGCTGACGTTGATCCGAAAGCAGATCACCAACCCGTTTCTACGCTCGTTCCTTGCCTACGTCCCCTATGTCACGCTGGCGGTGATGACCTTCCCCGCCATCATCCACGCCGCGCAGTCGCCTGTCGCGGGCGTGGCGGCGCTGATCGTTGGTGCGGTGCTGGCATGGCTCGGCGCGGGGCTTTTTCCGGTCGCGATCTCCTGCTGCGCGGCAGTCTTTCTCATCGAGCTGCTGCTGCGCCTCATGTGAGGCAAATTTTGCGAAAAAAACTCTTGACAAATCTCCGCATATCTGTATAATAGCTAATGTTCGCTGACGAACAGATAGCGGGTTTGTGTAATGGTAGCACACCGGACTCTGACTCCGTTTGTGAGGGTTCGAATCCTTCACCCGCTGCCAAGATTTGACCTCGGAATGTTGTCATTCCGAGGTTTTTTCTTTTGTTTCCTCGGTTTTTTGCCTTAAAAAGTTGATTGCAATTTGTGTTATGCCCTTACCATGCCCTTATGAAAGTTTTTAACAATCTTATGTCAACCATTATACTGAATATATACAGATTCTAGTTGAGAGCCGCCAAATAAGCCTCCATTCGAGATGCGCTTTCCTCTTTCATCCGTTCGGAAACGTGGCCGTAGACATCCAAGGTGAACGCAGCCGAAGCATGTCCCAGATTTCCCTGTACTGTCTTAACGTCATCACCGTTTTGCAGGGAGATCACCGCGAACGTATGCCTCAGATCGTGGATTCTTGCCTCCGGTGCTTCGACTTCTGCTGCCAGCATCTTGAAATGGCGCCTGATCGACGTGTCGTGGAGGTGCTGCCCCAGCTCGTTTGTAAAGACAAACGCCTCTTTTCTATCGCTTTCGTTGCGCCACCCGTTCCAAACTGCGCCGGCTAACAAGCGTTGCTCCTTCTGTCTCTTTTGCCATTCTGACAGCATTCTCATGACAGTCGGCGCAGGTGCTATGATGCGGACTTTGTCGTTCTTGACCGGAACAAGCTGGCAGCCGCCGTCTTTTAATGGGCGTTTTTGCAGCTGTTTATTGATCGTAATACGTTTGCGTTCAAAGTCAACGCAGTCCCATGTCAGTCCCATCGCCTCGCCCAAGCGCACCCCGATCAGCAGAATGAACTTCAAAATCGTGCCGTAAGCATCATCGCCGGCCGCGGCGATCATTTTTGCCACTTGTTCGTCGGTAAGCGGTTTGATGCCTGTTTTGTCAATACGAGGCAAAATAGTCGATTCCGCGGGGTTTCGTCGAAGATACTCTAAGCGCACCGCCACAGCCAGAGCCTTTCGCAACACTCCATGGACATTATGAACGGTTTTTGCAGATAACGGCTCGGTTTTCCCATCTCCGCGAAGCATAGCGTTTACAAATGCCTGTACCATGTGCGGAGATAGATCAGAGAGTCGGTACTTACCCAGACGAGGTTTGATGTGGTTTCTGATCTGTGTTTTATAGTTCTTCCTGGTAGACCACTTTTTATCTCCCATGTACTCATTTTGCCAAATTTCAAGCCATTCGCCCAAAGTCATTTGAGTAGGCGCAATATAGTCGCCATTGTCTAAGTCGAGCGAAATCTGAGTGAGCTTCTCCCGAACCTCTTTCTGTGTTTTACCGTACACACAGTCTTGAATCTGTTTTCCTGTTTGCTGATCGAAGCCGGTCGTAAACCTGCCCTCCCAGCAGTTTTTTGATCTTCTGCGAATTGTACCGGCACCACTCGCGTTTTTCCTGTAACGCGCCATTATTTACTCCTTTCCGGGTGTTAATCAATCCGCCGTGTAAGGTGTTTTGATTTTACATCAACACGACGGTTTGGTCAACTCATTTAATGGCTTATTTTTGCTCAACTCGCACAAATATTCTATAACGGCATCTTTCGGTATCCTGAGCTGGCGTCCTATCCTGATACAGCGAATCTTGCCGCTTCTTGCCAATTCGTAGGCAGTATTTCTGCCAATCCCCAATATCGGCATCAAATCCTCAACTTTAAGTACAATCGGCAATTCGTCAAATGAACAATATTTCTGTTCCACTCCATGCTCCTTCCCTTGCTTGCACACGATATCGTTTGCAGCGTAAATCTCAGTTTGATACACTGACTGCCCGCAAAACAGAGATGCCCTCCGGTGCCGAAGCGCCGGAAGGCATCTCATCTTTTTTGGGATAGTCTAATGATAGCACATAGGATGACGTACTTTCAATCCCTCTAAACGCTTATTTTATGAGTAAAATTCGCGTATCAGTTGCGTAATGGCTGATTTTACCCATTTCGGAGTCCTGTCGTCATCTCATACATCTCGGCCAGACGGTCCACGCCCTTCTTGCGCGTTTTATCATAGGTACTGCTGGAAATGTCGAGTTGCTCGCAGACCGCATCCCTTGACTTTCCTTCAAAATAGTGAAGCCTGATAACTTCCTCCTGATTCGGCTCAAGCAACGAAACATAAAAGAGGAGACGCTCCTGTTTCTGCTCCAGATCCCACAGTTGGGTTGCTACCTTTCCGTTCAGTTCCTCGTTGGCCTCCTTCATTTCGTCTTGATAGCGCATCATGATATAGGCAGTCTTATCAGAGATATGTCCTGTTGACGCGCTGCCGCCGTCTCCGTGGGCAAAATTCATCGCACTGATCGCATCTTCTGCCGAAACGCGAAAAGAATGGTCAAGCTCAAATCGCAGAAGCGCGATCATACGAGCGTTACTTATATAGTTTTCCAACATTGAAAGCACCTTTGCCTGCATATTGTCACTCATTCGTAATCCTCCTAAAAATCAAAAAAATATATTGGAACGAGTGATTTCTGGCGGGTCACGACTGTGATAACGAGCTCTGCCGCGTTTTGTTAAAGCAAAAGAAAACGGCGCGCACAGCTTCTTTGCTATACCCGCCGGTTTGTCGTATGGACTATTCTCTTCTTCTGGATACGGATATTCCAGATCCACCATCCCCGGCAAGGGCTTGAGCCAAATCCGAGGAAACTGTGTGTAATGGGGAACGTGAGGTTGTTGTGCGTGCAGTTGGAGTATGCCGAGGAGAAGCTCCCCATCATCACCTTATTCCGACAAGCCGCTCAAGTCCTTTATTGTAACAGCATGATAATAGCAAAAGCGATCCAAATACTTTGTCGAATCTTGTCGAAATGTGGTAATTTTTGTTGAACAATATGTATAATCAAATGATTAGTCAAAAGCACGGCTACATGTGGGTATCTTAGTCCTCGATGCCATCACAGCGCAAATGGTTTCACAGCATAGAATAGGCAATACAGCGGCGCTCTGGGATACTGTTTCTATCCCAGAGCGCCGCGCCATGTTTATCCTTGTGCTATGCCGCTTTTGCGGTTTGTCTCGCGCGAAGGCCCCTTGCGCGGATCATCAGCTCCTGCGAGAGCAGCTTCAAATCGCCGAACTCGTCGTCGAGACCGTCGAGCTCGCGCCGGAGGATCGCTTCATAGTGCCGCTTCTTCTCCTCCAGACTGTCGATTTTGCTGACCCAGCGTTCCATGGTGGCCGCGCTGCGGCTGCCGCTCTTGATGAGGTAGTCTGCGCGCTCCTGATACTCAGCGATCTCCTTCTTGACCGCAATATAGAACTCCTCCGTCATCTTTTCCCGTTGCTTGGCGTCGTCGACGATGTAGAAGCTGTTTGCGATCAAGGGCGTATTGTTGCGGTTGTTTTCGCTCAACTCCTCAATGAAGCCCTCGAAAGCATCCACCTTCGCCATTGTATGCTTCGGGACAAAGTACAGGTTGCCCTTGATGCTCACCTTCGTCGCCTCCAGCATTCGCAGGAAAGCAAGGCAGATCGTCTCCACCTGCTTCCGGTTGGCGCATTTCTGATACAGCTCAAACAAGTCCTCTGCCCGTCGGCAAAAGCCTTCTGCGTCTACGTCCTCATCCTCAACGATGCCGTTGTACCCGAAGCTCTGGCACTGCCTGTCATAACAGATGTTTGCCAGCTTCTGGTATTGGTTGGTATGCTGATTCAGCGTCTCCTTGACCAGCTCGCGGGAAAGCGTGTCCGACGTGGGCTTGTTGTCGCGGCAATAGATGGCGTAGATGTTCTGCTCTCCGCCGCGGCGCACGACGATCCGCTCCCGGATATCTCCGGTAGCGGATCGGAACGCATCCGCCACGGAAAGGCGCTTGCCGCCCGCATATGGGATACCAAGAGCATCCTCGCAGATTTGGCCCAAGGTTTCCTTGTCAATCAGGATGTTCGCCAGCGAGAAATACAAAAACTTCCCCAACACATGAGCCTCATCGCCCGATGCCGCGCCGATGATGTTTTTCCATTCGTTTGTCATAGAAATCCCTCTCTTTCACTTGTAAACCATGTAAAGCGTTTCATTTGCCCACAGCCACGTCATCGCGGCACAGTCAAAGCGAATAAACTGCCAGTCGGTGGAGTCATAGTAGGGCGTTCCGATAATTTTGACCCGGCTCGCCTCAAAGCCCCATTCCCTGCACACCTTCACGATTGCCTCTGCCTCCGGGATTTGCGTATCGCAGTTATTTACTGCATATTTCCCAGCTCCGGTCTGATAGTAGATGACCGATTCCGGCGCGTTCGCACACCAGCCGTAGCGGGCGTAGGCGAACAGTTCGCCGGGCGTCAGTATTCCCTTTGCTACCAACTCGGCCAGCACATCGTAAAGCCGGTCTGCGTGGTCGCGTCGCATTTCCGCGTCAAACTCAGCTTTCGTGACCAACTCGCCGCGACCCGTCTTTTTTGCGCGGGCGTATGCGGCGTTCAACTCCGCCTCTGTCTTGTAGTAATACCCCCGGTCAAGCACAAATCGATCAAAGTCGCTGAGCGTGCTGAAGTCTTTTGCTTCTGTGCGAATCTTATCGTGCAGCATCATCCCAAAGTTGTTAGACATATCCATATCTCCGCACCTCACGCTGCCTTTTCGGCAAATCTGCCGAAGTTTATGTCCCTAATGATCGCGCTGATCGCATCGTCGTCGTCCCAGCCCGCATGAAGCGTAATGTAACCTCCATGACGGTATGTGACAACCTTAACCTGACCGTGCTGCACCATCAGCAGTGTGTTCTCGCGCTGCGCGCATACGATTGCCAAATTTCCTAACTGTTTCATAATCATTTCCTTTCCTACATCGCGGCGACGCGGCTGAGGAAATAGTCGTCCACTCCCTTGTACGCCGGATTCCACGAATATTTTGAGTATTTGATGTTCGGTATCTTCATGATCTCTTTTCGCATGGTGAGGATGCCGTTTCGCACCTGCGGATTCACCATCTGATCCATGTCCATCGCCTCCACGACCTCTGTGATGCCAAGGTCTTCCAGCGTCTCCTTTAGGCCGCGGGTGGCGTTGACGCCGCCCGTACAGACGAACAGCGCGTCGTTTGCGAGATAGCTCGCCACGTCGCCCTTGAGCGGCCCTTCCGTGACATAGGCACGTTTCCGTGTGCGGTCGCCGGTGACATGAATCCATGAGTAACTCCGCGTACCGTTTTGCAAATGCTTGTCCCTGCTGGACAGCCAGCGATACTTACGATTAGGTGCATCCGCAGTGTCAAGCCGGATCTTCAAACCCTGGATCAGGCCATCCTTATCCCGGACGGGGATCAGAAAACCGTTTGGTCCGGCAAGTGTCCACTCGCCATAGCGGGTGTAAAAACCGGGAATGCCCAGCAGATCATGGTCTGCTCGAACAAGCCGTGCCAGCAGGCGGCGGTCCGCCTCCCGCTCCGGCATGGACTTGTAGCCGTTTTCCTCAATGCGCTCGTCGTTCAGCCCTCGCTCACGGAGGTTTGTGCGGTGATGATCGGAGAGCGTCAGAAACGACAGCATCTCCGCATATACCGCATCGCGCTCTGCAAGCGCGGCGGGCTGACGCTCTGTATTTCGAGGTTCGCTCCGGGCGGGCAGCAAATAGGTATTGCTGCCCCCGGTCAGATCCTCATAAGCCTCTCGATTCGTGACGCGCTTCATTCTGGCGTACAGCGTTACGCTGTTTCCATGCTCGCCGCAAAGATTGCACCGATAAACGTCTTTATCTGTGTTGAGGCTCAGATGGTATTTCCCCGGTCCGTGGTCTCCGCAGAAGGGGCAGCTTGCCTCAACCTCCGTCCGTCCAAGCGTCCGGTCGTTGAGGACAAGCCCGCACCGTCTGGCGGCGTCCACAATGGGGATTCTATTATAGTTTGCCGCCAAACGGTGCGCCTCCCTTCCGCGGAACTGAGGTCACGCCGCTTTGGGCATCTGCTGCGTCTGCGCGGATGGGCGGATCGACAGCGGCGCACCATGCACGCACTTCGCCATGATGACCTGCCCGGTAGGTCTGACATTGGCGAGATCGTCCACAGATTCCATGTTGTCGATGAACTGCGGATAGTTTCTGCCAGTCAGACGCTTCATCAGCTCCGATACCTCCATGCCGGCGCGGATCTTCTCGGAAAGCGAGAGGCGGTCATAACGCCGCCCGTTGTAGGTAAAGCGGAACGTGTCCTTGACTTCGCCCGTGGTCTTCACCACGTCATAGAGCGAAATCTCCACACGGTTCATCTTGAGACTCGCGAAGAGCAGCTCGCTCCGCTTCGCCACATACTGCGCGGCGGCGGAAATCAACGCCTTCTTTGCCTGAATCTTCTCCTCGATCTCCTTGAGTTTCGCGTCAAAGTCCTGTCCCTTGGCGTTCACGGTCTGCATCGCTGCGGTGTACTCCGTGTTTTTCTGCTCCAATTCTGCCTTACAGGCACTCAGGCGCTCATATTCCTCCATAGAAAGCGCGCCGCACTCCGTCTCGGCGGAAAGGGAGCGGATCTGGTTCAAAAGACTGTCCAGCTCTGCTTTGCGCTGCTCATTTTGCCGTGCGGCCTTGCCCAGCAGTCCGGCGCGGCGCTGTTCCAGCTCCGCGATCCCGCCCTGCATGGTTTTGAGATCGTCCGCCTGAAACTGGCAAAAGGTGTCCGCCGTTTTCTGCTCCAGCGCGTTCAGCTCGTCGAGCTGCGCCTTACGCTCCCGCCCTTCGGCAAGCAGCGCGTCCACGGACTTCTTGAGTTCTGCCTGCATAGCGGGCAGTTCCTTCTCCGTTACCGCTCGATGACAGGTCGGGCAGACCGTTCCGGGTTTGAAACCCTGAAGCGCCGCCTTCTCGCGCTGATAGCGCAGGGCGACCTCCTTGACCTTTGCCGTCGCATCGGCAATCGCGTCTGCATACTTAGGTGCGTACTGCTCCGCGCCGCGCTCGCCCAGCTTCCGGTGCAGCGCCTTCAGGTTTTCGTCGATCTCCCCGGTGTCCGCGGTCTCGGGCGATTCTTTCGCCATCTCCTCATACCGCGTGCTTAACTCGGTCAACCGCTCCTGAGCCTCCGCAAAATCAGCAGTGATCCGCTTTGTCTCAAGCTCCCTGATCTCGGTTTCCAGCGCCGCAGTCTCGTTACGCAGCTTATCAGCGGTTTCTCTTGCCTCGCGCTCCTGCGTCTCGGCAAGATCCTTCTGTCCGGAGAGGTAGATCGAGGTGTTTTCCAGCTCTCGAATCTCCTCGCGCCGTTTCTTGAGATAAACGTCCGGTGAGACGATCTCTTCGCCCTTCAGCGTTTCCTGCACGCTCTTGCTGAGCATGGACAGCACGGTTTCGTGCGGGATGCTCGGAAGATACCGCTCCAGCAGCTTCCGTCCGTCATCCCCAAGCTCCTCAATGAAGTACAGGGGATTGAAGATGGAGAGGAACACGTCCTTTTCGCCGAACATCTCCGTAAGGTCGGACTGTCGTATGTCCCGGCCGTCGAAGGTAACCACCATACGGTCGTTTTGCCGCGCGCGGAAGAGAATATGCTCCTTCCCGTTTTCATCCACGAAGTTCAATGACACGGTGAGTTTCCTGCTGCCATCGGTATAAAGACGGTCGATGCCCGGCTCGCCGAAAAACGGCTTGCCCGTGATGGCAAACGCAATGGCGTCCGCCACGCTGGATTTGCCGCGGCCGTTGCCGCCTGTGATGACAGTCGGACTGCCGAACTCCGCCGTTATGGTGTCTCCGTAGCACTTGAATCCCGATGCGCTCATACCGACGATCTCAAATTTCTTGATAGCGTTCATAAAAGCTCCTTTCCTACGCCGCCTGTTCGGCAGGGTTTGCGACCCGATAGCTCCTCAGCATATAGTACGCGACCGTTCCCTGCTTTTTCAGTTCCAGCTTTACTTCGCTCAACTCCGTACCCTGCGCAAGATCCTCCTTTACTTGGGGTGAGAATACCCGTGTGTTTTTTCCGTCCGGGTTCACCAGCACCAGCGACATACACTCTTGCGTCATACCGGGCTGTATCGTCGCGGATACGATCTTGTACTGCCATTGCGGACGCTGCTGCACAGGGAAGTTCGTCACTTTACCGCTCTCCGCCGGAGGCGGTGTCTGTTGCTGCCTTTGCGGCTGTTGCTGCTGCACAGGAGCGTCGTTCTTCGGCGCGGTCTTATCCTGCGCCGGGGTGAGTTGGGATTGCAGTCCGCCCGGCTGTGCCGGCGTCAGCTTGAGTTTGCCAAGCATATCCAGATACGCGCGGTCCAGCTTGTACCGCTCGCTCTCCTGAATCATATAGCTGCTGCCCTTCTGCTCGATCAGCACCCACACGGTCCCCATTTTGTAGAGGACACGGCCAATGCCCCATTGAACTGCCGCGCGTTTCATAGAATCGGACAGACCGCCCTTAACGGGTTCAATGTCTGTGTCCTCTGCTCCGTCCCACTTGGTCAGCCATTCCTTGCGATCTTCCATGTAGATGGAAATGCCGCAAAGCTGGGCTTCTTTCTTGCCGCTGCCATGCCATGATTTGTACTCGTTGCGCCAGTTCTCCGGGCCGACAACGTCGTCCAGCCTGTCCTGAATCGCGCGGTTCGTCACATACGGCACCGCGAGACCCTTATCCTTGTTTTTTGTGGTCACTTGGATGCGCCACTCCAGATCCTCCGGCGCAAAGGGCTTTGCAAGCTCCTCTTGGATCTGCCGATAGTCCTTCTGCACGCTCTCTTACCTTCTTTCCATAAAGTCTTTGAGTGTCTTTCCGTCTGGTATTAAAACATCCGTATAGTAATATTCAGGTGCCTTGTCCTTCAGGTGCTCCAACAGGTCGCGGTATCCGAGATCCAGCTTGTTGTTCTCCTCGCTGAACATATCATCGTTGTTGGGCAAGCGCAGGATGAATCCGGCCAGCGTGAAGATGCGCGTTGCGTCCTTATAGCTCGGCAGCGCGTTTTTGCCGATGCAGATCCTGGCGTCCCCGAACACATTGGAAAACGGGTAGATATAGGTCGGCGTTTTCGGTGTCAGGCGCTGATCTTTCACCACACAGAGCTTCTGCCCGATCACCTTGCCGCTTTCCGTATCGTAGGAAAACGCAAATACAAGCCGTGGGAGCGGGAATCGCTCATACAGCGTTCCGTAATAGCTGACGTCGGCATACAGCTCAGGATAGCGGATGAAATACTGCGTCACGCCCTCGCTGAGCGACACGCCGATGCAATGCTCCGGGAGCAATCCAGAGCGCCGCACCTCGGTATCAAGCCGACTGCCGACGATGCACTTTGCAAAGGTTTCCGGCGTCAGCGACTTGCGCGCGGTCACGCCTGCGTCATCGCACTGCTCCACAACGATCTCCGCTCTTTGCGGTGATATGCGGATCACAGTTTCCCGCTCGTGAACCATCACGCCGCCTCCTTCAGCGTTTTGGCCTGCCTCTTGGGGAAAGGCACTGTTCTTTCTTCTTGCATACCGAGTTCCTCCTCCATTTGCTTCACATGATTTTCAAAGGCGTCATAGACCTCCAGCAGCCCGCCGGCGATCTCGTAAGCCTGACAGAAGTCCGGGTACAGCTTCAAAATGAGTTTGGCTTTTCCATCCCGCTGCGTCCCATCGTAGTACCAGTAGTCATACGAGTAATCGTTAAAATACAGGCTGCTTCGGATCGCGCTGCGACTCGCGTCTCTGTGCGGATTTTCGTTTGCATTTATCTGTATTTCGTTTTCATACAGCTTGCAAAGACGCTGAAATTCGTCAAAGACTGGATCGAAAAAACGTAGGTTTCCAGTTCGTTTCCATCGTCCCAGTAATCCCGCGTTTCCGCAAAAATCTCATACACGGCCTGTATGGCGATCTCGCCTACGTCGTCGCCGTCCAGCACATGTTCTGCGTACTGTTCCAGCAGGCTTGTCTTGCCATGATCATACAGCTTTTTCAGGGTATACAGCGTCTCCCACAGCCATTCATTGATTTCGACCATGCCCGCACCTCAGCAAAATGCGCTCAATGCACAGCAATACGGAGCCGCGTTGTCCACGTTTCCAATCAGCCGTGACAGACGGAATCCCATATTTTCATGCTGTTTGAGGTATCCGTCCAGCGTTCGAAGGTCATCCGCCGCGAACTGCGAAAAGTCCACCTCGCCATAGGTCACGTCCTCTCCGGATTGCAGCCGGCGCAGCAGCACGTTCAGCAGGTACGGGTTCACCTGATCATCCGGCACTGTCTTCTCCGCCTTGGCGCACCAGAGATTGCCCGTCAGCTTTTTCAGATCAATGTCCATCTTGCTCACCCATAAAGTCTCTCAGCGTTTTCCCGTTCGGCACCAACACGTCCGTATAGTAGTAGGCGGGTGTTTTCTTCTTTAGATGCTCCAACAAGTCCCGATACTCCATGTTGAGCTTGTTGTGCCGTGGGTTAAAGCTGTCGTTGTTGTTCGGCAGCCGGAGCAGATAGTCCGGCAGAGTCGCCAATGTGCTGCGCTTTTTATACACAGGCAGCTCGTTGTTTCCCGTACACAGGCCGAAGCCCGACACATTGGAAAAAGGATAAACGTACATTGGCGTATTCTCACGGGGAGTTTCGTCCTTAACGACGCCGAGACGGCAGCGGTAAACCTTGCCCTCCGGCGACACGCTCATGCCGAACACCAGCCGAGGCAGCGGAAAGTCGTTGTATTCCGTGCCGAAATAACTGATATCCGCCCGCAGACGCGGGTGCCAGATACAGTAGTCTCTTGTTCCATCCTCGCACATGGCGACGTGGAAGCAGTTTCGCGGCAGGAAGCCGCTGCACATCCGGTTTTTCTCCCTGGAGATGCTGTTTTTGACGCACTCCAGAAAGGTTTCGGGCAAAATCTCTTTGACAGACTTCACCCCGTTGTCCGTGCTTTCCACCATGATTCGCCGTGATTCCGGCGAGATCCGGATCAGCAGATCGTTCTCACTGTTCACTTTTTCCTCCTTCCGCATGATGCGGCGGCAAGGCAGGCAGCCAGATCGCGCGCTCCATCAGGAGCGTTTCACGCAGCAGCATGCAATTCCGCTCATACCACGCGCCGATTTCAAGCAGCGCCTCTGCAAACTCATACTCAGCGGTGAAATAGCTGTCGTCGAGATGGATCACCAGCCCGCTTGCCCATTCATGGTTGATCTTTGTCTGCAAATGAACGCTGTAACCGCCGGTGTAGCCAAAGTCGAACATCTGCTGCACGAATCGCAGTGCATCCAACATATAGGGATCATTGCGAAGGCGCAGCCCGTGCTTGGAGCTGTGTATCCGGCAAAGACGGTAGTATTCCACCATGGCACGGTAGCTGAAATAGAACTTTGTTTCGTTGCTGGCCTCATAGTAACAGGATTCAAAAAAGTCCGTAGCTACCTCTATTGCGCCGTAGTAGCAATTGATGTAGTCCTCCGTTGCTTCCCTGTTTCCTGTCTTCAGAAAATCATCCAGCTTGCCATAGTCATAGCACAGCAGCGCGTATTCAATGGACGCAAGCTGTTCCTGCACATCATATTCTTCTGCCATTGCACACCTCAGCAAAATGTCCGCGCCTTTACACTGACCGGCTCGGCCATGCAGAAAAACGCGTTCAGACGGCAAAGGCAGTCATGGTAGGCGTCACGGCGTTCAATATAGTTGTAAAGATCGCGAATATCCTCTTGGGAGAAGCGGGAAAAATCCATGTCCTTGAAAAAGAGCTGTTCGTCTCTGAGTAAGGGCTCGAAAATATGCTCCATCACATAATCCGAAACTACGCCCGCTTCAAACGGGTCTTCCTCTGCCGCTTGCAGCTCCTTCGCCAGTGTTTTGATCTGAACTTCCATACGTCTCTCCCTTCGATCAATAGTCGCTCGGCAGCAATACGGTCGTCGCTGACCGATCTGCCTCCGTGATGATCCAGAACTTGACTTCCCGCTCCGGGTCATCCTTCGCTTTTGCGTGATAGGCGGACTGCAGCCTTGCTTCGTTTTTTGCCGCCCAGTTGTTACGTCCCTTATCAGAGCCGCAAACGTCGCCCCAATCGCCACTGGCGTGACGTTCAACAGCCTCCATAATCTGCTCCTGCGGCACCGCTTCCAGTACGGCAGGCGTTGCCAATAAGCGTCCCAGCTTTACTCTCATGATCTTTGTCTCCTCACGCCAACGACTTGAATCCCTTAGGCGTCAGAACATTGAACACCATCTTGTTGCTGACGGTCTCCTTGATCTCTGCGCCCGTGTATCTGCCGTTATAGCTGAACTTCTCCTCGCGCTCCGTGTTTTTCACCTTGATGATGCGTCCCTTGATGATATGGGGTGTGTCACATTCAATCAGCCCGTTGATCATGCCGGAGCCGCCCACCAGCCCGATCTGTCCGATGGACAGCGGCAGCAGCGGGTGCTTCTGCCCGCGGTCCAGTTCACTTTTAGCGTTCATCAGGCGACGGATCGAGTCCGAATGGGAAAGCTGGCGTTCCAGTTCCTTTTCGTTGAATCGTTCGCCTTTGAACACTTCCACGGCCTTTTCGACGCCCGGCACCACATATCGATCTTCTTGCAGTTCTGTGATGACGGGAATCTTCGCCGGCGCATATGCGAGCTTTTCCAGTCTTGCCGCCGTCTCAGCGTCCGCGGCGCGTTTCTTCCGCGCGCCGAGGATCGCCACCTGCTTGAACTTCCGAAACTCATCGTCAGTGAAGCGCCAAACGCTGAGATCGTTAAAATTGTCCGAAAGCAAACGGCAAATATCTTCCGTCAGACGGTAGTACGGAATGACATAGATCAGAACGCCGCCTATCATCAGATGACAGAAGCTCTCGACCAGAAAACGTTTCTCATGTCTGGTTCTGCCGCCGCCTTCTCGCAGTACGGAGAGATATGGCGGATTCAGGAGCATCAGGTGAAACGCTTCGCTGCTGATCCGGCTGTGGAAGAAACTGCCCATTCCAACGCGATGCAGGCGCGTCTGCGCCTCCTCGGCACGGCCTTCGTCCAGCTCTACGCCGTATGCGAAGCAGTTGTGACCCTCGGCGATCTGCCGGAGCGCCTTACCGCAGCCGCAGCAAGGGTCAAACACATTGGTGGTCACGCCGTCCGGAAATCTGACGCCCCTGAGGATATGGTCGATATTCTCCGGATCGGTGGGGTAGTAGCCCATGCGGACGTTGTTCATGAGTCGCCCGATCACCTGCGCGTTCACGGTGTTCTGGGATTCCGGCAGCTTTTCGGCAAAGCCTGTCAGCACGTCATAAACGGGCTTGTAGTCCCGGGACATGAGATTGAAGCCGGAAAAGCCCTGATAGAGCTTTCCCGCCGTTTCCGCCTGTGCGTAATCCTCGATCTCCAGCAGCTTGAGCTGCGCGTCATGCAGTGCCGTCAGGATACGCTTCTGCGCCGTCTCCATCTCCAGATAGCAATTTTGCGCCCGCTGAAGATTGGTTTCCCGGTACTTTTCCACCTTGGCACGGTTTGCCATCAGCTCCGCGCTGTCCTTGAGGATCACAGCGCGGGCGTCCGCCAGTCTTTCGAGCGCGTAGATGCGCTCCGTTGCCTCAGGCTGCCCGTTCATAAACAGCGTCCTTTCTCAGCAGCAGCAGCCGATTCAAGAGCTGTTGATAGCTCATGCGGGACAACTCCTGCCGGGTGATATAATTGTTGTAGCCGCCCTTGTGATCCTTGAGGTTGCGGATGCTCCGATAGAGCACAACATCCTTCCCGCAGCAGAATTGCCCGATGCAGACATAGATGCCGCCGTTTTCCCACATGCCGTACAGGCTGCACTCTCCGGAAACAGCGATGCCTCCGGCGTTGGACGTTACCTTGACGTCCCGCAGGCCGAGATCCTCTGCCAGCGCCCGAAGGAAGACTTTGCCGAGGCGGAGGAAGCCCTTCTTATCCCCGTTTGGGCCGGATTCCTTCTCCCCCCAGATATAGCCGAGGTCCTTTTCCAACAGCTTTGCCATACGGTACATATTTTTCTGCTGTGACTCAAACGACATATTCTGTTCCTCCCTTCACGCCGCAATGCGGTCCTGCTTTTCCTGCTCAAAGTCCAGCAACGGCAGCGCGGTCTCTGCAACGGGGCGCACGCTGAGCGTAAAGCCCTGACTGCGCAGCAGCAGATAGCTGCTGACCAGCTTTTTCAGTGCCAAGTCGCCACCATCGGCCGGGATGCCGTTTTCCTTCATGATCTCGCGCACCGTTTTCCCGATCTGCTCACGAACGGCCGCTTCCTCCGCGCTTTCGGGGGATTCATCGGTTTTCGGTTCCTCCTGTTTGCCCTTCTTGGAGGTCTTCTCCCGCGGCGTCGTAAGCGAGAGCCAAAGCGAAACCAGCGCGGACGCGAGCAGCGTCAGCAGCATGCCGCGCCTGCGCGGGCGCAGATTGACCACTTCTTCCGCCTTTACCTCGTCGATCTCGCTCAGTGCCGTGGTGAGCTTGCCCGTCTCCACGTATGCGGCGGTCAGGCTGCACGAGGTTACGACGCTGTCGGAGGCGTAGACCTCCGCGGCGTACACACGCTTTGCCAACAGCCGCTTGCAGGTGATACGCGCGGTCTCCACGTCATCAACGGCGATCACGTCGGCGCTGACGCTGCCGGCCGTGAGATAACCACGTCCGGTAATACGCTTCGCCTTGATGCCGTTCGCGACGTTCAACTCGCCATGTACCACGATGCGGTCAATGGTGAGAGTTTCGTAGGTTCTGGATTCTCCCTTGGGGATATACAGTGTTTTCATGGTTATGCTCCTCCTGAAAAGATGATTGTTTTATGCCGCTTTCTTCCTCGCGGTCTGTTTCTGTAGGGTCGCTCGCACGTTGCAGGATGTTGTCGAGAACGTCGCAAGCCGCACACGGCTCTCGCCCTGCGCCAGAATGTTATAGATCATATCCACGACCACCGTGGCGGCCGTGACATTTGCCGTGATGCTCTGAGGTGAGGAAACCGACGCCTCCGCGCAGCTCAACTCGGTCGGGAATTTGTCTGTATGCTCCAGCACGTCGGGATACACCTTGCCGACTGGACGGTAAAACGTCCTGCCGCCGCTGCGGATGCCGCAGACGACCTGGCCGGTGTGTTTGCCGTTGCCGCTGTCGATATAGACGAGATCCCTCGCTTCGTAGAATACCTTATGGCAGAGCTGTCGGCTGCGGTTGTTGTCCACCGCGCCGATCAGGATGACCTGATCCCATACGGGCCGCTCGCTGAACGGGCCTCTTCTCCACTCCATCGGTGTAATCAGCTTTTTCAGTCGATCCTCCGATTCGATATAGTCCGGCACATACTCAGTCTCCATGCCGAACACCGTGGAATACCGCTCTGCCAGCACCTTTGCCTTGTTCTCGCCGAGATCGGCGGGAATAAAGTTCTGGCGCACGAGATTCTTCTTTTCCACCACGTCGCCGTCACAGATGATGAAGCGGACGGGGCGGTCCAGTGAATAGAGCAGCCGATAGAGGTGCGGCGCAATATGCCCGCCTGTGCCTCCGGCACCCAGCATGACGATCTTAACAGGGCGTTCCATGGAGAATTTCATCGCTCTGCCTCCTCCGAACAATTCCAGTCGGCAAACAGCAGCTTTTCCGCGAGTGCGCTTCGCGCCGCGTGATCGCCGCTGACGCGCTCGACCTGTCCTAACCAGTCCGGTGGGAACTCTTCGCCGACGCCCTCCATCACCAGATGGGGGTCGATGGGAAGGTACGTCCCGCCGCATGAAACGCGCGCGGTCACGTCAGGGTAGAACTTGTCCAGATGCCCGATGACCACATAGAGCCGCGTGGCTCGCTCATCCGCGTCGTCGATGCCGGAAAACTTCGCCGGCATGCTGTTGTGGGAATGGATATCCGCATAGTGCAGATACCTGTCCTCCGGCAGCGTATTCTCAGTCAGGTCCGCATGGATGCTCGCCTTGGAAGCGGTCTGCTTTGGGACATAGACGACAAACTCTTTTTCCTGTCTGTCCCAGTAGAGGAATACCATCGCCTCATATTCCGTTCCTTCGTTCATGAAGCAGCGGAAAAACGTGATGATCTGCCCAATCACCTCGCGCGGGATGAGAGGCAGGGCCGGGGTAAACCCGGCTCTGACCTCAGCAAAGTCCACAACCTTGTGTTTCGGTGCGATGAATTCGCCCATTTCGCTCTTGCGCATCTCGTAGATCTTCCCGTCGTTCGCGGGAAGAATGCAGATCACCTTGTCCGACGCGCGCGCCGCCTCAACCGAGGGGAACACACCCGCATACGCGGCGATGCCCTTGCTCTTGGCGATCACGACAGGGGATACAAGGCAGTCGGGGTTCCTGTCCTTGTCGGTCTTTGCCTTCTTCAACCCATCAAGGAATGCTTTCGACCGCTCAATCTCCTCCTTGAGCTTGGCGACGGTGTCCGCCTTCGGGTCGGCGACGCTCTTGGTGACTGTGCCATACTTGACGCGCCACGACACGCTCTTGCCGCTCTCCAGTTCCGGGAAGTCCTCGCACTTCTGAATGCGAAGCTCCTCGAAGGTCATAGATGCGTCCTCGATTGCCTCCTTGGCGCCGCCGTAGGAAAACACGGCAGGCTTGTCAAAGAGCGATACCTGCCCTGCCGTGGGCGCCGCAGGCGGTGTGTCCTCCTGCGTATTGAACGCGGAAAACAAGTCCGGCTCCTCTTCAACTTCCTTGGCTTCACGCTTGGTGGATTGGTTGGTCTTCTTAGCCGTGGGTGCTGCTTCCCTGTCGGGTGTCGTCTCCTTCTCTGTTTTCCGCGTTGGCTCCTTTTCGTTGGTAGCAACCGCGTGCTCTGCGAGGTCCGGCTCTTCGGCAGGGATGGGAGGGTCATCCGCGGCTCCGCCGCCAAAGATCGCGTTGTAGTCCGGTTCCTGTTCGTCCTCCTGCGGGAGTCCAAATACTGTGTTGAGGTCACTCATGGTCTTCTTGCTCCTTTCAAATTTCTGCGGACGCAAAAAAAGACCGCAAACGGCCTCATACGAGGCAATTTACAGTCTTCTTGGTCCTTATGTTTTTCGCACTTCAAGGTCTCACGGGGAGCCAAAAGGGCGCACTGCCCCCTTGTCTTGATGCTCCGCCCTAAGAAAGATCCGCCCTAAAAAAAGATCCGCCCTGAAATACGGGTTTATTGTAGCGCACTTTTTCTCCCGTGTATACCTGAAACCGCTTCAGGTCGCCACGCCAGCAGGAAAAGGGCGTATATGCTAAGCGCCCCGCCGACCCATCCCAAAACGAGGATAGGTCGACGGAGCGCTCATAGTTTATGAATGATTGGATTTCAGTTACCGCGCTGTCAGGCGCTCCACCAGCGAATGGTCTGTTTCAAACAGATACAGCAGATGCCGTGCTGCGCCCGAAGGCTCGTTTTTTCCGCTCTCCCACGCCTCTACCGTCCTCGGTGACACACCGAGCGCGTATGCAAGATGCCGCTGGGAAAGGTTGAGCGCCTTGCGTGTGCGCACAACATCCGCCGCCCGGTACTCAGGCACCGGATTGGGAATTTCGCGCACGACTTCTCTGCCACGGCCCTTATCACCTTCGATATAGGCGACGGCATCCTCCAGTCCAGCCATCAGCGACTCATAATAACTCTGTTCTGCCATTGTCTTTTTATGCGGTTTTTTTGCTGTGCGAGTTCCTTGATCACCTCGATTGCCAAGCCGGACGCCTCGGCAATCTCCTCATGGGACAGCTTTCCCATGCTGATTAACCTCAACGCAATTTCCTTTGACTTTTGCAACGCCGTTTCATTCCTCATGTCCTCCATTACTTTACGCATAGACGCCACTCCTTCCTCACTGTTCTTGAAATAATGATCGTCAGCGTATTTCAACAATTCTTCCTTGGATGGCACATACAAGGGTCTTCCGCGTTGCTCACGAACCAGAGTAGCGTAATGGTTTTCCCACTGGTATAGCCAGTGGTTGTCTTCCAAAACGAAGGTGCTGTTTCCTCCATGCTATCCTCTTACAAAAGAACTGAGCTTGTGCGCCAGTTCCTTTGTAGAATCGTACAGCGCGTCGTAGACTGCCTGATATTGCTCATACGCCGCGTGCGCTTTCGGATCGGGCGCGTAAGTTCTGCCGGCGCGGACATAGCGCGTCAGCGCGGCATAGTTCTCAAAGCCCGGAAAAGAGACGCCCAGCGCCGCCATCAGCGCATCGCCGTAGCAGGCGCCGACCGTCACCTGCGGCGTTGAGATCTCCTTGCCGAGAATGTCGGCGATGATCTGCATCCACAGCGGATTCTGCGCGCCGCCGCCTACGGCGATGATCCGGTCGATACGCGCCTCGGGATGGGATTCCATGATACGGATCTGCTGGTTGACTGAGAAGCCGACCGCCTCCAGCGCGCTGCGGTAGAGATGCGCACGCGTATGCTGCAGCGTCAGGCCGAAGAGCACGCCGCGGGCGTCGGGGTCGTTGATCGGCGTCCGCTCCCCGGCAAAGTAGGGCAGCGTGATCAGCCCCTCACTGCCGGGCGGGATCTCCGCAACGCCCTCCAACATACGCTGATAGGCGTTTTCTCCGCCCGCGCGCTCGGCGGCAAGGGCGTCCGGAAACAGCTCGTCGCGGAACCATTTGGTCAGGCTGCCCGCCGTGTTGGTTCCGGCCGAGATATCGCATAAGCCGGGGACGATGAACTCCTCGCGCCAGAGCCGCTCGTCGTCGATCATGCTGTCTGTGCCGAGGATCATGTAGACTGACGAGCCCAGCTGCAGCATCATTTTCCCGCTCTCCACGACGCCGCAGCTGATCGCCTCGGCGCCCGAATCGTCCGTTCCGGTGATGACCGGCGTCCCCTCGGCAAGCCCCGTCTCGGCGGCGGCCTCGGCCGTCACGGTGCCTGCGACCTCCGCCGCCTCGAGGATTTCGGCAAGCTGGTCCGGTCGGCAGACCGGTGCGCAGTACTCTGGAACCGGCTTGCGTGTCTGCGGATCATACAGCGGATTGAAGCTGGCCAGGCCGAGAAAACGGTCCACGACATAGCGGCCTGTCAGCTTGGCGGTAATGTAGCTCGATCCCGTGAGAAACTTGTGCGTCCTGGCGTAGACCTCCGGCTCCCTGCGCTTGATCCACAGGATCTTCGGCATCACGTCGCTGGAGCAGAGCGGACGGCCGTACCATTTCAGGATCTGCTCCTCCCCGTAGAGCGCGGTCAGTTCAGCCATCTCATCCGTGGCCCGCGCGTCGATGCCGTAGAGGATCGCTTTGCGAAGCGGGCGGCAATGTTCGTCCACCGGAACGCAATCTGCGCCGAGCGCGCTGATCCCGACGGCCTTGACGTCCTTCGCGTCCACGCCGCTCTTGCGCAGCAGTTCCCGACTGATCGTACAGAAATCACCCCACCAGTCGCGCTCAGCGTCATGCTCGTAGTAACCGGGCTGGGGATTTTCCATGCTGTGCTCCGTGCTGTGCAGGGCGAGAATCTCGCCCTGCTCGTCGATGAGAGCGCCCTTGCTGGAATTGGTGCCGGTATCGATGCCGACAAAATACGCTTTTCCCATCGCGCCGCCCTCACAGCGTCTCACGGAAACGATAAACCACTGCCATGAACTCCCGCACGCGCTCAAGATCGACACGGACATTTTCATGGCGGCTGTTTTCCAGCTTACCGTTTTCCTTGAAGTAGGTCCCCACGACGGCCGCGTCCCCTGCCTGCAGCTTACGGACGATGGTGTCCGCCCGGCAACCGGTGTTGCACAGGACGACGACCTCGGGATTTGCGGCCTTGACCGACGCGATCAGCTCCTCGTCCACATCCATGCCCGCCGCGTTGGCCGAGATACACAGCCCGTCCGGGGCGGCCTTGGACATCGTAGACGCCGCGATATCCGCCAGCGGCCGCGTATCCAGATTGCGATCGGATTCGGGATTGATGAAGTACAGCATTTTCAGATCGTCGAGCGGCAGGGCGGCCTTGCGGCGCAGCAGGGCGGAGAAGTCGTTGTTGTACAGACCTCCGTCCCCCACATAAACGCCGGAGAAAGTCCCCCGCACATAGCTTGCTCCCACCGCTGCGGCAAGCTCGAGACAGGCCGCGCCGTCGGAGATGGCGTCCACGCCGAAGGGGACGCGGATCTCGCTGCGCAGCGCGCCGATGATATAGGCCATCGCGGCGGGCGTGACCATGTCCATTTTGCGCTGATAGGGAAAGCTGAACTCATTAGAGAAGATGATCCCGTCCACGCCCCCGTCCTGCAGGGCGTGCAGATCCGCGCGGGCGTGCTCCACGATCTCGCCGAGCGGAGTACCCCTGCGAAATCGCGGATCTCCCGGGAGCGCGTCGAGATGCAGCATTGCAAGGATGGGTTTTTTGACGCCGAAGAGTTCTTCAGTCCAGAGCATGATGATAATCTTCCTTTCTATGTTGTACTACAGACTGTTGGAGGCAATGGGAAGCCCGCGTTTCCAGCGTCTGCCGCAAAAGCGGCTGAACAACAGGAAAAACCGCGTCAGGTTGTCCGCGACCATGCAGCACCAGACGGCCTCCAGGCCGAGACCGAGTCGGAACACGCACAGCGCTGTCAGACACAGCCTCACACCCCACATGGAAAAGAGCGAGAACAGCAGCGGCGCACGCACGTCACCCACCCCACTGAAGACACCCTCGAGAATAATGACCACGGCAAAAAACGGTTCGGACACCGAGACAATGCGAAGCACCCTCGCGCCAAGCGCGATCACGTCCTCATCCGGCGTGAAGATGCGCATGAAAAACGCGGGAAACAAAAACAGGAAAAGGCTCAGCGCGCTCATCAGAATAACCGCCAGCAGAAGAAGCGAGGCGGAATAGTCCGTCAGTCTCTTTTCATCTCCCGCGCCGTAATGAAAGCCCGCCAGCGTGGAGGCAGCCGTCTGCATGCCGTAGCCCGGCACATAAAATGCCTGCTCGGCGGTAATCGCAATCGAATGCGCAGCCACGGCCACCATGCCAAGCCGGGCGATCAGCGCCGTAAAAACCACCTGTCCGAACATGGAGATCATACGCTCGGCCGCCAGCGGCATGCCGATAGAAAGGCAGTCGCGCATGGCCGCACGGTCATAGACGGCCCGCGCGCTTCGGCATTCCTCAACACGCCAAGCGACAAGAAACATTCCGATACCGCCGAAGACGAAGGAAGAGGCGGTGGCGATCGCCGCGCCGGGAACGCCGAGGCCCGCGCCCCAAAGCCTCAGCCCTATGCCGAAAAAGGAAATCTCTCTTGTCGGCATGATCAGAAGCGTGTTGAGCACGATGTTCATCAGGTTCATCCCCAGATGAATCCACATCGGCGTTTTGGTATCTCCCGCGGCACGCAGGACAGCGGAAAAGATGATCCCGGAAACGCGGAAGAGCATGGGCGCGCAGATGATACCGAAATACAGCGCCGCGTCCCGCCGGATCGCCGTCTCCGCCCCGAGCCAGTCCGGGAGATGGGGACTGATCGACAGCGTCAGCGCCGTCATCACGACGCCGAGTATCCACACGAGCAGCTTGGCCTGCCCTGCGGCTTTTATCATCCTCTCCCGGTCTCCTGCGCCTCTGGCCTGAGAGATACAGGCCAGAATGCCGGTCGAAACCGCCCAGAGCGGCGCGTTAACAAGCCAGGTGGTCGTGGCGCTCAGTCCCACGGCTGCAGAGGCGGCTGCTCCCAGCTGGCCGACCTGCGCGGTATCCACATATTGAACGACCGTCTGCAGCGCGGTCTCTGTTATGGTGGGCCAGGCCAGACGCAGAATGTGTCTCTGCATCCCCCGGTCGCGCAGCAAAAAAAGGGGGAAACGTGCCATGCATCCTCCTAAAGCGTTTTTCTACTCTTCCGGCAGGAAGTCGCGAAGCACCTCGCAGCTGCGGCGGATCGACTCATGCGGATCCTCCCAGTAGATCGAGTCGTTGATCTCGAGATCGAGACCGTTGGCAAAGTCGTGCTTCTCCAGGATCCGCACATACTCCTCCAGCTTCTCACGGCCGAAATCCCCGTCGCCGAGGATCAGGTGATGGCTGTCGGAATAGTGCACCCATTCCAGCTTCTCTCCAAAACGCTGGCAATAGTCCTCCAGCCGCTCCCCGGCCACCTCCATCGCGACAAGATCGACGCAGACGCGAAGCGCAGGCGAATCCACATCCCGCAGCATCCGCGACACGTCCTCGAGCGTGATGACGAGATTGCTCTCATAGGGCTGGAGCTGTTCGAGCACGAGCAGCACGCCGCGCGCCTCAGCCCCGTCAGCAAGTGCGCGGAAGCTCTCGACCATGCGTTTCCAGCCCTCTTCGCGCGGCAGATCGCGCGGGTGGCAGCCTGTGTTCAGGAAGACGCGGTTTGTGCCGAAGCCAAGCGCGTCGTCCATAGCGGCCTTCATAAAGTCGACCGTGCGCCCTCGCAGCCGCGTGTCCGGCGCAGAATAGCTGAAGGGATAGCCAAGCGTTTCCGGCGTGTAAATGACGACCCGCATCCCCCGATCCTCGATCTGATGCCGCAACTCTTTAACGCGGCTGCCGGCCTCGGCCGCGGAGGAGTAGTCGAGTCGGCAGTAGTGCGGCGCTCCGCCCCAGAGATCGACCCGGCGAAGACCGCAGCGCTCCATGGAATCCAGATAGTAGTCAAAGCTGTGCTGAACATACTGCACACTCATTACGGCCACGTCCTGCATGGTAATACGGCTCATAAAACCTCTCCTTCAGCTCATCGCATTGTATACTTCTTCTCCGTCAAGCAGTGTCAGCACAACGCGCAACGTGCGCGCCGCGGACGGCGGCACTGCGAAAAGGTCACCCGAGAGGACCGTTATATCCGCTTTTTTTCCCGCCTCAAGCGTACCGAGCTTGTCTTCACAAAAAAGGTTGTAGGCCCCGCCGCGCGTCCATGCCGTCAGGAGTTCGGCGGCGGTAAGCGTGTTCTGTCCGTTGAAGGGCTCGCCGCCCTCCGGGAAGAAGCCGCCCACGGCGTGATAGACGGATTCCGGGATGTCATCGATCAGCAGCGGGAGATCGGTGCCGCAGCTCAGGAGAACGCCGCTGTCGGCCATCTTGCGCCGGTTCCAGTAAAAGCGGCCGCGCTCTTCGCCGATCTTTTCGCGGATCATGGCCAGCTTGCTCTCCCGCTCAGCGATGGACTGGATCTGCGGATAGATCTCCGCAATCGCGCCGAGCGCTCCCATGCGCTCAAGATCCTCCGGGTCGCTGAACTCGAGATCCGTGATGCTGTGACGGTTGATCAGCCGCCCATTTTCGTCGCGACGGCAGCACTCATAGAGATCCAGTACCTTTGCGATCGCCGCGTCTCCCTGCGCGTGGAGGGAAAAACGGAAGCCGTTCTCGTCCGCCGTACGCAGTTCCCCGGCGATAGCGTCCCAGTCGATGGAGATCGCGCAGCGGCACTCTGTCCCGCAGTAGGGTTGCTTGAGAGCGCCCTCCATCTGGCTGATCGAACCGTCGGTCATGCGGTTATAGCCTGAAAAACGCAGATAGTCGCTGTGAAAGCGCGCGCTCATCTCTTTGCCGAAGGCGAGGTCGAGCGGCCTTTCGAAGGGCTGGCTCATAAAGCTGACACGCAGCGTCAGCTCGCCCTTTTTCTCCAGTTCTTCCAGCAGCGCGGGAAAACCGTGGAAGTCGTCAAAGCCCATTTCCTTGACGGAGGTGACACCGCGGCTGTTGAGCAGGCGCATGTAGTCGCGAAACAGCGGCAGGATCCGCTCGCGGTCGCGCAGCATGGCGTCCTGCTGCGCGCTGTTTTCGGCATCCAAACCGAGCTTCTGCGCAGCATAGCCGGTAAAAAAACAATGCACGTCGAAAAAGCCGGGACAGATCGTGCCGTCGCCGCAGTCGAGAATGCGGCAGTTGTCCCTTATCAGCGTGCTCTCCGGTTCCCCGTGCCCGACGGCGAGGATATGACCGCCGCCCAGCGCAACGTAGCCGGCAAAGGGCGGCTCACCGGCTGCGGTAAAAACACAGGATGATTTCAAAATCAATTCCGCTTTCATGACGTCCTCCTTTGATGTTTGTCGTGAAAAAGTGCAAAAGCCGCACCGCTTTCTAAATAAGCGGCGCGGCTTCCGGCTTTGTATCACAAGAAGAGAGAAGAGTAAATGAGCTTCCGGAGCGCCTGCACACAGCGTTTCCGGATATCTGTGTTAAGCCTATCACTTTGGTCCAAAATTTTCAATAGCTTGAATGTTTTTTGTATACTTGCTCGAAATTGCTCTATCAAAACTGTCGTTCCTGCTGAAAGTGGTATATAATTCAGGCATTTTCTCCCTTCGGATCGGGATAAAACAATCAAACAGAACAAAAATTGTTCCTCGAACTCGGTTTTTCCTCTTGACGAACAGCCCGATCCTTTTTATAATAGGGCAAAAGTGGTACAATAAACACGGTTACTCATCTGTCAAGGAGGCGGTTGCAATGAAGGCTGCCATGATCGGAGACAACTGCATCGACGTCTATCGTTTCATCGACGGAAAGGCGCTCAATCGGCGCTACCCGACCGGCAATGTGGTGGACACCGGCGTCAATCTGCGCAAGCTCGGCGTACCAACCGCGATCATCAGCACCACTGGCAGCGACGACAATGGCCGCTGGATGGTCGAGACCCTGGAAAAGGAAGGCCTTGATCTGTCTCACCTTAAGATAGGCGACGGGGCGACAGCCATCACCTATATGGATATGAACGGTACCGACCGTGTACACGGCGAATATGTGGAGGGCGTACTCGAGCACATCGTATTCGATGAGGAGGACGTCGCCTTTGCCGCGGCGCACGATCTTGTGCACACGGCGCTCTGGGGCAAGGCCGACGGTGTGCTCGGTGTGATCAAGGCGCACAATCCGGCGGTCCTCATCAGCTTTGATTACTGCGACCGCCTTAGCGATCCCATCATCGAAAGGACGCTGCCCTGGGTTGACGTCGGTTTCTTCTCCTGTCATGACGAGTCCGACGCCTTTGTGAAGCAGTTTCTGCAGGACAAGGTGCAGCGCGGCATGAAGCTCGCCGTGGCCACCTTCGGTGAAAAGGGCAGCCTCGCCTGGGACGGAAAAGTCTGGACCGCCTGTGGGATCTATCCTGCGGGCAAAGTCGTGAACACCGTCGGCGCGGGAGACAGCTATATCGCCGGCTTCCTCTCCGGTCTGCTCAGGAACGAGCCGATCGACGAATGCATGCGCATCGGCTCGCGTGTGGCGGCGCAGGTCGTATCCGTATTTGAACCCTGGGTCACGGAAGAATCTTAACATATAAAAGGAGTAAGGCCATGAAGATCGGAATGTTCACCTCCGGCTACCAGCGCAATCCGCTGGAGCACTGCTTTCAGGATGCGAAGGAATACGGCTACGATTATATCGAACTCTGGGGCGGACGGCCCCATGCCTATGCCCCTGACCTTAAGGCAGGCGAGATCACGCAGCTGCGGCGCCTGATCGACTGCTATGAGATGCCCGTCGTGGGGTATACGCCCGAGCACAACGCTTATCCGTACAACTACATGATCGGCTCGGAAGCACAGCGCGAGGACGCCGTGGCCTATCTCAAGCTGTGTCTTGACATGGCCAAAGAAATGGGCGCCTCCTTCATGCTGACCAGCCCCGCCAACGGCGGGTATCTGGCCACCTATGACGAGCTTTGGCCGAGGCTTGAGAAAACCATCCGTGAGCTGGGCGACTACGCCGCCAAGTGCGAGGTCAAGCTCACGGTCGAGGCGCTGACGCCCTATGAGTCCAATTTCTTCACCCGCGCCAACGATTTGGTCGAGCTGTTTCGCCGTGTCGACAATCCCTGGATCGTAGGCATGTGCGACCTTGTCCCCCCCTTTGTGCAGCACGAAAGCATCATGGCCTATTTCGACAAGCTGGGCGCGAAGATGGATCATCTGCACATCATCGACGGTGAGCAGGGCACCGACAGCCACATTCTTCCCGGCGAGGGGAGCATGCCGCTGGGCGAACTCTTCTGCGAGCTGAAGCGGATCGGCTACGAGGGCACTGCCACGCTGGAGCTGGTCACCGGTTACATCAACGAGCCGCGCTTCTACGCGCGCCGTGCCGTGAACAATGTCCGCGCCATGATGGCTGCCGCAGGGATGTGAGGTAAGGTATGACGATTGACATCCACGTCCACCCGGCCTTTTACGAGCCGATCAACGCCAACGCCGCGCGCGAGGAGCTGCGCCACCGCGAGCTGGACATTCACCGCAACGGTCTTGCGCCGCTGGAGCACGTGTTCAATCAAATGCGCTGCGCCTCTCTCGATCGACTGTGTTTGCTGGCGCAGGACTATTCAAGCGCAATGGGAGTCCCGCTTGTGAGCAACGAGGAAGTTGCGCAGCTCGTCTCCATCGCGCCGGAGCGCTTCTGGGGCCTGGCCTCGGTCGACCCGCACGACGGCGATGCTCCGGGCAGGCTGGAAGACGCTCTTACGCGTCTGGGGCTCAAGGGCTTGAATCTCCATCCCGGGCGTTCCCGCTTCGACCCGGCCGATCCTGCGCTCGAGCCGCTCTGGGCCGTGTGTGAGCGGCATGACCGTCCCGTGCTGTTCCATGCGGGACTGTCCTGGGAAAAAGATACGCTTGCGGAATACGGTCATCCCCTCCGCTTCGAGGCTCTGGCGCAAAAGCATCCCCGTCTGAGGATCTGCCTGGGGCACTTCGGCTGGCCCTGGATTCGGGAGACGGCGATGCTGCTGCTGAAATATCCCAATGTTTACGCGGACACCGCCGCGCTCTACTTCGACAACGCGCGGGAGTTCTATACGCAGTGCTTCACCCGCGATATCCCGCTCACATGGATCGACCGGTCGCTTCGCCATCAGGTGATGTTCGGCTCGGACAATCCGCGCTTTGAGCAGATCCGCATGGCTGAAGCGCTGGGCACGCTGGGTCTGCGCGATAGTACGCTGGAACTGATCCGCGGGGAGAACGCCCTTGTTTTTCTCGGTGAAGGAGACGGTGCATGATGTTTGTCAGGACGCTGGTGCTCTGCACCAAAAGCTATAACGAAATGACTGTGCTCACGCCGCGCGTGGAGGAGATCGTCCTCGAGAGCGGCGTGCAGGAGGGCATGGTGACGGTTCTCACGCGCCACACGACGACCGGCGTGACCGTCAACGAAGCGTTGGAATGCCTTGAGAGCGACATCCAGACCGCGCTGGCGCTCTTCGCGCCGGAGGAGCGGTCCTACTGTCACGCACGCATGCTGCGCGACTACGGCTCGACGGCAGGCAACCCCACCGGGCATCTCAAAGCCATGCTGACCGGCAATCACTGCCATTTCCTGATCCACGGCGGCGTGCTGGAAAGAGGCGGCGCGCAGGACGTATATTTTTGCGAATTCGACGGCCCCGCACGGCGGGAGATTCTGGTCATAGTGGAGGGGGGATGACAGGACCGTAAAGCAGCGCGAAAAGCGCTGGCCTTTCCTGCAAGAAAGCGCCTGCGCCTTTGACGGCGCCCGGCCAAAGCGGACGCCGCAGCCCCAGCATTCTGTATCATAAGAAGCAAGAGAAGACCGATGAGTTCCAATTAAGAGAGGATACGCGCGGTGTGCACAGCCGCACGAAATTCAAAGGAGGATCATCATGTCTGAATCCAACAAAGAACTTGGCCGAAAGTTAGGTCTGGGCGCGGTCATTGCCCTCGGTGTAGGCACGACCGTCGGCTCCGGCATCTTCTCGTCCCTGTCCGAGGTCGCCAATGCGGCCGGAAGCTCCCTGTTCCTGTTCCTGGCTTTCATCATTGGCGGTCTGCTCCAGATCCCCGCCAACTTCTGCTATGCCGAGCTGGCCTCGGCCTTCCCGGAAGACGGCGGCCAGTATGTCTACTTCCGTGAGGCCGGTTCCCGCCCCTTGGCTTTCCTCTGCGGCTGGATCAGCTTCTGGGCCACGGACCCCCCGTCCATCTCCATCATGGCGCTGGCGATTGTAAACCACCTTGCTTACTTCCTGCCAATCCATGGCTTTGTGCTTCGCCTGGTTGCCGTAGTCTTCGTTTTGATCTTCATGTTCGTCCATCTGCGCAGTGTGGAAAACGGCGGTGCGTTTCAGACCTTCATCACCGCACTGAAGATCCTGCCTTTTGCCCTGATCATCGGCGTTGGCTTGTTCAATCTCAATGGCAGCCTGCTGCTCTCTGGTGAGCGGCTCTCCAGTGCCGCCACCGGCGGTGTTGCCGCGCTGATCGCCGGCATCGCCTCCACCACCTGGTCCTACGACGGCATGGGTGCCCCCTGCTACATGTCCGGTGAGATTCGCGATCCTCAGAAGAACATGCCCAAAGGCCTGATCCTGACCGCGGTCATCGTTCTCGCCCTCTACGGCGGACTGACCTTTGTCGCTTCCGGAATCCTGAGCGTGGACGAGCTCGCCGCTTCCGACGCCCCGATCGCCCTGCTGGCTTCCAAGCTGCCCGGCATCGGCCACTTCGCAGGCACCGCCGTTGCGATCATGGCGATCATCGTCGTGATAGGTTCTCTGTCCAGCTGCATCATGTACCAGCCCCGCATCGAATATGCCATGGCGAAGGACAACCTCTTCTTCAAGTCCTTTGCCAAGGTCCACCCCAAATTTGAGACCCCCTATTTCTCCATCATCGTCCAGTGCGCCGTGGCGATCGTCCTGATCTTCGCCACCACGCTGTCCGATCTGCTGGGCTACTTCACCATGGTGGCCCTGCTGAAGAACGTTGCCACCTTCTGCACGATTTTCGTGCTGCGCAAGAAGGAAAACTACAAGCCCAGCTACAAGATGCCCGGCGGACTGATCATGCCCATCATCGCCAGCTTTATGACCCTGACGCTCATCTGGGGCGAACTGACCTATGCCCCCATCCCGGCGATCCTCTGCGCTGTGATTGCCGTCGCCACCGGTCTGCCCGCCTTCTACTTCTGGGATCGCAAGAACAAGAAGGAGCAGCAGAGCGCCTGATCTGAGAAGATCAGAAGCAAATCAAGCAACAAGCAATACGCCCCGCCGCGGCAAAGGCTTGCCGCGGCGGGGGCAAAAAGGAGGGAGAAGGATGAAAGGGCCGCGCGTGCCTGCTCCGGGCGAGTTCGCCGCGGAGTCACTGGAAGTCCTTCTCCTTTCCCTTCCGGCGCTCAGGAGGCTGCCAAGCGAGCGCCTTCTGTGCGAAAAATGGGGAGTCAGCCGCGGCACGCTGCGCACGGCGCTGCGGCATCTTACCGCGGCGGGACGGCTCGTCGCTTTGGGCGGCTCGGGATATACGGTCGCTCCGCCTCGTCCGGAATGGAACGCGGCGGGCAAAGAGAGTCTGTATGAAACGCTGCGCCGAAAAGCGCTGCGCCCGCACGGTGAGCTGCTGGACGTCTGGGAGCATTCGCCGAAGCTCCCCCTTCTGGAAAAGGAGGGCGGCGAGTGGCTTGACGTTCGGGCGTTGTGGTGCTCGGAACGGACGCCGATCGCACTGGAGAGCCGCGTCCTGCGGTACGCGCCAGGCGAAGAATGCGATGGACGCGGCGCCGCGCTGCTCTCCGCAATGGCCGCTCCCCACAGCGAAGCGGGGCCGCTTCGTATCGGCATCCTGCGTGCACGGAAGGAAGAGGCTGCGCTGCTCTCCGTTCCGGAGGGGAAAGCGCTGATCCAGGTCCGCGGCTTCGGGTATGAGGACGATGGATCTCTGAAGGAAAACCACCGCGTGATCCTGCGGCCAGACAGGATACGTTTGCTGCTTTGAGAGGTGAGAATATGAAACTTGCTGCGGTTGGAA
>CAMVTO010000011.1 GCA_947170435.1 uncultured Clostridia bacterium | reverse complement strand
TTTCATGGTTTCATTTCCTTTCCTGTGTGCTGTCGACAGTATAGCAGATTCTTTCGCTGTTTTCCACAGGAAAATACTTTTAGCACTCATTAGCGTTGAGTGCTAAAATTCATAGTCCGTTCACAAAAAGATGTATTTTTGTTCACAGGTCATGGCTATACTCATAATTGTTCCGAGGGAGAAAGGAAATCCACCGGAACAGAACCATAAACTACCGCGCAAGCGGCGACCATAACAAGGAGGTTTTCATCATGTTTGAACTCAGACCTTTTGACCACAGAAACAACCGTGCGATGCACACCTATGATCCGTTCCGCGAGATGGAGGAGATGGAGCGCGCGTTCTTCGGCCGTCCGTTCGGCGGCGAGCGCGGCTTCTCCGCGCTGACGGAGTTCAAGACCGACATTCAGGACAAGGGTGACAGCTACCTGCTGGAGGCCGATCTTCCGGGCTTCAAAAAAGAGGATATCCACATTGACCTCGACGGTGATACCATGACCATCAGCGCCGAGCGCCACAGCGACCACGAGGAGAAGGACAAGGAGGGCAATTACCTCCGCTGCGAGCGCAGCTACGGCAGCTATCAGCGCTCCTTCGACGTCAGCGGCATCGAGGAGAGCGGCATGAAGGCGGAGTACGCCGACGGCGTGCTGAAGCTGACCCTGCCGAAGAAGGAGCAGACGGTCTCCAGCGCCCGCCGCATCGAGATCCAGTAAAAGCCGAACACGAAAAGCCCGTTCCGCGAGGAACGGGCTTTTTGCTGCTTACAGCAGCGTTTCCACGTCATAGAGCGCATGGAGCAGCGCCCAGTTCTGCGGCATGGCGCGCATGAGGTTCCAGTACCCCGCGCCACGCAGGCCATACTCATGGACAAGCCGCAGCTTGGCGTCCATGCTTCGCGCGTCCTCAAACCAGACAACGTGCTGCTGCCCGCCGCGGTCGGTGTAGTAGAAATACGGCGACTGCGAGACCTCGTCGTAGAGGATCTCCGCCCGGCGGCGCAGTGCCAGCTCCACGGCGTACTGTGGGGAGATGGATTCCGCCCGCGTCTGCCCCTGCACATACGGCAGCGGCCAGTCGTAGCCGTAGAGCGGCACACCCATGAAGATCTTTTCCGGCGGGATCACGCTCACGGCGTAATCCAACACCGCACGCACCTGCGGGATCGGCGCTACCGCCATCGGTGGACCATAGGTGTAGCCCCACTCGTAGGTCATCAGCAGCACCGCGTCGGCAGCCTCGCCCAGCAGCGCGTAGTCGTGCGCCTCATACAGCAGTCCCGGCTGGTCGCCGCGAGTCTTGGGCGCCAGCGCCACCAGAACGGGATAACCCAGCGGGTTCAGCCGTTCGCGCAGCTTGCGGATGAAGGCGGCATATAGTGTGCGCTCCCGGGGAAACACGAACTCGAAGTCCACGTCCAGCCCATAATAGCCCTTTTGTTGGATAGTTGCTATTACGTCTATTATTAAACGCTCCTGCAAATCTTCACTGTTGAGCAGAACCGAGGAGCGATCGTTGGAGAACGCACCATTCTCTGTCAGCGTGGACAGGTGCATCAGCGCGGCATTGCGATGGCGTCCCGCGGCGGCGAGCAGGCGTTCGTCATTCAGCGGCAGCAATCCGCCGTCGGCACTGATGCCGTAGGTAAACGGCGTTAAGTACGAGAGGAACGGCAGTGCGTAGTCCAACAGCGCATCGTCGATGTAAGGATAGGCGTAGGCGTTGACGGCAATGCGTCCGAGCCGTACGTTGTCGGCGTAGGAGATCACCAGCGGCTCGCCCTCGTGCAGCAGAGGCTGCCCGCCGAGAAAAACGTTGTTGCGGTACAGCGCTTCGGCGGTGGTGCCGTATTGCCGGGCGATGCGGTACACTGTGTCACCGGGGACAACGGTGTGGACGACGGCCGGTTCCCGGACGATGAGCGTCTGTCCCACCACCAGCTGTGCGTCGGCACTCAGACCGTTGATGCCCGCAAGCAGCGTGGGCGCGAGGGAGTATTGCGCCGCGACGGAGAACAGGGTTTCTCCGGGCCTTACCACATGAATGGTCATGAAAAATCACCTCGCATATTCTTATGCGGGGTGATTTTCGCTTATCCCAGGGCTACGTCCAGTATCATCATCACGAGGAACCCTGCCATGAATCCGCTGACGCCGCCGCGGGTGTTGGATTGCGGCACCAGCTCCTCCACCACCACGTAGAGCATCGCTCCGGCGGCAAAGCTCAAAAGCCACGGCATCAGCGCCGCTGCGCCCGACGCGATGAGCACCACCGCGACGCCGAACAGCGGCTCCACCACGCCGGAGAGCGTTCCGCCGAGAAACGCGCGCCATCGGCTCTCCCCGGATTTGCGCATGGGCAGCGAGATCGCCGCGCCCTCCGGGAAGTTCTGAATGCCGATGCCCAATGCCAGCGCTGTTGCGCCCGCCAGGCTTTCACCGTCCGCCGCCAGCGCAAAAGCGAGCCCTACCGCCATGCCCTCAGGGATGTTGTGGAGCGTGATGGCGGTAAACAGCAGCGTGTTCTGCCGCCGCTCCGCGTCCAGACTCCGCCGCCGCAGCCGCGGCAGCAGCGTGTCGAGAAATGCGAGGAACACCGCGCCCACGGTGATCCCCGCCGCGGCAGGCAGCCACGCGGGCAGCGAACGCGCCGCCGCAAGCTCGATGGCGGGCAGCAGCAGGCTCCATACCGACGCCGCGGTCATCACGCCCCCGGCGAAGCCCAGCATCATCTCCTGCGAGCGCCCCGTCTCCCGCCGCCCCAGCAAAAATACCGTCGCCGCGCCCAGCGTCGTCATCAGAAACGTAAACAGCGTGCCAATCGCGGCATAGCCCAGCGCACGCATCATATCCCATCCACGCCTTTCCTGCTTCTTATCAGGCGTTTTTTCACCTGTATTACCAGTATAGGCGGCACGCGGGGCAATGGTTCCCCTTGACAAGCGGGAAAGGGATACATATAATATGCCAATAGTCAAAATAGCGCCATTATGTGCTTTAAGAAAGGATTTGCAACATGAAAAAAGAGTACAAGATGAGCGAAGCGCGCCATCAGGAACTCAAGGACGAGCTCAATTACCTCAAAACCGTGCGTGAAAAGGAAGTTGCCGAGCTCATTAAGGAAGCCCGCGGCTTCGGCGATCTCTCCGAAAACAGCGAGTACGACGAGGCGAAGAACGAGCAGGGCAAGCTCTACTCCCGCATTGCCGAAATCGAGGACATTCTGCTCCACGCCGTCATCATCACCGATGACGATGCCGCCGGCACCAGCGTTACCATCGGCTCCCGCGTCACCGTTGCGGAGGTCAAGAGCGGCAAGGAGCTGCCGGAATACAAGGTCGTCGGCTCTCAGGAGGCTGACCCTATGAACCGTGCCATCAGTGAGGATTCTCCCTTCGGCCGCGCGCTCATGGGCGCCAAGGAGGGCGACGAGGTTGTTGTTGAGGCTCCGGTGGGCGAGATCCATTACCGCATTGTCAAGGTCGAAAGATAACGAGGGACACTATGGCAGAAGAAAAGAAGAACAATAACGCTCCTCAGGAGCAGGATATTTCCGAAATTCTCAAGGTTCGCCGCGAGAAGCTCAAGGCGTTGCAGGACGCAGGCAAAGACCCCTTTGCCGTGACGAAGTTCGATGTTACCCACCACACGCAGGATATCAAGGACAACTTTGATGCGCTGGAGGGGCAGAGCGTTTCCATCGCGGGTCGTCTCATGTCCAAGCGCGGCATGGGCAAGGTCAGCTTCTGCGACATGCAGGATAAGACCGGCCGCATCCAGCTCTACGCCCGCAAGGACGAGATGGACGAAGAGTCCTACAACGAGTTTAAAAAGTACGACATCGGCGACATTGTCGGCGTCAACGGCGAGGTGTTCCGCACCCAGCGCGGCGAGATGAGCGTCCGCTGCAAGGAGGTCACCCTGCTCGCGAAATCCCTCCAGCCGCTGCCCGAGAAGTTCCACGGCTTGCAGGACAAGGAAATCCGCTATCGCCAGCGCTACGTCGACCTGATCGTCAACCCCGAAAGCAAGCGCAACTTTGAAATTCGCAGCAAGTTCGTCTCTTACCTGCGCCGCTATCTGGACTCTCTCGGTTTCATGGAGGTCGAGACGCCGGTGCTCAGCCCCATCGCGGGCGGCGCGACGGCGCGCCCGTTTGTCACCCACCACAACGCGCTGGACATCGACATGTACATGCGCATCGCCACCGAGCTGCATTTAAAGCGATTGATCGTCGGCGGTATGGAGCGTGTGTATGAGGTCGGCCGCATCTTCCGCAACGAGGGCATGGACACCAAGCATAACCCTGAGTTCACCACCTGCGAGCTGTATCAGGCGTTCACCAACCTCGACGGCATGATGGATATTTTCGAGAACATCCTCTCCGGCGCGGCGAAGGAGATCCTCGGCGATTACAAGGTCGAGTGGCTGGGTCACGAGGTCGACCTGACTCCCGGCTTCCGCCGCCTGACCATGGCGGACGCGGTGAAGGAAGTCACCGGCGCGGACTTTATGGCCTGCGAGGGTGACAATGAGGCCGGCGCGACGCTGGCGAAGTCCGTCGGCGTGGACATGGACGGCGTGGACAAGACCTGGGGCAACGCACTCTACGAGGCGTTTGACCAGAAGGTTGAGGAGACGCTGGTGCAGCCCACCTTCATCACGATGTACCCGGTGGAGGTCTCGCCGCTTGCCAAGCGCAGCCCTGCCGACCATCACCTCACCGAGCGCTACGAGCTGTTCATCTGCGGCTGCGAGATGGGCAACGCGTTCAGCGAGCTCAACGATCCTGTCGACCAGTACGAGCGTTTCCGTGCGCAGGCGATCAAGCGCGCCAACGGCGACGAGGAGGCAGACATGATGGACGAGGATTATGTTCTCGCGCTGGAGTACGGTTTGCCTCCGACGGGCGGCCTCGGTTTCGGCATCGACCGGTGCTCTATGATGCTCTGCGGCACCGATTCGATTCGCGACGTGATCCTCTTCCCCACGATGAAGCCCCTGGATTAAAGAAAAGCCGTATTGATGCGGGTTGCGGGCATCTGCAAACGCCCTGAAATCCGTCTGTACGACACTTTTACGACAGACTGACAACAAGGTGCGGTATCTTACAGAAAGCGACAAACGCACAAAACAAAGGAGACGGCGTATGGCAATCGTAGTGGTGGGCGCGGTATTTGTTGACATCAAAGGATTCCCGGACGAGCTGTACAGCCCCACCGGGCGCAATGCCGGGCGTGTGGAAATCGTGCACGGCGGCGTGGGCCGCAACGTGGCGGAGGACATCGCCAATGTGGAGCTGCGCCCGACATTTGTGAGCATGGTGGACGATACCGCCTCCGGCGCGGAGGTGCTGCGCAAGCTCGGCAAGCACAAGGTCAACACCGACTATGTGCTCACCCATCCGGACGGTATGGGCCTGTGGCTCGCCGTGTTCGACAACAGCGGCGACCTCGCCGGTTCGATCTCCAAACGGCCCAAGCTCGATCCGCTCGTTGCCCTGCTGGATGAAAAGGGCGACGAGATCTTCCGCGACGCGGACAGCATCGTCATCGAGGTCGACATGGACAAGGAGATCGTCAAGCGCATTCTGCGCTATGCTGAGAAATACGGCAAAAAGGTCTATGGCGTGGTGTCCAACATGGCGATCGCCTCCCAGCGGCGCGACTTTCTCCAGAACATCGACTGCTTTGTGTGCAATCTCCAGGAGGCGGGCATCCTGTTCGTGGACGACTTCTCGGCGCTCTCTCCTGATGAGCTGTCAGAGGAGCTTCATAAGCGCATCGTCAAGGCGAATATTCCCTCTCTGGTGGTGACGCTGGGCAGCCGCGGCGCGGTGTATGTCAGTCAGGACGGCGAGCGGGGCTATTACCCGCCGGAGTCCGTCATGGTACGCGACACTACCGGCGCGGGCGACGCGTTCTGTGCGGGCGTCGCCATTGGCCTGACGTATGGCAAGCCCCTTCAGGAGTCGGTGCGCATCGGCACACATCTCGCGGCGTCGGTCATCACGATTTCCGAGAGCACCTGCCCGCGCTTTCTGCCGCAGGAGCTGGGGCTGGACGTACAGGTGGATTAAATCCGAACAACAGAAAAGGACGGAAACCGGATTCCGGTTTCCGTCCTTTGTTTTTGCGCTTATTACAGCTCGGGCGCGGCAACGGTTTCTTCTTTGATGCCGTGCTTCTCGGCATAACCGGTGAGGAACAGCGTCAGCGCGCCGTCGCCGGTGACGTTGCAGGCGGTGCCGAAGCTGTCCTGCAGGGCAAAGACCGCCAGCATCAGCGCGGTGCCATCGCCGTCAAAGCCCAGCACGCCGGTGATGAGACCCAGCGACGCCATGACCGTGCCGCCGGGGACGCCGGGCGCGCCAATGGCGAAGATACCCAGCAGGAGGCAGAAGAGCACCATCGTACCGGCGGCGGGGAGCTTGCCGTAGAGCACCTTGGAGACGGTCATCACGAAGAACACCTCGGTGAGCACGGAGCCGCAGAGGTGGATGTTCGCGAACAGCGGGATGCCGAAGTCCACCATGTCGGCGCGGAGGTTTTTGCTCTTGCGGGCGCAGCTCAGCGCGACGGCGAGCGTCGCGGCGGAGGACATGGTGCCGACTGCGGTGAGGTAGGCAGGGCCGTAGTGCTTGACGACCTCAATGCCGGAGCGGCCGGAGTAAGCGGACGCCGTGCCGTAGAGGACGGCGAGCCAGATGTAATGGCCCAGCATAACGATCAGAATGACCAGCAGGAATACGGGCAGCTGACGGGTGATGGAACCCTCCCACGCGAGACCGCAGAACGTAAATGCGATGAAAAACGGCAGGATGGGGATAATGACCTTTTTCACGATGTCCAGCACGATGTTCTGGAACTCCTGCAATACCGCGGTAATGGTCGTTGCCTTCGTCCACACAGCGGCGAGGCCGAGCAGCACGGAGAACACCAACGCGGACATGACGGGCATGATCTGCGGGATGTCGAGCTGGAACGCCACGGCGGGCAGCTCCCGCAGGCCCTCGGGATCGGTGACAATGCTCAAATTGGGGATGATGGCGTAGCCCGCGCCCATGGACAGAAACGCGGCGAGAATGCTGGAGACATAGGCGAGGATGACCGCGACGACCAGCATCCGCGTGGCGCTGTTGCCCAGCTTGGTGATGGACGGCGCGATGAAGCCGATGATGATCAGCGGCACGCAGAAGGTGATGAGCTGGCCGAGGATGTACTTGAGGGTCACGACAACGGTCATCACCTCCGCGGGCAGGATCAGGCCAAGTACGATGCCGAGGAGGATGCCCAGCAGCAGCCGGGCGGGCAGACTTTTGAAAAGCTTCATTTGGTTTGTTCTCCCTTATGATATATGTAAATTTTAGGAAAGCTCTGTCATCATACGGATGATCTCCTGGTCGGTCTCCCGCATCCCGACGCGGGCAAGACGGCCGAAGTTGCGGATGGAATTCTCCACGCCCTTGACCACCAGACCGTCGCCGGCGTAGAATTGCTGGCCGTTTTGATACATCTCGTAGCCGAAGATGCCGGTCTCCACAGCGGTCGCGATTTTGGCGGCGCAGGAGGATTTCGCGCCGTCGCACACGATGCCGGAGGAGATGGCGAGCGCGTTGACGATGGTGTGGGCGATATCCCGCTCGTTGCCGCCGTGAAGGTAGGCGATGCCGGCGCCCGCTCCCGCTCCCGCGCTGACCGCACCACAGTAGGCGGAGAGGCGGCCAATGCCGGTTTTTTCGTGCAGTGTGATGAGGTTGGAGATGAGCAGCGCGCGGTAGAGCGTGTCCTGCTCCGCGCCCAGCGCCCTGGCGTAGACGATGACGGGCAGCGAGGCGGTCAGCCCCTGATTGCCGCTGCCGGAGCAGATGACCACCGGCAGCTCACAGCCGTTCATGCGGGCGTCCGAGCCCGCCGCGGCATAGGCCTTCGCGCGGGTGCGCAGGTTGTCGCTGGTCTTGAGCAGCACCTTGCCGATGTTCGCGCCGTAGTCGTGGCGCAGTCCTTCCTCGGCGATGGCGGTGTTCATCTCGATCTGCTGATCGAGAATGGATCGCACATCGTCCAATGCGCAGGTGCAGGCAAAGTTATAGATGTCCGACACCGTCAGAAGCGAATAATCGGGGACGTTCTGCTCCTGCGGAGCGGCGTGGGCATCCTTTTGCGAGAGTATTTTTCCGTCGCGCTCGACGAGTACGATGTTTGTGTGCTCGTTGGCGATGCGCACTTTGGCATAGGAATCGCCGTGCCGCACGGTGACGATCATGTCCAGCAGGCAATCGGACGGAAGCGACAGGATTTCCACCGGCGTCTGCTCCAGATAGTCACCCAGCCGGGCCTTGGCCTCCTCGCTGACGCGGGAGATAACCTGCAATTCGGCGCCCTCATCACCGCCGAGGACGCCGATGGCCGCCGCCGCGGCGATGCCGCGCCTGCCGCCGGTGTTCGGCACGACGACGCTCTTGACATTTTTAATAATGTTGCCGCTGGCTTCCACCGTGATCCGGTCGGGCAGCGCGCCCAACGCGGCACGGGCGGTGGCAGCACAGTAAGCGAGGGCGATCGGCTCCGTACAGCCCATGGCACAGACCAGCTCGCGACGCAGAATGTCCACATAGGTTTGGTAAACGACAGAATTGCGTTCCAAAGCAGCACCCTTCTCTCTGTGTTTTCCGCTGCGCCGCGCCTGTCCTGCGGCGTACCCGCCTATTGTACACAAAAGAATCAGGCGTGGCAACAAAAATTTTTTCGCCCCGACCCCAAAAAACGAAACCGCCTTTGCGAATGATATGACAGAAGGTAAAACTTCAGCCAAATCAAAAGAAACTTCTTGAAAATAGGAAAGGCGGTTACAACCATGAAAAAGAATTTTGTGAAAACGGCGGCAGCCTGCGGGCTTTGCCTCACCCTCCTCGCCACCGGCGCGAGCGCGGCATTCACCAGCAGCGCCAGAAACCAGATGAACGCCCGTGCGGCGTTCGGCCAGATGGAGACTGCGTTCGGCGGTCCGCAGAACACGCAGATGAACAGCCAGACGGGCAACCCGTTCGGCAGCCCCTTTGGCACGCAGGCGGGCTTCGGCCAGATGCAGAGCGGCGCCACCGCGTCCTCCGCACTCCCCGTCGTCACCGGCACTACCACCAACGCGGCGGCATCGCTGAGCGCGGATTACGCGAACGCCACGACCATCACCATGAGCGACGAGAACAACAGCGTGAAGATCAAGGAAAGCGGCACCTACATCATCACCGGAACCTGCTCCGACGGCAACATTGATGTCAAGAAGGGCACGACGGGCGTGGTGCTGATCCTCAAGGATCTGAACCTCACCAGCACCACCGGCGCGACGCTGAGCGTCAACAAGGGCGCCGAGGCAAAGATCGTCGTGGACGGCAGCGTGACGCTGACCGACGCGGAAAACGCCGCGGACGAGAACTCCACCGACGAAGCGGTGGCGGACGCGTTCGACGGCGCGGCGATCAAGGTCAAGTCCGGCGCGAGCGCCTATATCACCGGCACCGGCACGCTGACCGTCAACGGCAATGCCAAGAATGGTATCAAGGTTTCCTCCAACGAGGACGACGGCAACGGCAGCCTCGTCATTGACGGTGCGACGATCAACATCAGCGCGACGAACGACGGCATCAACGCCGAGTACGATCTCGCGATCCTCAGCGGCAGCGTGACCGTCAGCGCGGGCGACGACGGCATCCATGCCGACCGCATCCTGACCATTGGCTCCGAGAGCAGCAAGCCCACCGTCAAGATCACGAAGAGCACCGAGGGGCTTGAGGGCAGCGTGGTGAATCTGGTGAGCGGCACGGTCAACGTGACCTCCACCGACGACGGTGTCAACGCCGCCAACAGCGACGGCACTTACGCCAACGAGATGACCTACTCCATCAACGTCACCGGCGCCAGCGTCACCGTGAGCGCGCCCCGCGCGGACGGCCTTGACTCGAACGGCAACATCAACCTGATCTCCGGCAGCGCCACCATCAGCAGCGCCAACAATGGCGGCGACGCGGGCCTTGACTATGACGGCCAGCTCTATGTCTCTGATGACTTTGACCTGAACAACATGAGCGGTGTCAGCAACATGGGCGGCGGCATGATGGGCGGTCAGATGGGTGGCATGCGCGGCCAGATGAACAATCAAACGGGCAATACGCAGCAGGGTACCGCGCCCACACAGAACCAGCAGAATCCGTCGAATACCGCGCCCGCACAGAACCAGCAAACCCCCGCGCCGTCGCAGAATACCAATCAGACACCGGCTCAGAATCAGCAGGGTATGAATCAGACACCGGCTCAGAATCAGCAGGGTATGAATCAGACGCCGATGCAGGGTCAGCAGGGTATGAATCAGATGCCGATGCAGAATCAGCGGGGTATGAATCAGATGCCGATGCAGGGTCAGCAGGGTATGAACCAGATGCCAATGCAGGGTCAGCAGGGCATGAACCAGATGCCGATGCAGGGTCAGCGGGGTATGAACCAGATGCCGATGCAGGGCCAGCAGGGCATGTGCCGGATGCCGATGCAGGGTATGGGCCCCATGGGCGGCAGAATGATGGGCGGTATGTTCCGCTGAATCGAAAAATCCTCCTTCTTTCCATATATGAAGAGACAGACGGCGGTGATCCGCCGCCTGTCTCTGCTTGTTGCCGCGCTCACATTTCGGTTGCATATTCGGAGCCTTTTTGGTAGATTAGCTGTGGAAAGCGGTCATGCGGGATGAGGCATGCACGAGCGCGCAAATTTTTCAAAATTCTGATACCGCGACCCCCAAAAATCGGAAACAGCCTCCGAAGAATATAGCAGAGGGCGGAGGAAGCTCCGCTCGAACAGAAAACTTAGGAGGCGCATTCATATGTTGCAATCAATCATCACAGGAACCGAGATCACCACGGCTGCATTTCTCACCTGCACGGCGGTCTCGCTGCTCCTCGGCCTCGGCGCTGCGGCGCTGAGCATGTATAAAAGCAAGTATTCCCAGAGCTTCGTTCTGACCCTCGCCATGCTGCCCGCGGTGGTGCAGCTCATCATCATGCTGGTCAACGGCAACATCGGCGTGGGCGTGGCCGTCGCCGGAACCTTCGGGCTGGTGCGGTTCCGCTCCGCCAACGGCACAGCGAAGGAGATCGGCTCGATCTTCCTCGTGATGGCCATCGGCCTTGCCACCGGTATGGGCTACTTAGCGCTCGCGGCGGCGTTCTTCATCATCATGGCGGCGTTTACCCTGGCGCTGACGGCGCTGAATTTCGGCGGCCGCGGCGCGGACGAGCGCGAGCTTAAGATCACCATTCCCGAAAACCTCGACTACGACGGATTGTTCGACGACCTGTTCACCAAGTATACCCGCTCCGCGGAGCTTGAGCGCGTCAAGACCACGAACATGGGCACGCTCTATGAGCTGTGCTACAGCATCGTGCTCAAGGACGCCCACACGACCAAGGCGTTTATGGACGAGCTGCGCACGCGCAACGGCAACCTGAACATTGTCTGCGGCAAGCCCGTCCCAAGGACGGCACTATGAGAACACACAAACACCGTATCGCAGCACTGCTGCTCACACTGGTACTATCGCTGACCGCCTGCGCCTCCGGCACGAAAAAAGTGCCGGAGGGCGCAAGCGCATCGGGCGCGGCACTGGAGGTGCACTTTTTCAACGCGGGCAAGGCGGACGCGATCCTGCTCACGACGGCGGACAGCGCCGTGCTGATCGACGCGGGGGAGAAGGGCTTCGGCAAGACCGTCCTTGCGTATCTGGAGGAGCGGGGGATCGAGAGGCTCGACTACCTGATCGTCACCCACTTCGACAAGGATCACGTCGGCGGCGCGGCGAAGGTCATCAACAACATTGAAATCGGTATGGTGCTGCAAAGCAACAGCCCCAAGGACAGCGACGAATACGAAAAGTACGTCAAGGCGCTCGCGAACGCCGGCATCGAACCGGTCACGGTGCGCGAGACGCTGACCTTCACGCTGGACGGCGTGAGCTACACCGTCGATCCCCCGCGGCAGGAGCGCTACGCCGACGACGCGAGCAACAATTCCTCTCTGATCGTCTCCGCCGCCAACGGCGCGGACAGCTTCCTCTTCACCGGCGACGCGCAGACCGCGCGGCTGGCGGAGTTCCTGAGCGGAAACGTTCCGGTGTATGACGTGCTGAAGCTGCCCCATCACGGGCAGGATGAGCCGCTGCTGGGCGCGCTGCTGGAAGCGACACAGCCGGCCTGCGCGGTCATCACATCTTCGGAAGAGGAGCCGGAGAGCGACGCGGTGGTTGCGGCGCTGGAGCGCGTGGGCGCGACGGTGCTGCTGACCCGAAACGGCGCGGTGACGCTTCGCAGCGACGGCGACGGCGTGCAGCTGCCCGGAGAATAAAACCCTTGCAAATTGCCCCGCACCGTGCTATGCTGTCACACGAACAGGGGAGCTTGTGTGACAGGCTGAGAGGAAGCGGACAGCTTCGACCCTTTACCTGATCCGGGTAATGCCGGCGTAGGGAGAGGATAGCGACGTGCGTTTTGGAAACCACCCTGTTTTCGGGGTGGTTTCTTTTTCGCGTCACGCACTCCTATTATCAAAGGAGGGAACGTCCATGAACACCAAATCGCATTTCACCACGCGTATGCTCACCGAGGGGGCGCTGATGGTCGCCGCGGCGGAGGCGCTGGGCTACATCAAGCTCTGGCACATGCCGGAGGGCGGCTCGATCTCGCTGATGATGCTGCCCATCGTGCTCTATGCCCTGCGCTGGGGGCTCGGCGGCGGATTGCTCGCGGGCTGCGCGCTGGGCGTGATCGACTTCATGCTCGGCGGCGGCATCGCCATCGGCTGGCAGTCCATTTTGGGCGATTATGTGATCGCCTGCACGTTCATCGGCCTCGCCGGCGTGGGTCACAAGCGCGGCACGGCGGGCGTGATTCTCGGCTCGATCGCGGGCTGCCTCGGGCGCTATGCCGCCGTGTGGGTCACCGGCGCGACGCTCTGGGGCGAGTACATGTACGACATCTACGGCCTGCCCATGACCAACGAATGGGTCTACTCCGCGCTCTACAACCTGCCGGTGCTGATCTCCGGCGCGCTGACCACCGTCGCGGCGGCGGCGCTGATCCCGGCAATGAAAAAGCTCCCCAAGGCGGAATAAAAAAACGGCTCCGAACTTTCGTTCGGAGCCGTTTTTGCTCACAGAGCCGCTTTGAGCTTTTCGATGATCTCGGCGTACTCGGCGTCGGTGAGAAGCACCTTGCCGGGGTTCATCTCGAACACGCCGCCCCACTCGAAGCCGTCCTTGTACTTGGGCACGAGGTGCATGTGCAGGTGACAGCCCGTGTCGCCGTAAGCGCCATAGTTGAGCTTGTCGGGGTGGAACACGGCGTGGATGGCCTTCGCCGCGCGGTTCACGTCCGCGAAAAACGCGTTGCGCTCATCGTCGCTGATGTTGACGATTTCGCTGACGTGGTCCTTGTACGCCACGATGCAGCGGCCGGGATGGCTCTGCTCCTTGAAGAGGATGAGCGTGCTGACGCTCAGGTCGCAGACGTAGAGGCCGAATTTCTCCAGCAGCTCGCCGCGCATGCAGTAACCGCAGTTGGAATCTTTCATGGCTTTTCTCCTTTTTGAATCATTGATGCAAGCATTATAGCACTTTTGCGGAAAAACGCAACTCTTTGCAGGCAGCGTAACAATTTCTGGAATGTTACGCTTATGTTACAAATGCGGCAAAGCACTTGATTTTTGATTTTTTGTCGGTTATGATGCGACCGTAAGCTCAATGGGAGTAAGCCCGGCTGACGTGGGAAACGGCGGTCGTGAGCGAGTGGTGACCGCAAGCGGTCGCGACGCCCCGCGGACAGACGACGCAGGATTTGTTTAACGCGCGTTGGCTAGTCCGCTAACCAAATCCCTCGTGTTGGCACAAACCGTTGAGGCTTGCGAAATATTTGAAAGGAGAGTGACTTCATCATGAAAAAGTTACTCGCACTGGTTCTGGCTCTGGTTATGACCCTCGGTCTCGCCACCGTCAGCACCAACGCTGCTTACAGCGACGAGGCGGATGTCAGCCTGAACGAGGCTGTTGACGTCCTGTCCGCTGTTGGCGTGTTCCAGGGCTCGGACGGCAAGTTCAGCCCGAAGGCAAACCTCACCCGCGAGCAGGCGGCGAAGCTGATCGCCTACCTCGACCTCGGTGAGAACACCGCTGAGGCTCTCCCCGCGGTCAAGGTCTTCTCCGACGTTGCCGCGACCGACTGGAGCGCCAAGTATGTTGCTTACTGCGCTGACGCCGGCTACATTGTTGGCGACGGCACCGGCAAGTTCAACCCCAAGAGCGAGCTGACCGGCTATGCGTTCGGCAAGATGCTCCTCTGCGTGCTCGGTTATGACTCCGACGTCGAGGGCTTCACCGGCGGCGCCTGGGCGCTCAACGTTGCCAAGCTCATGGAGAACAATGACATCGCTGACGGCATCAGCAGCGCTGCTTCCCTCACCCTGACCCGCGAGCAGGCTGCCCAGTACTGCCTCAACGCCCTCAAGGCGACGATGGTCGAGTACGACACCAAGGGCACCAGCATCGAGATCAACGGCGCGAAGATCGCCACCGGCGCTTCCAAGGCCTCTGATGTTGAGGTTGCGGATGGCACCGCGTATGCGCGGGCTATCTCCAAGACCGCTGCTGGCGTGAAGGAGACCGTCGAGCTCGGCGAGAAGCTCTACAAGGGCGACCTGAAGCTTGACACCACCAAGACCGACGACTTCAAGGCTTCCGCCACCATTTGGACCTACAAGAACAGCGATGTCGGCACCTATGCTGACGCCGCGGACAATACCTACACCGGCAAGGTCACCATGGGCACCATCTACACCCTGCTGGGCAAGGATGTCATGGAGGATCTCGAGGCTAAGAAGGCCCGGATGCAGCAGAGCGTGGACGGCGCTGACAAGACACTGGTTGTTCCCGCCGCCAACACCTGGAAGAACAACTCCGGCGCCGCGTTCAGTACCGGCAGGGGCATGGTCACCGAGCTCTATATTGATGACGATGGTTACAACACCTATGCCGATGTTATGGTCGTTGTCAAGAACACCTACCTGCTGCAGGCGACTGCCGACTACAATGCCAAGACCGAGAAGCTCTCCGTCAAGGATTATGGCGGCAATGGCGTGAAGACGCTCGAGGCTGACGACTTTGCGGTTCAGGACTTCAAGAAGGACGACTACATCCTCTACACCTATTCTAAGGGTACCGATAAGGTTCAGTCCATCGAGAAGGCCACCGTCGTCTCCGGCAATGTTGAGACCTTCAAGACCAGCGACACCGTGACGCTCGACGGCACCAAGTACAACTACAGCACGAAGTTTGCCACGATTGATGGCAATGGCAAGGATACCAAGTATTCCGTCAAGGATGTCGCCAAGGTCGTTCTCGACACGCAGGGCAACATCATTGGCATTGACTCCGTCAAGGAGAGCAATGACAACATCCTTTACGTTAATAGCGTGAAGGTGAGCGGCTATACCTATCAGGCGAAGGTCGTTACCGTCGATGGCAAGAAGATGAGCATCACGGTTGACGATGATTCGACTTATGATGCGGCCGGCAAGACCGAGATTACTGACGATAATGTCGGAAACTTCAAGGGCATCATGGCCTACAAGGTCAACAGCGATGGCGAGTATAAGCTGAGCTATTATGCCAAGAAGAACACTGCGTCTGCGGCGGATGTAACTTCCCTGAAGCTCAACAAGGTCACCAGCCTGAACGGCCTCACCGCCAACTCCAGCACGGTCTACATCATTGAGGACGAGGATGGAGACGTCACGGTCTACACCGGCGTGAAGAACGCTCCCGAAACGGTTAGTTTTAAGACTGCAAGCAATGCTCCTGTTGTCGTCAACTCCGACGGTGAAATCCTCTATCTGTTTGCGAAGGCCACCGCTGGCGTTGAGGATTCCACCAACACCAACGACGAGCAGATCTACGTGCTGAAGTTCGACTCGACGAAGCTCATCACCGACAGCGACGAGAACGAGTACTATGAGGCCGAGGCTCTGGTCAACGGCGAGAAGGAGATCCTGAAGGTTGCCGAGGGCAAGACTCCGTTTGCTCTGAAGAAGCTCTACAAGAACATCAAGACCGACAGCAACGGCTTTGTTACCGGCGCGACCCTGGTCAGCGACGATTACGATACCGTCAGCTTCACGAACGCCACTTCCTTCAAGTACAGCGACGAGACCTTCACGTTCACCGGTGCTGCCTCTAAGATCAACAGCCGCTTTATCAAGACCGACAAGGTTTACCTTGTGATCAGCGGCACGGTCAAAGCGAACGAGCTGAAGAATAATGATGATGCTTCGTATGAGATCGCTGACGTCTCCACGTTCGACGAATTCACCGACTTCATCGATGGTTACACTGTGACCGGTGAGGGTTACCTCCTGCTCAGCGACAAGGCCAGCGATGCGGAGAGCGAGCTCACCGCTGCGTATATCTGGATCACCGCTGCGAGCGAGACGCTGCCCTCCTAATTGACAGCACACTGTCATCTGACCAACCCAAGCAAAAAACAAACGCCCTTCGGGGCGTTTGTTTTTTTGCCTGTGCGCCGCCGCGCCGCGGGGCAGATTCGCATTGACTTTGCATCGGGAAAAAGGTATCATAAGCACATAGGTACATAAGCAACAAACAAAGGAGGAAGAACGCATGACACATGACGAAAAAAAGCAGCTCGCGCTCTGCGCTGTGCGGATTCGGGAGGGGGTTCTGACCGCCACCCATGCTGCGGGATGCGGTCATCCCGGCGGCAGCCTGTCCGCGGCGGATCTGTTTGCGTATCTCTATGAACGGGAGCTGCGCGTCGATCCGAAGAATCCCAAGTGGGACGACCGTGACCGCTTCGTGCTCTCCAAGGGCCACACCGTGCCCGGCCTGTACGCGGCGCTTGCGCAGCATGGGTTCTTCCCCGAGGAGGAGCTCACGACGCTGCGCCGCCTCGGCAGCCGTTTGCAGGGCCATCCCAACATGAACGAGGTGCCGGGCATCGACATGTCCACCGGCTCGTTGGGCCAGGGCGTCTCGGCCGCCGCGGGCATGGCGCTCGCCGCCAAGTGCCAGGGCAAGGCATGCCGCGTCTATACGCTGCTCGGCGACGGCGAGATCGAGGAAGGCGAGGTCTGGGAGGCGATGATGTTCGCCCACCACTACAAGCTGGACAATCTCTGCGTGATCGTGGACAACAACGACTTGCAGATCGACGGCCACATCGGCGACGTCATCGACCCCTACCCCATCGTGGACAAGTTCCGCGCCTTCGGCCTGCACGTCGTGGCGATCGACGGTCACGACTTTGAGCAGATGGAGGCCGCGTTCGCCGAGGCGAAGGCGACCAAGGGCGTGCCCACCGCCATCGTGATGAAGACGGTCAAGGGCAAGGGCGTGAGCTATATGGAGAATCAGGCGGGCTGGCACGGCAAGGCCCCCAACGATGAAGAGTACGAGCAGGGCATGAGGGAGCTGGAGGCCCAGCGCAAAGAATGGGAGGCGAAGTGATATGGCGGATGTGAAGAAAATCGCGACGCGCGACAGCTACGGCAACGCGCTGGTCGAGCTCGGCAAAGAGCATGAGAATCTGATCGTATTCGACGCGGATCTTGCCGGTTCCACCAAGACAGGCGTGTTCCGCAAGGCGTTCCCCGACCGGCATTTCAACTGCGGCATCGCTGAGGGCAACATGATGGCGGTCGCCGCCGGCGCCGCCGCGATGGGCATGGTGGCGTTTGCCTCGAGCTTTGCGATGTTCGCCTCCGGCCGCGCCTTTGAGCAGGTGCGCAACTCCATCGGCTACCCGCGGCTTAACGTCAAGATCGGCGCGACCCACGGCGGCATCTCCGTCGGCGAGGACGGCGCGTCCCACCAGTGCTGCGAGGATTTCGCGCTCATGCGCTCCATCCCCGGCATGGTGGTCATGTGCCCCGCGGACGACGTGGAGGCGCGCGCCGCGGTCAAGGCGGCGTATGCGTACAAGGGGCCGGTCTACCTGCGCTTCGGCCGCCTCGCGATCCCCGTGTTCCACGAGGAGGGCTTCGACTTCCAAATCGGCAAGGGCGAGGTGCTGCGTGACGGCACCGACGTCGCCATCATCGCCACAGGGCTGATGACCTATGAGGCGATCCAGGCGGGCGAGGCGCTCTCGGCGCAGGGCATCCATGCCCGCGTCATCAACCTCTGCACCATCAAGCCGCTGGACGAGGAGATCGTGCTCGCCGCCGCGAAGGACTGCGGGAAGATCATCACCTGCGAGGAGCACTCGGTCATCGGCGGCCTCGGCGAGGCGGTTTGCTCGCTGCTGAGCGAAAAGCTGCCCACGCCGGTTCGCCGCATCGGTGTCAACGACGTGTTCGGGCACTCCGGCCCGGCAGTGCCGCTGCTCAAGGAATTCGGCCTCTCGGCGGAGCACATCGTCGAGGTGGCGAAGGAGTTTTGCCGGATATAATTGCCGCTTGACGCGCGCATTTCCCTGTGTTATGATGCCGCTGTTACCTGAGGAGAAGCGGAGCCGCCGGCCCTGCTGACAGCAAGGTGCGGCAAACGGGAAGACTCTGCATATTTGCATCAAAATGCCGTACCTGAACACAGGTACGGCATTTTTGTTCGGGAGGCGACGCGATGGAAACGCGTGTTGCGGTCATCAGCATCATCGTCGGCGAGCACGGCGACGTGGAGCAGCTCAACCGCCTGCTGCACGAGTACGGCTCATACATCATCGGGCGTATGGGTATCCCCTATCGCCAGAGAAACATCAACATCATCAGCGTGGTGCTGGACGCGCCGCAGAATGAAATTTCCACCCTGGCGGGAAAGATCGGTGCGCTCGCCGATGTCACCGTCAAGACGGCGTACTCCAGCGTGCAGGGATGATCGACACGCTGGTGGACAAGCTGTGGGCGCAGCACGGTTTAGAGGAAGCGGAGTACGCGCGGCTCATTGAGCAGCGTACCGATGAGAGCGCGGCGCTGCTGGCGCAGCGGGCGGACGCGGTGCGGCGGAAAATCTACGGAAATGCCGTGTTTGTCCGCGGGCTGATCGAGATCAGCAACATCTGCAAAAACGACTGCCTCTATTGCGGTATCCGCCGCAGCAACGCGAACTGTTCACGCTACCGCCTGACGCCGGAGTCGATTCTCGATTGTGCCGACGAGGGCTATGCGCTGGGGTTTCGCACCTTTGTTTTGCAGGGCGGCGAGGACGCGTGGTTCACGGACGAGCGCCTGTGTGCGCTGATCGGCGAACTCAAGACGCGGCATCCAGACTGCGCCGTGACGCTTTCGCTGGGTGAGCGCAGCCACGCGAGCTATGCCGCGCTGCGTGCGACGGGAGCGGATCGCTACCTGCTGCGGCACGAGACGGCGGATCGGGCGCACTATGAGACCCTGCACCCGGCGGAGATGTCCTACGACAACCGGATGCGCTGCCTGCGCGATCTGCGGGAGCTGGGGTATCAGGTGGGCTGCGGATTCATGGTCGGCTCGCCGCGTCAGACGGCGGCGGAGCTGGCGAAGGATTTGAAGTTCATCGAGAGCTTTCGCCCCGACATGTGCGGCATCGGCCCCTTTGTCCCGCACCGCGATACGCCGTTTCGCGGCGAGAGCGCGGGTACGGTGGAGCTGACCTGTTTCCTGCTGAGCGTCATTCGGCTGATCCATCCGCCGGTGCTGCTGCCCGCCACCACGGCGCTCGGCACCATTGACCCCCGCGGGCGCGAGAAGGGCATCCTCGCCGGCGCGAACGTGGTGATGCCCAACCTGTCGCCGGTGAACGTGCGGAAAAAGTACGAGCTGTACGACAATAAGATCTGCACCGGCGAGGAATCCGCCCAGTGCAAGGACTGCTTGAACGACCGGATGCGCGGCATCGGTTACGAGATCGTGACCGATCGCGGCGACATTCGGAAACCATATTGAAAGAAAAGGAACAAGATCATGGCTGTTTACGATCCCAAATCCCTCAAGGCGGAGGAGTTCATCAACGACGAGGAGATCCGCGAGACGCTGGCCTACGCGGAGGCGAACAAGAACAACGTGGAGCTGATCGACAGCATCCTCGAAAAGGCGCGCCCCCGCAAGGGCGATAAGGGCTACGTCTGCACCGGCCTCACCCACCGTGAGGCGTCCGTGCTGCTGGCCTGCGAGATCCCGGAGAAGATCGAGCGCATGTATGAGATCGCTGAGGAAATCAAGATGGCGTACTACGGCAACCGCATCGTCATTTTCGCGCCGCTGTATCTCTCCAACTACTGCGTCAACGGCTGCCTGTACTGCCCCTATCACATGAAGAACAAGCACATCCCCCGCAAGAAGCTGACGCAGGAGGAGGTGCGCGCCGAGGTCATCGCGCTTCAGGACATGGGGCACAAGCGCCTTGCCATTGAAGCCGGCGAGGATCCGGTGAACAACCCCATCGAGTATATTCTCGAGTGCATCGACACCATCTACTCCGTCCACCACAAGAACGGCGACATCCGCCGCGTCAACGTCAACATCGCGGCGACGACGGTGGAGAACTACAAGAAGCTCAAGGACGCGGGCATCGGCACCTATATCCTGTTTCAGGAGACCTACCACAAGGAGAGCTATCTCCGCCTGCATCCCACCGGCCCGAAGCACGACTATGCCTACCATACCGAGGCGCATGACCGCGCCATGGAGGGCGGCATCGACGATGTGGGCCTGGGTGTCCTGTTCGGACTTGAGATGTACAAGTATGAGTTCGCGGGCCTTCTGATGCACGCCGAGCATCTGGAAGCAGTCCACGGCGTCGGCCCCCACACGATCAGCGTGCCTCGCGTCAAACGTGCGGACGACATCGACCCCGACGCCTTTGACAACGGCATCGACGATGAGACATTCGCCAAGATCACCGCCTGCATCCGCCTTGCGGTGCCCTACACCGGCATGATCATTTCCACCCGCGAGAACCAGACTGTGCGCGAAAAGCTGCTGCGCCTCGGCATCAGCCAGATCAGCGGCGGTTCCCGTACCAGCGTCGGCGGTTACGCCGAGGCGGAGCGTCCCCACGACACCGAGCAGTTCGACGTCAGCGACCAGCGCACGCTGGACGAGGTGGTGCGCTGGCTGATGGAGCAGGATCACATTCCGTCCTTCTGCACCGCCTGCTACCGCGCAGGTCGCACCGGCGACCGGTTCATGAGCCTGTGCAAGAGCGGCCAGATTCTGAACTGCTGCCATCCCAACGCGCTCATGACGCTCAGCGAGTATCTGGAGGACTATGCCTCCCCCGAGACCAAGAAGCTGGGCTACGAAATGGTGGCGCGGGAGCTGGAGCGCATTCCGCGCGAGAACGTGCGCGAGATTGCCCGCGAGCACATCAACGACATTCGCAACTCCAACCGCCGCGACTTCCGATTCTAAGGAGATACCGATATGGGACTCAACGACACCCCTGCCGCAGAGCGCGTACACATCGGCTTTTTCGGAATGCGCAACGCAGGCAAGTCCAGTCTGGTCAACGCCGTCACGGGGCAGAATCTGTCCGTGGTCAGCGATGTAAAGGGTACCACCACCGATCCCGTCAAGAAAGCGATGGAATTGAAGCCCCTCGGCCCCGCGGTCATCATTGATACCCCGGGCCTTGACGACGCGGGCGAGCTGGGCGAAAAGCGCGTGGAAAAGGCGCATGAAACGCTGCTGCGCACGGACATTGCTGTACTGGTGGCGGACGCTGCCCGCGGCCTCACGCCGGAGGATCGCAGTTTGATCGCACAGCTCCGCTCCCGCGAGGTGCCTTACGTCGTCGCGTACAACAAGGCCGACCTGCTCACTGAGCGCGCCGTACGCAGCGAAAATGAACTGTACGTCAGCGCCCTGACCGGCGAGAACGTCAACGCGCTCAAGGAGATGCTGGGAGCCTACGCCAAGGAGCTGGAAAACCCTCGCCGTATTGTTTCCGATATGGTATCCCCCGGGGACATGGCGGTGCTGGTCACGCCCATTGACGGCTCCGCACCCAAGGGGCGGCTGATCCTGCCCCAGCAGCAGACCATGCGGGATCTGCTGGACGCTCATGCCAGCATCGTCGTCTGTCAGCCGGAGGAGCTGGTGTATACGCTCTCCTCGCTGCGGGTGCGCCCGCGCATGGTCATCACCGATTCGCAAGCCTTCGGCGTGGTGGCGAAGGACGTGCCGGAGGACATCCCACTCACCTCGTTTTCCATCCTCTTTGCCCGCTACAAGGGCAGCCTCAAGCGCTTGGTGCGCGGCGCGGCGAAGCTTTCCTCGCTGAAAACCGGCGACCGGGTGCTGATCGCCGAGGGCTGCACCCACCATCGCCAGTGCAACGACATCGGCACGGTGAAGCTGCCGGGCTGGATCGAGCAATACAGCGGCGTAAAGCCCGTGTTTTCCTTCACCTCCGGCGGGGAGTTTCCGCAGGATCTCTCGCCCTACGCGCTGATCGTCCACTGCGGCGGATGCATGCTGGGGGAGCGGGAGATGCAAAACCGCCTTGCCCGCGCGGCGCTCGCCGGCGTGCCGACCGTCAACTACGGTGTCGCCATCGCGCAGATGAACGGCATTTTGGAACGCAGCTTAGAGCTGTTCCCGGATGCGCTGGAGATTCTGCGGGAGACCTGAAATAAGCAAGCAGCCCGAGGGAGCTACCTTCGGGCTGCTGCCATCAGAAGAGTGCATAATTTGGTTAAAAAAACGTTAAACTGTGGGCTGTTGCCATTCGTAGCCGGATTCGGTATGATAAAAGAGGAATCTTAGGGAAGAGAGGGTTGCCGCTATGGTGATCTCGGATTCGTTTGGAAAATGGCTCAAGGAGCGGCGCACAGTGCTTGGCATGACGCAGCAGCAGCTGGCCGGCAAGATGTTTGTGTCCATCGCGCTGGTATCCTATTGGGAGAACGGCCATCGTACGCCTGATGTCGGAACGCTCGGCCGCCTTGCTTCCTGCCTTGAGGTGTCGGAGGCGGAGCTGCTGGCTGCCATGCAGGAAAGCGATGTGCCGCCGACGGTAATCCTGGTGGACGATGAGAAGATCATTCTCAGCGGCGGCCTTGGCACGCTGCGCGAGGCGCTGCCGGACGCGGAGATTGCGGGGTTTGCCACGGCGGGAGAGGCGCTGCGCTTTGCCCACGAGAATCAGGTGGATGTTGCGTTTCTGGACATTGAGCTGCGCAGCGGGAGCGGCCTCACGCTGGCGAAGGAGCTGCGGAAGATCAACCCGAAGATCAATATCATTTTTCTGACGTCGTACCGGGAGTACGCCTTGGATGCTTGGGAACTGGACAGCAGCGGCTATATTCTCAAACCGCTGACGGTGGAGCGGGTATTGCATGAGATGAGCGTTTTGCGCTATCCGCCGAGGGGGATAAGACCGTGAAGCGGCGCGCCTCGTTGGAGCGCCTCATTTTGGCGACGCTGGTTCTGGCGTTATTCTCCGGCGCCGCGCTGCTGATTTTGACGCAGCGGGGAGCGGCGGAGCTGACCGAGAAACCGCCTGCGCCTCGCGCCGCGTTGGTTGCCGCGCGGCAGGAGGAGAGGATCGACGCCTTTGCAAAGGTGCGGCGCTGCTATACGCTCACGCTGCCAAAGCGCGTTGACGCAGGATTGCAGCTGGCCTTTTTTGCGCGGCATCAGTATTCGGAGATCCTTATCGACGGGGAACGGCGCTTTGCCGTGCAGCCGGATATTCACGCCGGAGTGCTGAAAACACCGGGCAACTACTGGGCTCTGGTTGGATTGAGAGAAGAGGACGCGGGGAAGCGCGTACAGATCGTTCTGACACCGGCTTACCGAAACAGCGCGGAGCCGGAGTTCCTTCTGACGCCAAAGGAGTATGCGTTTAAGGAGCAACTGCGAGGCGATCTGCATCTGGGGATTCTGGCCTTCCTGACCGTCATCACGGGTTTGTTGCTGGTGTTGCTGGTGCTGTGCGTGCCTTTTGAGCGGCGGCGCAGAAGGGCGTTGTCCTATCTGGCGCTGCTGGCAATCTCGGCTGGCATTTGGAAGCTGCTGGGCCTGCCGACAACCTATCTCGTGCTGGACTGGTGGGGAGATCGCTTTTTCCACTATGCCACCATGCCGTATTTGACAGGAATGGTCGCGTATCTGGTTATGCCGGTGCTGGCGGTACAGTTCCTGAACCATTTGCGCGAGGGCGGCCCTGAGCTTGCGGGACAGCTTGGCGCGCTGATCGCGGCATTGACCGCAATGCTGTTGCTTGTGCTGCAAATGTTCGGCTTGGCAGAGCTTCATGACTTTCTCCCTGCCGTTTCAGTGATGAATTCGGCGCTGCTGGCGCTCGCGCTGACTGACATACTGCGCTGCCGCAGCAATCAGTTTCAGCTTTGGCTGGCTTCGTTTCCGGTTTCTGTCGCGCTGGATCTGCTGATTGCCGGGGTGACGCGCTCCTCGCGCTATGCGGTCGTCCTGCTTTTCTGCATTCTCATCAACGCGCTGGTACATGGTGTGCTGTTCGTTCGCGCGGCGCTGCGCGAGGAGACGGAGGTACAGAAGCTGCGGTTGACAGCCTTGGCTGCTCAGATACAGCCGCATTTTATTCAGAACACGCTGACCTCCGTTTATTATCTCTGCGACAGCAATCCGCAGAAGGCAAAGCAGGCGATCCGGGATCTTTCTCAATGCCTGGAAAATGATTTTCAGGCCGCGACGGAGGACACGCCGATCCCCTTTGAGCGGGAATTGGCGCACACCAAGGCTTATCTTGCTGTGGAGCAGCTCCGCTTTGAGGATGAGCTGATCGTGGAATATGATGTGTCCGAAACCATGTTTCGCCTGCCGCCGCTGACGCTCCAACCGATTGTGGAGAGCGCGGTGAAGCGGGGACTCGGCACGGGAGCCGCTCCGGAGCGCATTTTGATCCGCACCAGAAAACAGCCGGGCGGCTTTGAACTGACGGTAGAGGACGATGCGCCGTCGGCGCGGGAAGCGGGATCCGGTCTGCAAAGCGTTGGCACCCGATTGAGGCTGCTCAACTGCGGTGCGTTGCGGGTCGGGGCGCGCGCCGATGGCGGCGCGATCGTGACGATTTTTGTTCCTGAAAAAAGCTGAAAAAACCGCTGCAAAAAGCAGCGGTTTTTTTCGATTTCAGTGCAGAACCCAGGCCAGACCGCGATTGAGATATTCGTTCCAAAACGTCCAGTTGTGACCGCCGGGGCCGTCCTCATAGCGGAAATCAGCTTTCTGCTCCGTGAGGAACTGGCGGAACTCCTGATTGGCATCGTAGAGGGAATCTTCCGTGCCGATGGCAAGATAGACGGACGGGATGGGCTTACCCTCGGCCTTCAGCTTTTTATACTGCCACTCGGGATTCCGGTCGGAGTCGAGCAGCCTGTCGGGGTCGCCGAAGACGTCACGGAACATGGCAGGCGGCATGACGCCATCCTGCTTGCCGCCGGCAAGGGCGTGGATGCGCAGCGCGGAGGACAGCGCAATGGCGGCGGAGAAGCGCTCGGGATAGTTGAACGCCGTGTGCAGCGTGCCATAGCCGCCCATGGAGAGCCCGCCGATGATGGTATCCTCCCGTTTGTCACAGTAGCCAAACACCTTGTGTACGTAGTCAGGGAACTCCTCACCGACATAGGTGCCCCAGTTGCCGCCGGGGTAGCCGTGGTCGAGGTAGAAGAAGTTGCCTGCCGTGGGCATGAACACCGCGAGGTTGTACTGGATCGCCATCTCCTGCGCCACGCCGCCGAACAGCCAGTCGGTGTCCGTGCCGGTGAGGCCGTGGAGGAGGATCAGGCTCTTGGTGGGGCGGTCGTAGTGGCGCGGGTCTTTGACCTCCGCCATTTCAACGTCGTTGGGCAGCACATAGGCGAAGTTCGCGTGCTGCATGATGCTCTGGGCGTGGAATTCCATTCTGCCGCTTGCCATGGGGGTACCCTCACTTTCTCATTATATTATTGGAAGATCACAAAGGACTGGGGCTGGAGCACAATGCCGGCGTCCGCGGCTTCGCCGCTGCCGATGGCATAGAGCACGCTCTTGCCCGAAATGTCCGCCGGCGCGCTCGCCTCATGCGCCGAGGGGTTGACGGCGATGAGCAATCCGCCGCGGCGGTACACGAAGGCGTCGCCCTTCTCGGCGTGGACGATTTCCAAATTGGCGTTGTCGCGCAGATCGGCCTGTTCGCCGCGCAGCGCCAGCAGCTCGCGGGTGAAGTGCAGCAGCGAGTCCGGCTTTTTCTCCTGCGCCGCCACGGTAGGCGCGCCGCGTTTGGAGTCAACCGGCAGGTACAGGCTGTCTGCGCAGCCGGCGGAGAAGCCGAGGTTCAGTGTATTGTCCCACTGCATCGGCGTGCGGGAGCCGGTGCGGAAATAACCGCCCTCATGAGTGGGCAAGTCCTGATAGCGCATGCCGATCTCGTCGCCATAATAGAGGAACGGCACACCGGGCATGGTGAACAGGAACGCGTAGGCGAGCCGAAGCTCGCGGTCGCTTAAGTTCCACGACGGACGCACCGTGTCGTGGTTGCAGGTGATGAGAGAGATAAAGCCCAGATCCTTTGTCGCTTCGTATTCGCGGAGGTAGGGCTCGAGAAAACGCCGAATGTCACCGTCCCCATCTGCGCGGAAGTAGCTGTTGTCGGGCTTCTCCGGGTGTTTGCGGTCATAGTCGCGCATCAGCGTGGGATAACCCGTCCACGGGTCGTTGAGGCAGAACGCCGCGTCAAAACCCGCGCGGATCGCGAGCGCCGTGTGGCTCCATTCCGCGACCAGAACCGCCTCGGGGTATTCGGCGTCCAGCATGGCACGCACATCGTGCCAGATGGCGCTGGTGCCGGTTTTCTGCTCGTCGTCAAATTTCACGAGAGAGTCCGCCATATCCACGCGAAAGCCGTCGCAGCCGTGGTCTAACCAAAAGCGCATGACGTCCTTCATCGCCTCGCGGGTGGCGAGGGCGGCGGGGGAATCCGCCGCCCGCTGCCACGGCTTGTCGGGGTGCAGAAAGCCGTAGTTCAGCGCCGGTTGGCACTTGAAGAAGTTCAGCACATACACACCGTCGCGCTCGCTTTCGCCCGCGACGTAGTTGAGCCCGCCGCAGCCCTCAAAGCAAAAGTTCGACCAGATGTAGCGGTCACTGTATTCGTTTTTCTCCGCCTTCTTGCTGGCCTGGAACCAGGGATGCTCCTCGGAGGTGTGACCCGGTACCAGGTCGAGTATGACGCGCATCCCACGGCGATGCGCCTCGCCGAAGAGCCGGTAGAGATCGCTGTTTGTGCCGTAGCGCGGCGCGACCTTTTTATAGTCGCGCACGTCGTAGCCCGCGTCCTTGAACGGGGAGTCGAAGCAGGGGTTGAGCCAGATGGCATTGCACCCCAGACTTTTTACATAGTCCAGCTTTTCGATGATGCCGTTGAAGTCACCGATGCCGTCGCCGTTGGTATCATAGAATGACTGGGGATAGATTTCGTAGAAGATCGCGTCCTTGAGCCAGCTTGCCGCCATAATCGGTTCCTCCTTTAATCCTTTGTCGTGCCGCCGGATTGATACCGCACGGTGAGACAGATGTTCGCGCCACTGGAAAGCTCCCCTTCGTCCAGCAGCAGATTCACCGCTGCATCGGCCATCTGCGCAAGGGGCTGAACAATGGTGGAGCAGAGATACTCGCCGGTGTGAAAGTCGGCGATGCCGTCGTAGCCGATGCACTGCACGTCCTCCGGTGCCCGGATGTGATAGCGTTTGAGATAGTTGAGCGTGCGGACAGCCAGACCGTCCGAGCTGCAAAAGATGCCGTCAAAGTCCAGCTTCCCGTTGTGAATGTGTTCGTCGAGAAAATGGTGGAAAGGCGTCTCGGTTTGCTTCTCCTGCAAAACCACCGACGTGGGCGTGATGCCGCGGGCGCGGCAGGCGCTCTCGAAGCCCGCGCTGCGCTTGTGGGGCTCGCCGGGAATCTCTGCGCCAATCTGCAAGCACAGCGGCTTCTTGCAGCCCAGCGACATCAGCCTGTCTGCTGCCATCTGCCCGCCTAAGTAGTTGTCGGAGGATACGCAGGGGATACCGGCGCCAAAGTGACGGTCGATGGTCACAATGGGCAGAGACTCGTCCGGTTCGATGTTGGGGCTGTAGGTCAGCGCGATCACGCCGTCCACCTTGTTCTGACGCACCATGACAAAGCTTTTGCGCTCTGCCTCGGCGTCAAAGTTTGTGATCATCAGGATGCAGCGGTAGCCCCGCCGGGAGAGACTGGCCGTGACCTCGTCCGCCAGCGCCGCGAAAAACGGATGTCGCAGAGAAGGCAGCACCAGCGCGACGCTGTACGTTCGATTGGTCTTGAGTCCGCGGGCGTAGTGGTTCACCGTGTAGCCCAGCTTCTTCGCGGCAGCTTCGACCCGTGCGCGGTACGCCTCGCCCACAGGGATGCCATTGATGACCTTGGACACCGTCCCCAGCGACACGTTTGCCTCCCGCGCCACATCCTTCATGGTGGGCGCGGCAGCGCCTTTCTTGATCATTTTCCCACCCCTTTGTGACAAAAATATCTTTTGATGCCCATTATAGCAATCTGACCAACAAAAGAAAAGCGGCATTTGTTAAACGTTTCATAGCTTGGCGCTTCTTCACAAAATACCAACATGGATTTTGGGCAAGCTCACCAAACTTCGGCGCCGCAGGGAAAATCTATTGTTCAAGCTGTTGACAGGACAGGGCACGTATGATAAGAATTTACAGTACCTGCGTAAAACGTTTCACGATCTGCCGGCGGCAGATCGCAGACGGGATGCGAAGGCAACTTATTTGGAAAATAGGAAGGAAGCACAACATGAAAAAAGCACTTGCAATGATGCTCGCCCTCGTGATGGTCCTCGCTCTCGTGGCCTGCGGCGGCGGCAACTCCGAAGGCGGCAACAGCAGTTCCGCGTCCGGCGCGACCCTGACCATCTTCAACTCCAAGATGGAGATCCAGAGCCAGATGGAAGAGATGGCTGCCCAGTATTCCCAGGAAAAGGGCGTCCCCGTTGAGGTCTATTACTCCAGCGACACCGTCGCCGCGCACATGGCGACGAAGTATGCCTCCAACGATCCCTATGTCCTCGCCATGGTTGACGCCAAGGATGTTTACTCCCTCGGCGCTGAGCATGCTGTTGATCTGAGCGGCGAGAAGTGGGTCGGCGACACCACCCAGGCGATCTCCGTGGACGGCAAGGTCCTCGGCTTCCCTGTCTGCGTTGAGGCGCGCGGCCTTCTCTACAACGGCGACGCCATCAAGGCTGCCACCGGTAAGGACTTCGATCCTTCCACCATCAAGACCACTGCGGATCTCCAGGCTCTGATCAATGAGATCGCTGCCGGCGGCATGGCGCTTCCTGTCGGCCTGCAGAAGGAAGACTGGTCTCTGGGCGCTCACTACTTCGCTGAGATCTATGAGCTGCATGACGATCCCGATGCGTTCATCGCCGGCATCAAGGACGGCTCCATCAAGCTGGCTGACGACAAGGTTTTCAACGCCATGATGGACACCTTCGATGTTCTCAAGGAGTACAACTACGCCAAGGAAGCCCCCACCTCCGCAGAGCGTGAGGTCACCGAGATGAAGCTGGCGGAGGGCGACCTTTGCTTCAAGTTCGGCGGCAACTGGGATTGGTCGAACATGGTCGATACCGATTACACCGAGAACCTTGGCATGATGCCCGTTCCCAGCGATCTTGACGGCTACAACACCAAGCTCGTCGGCGGCGGTTCCAAGTACTTCTATATTGACAACGGCGTGTCCGAAGAGCTGCAGCAGGCTGCCAAGGACTTCCTGAACTGGCTCGTTTACGAGGCTGACGGTCAGGACTTCCTGGTCAACAAGTGCTCCCTGGTTCCTGCGTTCTCCAACATCACCCTGAGCGTTTCCGATCCTCTCGGCGCTTCCGTCAAGAGCTATGCGGACAAGGGCGCTCTGGTCGGCAACTACAACTACCTGCCCGACGATCACTATGCCAAGGTCGGCGCGTCTTTCCAGAAGTACCTCGCCGGTGAGACCGACCGCGCGGGCTTCGCTCAGGAAGTCACCGAGTACTGGGCTACCGCTGAGGTTGGCGCGCACTAATCTTTCGTAAACCTTTGGAACCGTAAAGGGCAGAACTTCTGCCCTTTACGTTCCGTTATATTTGGAGGGGGAGGCCTATGAAACAAAACACGCTATCCTACAAGATCAAGCAGTACCTGATGTTTGCCGGCCCCGGCACCATCCTGTTCTTCTGCGTTGTGATCGTGCCGTTTATCTACGGCGTGTATCTGACGTTCACGAGCTGGGACGGCGTCTCGGCGAAAAAGCCCTGGGTCGGCCTTGCCAACTACGCTGCGGCGTTTGCCGACAAGGACTACTGGGCGGCACTGGGCCGCACCGCGATCTACTCGATCTTTGCGGTCGTGCTGATCAACATTCTCGCGTTTTTCCTCGCGTACTTAGTTACCAGCGGCGTAAAGGGCCAGAACTTCTTCCGTTCCGGCTTCTTCGTCCCGAACCTGATCGGCGGCATCGTCCTCGGTTATGTCTGGAAGTTCGTGTTCAACCGCGCGTTCGTGGCGCTGGCCAGCGCCATCGCCGGCGGCACCGCCCCCTCGCTCCTGTCCACGCCCAACGGCGCGATGTGCGCGCTGATCATCGTGTCGGTGTGGCAGTATGCGGGCTACATGATGCTGATTTACGTTGCGGGCTTCATGAGCGTGTCTGAGGACGTGAAGGAAGCGTCCAGCATCGACGGCTGCACCGCGTCGCAGACCATGTGGAACGTCACCGTTCCCCTGATGCGCGCGAGCTTCGTGCAGTGCCTGTTCCTGAGCATCACCCGCTGCTTCGTTGTGTACGATGTGAACCTGTCGTTGACCAAGGGCGAGCCGTTCGGCTCCTCCGTCATGGCGGCGATGCACGTGTACAACCAGGCGTTTACCTACAAGAACTACGGCCTCGGCCAGGCGGAAGCGCTGATCCTGTTTGTGGTCTGCGCCGTCGTCGGCGTGACCCAGGTTATGATCGGCAAGAAAGGTGAGGTGGAAGCGTAATGACAGAAAACGAAAAGGCCGCGCGCCAGAAAAAGATTTCCCACGCGATCATGTGGATCGTTCTCCTGGTCCTCTTTATCTGCTTCATCGCTCCGTTCCTGCTGGTCGTCATCAACGTGTTCAAGACCAAGGCGGATATCACCTCGAACCCGCTGGCGCTGATCGGTGCCCACGGCTTCACGATGAAGAACTTCCCCGAGGCGATGAAGAAGATGAACTTCTGGACGGTGTTCGGCAACTCCATGATCATCACCGTCAGCTCCACGATCCTGACCATCGCGGTCAGTTCCATGACGGCGTTCGTCATCGTGCGCAACCAGAAGTGGAAGTTCTGCACGTTCATCTTCTCGCTGATGATCGCTTCGATGGTCATTCCGTTCCAGGTGCTGATGGTACCTCTGGTCTCTGTCTACGGCGGTACGCTGGGCGTGCTGAACCATCGCCTGACGCTGATTCTGATGCACGTTGGCTTCTCCGTGTCCATGGCGATGTTCATGTTCCACGGCGCGATCCGCACCAACATCCCGCTGGAGCTGGAAGAGGCCGCCACGATTGACGGCTGTTCCCGTTGGCAGACCTACTGGAAGATCGTCTTCCCGCTGCTCAAGCCGACGGTCGCCACCGTCGCCATCATCAACGCGATGGCGTATTGGAACGACTATCTGCTCCCCAGCCTGGTGCTGACCAAGAAGGAACTCTACACCATCCCCATTGCGACCCAGGCGTTCTACGGAACCTATTCGACGGATATCGGTCTCGTTATGGCGGCGCTGCTGCTGGCCATGCTGCCGATCCTGATCCTGTATGTGTTCCTGCAGCGCTACATCGTGCAAGGCGTTACCGCCGGCGCGGTCAAGGGCTAAAACCAAATTTGGTGTGTTGTTTTCCCCGTCCCTCCATTGGGGCGGGGAAACTTCTTGCCAAATCCCAAGTAAAGAGGTATGCTATGTTCAGACGCATCTTCGACATGGAAAACCCGCTGATGCGGGCGCTGGGCGCCATTTGCGACCTGCTGGTGCTCAACATTCTCGCGGCGGTATGCTGCCTGCCGGTCGTGACGATGGGCGCGGCGCTGACGGCGCTCAGCGGCCAGATGCTGCGCTACATCCGGGGTGAGGACTCCGGCGTGGTGCGCCCGTACTTTCGCGCCTTCCGCAGCAACCTGAAGCAGGGTACGCTGCTGGGGCTGTTGTTTCTCGCGGCCGCCGCTGTATTTTTCGTGGACTATCAGATGGCTGCCGCTGTGATGCCGCCGCTGCGTGTTGCGGTGGTCGCCGCCGCGCTGATCGTCGGTGCGATCGCGCTTTACGCCTTCGCGCTCTCCGCACGCTACGAAAACACCCTCTGGAACACCTTAAAAAACGCCGCTTCTCTCTCCGTCGCCTTCTTTCCCAAGACGCTGGGGATGCTGCTCTTCACCGTCGGCCTTTGGGTCGTCTGTCTCAATTTCTTCCAATACGCGCTGCCCGTTCTGATGATGTTCGGGCTGTCGCTGCCCGCCTACATCTGCGCACTGCTGCTCGACGGCGTATTTCAGAAAATCGAGCCTGAAAACGAGAATAAGGAATCAGACCAATGAGTATTCTTTTTGATAAAAACAATAAAACGTATACCATCCACACCCGCCGCACGACCTATCAGATGCAGATCGCACCCACGGGGCACCTGTTGCATCTCTACTACGGCCGCAAGGCAGAAGGGACGTTTGACTATCTGATCCAGCCCAGGGACTGCGGATTTTCGCCCAATCCATACGAGCTGCGCCATCAGCGGGAATGGTCGCTGGACACACAGATGCAGGAGTACAGCGGCTCCATGACCGGGGACTATCGTCTGAGCGCTATCCTGTGCGCGACGGCGGAGGGCCTGCGCGGTGCTGACCTGCGCTATGCGCGCCATGAGATCACCGCGGGCAAGTATGCGCTCCGCGGCCTGCCCGCTGCCTTTGCCGGCGCAGGAGAAGCGGAAACGCTGTCTGTCACGCTGGCGGATGAGGCTGTTGGGCTGGAGGTGGAGCTGCTCTACGGTGTCTATGAGGCGCAGGACGTGATCACGCGCGCTGTGCGCATCCAAAATACCGGCGCGGGTGTGCTGCGGCTGGACAAGGTCGCGTCCCTGTGTCTGGATATTCCCTTCGGCGACTGGGATCTGCTGCACTTCCACGGACGGCACTGCATGGAGCGCCAGAGCGAGCGTGTGCCGCTGATGACCGGCATCCAGACCGTTGGCTCCAAGCGGGGCATGTCCAGCCACCAGCAAAACCCCTTTGTGATCCTCTGCGAGCACGGGGCGAGCGAGGACGCAGGGGAGTGCTACGGCATCATGCCGGTGTACTCCGGCAGCCACAGGACCGAGGCGGAGCGCGACCAGATGGGCGCAGTGCGGGTGGTCAGCGGGATTCAGGATGAGGGCTTTTCCTGGATACTCGCGCCTGGCGAAACCTTTGACGCGCCGGAGGTGCTGCTGAGCTTCAGCCATGAGGGGCTTGCCAAGCTGTCGCAGACCTATCACCGCTTCATCCGCGACAACCTGTGCCGCAGCAAGTTTTCCAACGCGCCGCGGCCCGTGCTGCTCAACAGCTGGGAGGCGTGCTACTTCGACTTTGACGCGGACAAGCTCCTTGCCCTTGCCCGGGAGGCGAAGGAGCTGGGCGTGGATATGCTGGTGCTGGACGACGGATGGTTTGGTGAGCGCAACGACGACCTGCGCGGCCTCGGCGACTGGTATGTGAATGAGAAGAAGCTCCCCGGCGGACTTGCGCCGCTGATCCGGCAGATCAATGACATGGGCCTCAAGTTCGGCATTTGGATTGAGCCGGAGATGGTCAACGAGGACTCCGAGCTTTACCGCGCGCACCCGGACTGGGCGATGACCGTGCCGGGTCGCGGGCCTGCTATGGGCCGTGACCAACTGGTGCTGGACATGGGTCGAAAAGATGTGGTAGAGTATCTCTACCGTGTGCTTTCCGCACTTCTGCGGGAGAACCATATTGAATATGTGAAGTGGGACTTCAACCGCGGCCTCGCAGATGTGTACAGCCGCGTGCTGCCGCCGGAGCGGCAGGGTGAGGCGGCGCACCGCTATGTGCTTGGGATGTACAACCTGCTGGAGCGCCTGACGACGGCGTTCCCCGACGTACTGTTTGAGGGTTGTGCCGGCGGCGGCGGCCGCTTCGACGCCGGAATGCTGGCCTATGTACCGCAAATCTGGTGCAGCGACAATACCGACGCGGTGGAACGGCTGGCGATCCAGTACGGCACGACCTTCGGCTATCCCGTTTCTGCCATGGCCGCGCACGTTTCAGCGTCGCCCAACCATCAGACCGGCCGCAGCACGCCGCTGGAGACCCGCGCGGTGGTCGCGATGTCCGGCACCTTTGGTTATGAGCTGAACCCGGCACAGCTGAGCGCGGTGGAGAAGGAAGCCATCCGCGATCAGCTGGCGCGCGTCCGGCGATACGATGCGCTGATCCATGGCGGCGATTACTACCGCCTGACCGACCCGCGGGACGCCAAACGCGTTGCCGCGTGGCAGTTTGTCGCGCCGGATAAAAGCGAGGCGCTGCTCAATGTGGTCGTTACGCACCCGGAAGCAAACCCGCGCCCCCTGCATCTGCGGCTCAAGGGCCTTGACCCCGACGCGATGTATGTTGCAGACGGTGACGAGCGGACATACAGCGGCGCGGCGCTGATGTACGGCGGCTGGACGCTGGCGGCGCTGTTTGGCGACTATCCGTCTGCACAGCTGCATTTTCAAAAAGTGTAAGGAGACACCAAAATGGACAAGAAGAACCGCCGGCTTGCCTATTCGGCGCTGTTTCTGGCGCTTGCGCTGGTACTGCCGTTTTTGACTGGTCAGATCCCTACCATTGGAAAGGCGCTCTCGCCCATGCATATCCCCGTCATGCTCTGCGGCTTTCTCTGCGGGCCGCTGTGGGGCGCCGCCGTGGGCGCTGTTGCGCCGCTGCTGCGCTCGGTGCTCTTCGGTATGCCCGCCATGTTCCCCGGCGGTGTGGCGATGACCTTTGAGCTGGCGACCTACGGCGTCCTCTCCGGCTGGTTATACCGTCTGCTGCCGCGCAAGCTGTGGAGCATCTACGTTTCACTCCTTGTTGCGATGGTGGGTGGACGCCTCGTTTGGGGTGCAGCGCGCTACGTGCTGGCAGGGCTTTCGGGCTCGGCATTTCCGTTCTCGGCGTTCCTCGCGGGCGCAGTGACCGGCGCCATCCCCGGCATCATCCTGCACATTGTGCTGATCCCGCTGCTGGTGATGGGGCTGGAGCGCGCAAAGCTGACATTGGATTGAAAGCAAAAAAATCGGAACGGATTAACCGTTCCGATTTTTGTTGTGGGATTGTCACGCCCAGCGTTTCATTGCCTCGTCGATGAGGCGGGCCGCATAGGTAATCTTCTCATCGTCGGCGGGGGTATAGTTCGCCAGCGGCGCGCGCACACCGCCGATGTCCAGGCCCTCGCGACGGCGCAGGACCTCCTTGATGCTGGCGTACATGTTGCACTTGGGCGCACAGAGAGCGTAGATGATGTTGTCCACGTCGTACTGCAGCTTGCGCGCGTCGTCCAGTCTGCCCGCCTTCGTCCACTCATAGAGCTTCAGGATCAGCTCCGGCATCGCACCATAGGTGCCGCCGATGCCGCCGTCCGCGCCCATGATGAGGCCGGAGATCAGCTGTTCGTCCGGACCGTTGAACACAACAAAGCCGCGGCCGTTCTTCGTGCCCTCGTCCTTGAACATCTGGATGTCCTGCACGGGCATCGACGAGTTCTTGACGCCGATGACGCGAGGGTTCTTCAACATTTCGCGCAGCAGCGGCATGGTGAGCGCCACGCCCGCAAGCTGCGGGATGTTGTAGATGATGAAGTCGGTGTTGGGTGCGGCGGCGCTGATGTCGTTCCAGTAGCCCGCAATGGATGCCTCGGGCAGATGGAAATAGATCGGCGGGATGGACGCGATGGCGTCCACACCCAGTGCTTCCGCGTGGCGCGCCAGCTCCTGCGAGTCGCGGGTATTGTTGCACGCGACGTGGGCGATGACCGTCAGTTTGCCCTGTGCGGCGTCCATGACGTTCTCCAGCACCAGCTTGCGGTCGGCGACACTCTGGTAGATACACTCGCCGGAGGAGCCACCGACGTAGACGCCCTTGACGCCCTTTTGGATGAGATGCTCCGTCAGCGCGCGGGTGCGTGCGCCCGATACCTGGCCGTTGTCGTCATAGCAGGCGTAGAACGCGGGAAAAATGCCCTGATATTTTGTCACATTGCTCATGAGAATCCAATCCTCTCTTATTCGTAAACCTGAATTTTAAAGACTACCTTGGACACCGGTTCCGGCTTGCCAGCGGCGATTTTAAGCCGGTGGGCGTCGCCGGGGAACACAACAAGGAAATCGCCTGGGCGCAGGAGCACACTCTGCTCCGCGTCGCCATGGTAGCCGTAAAAATCGCCCTTGTTTTCATCCAGCGTCAGCCCCTCCGGGTTGGCGATGTCCACACGCTCGGAGCCCATAACCATAACGTGGATATCGAGGTACTTCCTGTGCGACTCGAAGAACGTCTCCTCAAAGGGCACCGTGTCGTAGTCAAAGCGCGTCACATAGAGCGCATCGCCCTCCAGCTTCTGTGTCTCGGTGCCGACAGAGGCAAGGAACTCGTCGGTGAGGCAGTCCAGCGCCCGGTCGAGCCGGGGATGGATGCCGCGGTATGCCGCGGCATCCCTGTTTCTGGCCAATATCATACGCTTACCCCTTGACCGCGCCCATCGTGATGCCCTGCGTGAAGTACTTCTGGAACAGCAGGAACACAATGATGATCGGCACCGACGCGAGTGCGGCGCCCGCCATGATCAGGCCGTAGTCGGTGGAGTTCTCCGCCTGCATCGTGGCGATACCGAGGGAGATGGTGAGGTTGGCGTTGCTGGTGAGCATAATGAGCTGCATAAAGTAGTCGTTCCACGAGTTGATGAACGTGAAGATCGCCAGCGCGCCGATGCCTGGCTTGATGATCGGCACGACCACGCTGGTGAACGTGCGCAGTTCGCTTGCGCCGTCGATGCGTGCGGCCTCCAGCATCTCGCCGGGGATACCCTCGGAAAACTGCTTCATCAGAAACACGCCGAACGGCCAGCCGACGGTGGGGAAAATGACTGCCCAGATGTTGTCATAGAGACCGAGGCTGGAAATCTCGCGAATCAACGGGATCAGAATAACCTGCTTGGGCAGCGCCATTGCCGCAACGATCAGCGAGAAGATGAGATAACGCCCGCGGAAACGCTTCTTTGCCAGCGCGTAGCCGGCCGCAGCGGCGGTGATGCAGGTGAGCACCATCGCCATGACCGCCATAAAGACGGTGTTGACCAGCCAGCGCACGGCGGCAGGGACCGTCGCGCCCACGACCTTGAGCTTCGTGAACGGGATCGGCAGCTCGTAGAGCGGCGCGCTGCGCTTGGTGAACAGCACCTGGAAGTTGCGCAGCGTAAACTCATGCGGGAACCACTCCGGCGAGGCGGCGTTGATCGCCGCCGGCGTCTTGAGCGCGCCCGTCAGAATCCAATAGAGCGGGAACGCGAAGAGGATGGCGAAGATGATGAGCAGAATGATGGAGAGAACCTTGTAAGCGGTAATCTTCTTGACGCCTGTATTCATGTCTGCACCCCCTTACGTTTCTTTCGCCAGCCGGAACTGCACCGCGGAGAGCAGCCCGATGAAGATGGCGAGGATCACGCCCATTGCGTTGCCGTAGCCGAAGCGGTACAGCTTGAAGGCGGTATAGTAGATGTAGTACATGACGGTCTCGGTGGCGTAGTTCGGGCCGCCGGAGGTCAGCAGCTGGATCAGCGCGAAGCACTGGAAGCTGTTGATCGTCGTGATGACGAGGATATAGAGCGTGGTGGGCATGATGAGCGGCCAGCGGATCTTCCAGAAGCTCTGGAGATCGGAAGCGCCATCCACCTCCGCCGCCTCCACCAGCGTCGCGTCCACGTTGCCGAGCGCCGAGACGTACAGCACGATGGGCTGGCCGACGGAGGTCGTCAGCAGAATGATGATGATGCCCCACAGCGCGAAGCGCTGGTCACCGAGCCAGTTGATGTTCTGGTCGATGACGCCCATGCCCTTGAGCAGGTAGTTGAGCACGCCGTAGTAGTTGTTGTAGATCCACTTCCACACCACCGTGACGGCGACGGAGCCGGTGACCACGGGGAGATAGAAGATGATACGGAACAGGCTCATGATGGAGTCCTTCATGCGGTAGATGGCGGAGGCCACCCACAGCGAGAAAATACACACCACCGGCACGCTGACAAACACGATGATAAAGGTGTTCTTGAGCGCCTTGATGAACACGGGATCCTTCCACAGCTCCGCATAGTTGGCGAAGCCGATGAACACATCCGGCGTATTCTGATTCATGTTGGAATCGAAGAAACTGGTGTAGACGCACAGCACCATTGGAATCACCACGAACCCGACGAAGAAAATCAGGCTGGGCAGCATAAAAAGATAGCCCGCGATATTTTCCCTCCGCGCCAGCGCGCGGCTCATGCTGGGTTGATTGGCCAAGGCAAAAACGCCCCCTCTCGGAGAAAATAAGGAATCCCCCCGCCCCGCGTGGGGCGGGGGGATTCCCGGTTCAATCGCTCAGAGTTCAGATCGCGTCATCAGGTGCCGGCGTTCGCCTCGGCGCAGAACTGATCGACGGCGGCCTTGATGGCAGCCTCGCTGCCGTCGCTCTGGCCGACCTGCTGGAGCATGTTCCACCACGCGGTGCGCGCCTGCGCCCAGCCGGTGGTGACCTGATAGTAGTCGCCCAGCATCGGCATCAGCTTGTTGTACTCGCCCATGATCGGGTTGTCGCTCCAGGCGTCGACCGTGGTGCGGGCGGGGAAGAAGTTCGCCGCGCGGACGGCGTCCACGGTGTGGTCGCTGTCGCACATGAACTGGATGAACTGCTTGGCAGCGTCGATGCGGCCCTGATCGCCGTTATCGAAGATGCCGAAGCCCCAGATGCCGCCCTGCAGCTTGGCATTGCCGTCCTCGGACGGGAAGGCCATGAAGACGATGTCGTCGCCGTTGGCGGTCTTCTCAGCGCCGGTATCGGCGGAGTTGGGGTTGAGCTGCTGCGCGATGTTCCAGCAGAACGCCATCTTCAGCGTGCCGTTGTAGAACAGCGCGATCTCGTCGCCGCCGACGAGGGAGGGATCAAAGGCGATGCCCTTGAGGTCATAGAGCTCCTTGAGCGCCTGGATGTTCTTCGCGTCGTCCCAGGTGTACTGGGTGTGCTCGGCGTTGGTGAAGGTGCCGCCGTAGAGGTTGTTCACCAGCGCGCGGGTACCCTGGTCGCCGCCCTGGCCGGAGCAGTACACGGCGCCGACGGTGCCGCCGAACTTCGCCTCAAGGGCGTTCACGGCGCTGATGAACTGCTCGGTGGTCCAGGTGTGGGTCTCAGTGTTGATGTACTGATCCGCGCCGGCTTCCTTGAAGGCGTTGAGGTTGATGCCCATGCAGTGCGCGGTCATGACCAGCGGATACTCATAGGCGGTGTTGGCGTCGGCAAAGCAGGCGTCCAGAGCCGCGGCGTTGAGCTCGCTCTTGTCGGCAGCGTCAAAGAGGTCGGCGATGTTGACCATGTAGCCATTGGCACCCCAGTTGGAGACGAGACGCTCGGGGCCTTCCATAATGAGGTCAGGCGCTTGATTTGCGGTCAGCGCGGTGTTGACCTTATCGTCGCCGTCGGCGTAGGTCAGATACTCCACCGTGACGGCAATGCCGGTTTCTGCGGTAAAGGCGTCGGTGAGCGCCTTGACGGTCTCCTCATTGCCCCAACCGCCGATGGGATAGGTCCAAAGAGTGATAGCGCTGGCTGTCGCAGGGGCGGCGTCCGCCGGAGCTGCGGTGTCAGCAGGAGTGGTGGCGGTCTCCGCCGGAGCGGGGGTCTCCGTCGAGGTGACGGTGCCGCCGCAGGCCGCAAGGCCGAGAACCATGACCATCGCGAGCGCGAGTGCAAGTAGCTTCTTCATGATGTATCCTCCTTAATGATCTTTTGGAGACGCTGCTCCAATGTGCAGATTATACAAAAAACGGAGCCTCATGTCAAGTTGATATAAAAGTTTTATACAAACAGACAAAGGCTCGATGGTTTTTTCGGGAAAATGCCGAAAAGCGATCGGTTTTCTTGACACGGCGGGTGAAAATGCCTAAGATGCTATCATCCGAACACAAGGAGGGCGAGCCCCATGAAAAAACATATTGTTTGTTTTGGAGATTCCAACACCCACGGCTACTGTGCCGACCCTGCCGACTGCGCCGACGGTGGAAACCGCTTCAACGAAAACGAGCGCTGGACGTGCCTGTTGCAGAAGGCGCTGGGCGAGGAGTATCTGGTGCTGGAGGAGGGACTCGGCGGGCGCACAACGGTGTTTGTCGACGCCTTGCATGAGTCCATGGATGGTGTGGGCGTCGCCTATCCCATTCTGATGTCGCACGAACCGGTGGATCTGTTGATCATCATGCTGGGTACCAACGACACCAAGGAGCGCTTTGCCGCCAACGCCGCCGCCATCGCGGTCGGTATGGAGCGGCTGATCCAGAAGTGCCAGAGCACGCCCTGCTGGGGCGCGAAGGGGCCGAGCATCCTCGTTGTTTGTCCGCCGCCGCTGGGTGCGGGCTTCCACGACGAGGTCATGGGCGCTGGCTGTGTGGAAAAGTCTATGGCGTTGCCGCCGTATATGAAGACTGTGGCGGAGCGCAACGGCTGCGCGTACTTTGACGCGAAGGACTGCGAGATGAACCCTGTGGACTTCACGCACCTGACGAAACAAGGCCACGCAAAGCTGGCGAAGGAGCTGGCGAAGATCGTGCCGGCATTGGCATAACAGAAGGAAGCCGTCCGACGGACGGCTTCCTTTTTATTGTATGGGGGTTTCGGAGGTTTCCTCCAGCTTTTCCGTTTCGTCCTCGCTCAGATAGTTCGGAAAAATCCGCTCGAAAAACAGACTGGTCAGCAGGGCGCAGAGCGCGGGCGCAAAGCAGATTGGCCACCAGCGCTCCAGGGTGAAGATCCCCAGTTCCAGCGTCAGCAGCGTCACGACCACCGTGCTGGGCAAGTGCCGCAGCGCAAGCATCCCGGCGGCGCGGAAAGCATCCCGCAGCCGGAATGTGAACCGCCCCAGCAGCGGAAACAGCCAGCACACGACGCCCGCCGGTACGATCAGCGCGATATCGTAAGCGACGAACATCACAGCGCCGAGGTCACTTCCCCAGTTGGCGCGCATGACGGCGTAACCGAACGCGAGCGCCATGGCCACGGGCAGACAAATCAATGTCGCCAATACGCCTTGCTTCAGGTTCTCGCGGAAGGCGCGGTAAAACACGCCGAAGGTGCCTTTTTCATTCTGACGAAAGCACTTGACGACCGTATAGTACAGCGCCGAGGTCACGGGGCCGACGGTCACAACGGGGAGACATATAATCGCCCAAAAAACGCTCAGTCCTACCACGTCCACACAGCGGCTGACGAACCGCCACCAGGCGTTATCGGGATCAAAGACCTGGTGCATTACTTCGCTTCCACTTCGTCCATCAGCTTGTCCACGATGATGAGACTGCGGGGGACGTGGAACGGGCCTTTGAACGTGCTGCCCTTGCAGGGCGGCTCGGTGGGGAAGCCGTCGCGGCGGAGATAGCCGTACCACTCGCCGTACTCGTCGTCGGCAAAGTGCCGCTTGCAGTAGTCCAGCGTCTTGTTGAACCAGTCGAGGTAGTACTCGTCACCGGTGTCGCGGTAGAAGGTCATGGACGCAATCAGGATCTCGTTGTGCGGCCACCAGAGCTTCATGTCGTGCTCGTACGCCTCGGGCGGCTTGCCCATGCAGTCGATGAAGTAGAGGAGTCCCCCGAACTTCTCGTCCCAGCCGGCGGTGATGGCGTTGCGGAAGATGTTCTGCGCGATGGCGTGCAGCTCCTTGTCACCGGTGAGGTTTGCCTGATCGGCGAGGAACCAGCTGCCTTCGATGTCGTGACCGGGATTGACCACGCGGCCCGCGGTGGTGTCGGTTTGCAGCTCGCCATTGGGGCCGACGGTCTCCAGCACGCACTTAAGGTCGGGCTTGTAGTGGTACTTGACGATCTCCTCCACGCACTCCTTCGCGCGCGCATCGTAGAGCGAGCGGCGCTCGGGATCGCAGCGGCGCATGACCGCCGTGACGTTGAGGTAGATCATCGGATCGCCGAAAGCACGGCCGGTGCGGGTCTCGGGAATGGTCTTGGGGCCGAGACCGGTGGGGTCTTTGATGAGGGCATGGCGCAGCTGATAGGTCAGTTCATAGGCACGGCGGGCACGCTCCAGACGCACCGTGTCGCCGGTATTGGCGTAATACTCGGCGTTCGCCATCGTGTAGAAATCCTCGGAAAAGCAGTAGCGGCGCTGGCGCAAGGGCTTGCCGTCGCCGGTGACGGTAAAATAGAGGCGGTCGCCCGCAGCGTGATTGACGCAGTGCTCCTCCAAGAAGTCGAGGCAGCTGCGGCTGGCCTCCAGCCACTCGTCGCGCTTGCCGTAGTTGGTGCAGAGATACGCGTAGATCCAGCCGCAGCGACCCTGCATCCACACGCTTTTGTCGGTGGAGAATACCTCGCCCCTGCGGTCCAGGCAGGTGTATACGCCGCCATGCTCGCGGTCAAGGCCGTGGCGGAGCCAGAAGTCGGCGCTGATTTGCAGCTGATCTCTTACCCATTGGTGGTTTTCGTGAAACGTTTGCTTGTCCATGTCGAAATACCGTCCTTTCGGTGGAGTTATCGGTATTCTACCATCCCATGCAATCTTTTTCAATCCCTAGTCCAAGCGCACAAAAAATTTTGCTTCCCCCTTGTAAATTTGTGCGTTTTTGCTTATGATAAAGAGACTGAATTTGACCAAAGGAGGGCACCTGCCATGACGGTCTACGGCATTGATGTTCCTGTGAAAAACAGCCCCGTTCTCGATCCGGGGTTCATCCCCATCGGCGCGTTCAACACCGCGTTTCTGAAAGCAGCGCACAAACCCATTGGTATCGCGGTGGAGCGCGCGGACGGACAGATGGCGTCCGTGCACACCTATATTCACGGTACGCCGGAGCGGCGGGATGCCGACCGGTACTATATCGAGCGTCTGGTCAAGACGCTGCTGTGGATGAAGGGCGGCTTCCGCATCTACGTCAGCGGCGACGAGGACATGGTGGAATACCTGCGCACCGTCTACTGTGCCTGTGGGCAACAGGAGTTCGATTGGGACTACATGGCAAATGTGTTCGAGCATCCCTTTGAAGTGGCTGCTGTGGGCGAGGTTCCGCCTGCCAAGGACGCGCCGGAGCGGATTGGCGGTCATCTGGATGGCTGCCGCATCGGCTTTGACGCGGGCGGCAGCGATCGCAAGGTCAGCGCCGTCATCGACGGCGAGAGTGTCTACAGTGAGGAGGTCGTCTGGTTCCCCAAGACCAACTCCAATCCCGATTATCACTATGACGGCATTGTGTCCGCGCTCAAATCCGCGGCGGCGCACATGCCCCGCGTGGACGCGGTGGGCGTGTCCTCCGCGGGTGTGTATATCAACAACCGTACAATGAACGCGTCGCTGTTTCTGCAAGTACCGAAGGATCTTTTTGACGCCAAGGTCAAGGACATCTATATCCGCGCCATCACGGACACGTTCGGCAACGTGCCCTATGCCGTGGTCAACGACGGCGACGTGTCGGCGCTCGCGGGCATGATGAGCCTCGGCGAGGCGAATGTGCTGGGCATCGCCATGGGCACCAGCGAGGCGGTGGGGTATGTCGACCCGGAGGGGCGCATCACCGGCTGGCTCAATGAACTGGCCTTTGTCCCCGTGGACGCCGCGCCCGACGCCATGCGCGACGAGTGGAGCGGCGACATCGGCTGCGGCGTTAAATACTTTTCTCAGGACGCTGTGATCAAGCTTGCGCCCCGCGCGGGCATCGTGCTGGACGAGAACCTGTCTCCCGCGGAAAAGCTCAAAGTCGTGCAGAAGCTCATGGAGGCGGATGACCCCGCCGCCGCGCAGGTCTACGACAGCATCGGAACGTACCTTGGTCACACGCTGGCATACTATCATCAGCTCTACGGTATGCGGCATGTGCTGCTGCTGGGCCGCGTGATGAGCGGCAAGGGCGGCGATCGCGTTCTTGCCGAGGCGCAGCGGGTGCTGAAAGACGAGTACCCCGCTGTCGCGGACAAGTTTATCCCTGCGCTGCCGGATGAGAAGTTCCGCCGCGTGGGGCAGTCGGCGGCGGCGGCAAGCCTGCCCGCGTTGAAGTGAGGGTGTGCCGATGAAGATATCCAACGCAAAAGTGTTTGTCAACGGCGCGTTTGTGGATGGCGGCGTTGCGTTCGATGCGAAAATCACAGTCGTGGGCGAGGCTGTGGCCGGTGGCATGGATGCGGAGGGCTGCTACCTGATCCCCGGGCTTATCGACATCCACACCCACGCCGCCATGGGCGAGGACGCCAGCGACGGCGAGCCTGCGGGTATACCGAAGATGGCGCGCTATTACGCTGCCAAGGGTGTCACGTCGTGGTGTCCCACGACGATGACGCTCAAAGAACCGGAACTGACAAGGGCGATGCACGTCATCCGCGATTTCACTCGCCCTGCGGACGGCGCGAAGGTGGCGGGCATCAACCTCGAGGGGCCGTTCGTCAGCTACGAAAAGCGCGGCGCGCAGAACGCCGATAATATCCATGCTCCCGATGCGGCGATGTTCCACCGGCTCAATGAGGCGAGCGGCGGCATGGCGCGCCTCATCACCATCGCGCCGGAGGAGCCGGGCGCTCTGGAGGCGATCCGCGAGATCAGCAAGGTCTGCACGGTGTCCCTCGGCCACACGACTGCCGATTACGATACGGCGATGGCGGCATTCGACGCGGGTGCGCGCCACGCGACGCACCTTTTTAACGCCATGCCCGCGTTGGGTCACCGCGCTCCCGGGGTCATCGCCGCGGCGTGCGACGCGGGTGCGACGGTGGAGCTGATCCCCGATGGGTTGCACATCCATCCGGCTGTGGTGCGTCTGACCCACCGGCTGTTCGGAGACAAGCTGGTGCTGATCTCTGATTCCCTGCGCTGCGCGGGGATGCCGGACGGCGACTATACGCTGGGCGGGCAGCCCATCACAATGAAAAACGGCAAGGCGACGCTCAAGGATTCCGACACACTGGCGGGCAGCTGCATTCACCTCTACGACGGCCTTCTCCGCGCGGTGGAGTTTGGCGTGCCGTTGGAGGCCGCCGTCACTGCCGCGACGCTGACGCCCGCCCGCGCGATCCGATGCGACGATACCATCGGCTCGCTCGATCCGGGCAAGTGTGCCGATTTTGTTCTGTTGAATCGGGATTTGAAAATACGAGCCGTATTTATTGACGGCAAACAAATCACAGGAAAGGCATTGGAAGAAAGGAGCTAATTTCATGGAGATCATCAGAGCGAGGGACTACGACCACATGAGCCGGCAGGCGGCGAATATTCTCTCCGCGCAGGTCATTCTGCACCCGGACAGCGTGCTGGGTCTTGCCACAGGCTCCAGCCCCATTGGAACGTACAAACAGCTCATCAAATGGTATGAAAAGGGCGATGTGGATTTCAGCCGCGTACGCACGGTGAACCTGGACGAGTATGTGGGACTTGCCGCCGACCATGAGCAGAGCTATACCCACTTCATGCGCGTGAATTTTTTCAATCACATCAACATCGACCTCAAGAACACCAATATCCCAAACGGTACGAATCTCGATGAAGAGGAGGAATGTGCCCGCTATAATGCCATCATCCGCAAGCTTGGCGGCGTCAACCTCCAGCTGCTTGGCATCGGTCCCAACGGGCATATCGGCTTCAACGAGCCGGGTGACTGCTTTGTCAAGGGTACCCATAAGGTGGAGCTGACGGAGGCTACCATCCAGGCCAACAAGCGTTTCTTTGAAAGCATCGACGATGTGCCGCGCTATGCTTACAGCATGGGTATCCTTGACATCATGCAGGCCGAGCGCGTAGTCATGGTGGCGAGCGGCGAGAACAAGGCGGACGCGGTACGCGACGCGTTCTTCGGTCCGGTGACCCCGCGGGTACCGGCTTCCATTTTGCAGCTGCACAAGAACTTTACCCTCGTCGCTGACGAAGCGGCTCTTTCCAAGTGCTGAGCGCGAACACAAAAAAAGAACGCCGAAAGGCGTTCTTTTTTTGCGCTTTTCAGACGGCGGCGGCTTCGCAGAACCGCATCATGATCGCAGCGATCTGCGCGCGGGTCGCGCCGGCGCTGGGCGATAACGTGTTGCCGATGCCCTGAATCAGGCCGGAATCAACTGCCCAGCGCATGGCTTCACGCGCCCACGGTGAGACGGTTGCGGTGTCGGTGAAACGGTCGTAATCCGATGCTTCTGCCGAGAGCTCCCGACCCATGAATTTTGCGTAACGGTGAAGCATGGTGACGAGTTGCTCACGGGTGATCGTGTCGTTGCCGCGGAAGCTGCCGTCGATGCCGGTGACAATGCCGCAGGACGCCGCCCAGCCTGCGGCCTCGGCGTACCACGTTCCGGCGGCGTCGGCAAAGCCTTGCGTACCGGCGGTTTTGCCGGGCGTGAGGTTGAAGAGAATCTGCGCGATCATGGCACGGCTTGCCGCGGCTTCGGGAGCGAAGATGTCGCCGCCCGTGCCGTTCATGATGCCTCGGGCGGACGCGTAGGCAATGGCCTCCGCCGCCCAGTGAGACACCGGCACATCGGCAAAGGCGCCGGGAGCGGGCTCCGCAGATGCCGGCTGCGCGGATACCGGCGCGGCAGGCGCGCCGCCGGAAACACCGCCGCCGGACGTGGGCTTAGTGGGCTCTTCGGCAGGCTTATCCGCATTGGCCTGCTCCGCGAGGAACCGCTGTGCCGCCGCTTCATCCATAAGCGACACCTCGCTGAAGGTTCGCTGCTGCCACGAGACGGTGTAGAGACCGTTTGCATTCGGTTCGCTGCTGCAAACCGGCGTGATGTACTCGATGCTGTCTTCATGCTTGTGCACGATCAGCGTGGGCCGGAAGGAGGTCTCCACCCGGATCGTAACAGCGGCGGGCAGCTCGCTGAGCGTGCCGTTGCAAACGAAGGCACCGTTCTCAGAGACGGTGTACTGCGGCGTGATGTCAAGCGTCACGGTGTTGTAACCGGCGATCTTGTCCACCGTCTGACTCACCGGGACAAGGCTGACCTCAACCACAACGTCCGCACCTTCCCGAATGTTGTCGCCTGCGTCGGATCGCGCCGCGGAGACAGCCGACTCGATGCCGCTGATGTCGGCGTTGGTGAGATTTACCTCTGAGACAGCCGTGTTCGCCTCTGCAATCAGTGTGGTTTTGACCTTCACATTTGCAGGCAGAGAGACAATGCCGCTGCGATCCAAAGTATAGGTGCAGATTGTGCTGTCGCCCAGCTTAGCGACAACCGTGCCGGCTTCGGCATCGTACATAGCGCTCAGGCCGTCAATCACGCCGCTCGCCGGCGTAAAGATCAGCTTGCCGAGGAGAGAGTACTCCGACGGGGCAGCGTTGACATAGCCGGCGACGCGAACCGTGCGGTTTGCCTGATCGAGCGAAGCGGTCAGTTCGCAGCCGGTTTCCAGCTTGCTGCGGTCAACCGCAACCTCTGTGATCGGGTTGTACAGGGAGTAGACTGTGATCTCGCCGCTGCTGGCCTCATATCGCGCATCCTCCGCCTTTGCCCAGGAGACGGTGGTGACGCCATTGCTCAGCGAGGAGATCGTATAGGTTTTATCGCTGTCGCTCAACGCGCCTTCCGTGCGGGTGATGCTGCTGCCGGAAACGCTCCATGTGAGTGACGTGCCCGATGCCCAGGGGGTAAAGACAGCATTGGCCGCATTGCTTATGGGCGTGAGGGTCATGGAGGTGGTATCGGTGGAGAGCACGGCCTTGCGGACGGTCACGTTGCAGCTCGCGCTGACGGATACATCCCCGGTGGTTGCGGTGACACGGATCACCGCGGTGCCTGCGCCAACGACGGAGACCAGACCGGTGGCGTCCACTGTTGCAACGGACTCGTTGCTGCTCGACCAAACGAGGGAGACATTGCTGCCCCCGGTTGTCACAGCGCTGAGCTGTGCGGCGGTTTCGGTGACCATATTGAGCGCCAGACTCGAGACCGGATCGCCGCCCTTCCGAATCGAGACGTCGCTTACCGGCTCATAGACGGTGACCGTGCAGGACTTGGATACGCCGCTGCGGTCAGCTGCCGCGGCGATCACCGTGGCGGTGCCCGCCGCGAGAGCCGTGACCACGCCGCTGTCGTTGACGCTGACGGCGTTTCCGCTCACCGACCAGTCCACGTTGGGGTTTGTGGGGTTGCCCAGAAGATCTGCGCTCAGCGCCTCGGTCGCTCCGACAGGAAGCGAGAGCACTGCGGGGGTCAGCGTGATGCCGGTGGCGAGCTGCTTGACGGTGACGGTGCGGGAGTCGTGGTACTCGCCGTCCGCGGTTGTGACGACAATGGAAGCGGTGCCCGGGGCGATGGGCGTAATGATGCCGGCAACGACCGCGGCAACAGCAGGATTGCTGCTGACCCATGTGACGGATTGGTTTGTCGCGTCGTCGGGAGAAACCGTTGCGTGCAACGTCAGGGTGTCGCCCATATTCAGCTCGATAGCCGAAGCGGGCTCAGCGATGCTCACGCCGGTCACAGGCTTTGTGACGGGATTTGTAACCGTGATATCGCAGGTTTGGGCCTGATTGCCGCAAGTGACGGTGACGGTTGTGCTACCCGCCTTGAGGGCATAGACCGTGACAGTGCTGCTGCCACTCGCTGTGGATGGCGCGCTGATCTGTGCAATGGTGCTGTCTGCGACCGTCCACGTCACGGAATCCGTGGTGTTGCTCGGAGAGATGGCAGCGGTCAGTACGGAGCTGCGATTCTCGGCGCTGAGGTCAAAGACGAGCGAGTCCGCCGAAAGTGTGACACTTTCGACCGGCTGCGCGACCTTGACTGTGCGGAACGCCTGCTTGCTCGGGTTGGCGACGGAGGTCGCTGTGATGACCGCGGTTCCCGACGCGACGGCAGAGACCTTGCCGCCGTCGTCGACGGTGACTACGTTGGTATTGCTGCTGCTCCATGTGACGTGGCTATCCGCCTCATTTACAGGGGCAACGGTTGCGGTAAGCGTCTCATCGTCGCCCACGTTCAGTGCGAGAATGCCGCTGCCGCTGATGCTGACGCCGGTTACGGCGGCGTAAACCGTGACGCTGCATGTGGCGGTTTTGCCGTCAGCTTTGGCGGTGATTGTCGCCGTTCCGGCGGCAATCGCTGTGATGCGACCGCCTGCAACGCTGACGATACCGGGCTGATCGCTCTCCCAATCGAGGGTTTTGTTCGTGGCGTTGTCGGGGGAGATGCTTGCGCTCAGCGTGCGGACATCGTTGACGAGCAGCGTCAGCGAGGTTTCGTTCAGCGCGACACTGCTGACGGCCACACTGCTGACCGTAATCGTGCAGGTGGCGGATTTACCCTGATCTTCTGTAGTGACCTTGATGTGCGCGACGCCGTCAGAGAGCGCCTCGACGTTGCCCGCAGCGTCGACGGCAGCGACAGCGGGAGCATCGCTCTCCCAGGTGACAGCTTTGTTTGCGGCGTTGCTGGGATTCACCGTGGCGGTAAGGGTATAACTATCGCCGATATCCAGATCCAACGCGGTCGTATTCAGCGAAACGCCGGTGACTTTCTGCCATACGCGCACGACACAGGTGGCGGTAAGCCCCTGATCCGCGGTGCGGACGGTGATGACCGCGGTGCCTGCGGCGACGGCATGCACCTTGCCGCTGCTGTCAACCGTGGCGACGCTGGTGTTACTGCTGGACCAGGAAACAGCGCTGTTATCGGGGGCGACATTCTCTGTGTCTGAGGTCAGGGTTGCAGTCAGCTGCGCATCGTCCGCGGGATCCAGCTCCAGCAGCGCGGTGTTCAGCGAAACACCGGCAACGCTGGTGGTGCGCACGGTGACGGAGCAGGTGGCACTGATATCGGGATTGCTCACAGAGCGCGCGGTGATGACCGCGGTGCCGGCCTTGTGCAGCGTGAGCGCGGCAGTGCCGTTGTTGCCGACCACCGTGGCAACAGATTCATCGCTGCTCGTCCAGCTGAGGTTCTTGTTGGTGGCGTGATCCGGCTCGATGGTGGCGGTCAGCGTCTGCGTTCGATCTTCAACATTGCGGAAAAACACGTCAAGGGAGCTTTTCGAGAGCACAATCGTCTCCACAGGCGTGGGGGTGACCGTGACATAGCAGACGTCAGTCAGTCCGCCATCTGCCGTTGTCACGGTGATCTCCGCCTCGCCGACGCTGACCGCTGTAATAGCGCCGGTTGAGGGATCTACGGTGACGCAGTCGCTGTTGCTGCTCCAGGTGACGGATTTGTTGGCCGCGGTCGAGGGCGTGACGGACGCGCCCAGCACGTCAGAGGTATTGCCCTCCTGCAGCGTAAGCCGTTTGGGCGTGACGCGCACGTCCTTGACAGAGATGTCATTTACGGTGACGGCGCACGCGGCATACTTGCCGCTGCCGTCCACCGCTGTCGCGGTGATGGTTGCCGTGCCGCGAGCCACTGCGGTCACAACGCCGTCGTTGACAACCGCAACGGATTCGTCGCTGCTCGTCCACGTTACCGCCGAACGATTGACGGCGGCAGGGGAGACGGTTGCCTTCAGCGTTGTTTGCTCCGCCTGCTCCAGTGTGACGACGCTCCGATCCAGTGCGACTGCTTCGGCGAGCACGATGACGGTGACGGTGCAGTGCGCGGCTGTTCCGTTGGGCGCGACGGCAGTGATGACGGCCTTGCCGGCGCCCGCGGCCGTGATTTTCACAGTGCCGGTTTTACTGCTTCCGACGGTGGAGTATTCGGGCGTGCCCAGCGTCACGGCGTCGGGGTTGCCGCTGCGCCAGGAGATGACGTCCTCCGTATCAAAAGGCTCGATGGAAAGCGTCAGCGTCTGCTGGGCGGGATAATCCCCGTTGCCGTTGAGGTACACGGTCAGCTCGCTGTCCATACTCAGTGTGCGGATCTGGTAGTCCGTGACGGTGACTGCGCAGGTATCGTTGACGTCGCCGGCGGAGGCTTTGATGATCGCCGTGCCTGCGGATATCGCTGTGACAACGCCGTTTTCATCCACAGTGGCAACGCTTTCGTTGTTGCTGGACCATTCGAGCCTGTCGGTGCAGTCAGAAGGTGCCGCTGCTGCGACGAGCGTATCCTGGCTGGCTGCGCCGGTCTTGTGCAGACTGAGCGCAAGCGAGTCGCGGTCAAGGGTGACGCTGCCGGCCGGCTGCTCAACGGTGACGGTGCAGGCACGGCTTAAATTGCCGAGCCACGCGGTGACGGTGGCGCTGCCGGCTTTTTTGCCCTCCAGTGTGACACTGGCCTCGCCTGTCGTCTTGTCTATGGCGGAGCTGCTCTGCACGGAAACGGTGTTTGGATCGCTGCTAAACCATAGGATGCTGCCGGCGGTGGTATCTGCGGGCGCGACGGTGGCAATCAGCGTGCCAGTGTTGGCGGAGTTCTCCGCCCGCCGAATGGTGAGCGTGCTGTAATTCAGCGCCAGCCCCGTCAGCGCGACGGTGACGGTGACCTCGCAATCCGCGGTATAGCTGCCGTCGGCAGTGGTGGCGGTGATGGTGGTCGTACCGCCATTGACTGCGGTCACATTGCCGCTTTCATCCACAGCGGCGATGCTGCTGTCCGCGCTTGCCCAGGTGACGGAGCGGTTCGTTGCTGAGGCGGGCATAACGCTTGCGGTGAGACTTGCTGCGTCGCCCTTTTCCAGCGCGATGCTCGCAGGGCTGATGACAATGCCGCTCACGGGAACCGGCTTTGCCGTGACGGTGCAGCTCGCCTGTACGCCGCTGCCATCCTTGGCGGTGGCGGTGATGGTTGCTGTACCGCTCGTGGCGACAGCGGTTACCATGCCGCTTGCGTCCACGGTTGCCACAGCTTCGTTGCTGCTCGTCCAGGTAACGGCACGATTGTCAACGTTCTCGGGGAGTACGGTGGGAATCAGCGCTGCGCTGGTGCCCTTTACCAGGTCCAGCTCGCTCTTGTTGAGCGTGATGTTGGCTGCCAAAACAGCAACGGTCACGGTACACTGTACCGCCTGCCCGTCGGCGGTGGCGGTGATGACGGAGGTGCCGCCATCCACGGCGGTGAGCGTTACGGCGCCGGTTTTAACGTTGTTGGAGGTTTGGTATTGCGCGCTGCCCAGCGCAACCACGCCGTCGTTGCTGTTCGTCCAGACCACGTCATTGGTGGTGTCCGCAGGGGAGACGGTGAGCGTCAGTGTGCCGGACGGAGGAAAGTCATCGGCTTTGCCATCCGGCGAGTTGCGGTACAGCTTGAGAGTTGTACGGTTGAGCGCCAGAGAATCGACCTTGACCTCCGGCACCGTGACGGTGCAAGTCGCGACAACGGAATCATTGTCCAGCGACCTGGCCGTAACGGTGGCCGTGCCAACCTTGAGACCCTGAACGGCGACGGTCGAGGTGCCGTCGCTCGCAAGCTCCGCTTGCCCGAGGGAAGCGACGGCTGCGTCGTCGATCGCCCAGACGATCGTCTTGTCAATGGCGTGCGCCGGCCCGAGTTTCGCGGAGAGCGTGTCACTTTTGCCAACCTTGACTTCCACACTGCGCGGCGGGGTATCGAAAGACTTGACCTGATAATCCGTGACCGTAACGGTGCAGGTCGCCTTGACGCTGCCGCAGGTGGCGGTGACGGTTGCGACGCCCTCGCCAACGGCGGTGACGCCGCCGTTCTGATCGACGGTGGCGACGCTCTCGTTGCTGCTGGTCCAGCTGAAAGCATCGGTGGAGTTTGCGGGAGTGACTGTGGCGGAGAGCGCTGCCCGGCTGGCAGCGCCTTCCTTGTTCAGCGAAAGCTCCAGTTCCTCGGGGATCGTGATCGAGGTGACGCCCAGTTCCACGGTGACCTTGCACTGCGCCGTGACAGAATCGCCGTCCGTGCCGTGAGAGCTGATGGCGATGATGTAAGCCTCTCCGTTGTTGACGGCAGTGACCTTGCCGCTCTGGTCGACGGTGGCAATGTTCGGGTTGAGGCTGGACCAGGTCACATCCTGGTGGGTGGCGCAATCCGGCTCGAAGGAAACGGTGAGCTGTCCGTATCTTGCGGTGGGAAGGGAGGGGGCGATGCGAAGGTTGAGCGTCGAGGGGGTGATGGTGAGACCGGCAACGTCGACTTCCTGAACCGTGACGACACAGGACGCGGTTTTGCCGCCATCCTCGCTGACGGCGGTGATGGTGGCGGATCCCTTGCTGACTGCGGAGACAAGACCGGTCGGGCTGACGGTTGCGACAGCGGCATCACTGCTGGACCAGGAGATGCGCTGATCGGTGGCGTCCTCCGGGCTTACCGTGGCAGTCAACTGTCTGGACTGGCTGACAGGATTGGTCAGATTCAGCGTGAAATCATCGGTATCCAGCGTGATCTCGGCAACCGGCGTGGAAACCGTGATATCGTAGGTGTCCTGGATCGTTCCGTATCTGGTGGAGACGGCTGTGACAGAAGCGCTGCCGGCAGAGAGAGCCGTCACGGTCACTGAGCTTCCTGTGTCGGCGCTCAGCGAGAGCACGTTCGTGTCGGATACACTCCAGGACAGAGCTTGATTTGCGCCCTCGGGAGCTGCGGATGCGGAGAGCGTCAACGTTTCCTGCGGAACCAGCGCCGTGCGCCCGGTCTCGGAGGTGATGGCGACGCTCGTTACCTGCGGGCGAACCTGCACCGTGCAGGAAACCGAGAGCGGCGTCATATCCTTCAGCCCAACCGTGGTGGCGGTGATGACGGCCTCGCCCTCGCCGATGGCGGTGACACTGCCGCTTGCGGTCACCGCGGCAACGGACTCGTTGCTGCTCTCCCAGGTCACGTCGCTCAGCGCGTCTGCCGGCTCGACACTGGCGCTCAGCGCAAGCGTGTCACCGGGGTCGAGCGTCGGCAGCTCGCTGAACGATGCGCCGTCAAGCTGCAGCGTGACGGACTCTACGTCGCTGGCCGGAATGGTATGAACCGTAACGTGCGGGCTGCTTTCGAGGGAGGTTATGGTTATGGGGGAGCTTGTGTCAAGCTCCAAACCGTCGGGGACGTTGATTTCCGCTTGCGTGACGTTGTCAAAGGCGGCGGCGCTGATATATGATGTTGTATCAGGAAGCGTGAGCGGCGTCGTCTTTGCGGGGGGATAATATGTCAGCTGCGAAATGCTGCTGTTAAACAGGGTGAACAACACGCCGTTCACAGCGGTGTAGTATGCGTTGCCGTCTTCCACCTCAAACGCGGCAAGAGAGGGAAGCACCGAAAACGGATTGCTGCCGGCCTCGCTTAAATATCTGACATTGGCTCCGATGCGGACGGCCACGATCTCATCCCAGCTTGACTGGACCTCAGCGAGAAGCGAGGCGGTCATAAAATAGGGATCTTTGTCAATGGATAGACAGTACTCCCCGTCGGAAATCGGAATCAAAGCGTATGCGGGATCCTCTGCCCGTACCGGTACCGGCAGCACAGAGAGCAGCATTACGCAGGCCAAAAACAGCGAAGCAATCTTTTTCTTCCACATCGGACATTCCTCCCGAATCAATAACGCGGCACGTTTCCTATCTCATGATTCATATTTTATATCGGCAAGCGTGGCGGAAAAATTAGAAACCCATGCTAAAAAGCGCAGCAGGCAGCCGAATGGCTGCCTGCTGCCAAAGCGTTTTTGCGTTGTGGGTCAGACCACCTGACGGCTGTCCGACCAGACGGCGTGAATGGCGCTCTTGTCCATGAGATAGATGCTCCGCTCAAAGCGTTCCCGGAGCGACAGCTCCCGCGCGGGCTCGGCCAGCACACTGTCGTCTACGACGATGGCGTGCAGCGGCCGCCCTTTGGCAAAGCCGCCGTCCGCGCCGAAGTAGCGGTGACCGGCGGTGGAGCCGAGATAGTACGCTTCGTCCACAGTGAGGAATTCCGCCTCGCCGTCCGTCTGCATGTGCAGGATCTTGGACGCGCGGATGCTCATTGTGATGACGCGGTTCATGGCGAGGATCGCGCCGCCGGCGATGTCGCTGCCCAGCGTCACCCACACACCCTCCCGGAGCATGGTGCGGATGGGTGCGACGCCGGAACAGATGTTGATGTTGGAGCCTGCGCAGTGGGCCACCACAATGTTGTGGCGGAGCAGCGCCTCCCGCTCCCGCTCGTCAGAGTGGACACAGTGCGCCATGACCGTGTGATCCTTCCACAGACCGTATTTGGCGTAGGTCTCCCAGTACTGGTCACAGTCGGGGTGCAGCTCCTTGACAAAGGCGATTTCACTGCCGTTTTCGGAGAGGTGGGACTGCACATAAAGCCCGCGCTCCTCGCTCAGCTTGCCGAGCCATGCCATCAGCTCATTGGTGCACGACGGCGTGAAGCGCGGCGTCAGGATGGGCTTGATATGCGTAAACTGCTTGCAGCCGTCCAGCCAGCGCAGCGTTTCGCGCTTGCTCTCCTCGGTAGTCTCCTGAAGCGTCGCGCCGCCGTTGCGATCCATGTTCACCTTGCCGACGTAGCCCGTGACACCTGCGCGCTCCAGCTCCTCCATGAGGATCAGCGTCGCGTCCGTGTGCAGCGATGAAAACATACACACCCGCGTCGTCCCGCCGGTGATGAGGTCGTTGGCGAGGCGGCGGTAGGTGCGGCGGGCGTAATCGTTGTCCGCAAAACGCGCCTCGGTTTTGAACGTGTAGGTGTTGAGCCATTCCATCAGAGGAAGATCCATGCCCATGCCGAGCAAGGGGTACTGCGGCGCGTGGAGATGCATGTCCACGAAGGACGGCATCAGCAGCTTGTCGCCGTAGTCAATGTACTCCGCGTCGGCATGCTGCGGCGCGGCGGACAGGACGTCGACGACCAGACCCTTGTCATCGAGCACCACTGCGCCGCGGCGCAATGTGACCAACTCGCCGAGCGTGGGCGAGTAGACGATATTCCCTTGTAAAATTTTCACAAAAACCAGTCCATTTCATATGAAGTCATCATCATAATAGCACAAAGCGCGCCGCATTGCAAGCGCGCATATTTTAGCGTGGAACCGCATAGGTTTGTCCGAGAAACCGATCCCGGAGGTGCCTATGAAAAGACGGTTTTGGCCTCGCGCGGTGCGCGGCGGCATATCCCTTGCGCTTTCCCTCACGACGCTGTGGGCGGTGGCAGCCGCCGCGCCGGCGGACAGCCTGAATGAGGCGGCGCGCACATTCGGCGGCGGCACGCTGCCAATAGCGATTGTGCGCTTTGAGCGAGGTGTGTTCTCAACGGCTCCTTCCCTGTCGCTGGGTGCGTCGGCGGCGCTGCGGAGTCTCCCGTTGCTGCTTGGCGTCAATGATGAAGCGACACCGATCCAGCACGAGAACCCAGACCCGGAGGAGTCTGCCGCAGCGGAGGCGGACACCGCAAAATCTGATGTGGAAAACGCAACAAACACGCTGCTGCCGGAGATCACGGTACGGGACAATGGTGTGCCCGCCACCACACTGCGGCCCACCGATCCGTCGGGCTTTCTGACAACGGGCCGCGTGTACGTCCACAACACCTCCGCCGCTTCTCTGACGCAGAGCGATCTGGAGGGCGGCTTTTCCGCGGTGCTGGCGGACGACGCGCCGCAGGTGCTGATCGTCCACACCCATGGCTGCGAAGCCTACACCATGCCGACGGGAGAGGAGTACGAGGCCTCCGACGATCACCGCACACTGGACGAGACCATGAACGTGGTGCGCGTCGGCGACGAGATTGCGCGGGTGCTGGAGGATGCGGGGATCGGCGTGCTGCACGACCGCACGCTCCATGATTACCCCAGCTACTCCGGCGCGTATAACCGTTCGCTGGAAACGGTGGAGCGCTATCGCGCGGAGCATCCGTCCATCATGTATATCTTTGATGTGCACCGCGATGCGGTGGCGGACGCGGCGGGTAACCAGTACAAGCTGCTGTGCGCCGAGGAGCCCAACGCGGCGCAGCTGGAATTTGTCATCGGCTCCAACGGCGGCGGCTTGAGTCACGATAACTGGCGCGACAATCTGCGCCTTGCCTGCGCGGTGCAGGAGACGCTGCTCGCCGACTATCCCACGCTGATGCGCCCCATCATCGTGCGCAACTCCCGTTACAACCAGCAGGTGACGACCGGCTCGCTGCTCATCGAGGTGGGCACGGCGGGCAACTCACTGGAGGAGGCGCTTGTGGCGGCACGGCTGTTTGCGAAGGGTTTCGCGGAGACGGTGAAAGGATAAGAAAAGAGAGGCTTTCGCCTCTCTTTTTGATGCGATCATTTCATCAGTTCCGCGATCATATCGGTGTATGCGCCGGGGTCGTCCAGCGGGAGGCCCGCAATCAGCAGCGCCTGATTGTAGAGGATCTTCGCGTACAGTTCCGCCTTGGGACGGTCGGATTGCAGCGCCTGCTCCATCGCCAGTACCGAGGGGTGCGCGGTGTTCAGCTCCAGGATGCGGTCGGCCTTGACCGGCTCGGGCATATCGAAGTTCTTGAAGTACTTCTCCATCTCGAAGCTGAAGCCCGCGCCTGCGGACATACAGGCGGGGTGGGTTTTGAGTCGGTGGGAGGCCTTGACCTCCTTGACCTTGTCGCCGAGGACCTCCTTGACAAACTGCATCAGCTCGGTCTTTTCATCGACGCTCGCGCTCTCCTCACCGTCCAGCTCCAGATCGCCGTCGACGATGGAGCGGAAGGGCTTGTCCGCGTAGTTTTGCAGGCTCTGAAGCACGAACTCGTCCGCCTCGCCGGTGAGGTAGAGGACCTCGTAGTTCTTGTCCTTCAAAAGCTCCGTCTGGGGCAGGGCGTCGATGAGCGCGACGCTCTCGCCCGCGGCGTAGTAGATGCACTTCTGGCTCTCCGGCATGCGGTCGGCATACTCGCGCAGACTGGTGAGCTTTTTCTCTGTGGAAGAGTAGAACATCAGCAGGTCTTTGAGCTCGTCCTTGCGCGTTTCACCACCCTCGCCCGCGACGCCGTAGCACAGCGCACGGCCGTAGTTGCGGTAGAACTTCTCGTAGCCCTCGCGGTCGTCCTTCATGAACTTTTCAAGGTCGGCGAGGATCTTCTTTTCAAGATTCTTCGCAATGACCTTGAGCTGACGGTCATGCTGCAGCAGCTCGCGGGAGATATTGAGACTCAAATCGGGGGAATCCACCACACCGCGCACGAAGCGCAGGTAGTCGGGCAGCAGCGCGTCGCACTTATCCATGATCATCACGCCCGCACTGTAGAGCTGCAAGCCCTTTTCAAAGGCTTCCGTGTTGAAGTTCAGCGGCTTGCCGGAGGGGATGAACATCAGCGCCTTGTAGGTCACGCTGCCCTCGACGGAGACCGTGATGACGCGCTGAGGCTTTTCAAAGTCGCGTGCCAGCTCCGAGTAGAACTTGGCGTACTCCTCATCAGTGACCTCACTGCGCTTGCGCTGCCACAGCGGCACCATCGAGTTGATGGTGGTCAGCTCGTCCACCATCTCGTATTCGGGTTTTTCAGGGTCGCTGCCCGCCTTTTCCTTCTGCACGGGGGTCAGCATACGGATGGGGTAACGAATATAATCGGAGTACTTCTTGATGAGGGAGTACAGCTTGTAGTTGTCCATATACTCGCTGTACTTCTCGTCCTCGGTGTCCTCCTTGACGTGCATGATGATGTCGGTGCCCACGTCGGCCTTTTCACACTCGACGATGGTGTAGCCGTCCGCGCCGGAGGACTGCCACTGGTACGCCTGCTCGGAGCCGTATTTCTTCGTGACGACGGTGATCTCGTCGGCGATCATGAATGCGGAGTAGAAGCCCACGCCGAACTGGCCGATGATGTCCACATCCTCACTCTCACCAGCCTCCTTGCGGAACTGGTAGGAGCCGGAGGCAGCGATGACGCCGAGGTTGTTCTCCAGCTCATCCTTGTCCATGCCGATGCCGTTGTCGGACACGGTGATGGTGCGCTTGTCCCGATCTACGGAAATCTCAATGAAGAAATCGCTGCGGTTCTTTCCCACCTTGTCGTCGGTAAGGGAGAGGTAGCAGAGCTTGTCAATGGCGTCGCTGGCGTTGGAGATGATCTCGCGCAGAAAGATCTCCTTGTGCGTGTAGATTGAGTTGATCATCAGGTCCAGCAGGCGCTTTGATTCCGCCTTGAATTGCTTTTTTGCCATATAAACACTTCCTTTGGTGAATTCAACAGATGGTATTATAGCACAAAAATCGCGCCGTGCAAGCACGGCGCGATTTTTTGCAGATTGTTACAGATTCGCTTCGATGGTCTTGATGAATTCCTGCGGGGGCATGACGCCGATTTTCTTGTCGACCTCCTTGCCGTCCTTGAAAAACATCACGGTGGGAATGGACATGATGCCGAAACGCTGCGCGAGCTCCGGCTCGTCGTCCACATTGACCTTGCCTACGACCGCTTTGCCGTCGTAGTCCACTGCCAGTTGCTCGATCACGGGGCCGAGCATCTTGCAGGGGCCGCACCACTCTGCCCAGAAATCCACGACCAGAAGACCGGGCTGTGCCAGCGCCTTGTCGAAACCTTCCTCAGAAAAGTGTACCAGTGCCATAGTTGTGTCTCCTTTTTCGTTGTATTTTGAATAGTTTATTTGTCCTGCTTGTCCAGATATTCACACGCAGAAAGCCCTGCAATGTGTCCTTCCCCCACGGCCTTTGCGACTTGCAGCGGCGCGCCGGTGCAGTCGCCGCAGGCAAAAACGCCCTCGACACTGGTGCGCATGGCGCGGTCGACCTTGATATAGCCGCCATCCAGCTCCAGCGCCGGCAGCAGATCCGTCGGCGCGACCGACGCGCGCAGCACGAATACGCCCGCGCAGGGTACGTCAGTGCCGTCCAGTGTTACGCCGGTGACCACCTGCTCGCCATGGATCTCCAGCTTGCCGGCGGGGATGAACGGGATGTCGTCGGCAAGCTCGGCGGGCTTTTTCGGCGCGGTGTAGGTCACGTTGCAGCCGATGCTCTTGAGGTACTTCGCCTCTTCCGGCGCGTCCACTGTCCTGCCCGCGACCACCACGTCCTTGCCGCGATACAGCATGCCGTCGCAGGTGGCGCAGTAGCTGACGCCGCGGCCGAGATACTCCTGCTCACCGACGAACTTGGTCTGCCGCACCACACCGGGGGACATGATCAGCGCCCGGCCCTGATACATATCGGAACCGACGGTGACGGTGAAACCGTTCCACGCCATCAGCGAGATCGCGCGGCCGGTTACGAACTCCACGCCCGCGCCCTCGGCATGCTTTTGAAACTCCTCCAACAGCTCGTAGCCGGTGCGGCCGGGAAGACCGAGATAGTTGTCGATTTTTTCCGCTTTTGCAAGCGGGCTGTCCTGCCAGCGGTTGCCGATGACCAGCGCTGTTTTGCCGCGACCGCGTGCCGCCACGGCTGCCGCCAGTCCTGCCGGACCGCTGCCAAGGACGATCAGATCGTAATTCATGGCGTTTCGCCTCCGTTTTTTCTTTAGTATACCCGATTTGTTCCGTGCTGACAAGGGGGTTGGCGAAAAAAGATTGAGCTAAATTAATTTTGACATGAAAATATGGCGAAACTGTTAATTTTCGCACCTGTGCTTTACGCGGCATGCAAAACCGTGTATAATTTCCGCAGGGAGTGAGCAGATATGTATAGCTTTCTTGATCGGCTTCGCAATTCCGTGGCGCGGTTTATGTACGGCCGCTACGGCATTGATCAACTGGGATGGGCGACATTGGCCGTGGAAATGGGGCTGACCATTGTCTCGAGCTTTGTGCGCGTACGCGCGGTGTGGATGGTGCTGCGGCTGCTGGCGCTGGCGCTGACCTTTATTCTGGTGTACCGCATGTTTTCCCGCAACATGGCGAAGCGCCGGGCGGAAAACGCATGGTTTCTGCGGTGGTGGACGCCGCTGCGCACCGGCTTTCGCGACGCGCGCTATCGCCGCGCGGACAAGGCGCACAAATATGTCAGGTGTGAATGCGGGGCATGGTGTCGTGTGCCGCGCAACGTGGGCAAGGTGGAACTGATTTGCCCCAAGTGCAACGCAAAGAAGATCGTCAAAACATAAAAAAGAGACGCAGCAAAGCGTCTCTTTTTTATTCCCACGTTTTCCACACGTCGGGCTGGTAGCCCACCGTCGCCTGCTTGCCGTTGCGCACGACCGGCGTCTTGATGAGCTGCTGGTTCTCGAATACTTTGTCCAGCTTATCCGCGTCCACAAGGTACTTCACCAGTGCCAGCGTCTGCGTGTCCTTGGCGTTGGGGTCGAGCAGGTTGTCGAGCCCCTTGACCGCCTGCACTACGCTTTGCAGCTCGCCCCGGCTCATGCCCTTCTCCTTCAGGTCGATCATCTGGTATTTGACGCGGCGCTCCTTGAAATAACGCTCGGCTTTCTTGGTGTCAAAGCACTTTTTTGTGCCGAAAATCTGGATGTTCATGTTACCCTCGCTTGGTGGATAGATTCGCCGGAAAGAAAAAACAGAACCGGCTTACAGGAGCAAGTCGGTTCTGCGTGGTGCCTCGTCGGGGATTCGAACCCCGGACACCCTGCTTAAAAGGCAGGTGCTCTGCCGACTGAGCTAACGAAGCAAAATTATGGAGACGGGCGAAGCCGTTGATGGTGTCTGGCAGGGATGGCTGGACTCGAACCAGCGAATGAGGGAGTCAAAGTCCCTTGCCTTACCGCTTGGCTACACCCCTATGTGGGGAAGAGGGATCGGGATGAACCCGATCCCTCCCCTGTTGTGGGGTGGGTAAAGGGACTCGAACCCTCGACACCCGGAACCACAATCCGGTGCTCTAACCAACTGAGCTACACCCACCACATATGTTGTATCCTGCGCGAGCCGCGTGTTTCGGGGCAGTGGTACGCCAGAAGGGATTCGAACCCCCGACCCACGGCTTAGAAGGCCGTTGCTCTATCCAACTGAGCTACTGGCGCATAGGATGGAGCAGGTGACGGGAATCGAACCCGCATCCCCAGCTTGGAAGGCTGGTGCCCTGGCCATTGTGCTACACCTGCAGGAGCGCCTTCCGAAACACTGTCAGCTTGTGCATCATACCACGCGAAAAAGAGACTGTCAAGATATTTTTGCGTAATTTGCAGAGAAAACAAATGAAAAAGACTTGCATGTAACGAAAAGTTGTGGCATAATAGCGAAGCGGTTCGCCGCAGAACTGATTTGGACAGGTATCGAAGTGGTTATAACGGCCCTGACTCGAAATCAGGTGTACCAGCAATGGTACCGTGGGTTCGAATCCCACCCTGTCCGCCATTTTTGTATGAGAAACTACTTAAATTCGGTAGTTTCTCATATTTTTATAGGCGATTTCCTCTTGCTTGCCGCCGGATTGCGGCGTTTGCAATCCGGCGGTTTTGCAACTTTTTTACAAATTTGCGTTTTTCGGCGTAGAAAAATGCTAGAAATCCTATGCCTCGCTATGCCGCTTGTCGTAAAGGTTTGCGGCCACGAGCCCGGTTTCCCGCTGCGCGGAGACGTCCAGATGGGCGTAAATATCCGCCGTTGTGCTGAAGGTTGAGTGCCCCAGCCAGATCTGGATCTGCTTCATCGGCACGCCGTTCGCCAGCAGCAGCGAGGCCGCGGTGTGTCTGAGGTCGTGGAAACGGATCTTCCGCAGGCCGTATTTCTGGATGATCCACGCGAAATGCTCGGTGACGTAGTTCGGGCGGAGCAGCTTGCCCATTTGATCGACACAGACGTAGTCGAGGAAGTCCTTGCAGTACGCGCCGCGGAACAGGCCGCGGTACGTCTCCTGCCGCTGCTTTTCCTGCCTGAGCAGGTCCTCGATCACGGGCAGGAGCGGCAGGGTGCGGACGCTGGATTTGGTTTTGAGCACGTCCTCGCCATGCAGGACGCTCTTGCCGCCCTCCGTCAGCTCGACGACCTTGTGGCGGATGGAGATGGTTTTGTCCTTGAAGTTGATGGCATCCCACTTGAGCCCCAGCACCTCGCTGCGCCGCAGACCGTAGTAGGCGGCGATGCGGATCGCCGGTTCCAGCGGGTCGCCTTCGATGACGCCGAACAACCGGAGCATCTCCTCCTGGGAGTAGTGCGCCGCCTGATAGCGGTTCTTGCGGGGCTTGTCCACCCGGTCGGCAGGGTTGCGGTCGATGCGGGCGTCCACCATGCTCCGATAGCTGTTGTAGGTCGCCGCCGAGACCGTGGGACGGATCATTTTGAGCCACGACTGCACATAGTCCGCGAAGAGGACTTCGGACTCGTCCACCTTGGGCGCTTCGGTGACCAGCTCGCCGTTTTCGCTGAACGTGGGGTAGAATTTGCCCTCGCCGCGTGATTCGTATTCCACGATCAGGTGGCTGAGCATGGACTCCGCCTCCCGCTTGTTGCCGCGCTCCGGCAACCCGAGGGGAATCCACTTGGGTTTGCGCTTGCCGTTCACCTTGAGATTGAGAACGGCATAGTATTTTCCGTTTTTGATTTGCAGGTTGCCGGTCAGCATTGCCTGTCACTCCTTTCCTTTGCCGCGGCCGCCCGCCATTGACGGTCACAACTTATCACATTCTTTTGTGGATATCCATATCGAAAGCGGAGAAAACCGATACGATTTTTCTACGCTTTCGATATGTTTTCTCCGCGTCATGCGGCGTCGGCGTCCGTGCCGGTCAGGTATTCGATGACGCAGAGCTTGGGGATGCGGTAGCTCCGCCCGATGCGGACGCAGCGCAGCTCACCAGACGCGAGCAGACGGTAGGCAAGCTTGCGGCTGATGCCGCCGAGCATCGCGCAAAGCTGCTCCACGTCGACCACGTCGGGGTACTCCGCGAACATCTCGTGTTTTCTTTGATTCATTGGTTCCCTCCGTTCAAAATGGTTTTCATGGCGTCATTATAGTTGACAGAGCAGCCGTTTGGAATGTAAAATATATAAAATCAATTTTACAAATTAACGATTGTTGATATACGGAGGCACGCAGGATGAAGAAAACGGATACGACGCCGCTGGGATACGGCTATGCCGAGGACGGCAAGTTGTATACGAGTTTTCGCTGGAAGCTGGCAGAGGCGGACTATTTCAACGCCATCGGCAAGGACCTTGTGAACTTCGCCTACCTCGACGGAAATCAGCTGTACAGCGTGATGCTAAAGCTCTGCGGCGACTACACGCTTCTGGCGGAGAAACAGCCGAACAAGGACGTCGTCGCCGACGTGCTGCTGGAGCGGTACGAGCTGTGGTTTCGGAAGAATACCTATTTTACCGTCTATCTGATGGGCTTTCTCGACTATCTGATCGACGGGAGCCTCGACGAACGCGTCTTCCCCGGCACAAGCGACGCCAACCGGGAGTTGTGCAAAATCATGAAAAGCAAGCACGGAGACGTCGCGCCGAATGTGATCGACCCAATCTTTGCGGCGTTCCAGTCCAAGCGTGAGCTTGCAGAGGCGGCGCTGCGGGCGATTTACGAGGACGACGCGGACGGTCTCGCGCCGGTGGAGCGCTACTATCGGCATGAGCAGGAGGACCCGGAATTCCGAAAGCGGCTGGGCGCGACCTTTGCCGTGACGCTGGGGCGGCGCAGCACGGGCGACCGTTCCGTGACGCAGCTCACGGTGCTGGATACGGTCGACGATCTGCTCCGCTACGAGCTGTTTCTTTTGGTGACGCAGGGCAAGGGCTACAAATACTGCAAAAACTGCGGCAAGCCGTTTATTCCCTCCGGGCGTTCGGATACGGTCTACTGCGACCGCGTCATGGACGGCGCGGACAAGCCGTGCAGCGAGATCGGCGCGTATCTTGCGGATGTGAAAAAGGTGGCGTCCGACCCTGTGCTGAGCGCCTACCGCAAGGCGTACCAGCGCCTGCACAAGCGCGTGGAGCTGGGCTATCTGGAGGACGACGAGTTTGCGCGATGGAAGGACGAGGCGGCGCAAAAGCGCGACCGCTGTATGGCGGACGAGCTGGACGCGGAGGAGTTCCTCGCCTGGGTGGATGCCACGAGCAGGAGACGGTGAGGCAAAACTCCGGCAGATTTTGGTGCTGACCCAAAATCTGCCGAAGCTCTGTCCGCCGCCTTTTGGCATATTTCGACAAAAAGGCTTGCGGGAGGAACCGTCACGTTATATAATACATTAGTCAGAGTATAATTTGGGATTATTATGCCCATCCGAGAGCGTGGCGAAGATGTTGCAAGAAAATGAGCTAAAACCGTTTAGACCCAATTGACAAGCAGTGCGGCGGCATTCTTTCAAACTTTGGGGTTGGGAGAGTAGACATTTTTGCGTCCGAGGGTAAAAACGAGTATGTTCAAGGAATCTGCTTACAATACGACAATAGGCAAAAAGCTAAAAATTGAGCCCAGCTTGTATTCGCGCAAACCAGTTGAGCTTTTCTTTACAGTTAGAACTGCAAGCTTTTTGCGCAGAGAACACATATATGACGAAGCCGCTATGTTGAACACACCGGAATCCGATTTGATAAGCATCATGTTGGATCTTCAAATTTACAACGAGGTATCAAGTTACTTCAAGACACATTGGGGATATAAACTTCCACCTTATCGGAGTATATCCAAACGCACAGAACGCTTATTTGAGCGGGTGTTTAATTCAGAAGCCCAAGAAGAACTATCATCCGATTCTGGCGAGCTCTCATTATTACCTTCCAAAAAGACAATTGGTAATGAGATAGGAATTACTACCTCGGATTACTCTTGTGCATCAGTTTCGCTCATGTTTACGGTTAAGGTTGCCGGTATATTAAAAGTATTACACATATATAGCTTGGCAGATATACTTGATAAAACAAGAGATGAATTGATAGCCCTATTAAAGGGGACCGAGGCCTATGGACCGATGGCTGACTATCTTGATGACAGATGGGGATACAGGCTCCTCAATCCTTCTGCCACAGTATTAAAGGAACTGCCCAATCCGGCGGATAAAACTCCACCTTCTGCTATTCTCGGCAGAGGCAACATGAATGCGGAGAACTGCTGGGCTATCGAAGCAGGGAAGGATTACCCAACGAGTGCATTTGACGCGCCTCAAGAATATGGTAAGTCTGCTCGATTTGAAGGAAATATTCCGTGCTACGAGCAGTATCAGATAGTTCCGGAAGATTACGAGAATGTCGTGATCGAGACGGCTTTTTCTTCTGTTCGGATTAAAAATGCTCTTAAGAGACGTGGCATTGCTACGGTTGCTGAATTGCTTCACTTATCATGGAACGAGATAAGGGGAGTCAAAAATCTTGGGAGGAACAGCTTTGAAGAAATTTCAAATTATTTTGAAAGTCTAGCTACATTAGAAAATAGGCCCCAAAATAAGAAGCAAGAAAAGTGCACAGCAGATATAGAGAATATTCTTTTTTTCGACTGGAGAAATCATGATAACCTTGCTCGAAATCGAGAGAAAATACTGTCGGGGGATTTTGACTTTATACGCAGCAGCGAGTGTCTCTCTTCCGAAGAAGAACGGTATTTACAAAGGTGTGAAACGGCATATTGCGATCTAGGGCCGACTATTATTAAGCTTTTTTGCTGTGATCATGATTATGCCGAGGGGCTCCTGTTGACAGCAGATGAAATCGCCAAAGGGTTTGCAAATCTTAGTCGCATCGAAGATGAGCTTAAACAGATCCTAGCCGATATTCCGCGCGAAAAGCTGCAAAAGAAAGCAAAACCATACATCATTGCATTTACATCGAACGAATCACTCAGGACGGTCTTGGCTATTGGCTGCGCTGGTGATCTGTCGTTGTATGACTATGCCAATTTGGTGTATAGCCATAATTATGAATCGCGCAGAGATATTGATAGATTTCTGCGGTGGTGCCGTTTTAATCTGCATGAAGAAATAAGTACTTTCTTACCTCAAATATTCAATAATGCCCGCATTTCGACAATTATAAAAATGCGGGCAAATAAGTGCACCCTTGAGCAAGTTGGTAAAGCAGTTGGCCTTACTCGAGAGAGAGTGCGTCAACTCGAAGTGAAAGCGATGGATAAAGCTGCTCGTTGGAATTCACATAGCCACCTGCTTGAGAAGATATCAGCGGAAGAAAACGGATGTCCTATTATCGACAAAGAACTTTTTTTCAAATATTTTGGCGAGTATGCTGACTCCGTTTTTTTCCTTTTGAAACACGCGAAAAGCTGGGGGAAAGCGTACGATGACTTGATTGATGCTTTTGTTGTTGGAAATCAAGTTTCTAGCGAAATTGTTTTGGATGAGATTGAACGTCTGCCTGAGGCGTTTAGTACAAAGCTATTACCAGAGATGATTCACAGAGTTTTCGTTTCGTCCGGAGCGTCAAAGGAATACGTTTCTAAAGCAGTTGTAAACTACTATACACTTACAGGTGAATTGTATCATCGCACCCGTTTTTCTCTTAAGCATATCTACACCGATATCCTTGGCCAATATTATCCAGACGGAATACACACCAACGATAACGCGGAGATTGCTGATTTTAGGAACCACATCTACCAAGACTACGGTGAAATTGCGCTGCCAAATACAAACCACGCTATTGCCGCCCAGATCATGCGATACGGAGTTGCTCTAAATAGGGGCACTTATGGTGTCCGAAAGGAGAGTACATTACCAGCATATTTTATCAGTGCCGTTTACGGGTACATAACGGAAAGCTCAAACAGTGTGATTCTGGTAAGCGCTGTCTTTTCGGAATTTGAGCAAGATTTTCTTGCAAATGGTATAGACAATCCATATTACATGGCCGGAGTCCTGCGAGAACAATTCGAAGGCGAGTTTTTATTCCGCAAAGGCTACATCTACAAAGGTAGAACAGCGACAGATATCTATAAAGAGATTCAAGACTATATATTGCATTCACATTCAACTGTTAGCAAAGCAGAAATTCAAAAAGAGTTCCCTGGCGTAACTGATATAGTAATCCAAACAGCAATAATGGACGAAAGAATCCTTAACTATTTTGGAGAGTATCTTTATGTCGGCAGATTAGATATTCTTGACTCGGAGATTAGATGCTTTCATTCTGTATTGTCTATGATACTTGACGATGGGAGAGCACATCATATCAAAGAAGTATTTGACGCTTTTCGGGCGAGGTTTGAAGGAGTACTAAATAGGAACGGCATTTCTACTGCATTTCGCCTTTTTAGTGTGCTTGAGTACTTCTTGGCGGATGAGTTTCAGTTTTCACGCCCGTATGTTGCTAAGTGGGGTGTAACAATTGGCCGCGCTGGTGAACGGCTCAAGGAACTGGTTTTTAATTCTGACGAAATTGAGATATCCGAAATTACAAGTTTTGCAAAAGCCAACCAGTTTCAAATTACAAGTATTTTGGACTATGTTAATTCGTTTAGCGAAACGCATCTATTAAAGAGTAAAGAGAGCATTGCAAGAATAGCGGATTTGGGCGTTAATGTAGAGTGCGTCCGGGAAATTGAACGGATGATTCTTGAGGAAATTGGAGAGGATACCGTTCTGGTTGTGAATCTTGAGTGCATCCATAGATTCCCACAAGTATTTGTTGCATGGAACGAATGGCTTGTATATAGCACCCTTCTGAAGTGGTCTGATCAGCTAGATGTCGGCGTGACGGATTCGCAGTTCAGGCGCGCCACTCCCATTGTTGCAAAGAAGGGACATCTTGTGGCAGCTGAGTACCGCGACGTCCAAGACTTGAATAGAATAACTCTGGCAAAGCCAGATGATCTCAACAACATTGATGATCTTATTTCGGAATACGTTTTAGATGGTGATGTGTGATGAATTTTGCGAATGATTTGGATCTGAAGCGGAGCTACATAAGTAAAGGCGAACACGATCTTGCCTCGGCGTTTTTAGTTCCTGCGCTGAAAGGCACAAAGCGTTATATGAGAAGTGTCGGCTTTTTTTCGTCCGGAGTTTTTGAAGCAATAATGGATGGGATAATAGCCCTAGCGCGCAACGGTGGAACTATCCAAATTGTGGCAAGCCCTCGCCTAAGCGAAGATGACATTGCAGCAATTAACGCAGGCTATAAGGAGCAAGGCTCAATTGTTAATGCTGCATTTAGCCGCGACTTTTTGGACGCCATCTCTTTGTTTGACGATGATAAACTTCAACTGCTTGCGACGCTTGTTGCGCGAGGAATACTTGATATAAAAATTGCTGTGGTTGATTCTTCTGGTGCCTATCATGACAAATTGGGCATTTTGGAAGATTTTGAGGGGAACAAAATTGTTTTCTACGGTTCAGCGAATTCAAGCCTCAACGGATACCAGAACAATTATGAAAAAATAAGAGTGGTGCGAAGCTGGATATCTGGAGAAGTCGATAGCGTTAATGATGAATTAGAAGAGTTTGCATCATTATGGGAGGCAACCAACGAATTTGTCAAAGTATACTCATTTCGCGATAGTGCAAGGAAATGCATATTGCAGATCATAGAGCAACGACAAAGCGGGATGTCTGGCGGCGGAAAAAGTGCACCCATTAAGCTGCGGGACTATCAAGAGCGCGCCATACAGTCCTGGGTGGATAACGGCTATCATGGGTTTTATGTGATGGCAACTGGTACCGGCAAAACATGGACAGCCATCTACTCGTCAAAGGAATTGCTCAAAGGCCATCTGGCAACCATTGTAATCTGTGCGCCATACAAGCATCTTGTTAAACAATGGATGTACGATGTTGAGAAGGCATATTCAGACGCACGAATAATTCTCGTTTCGTCAGAAAATCCAATGTGGGAGCAGCAACTTACGCAAGCAATAATTAGCAAAAAGTACAACAAGGATGAGCAGATTATCGTTATCTCAACGATTGCAAGTTTTCAGATGCCTCGTTTCTCTGCCACAATCCAGAAGGACAAAAGTGAAAAACTGCTCATTGTGGACGAGGCTCATAGATTCACAAATAGACCAGATAGTATAAAGGAGCAGTACGCATACCTGTTAGGCTTAAGCGCAACCCCGCATAGCGGGGCAAGCGCGCAAAAAGGAAAGGAATTATTAGCTTTCTTTGGCGGGCAAGTATTTAATTTGCCTATAGAAGAAGCGTTAAACCGGAAATACTTGGTACCTTACTACTATCGTCCAATTTTTGTTAACGCAACTGCGGATGAAGAACAGCAATTTCAGTATTACTCGCGCCGCATTTTGTCTTGCTTCAACAAAGCGGGCATATGCATAAACTTAGATCTACTTGTAAAGTCACTGCGCAGTAGGCTTCGAGTAATATCGATGGCAAACGAAAAGCAGGAAAAACTAAACGATTTTATTGACACGGTTCTCGCACATGACACGAATCACTTTATTGTTTACTGCGGTGATGGTCGACTGTTTGACAATGATGTTGGCGCGGAGATTCGCCACATACAATCTGTAAAGAAGGCACTATATGAGCACGACGTTAAAGCGAGCCAATTTACCGCCACCGAAAGCATGGAAGATCGCATGCAGTTGGTTGATGCCTTTAATAAGGGAGAAATATCAGCGCTCGCTGCGATCCGTTGCCTTGATGAGGGAATAGATATCCCGTCCATTAAAAGTGCACTAATATTGTCAAGTAATGATGATTACCGCGAATTTGTTCAGAGAAGAGGCCGCATTCTTCGGCGGTATGACAGGAAAGAAGATGCTACAATTTACGATATAGTAGTTCTTCCTTCGCACGACACTTCGGCTTGGGCAAAGATTGAATTGCGTCGGTTTCTAGAGTATGCAAAGTTATCAAAGAATTGGCCTGAGCTTGAGCCTGTTTTAGAAAGCCTTCTTCAGCAATACGACCTATCAATAGACGATATAGATGTGTACGACTACGAAGACGTGGAGGAGGAAACCGATGAGTAACAGCAAAGCGATTGTTGATCATATGATTGAATTTATTGAAGGTAAAGAGCGGGAATTGCAGGCAGCTAAGTTATCGGATGGTCAAGTAAAGACGGATGTTGTTAAATCCATTCTTGATGAACTGGAGCGTGAAACAAAAGATGAAAATCAGCAAAATTGAGTTTGAGAACTTTAGAAACTTCCGTGATCGCGGTGAGATCCGTTGCTCAACTGACGGGAAAATAACCATAGTATATGGATTAAACGGTGACGGAAAAACCACGCTGCATCAGCTGTGCCAGTGGGTTTTTTATGGCCAAGTTCACTTCAATAAGACTACTACAGACAGGCTTTATAATCTCTCGTTTGAAAGTGAGCAATCGTATGGAGCCACTTTTGATGTGATGGGACGGATTGACTTTGAGCACAACAACGAGAAGTATTCCGTGACTAGAACATATACTTACAAGAAGGGCCTTGACGATTCCGAAAAGATTAAGGAAGACTTCACTCTAAACAAAATGGATAACGACCACAACTGGAAGCGCATCGAAAAGCCGAAGGACATGATTGAAATGCTTCTTCCGTCCGGATTGTCTGAGTACTTCTTTTTTGATGGCGAAAGCATGATTGCTGATTTGCGTGTCAAAGGAAAGGACTCCGCCACGAAGCTCAGGAAAGCATTGTACTCCATGTTTGATTTGGATATTATTGAAGCGGCAATTACCCACATCGGTCGCACGGACTTAAAGACTTCAGTTCTCGGTAAGCTGTACTTAAGCAAAGGCTCTATATCGAGCGGAAGCGAAATTAACGCGACCAAAGTCAATATTCAGAACGCCCAGGCGAAGATTGAACAATTGCAGGACAAGCTTGATGCAGCAAAGGCCGAAAAGGAAGAAAAGCAAGCATTGATAATAACGCTATCTGAGAAAATTGGAAATTCCAAGTCCTCTTCGGATTATGAATCGTTAAGAAAGCGGTGTAAAACACAGAGAGATACATTTTTTGCCAGTGTTGAGATGGCACAAGCGGAATTTGGCGAAGCGATTGTCAATAGCGTTCCTCAGCTGCTGATTTCTAAAGCCGTAAGAGATGCGAGATCGAAAATTCATTTGAAGGTTGAAAAAAATACGCTTCCGATGGGAGTGAGCAAGAAGCTTATTAATTATCTGCTTGCAGAATCCACGAAGCAATGTGTATGCGGAAATCCTCTGTGCGAACAGGAACGAGAGCATATCAGAGAGTATCTTTCCATGCTTCCACCCAGATCATATACTAGTCTCTATAATGATTTCAGCCGAACTGCAAAAATGTGGGGAGAGGGATATGACCGGGAGCATATCGAGAGTTATATTCTTCATGCACTAACCAGTCAGCAGCAGGCGTCGCTTTGCGATGCAAAGATTCGCGAGTTGGATGAAGAGCAAAAAAAGGCTCCTGATATTGAGGATCTAGTTGTTGATCGCCAAAAAGCGGAAAATGCAATTTTAGAGTTAGATTCTACGATCACAGCTTTAACTACAGAAATCAAAAAACTCGAGATATACCTCAAAAAACAGATGAGGCAATTTGATGAACTAACAGAATCGAGTGAAGCAAATCAGAGGGTTGAAGAGAAAATCTCGCTTATGACGGATGTTTTAAAGCACTTTACAGACATGCTGGATAAAGCGTCTGTTTCGTATAGCCGCTTATTGCAGGAAAACATTCAGGATTTGCTTAACTGCATGTTGACAAGTAAGCGGACGGTTTCTGTTAGCCAAGAGTTTTCTGTTAGGGTAACAGATAGTTTTAACGATGAATCAAAGTCCGAAGGGCAGTTTGCGGTTGTTTCTTTCGCATATATTGGCGGCATATTGAAAATGCTTCAAAGCGAGAAGAGCCTTTCAACGAAGGAATACCCGCTCGTGCTTGATGGCCCGTTTTCCAAACTTGATCCCGATCAACGTCAAAATGTAATTGATACGATTCCTCGATTTGCTCCGCAGGTTATTCTTTTCTCAAAAGATGATTTGAATGGGTTAATTGATCAAAAGCACTTAGGCCGCGTTTGGACTATTGTCAGCAATGAGGAAAAGAACATTGCTCGTGTGGAGGAGGGGTATTTATGGAATTAACACGGGATATAGCTCTAAGAGGTGCCCCTTGGGATGTTGCTATTGATAACCTCTCTCCTATTTTTAAAGGGTTAAACAAGAGAACAAATTACAACATCTTCATGTTTGCCTTATCTATTGGAATTATGTATGATAAGCGAATCGAAAAGTTAGAAGGAGATAGTGACGACTACCACAACGTACCGCGAAATGTTCTCCAGAATAATGATAACGGAAAGCTGGATTTTATTTTTCAAGCAGCAATTCTTTCGACAACGACGCAGGATTTTACGGAAGATCAACGACTGGAGCTTGCATTTGGTGAAACCGGTGAATTTGATAAGCTAGCATTTCTTGTTGAGTTTGCCAATTTTGGAGCATCAAAATTGGCAGAACTAATTGGAACATCAACAATTGAATCCATGGAGAATATAAAGGACTTCGTGGTGTCAACTGTTGAGGGCAGAAATCTGGAAATAGATGCTCTGCCAGATGACATTTTGCTTGAAGACGATTGAAAAGTAATTGACACGGCAAAGGCGGCATGATATACTAAAGCATATACTTTAGTATATCACGCCGCCTTGAGGTGCTAAAATGGATTTTTTGTACAATTTCCCGGCTGTGAGGGGGAAGCAGGCCAACAAAGAGTATTATATCAGCATGGTTCCGCTTAAACTCCTAACAAAACTGTTTGGCAATGAAGAAGAAATCGTGCCACCAGAGTATCGTGCGCAACGCAAGATCAATGATGCACGTATTCCTGATATTAAAGACTATATTATAAACAATCGGGATTCGTATGTCTTTTCTGCCCTTTCTGCGTCAATCGATGGCGAGTTTTCCTTTGTCCCATATTCAGATTCTGATATAGGGATATTAAAGGTTAGCATGGACGCAAACTTTTTAATCAATGATGGTCAGCATCGAAAGGCAGCAATTGAAGCTGCGATGCATGATGATGAAACGTTGGGGAGTGAAACGATTTCAATTGTTTTCTTCAAGGATGAAGGGCTTGCGAGAAGCCAGCAGATGTTTACTGACCTCAACAAGCACGCCGTAAAAACGTCAAACTCGCTGTCCACACTATATGACTCTCGCGACTCAATCGCAGTTGCCACGAAAGCGGTCATTGAATCTGTTCCGTTCTTTCGCATGTATACTGATAAAGAGCGCGATATTCTTGGGAAAAATTCATCGAATCTTTTCACACTAAACAACATTTACAGAGCAAACCAAAAGATACTGCACTCCGATTCATGTAATCAGAGCGATACGGAGTTCCTAATACGATATTGGTCCTGCGTTTCTGATAATATCGCTGAGTGGCAGGAGCTTCTCAATCACTCAATTACCAAGCGAGATCTTAGAGAAAACTATATTATTACACTCGCGGTAACCTTAAATGCAATCGGGCGCCTTGGTAGGCATTTTTATGATCAGCCCAAAACTGATTTTAAACCATACTTATTGCATCTTAAGACTATTGATTGGCTGCGCTCAAATGAAGAGAATTGGCTTAAGCGGACAATTCGTGAAAATGGTAAGGTTATGAATAGTGAAGAAGCTGTAATATTGACCTGCTCTAAAATTAAAATGCTTCTTAATATCCCACTGAGCAAAGATGAATTGGCGAAAGAGAATATTCTAATTGAAAAAAAGAAGTGACGAGAGGATTCTTGACATGTCAGTCTCCGAGACTATCACAGAAAAGAAAAACAAGAACGTCGGTGTAACGATTACGAAGGACACCATAAATGGCTTGATGGAAACGGTCCGGAATCTCTATCTTGCTGACGATATTCCATGGGTGATTGGGTATTCGGGCGGAAAAGACAGCACTGCAACGCTTCAGCTGGTTTGGCTTTCCCTGCGTACACTGCCCAGAGAGCAACTCCGCAAGACGGTGCATATCATTAACACCGATACCATGGTTGAGTCCCCCATTATTGCAAAATGGGTGCAGCATTCGTTTGAAATCATGAACGAAACTGCTGCTCGTGATGGCTTGCCGTTTAAAACACACAGACTTACACCGGCAACAGACAATACATTTTGGGTGAATTTAATTGGAAGAGGATATCCCTTTCCACGAAAAAAGCTGCGTTGGTGTACAGACCGCCTCAAGATTCAGCCGGTTAATCATTTTGTGAAGAGCAAAATTGCAGAGCACGGGGAGATTATCTTGGTGCTCGGGACCCGCAAGGCAGAGAGCTCAAATCGCGCGAAAACCATGGCTTATTACGAAAAAAAACGCGTCCGTGAATTGTTAAGCCCAAATCCCACATTGGCAAATGAATTGGTGTTTTCTCCCCTTGCAGAATGGAACGACGATGATGTGTGGGTATTCCTAATGCAGTATAAGAATCCGTGGGGACTTGCAAACCATGAACTTCTTACACTGTATCGAGGTGCAACCGCAGATAACGAATGTCCCATGATGACCGAGAAAAACCTTCCAAGTTGCGGAAAGAGCCGCTTCGGTTGCTGGGTTTGCACTATGGTTGAGAAGGATAAATCCATGGAGGCAATGATTGCAAATGACGATGAAAAGGCATGGATGGCACCGCTTCTTGAGTTTCGCAACAGGTTTGGGGATGAAACACAGGACAGAGAACGCCGAGCATTCAAAAGAATGCAAGGACAGTTACAGGGAACATATGGCCAACTGCATCACGGCCCTTATAAGAAAGAGGTCCGAGAGCAATGGCTTCGCGAGCTATTAGAAATCCAGCAACACATCAACAAGGCAGGGCCAAAAGAGTTTTCGGACTTGGAATTGATTACCATACCAGAACTCAGGTGTATTCGAAGAATTTGGGTGCTAGAAAAGCACGAGTTTGATGACTCGCTTCCTCGAATCTATGAATCTGTCACAGGGGAACCATTCGATGATCCAACATGGATTCCAAATGAAGCGTTTGGTGCAACAGAATGGGAATTGTTGCGCGAAACATGCAACGCAATATGTCCAGATGAAAGCTTGGCCTTTGAGATGATGTATAGCCTTATTGACACGGAAAAGCATTCCAGCAGCATCAATTCGAGAAAGGGCATTTTGGAAAACTTATATAACTGCATTTCTCATAACTTTTACAAAAACGAAACTGACGCCACACAGTATTATACAAGCAAGCTTGAACAGAAAAAGGCTTATGGCGGCAGGTATAACGAGAAGTTTTTCGCTAGTATTCATGACGAGGGCGAAGAATTTGAAGATATCCCAGAAGAGGATAATCATATATGATTATAAAGTCACTTACTTTACACAATTTTGGCGTTTATGCCTCCACAAATACATTCAGCATGGATTCTGATAAGCCGATCGTTTTGATTGGTGGTATGAACGGACACGGGAAAACTACATTTCTTGAGGCCATTTTGATTGCACTATATGGTTCTAGTTCTTCGGCTTACAGAGAAAGCAAATATAATACGTATGGGCAGTATCTCAAGTCATATGTAAATGTCGCAGACGGAACGCTGCAAACATATATAGATTTAGAATTCTCGCTTGATGCAGATGGAAATCATGCTTACCGAATTCACCGAGAATGGAGTGGTGCTAAACAGCGTATAGCAGAGTCCATTTCTGTATCTGAAGACGGCTCATTTAATCAATTTTTGACTGATAATTGGGGAATGTTTATTGAAGGCATTCTACCAAGTGGATTGTCGAGTTTCTTCTTTTTCGATGGCGAGAAAATCGCAAACCTCGCTGTTGAAAAAACCAGCGCTCAGATGAAGGAATCAATTAAAGCGTTACTTGGCATTTCCATTCTTGACTCCCTCGAATCTGATTTAAAGAGGATAGCTAACAAGACTGGGAAAAAAATATCAAGCATGGTCTCAGAGTCCGAGTTAAATCGACTCCGTGAAGAAAGAAATCTGGCAGTGCAAGAGTTAGAAACTCTTGACGCCAAGATTCTCGAATTAGAAGGCCAAAAGGCGCGGCTATCCCAAGAGCTTGAAAAAAAACGTCAGACCTACTCTGCTAAAGGGGGAGACATAGTTAGTCAGCGTCAAGAACTGTTTCAATCAAGGCTAATTGCGACATCGACAGCAAGAGCAATACATGAACAGTTGATAGAAGACGCAGGTTCAGAACTTCCGCTGTCTCTCACGAAAGAATTACTTCGATCAATACTTCAAAAAGCAAAGGCGGCACAAGAGCAAAAAACCTTAAAGGCAACACTTATAAGGCTTAAGTCCCTGTTACCTGATTATGCTTCTAAAAACCCAAATGCCAGTGAAGCGGCGTCAGAGTTTATTGCATATGTTGACAGCCGCACACAGGCATCAGATGAGCAGCCAGCAATTAGCCTTTCAGATAGTTCTTTATTAACACTGCAAACGCTTCTTGACGGGCGACTCGAGCATACTTCAAATGAAATTGTTGAGCGCAAAACCAAGTTCCAGGAGTTCCAAGAGAAAATTACACAGCTTGACAACTATTTGTCCGTAGACATTGACGAAAAAGCTATCGCAAAACTGTACAAGCGCATAAAAGAAATTGAACAGGCAATCACGGCGGTTGATGTTGAGCTGGCAAAGCTAAACGAGGAGCGTAGCACTCAAAACGGAAAAGTAATCAGCGCCAACGCAATTTTTGGCCGCTTTGTTGAAGATTATCTGCGCAATCTTGAGCTGAATGATGATAACAATCGCGTCCTTAGGTACTCCCATTTGGCCGAGAAAATTGTAGAGGAATATAGAATTCGCCTTCAAGCATCAAAGATCAATGTTGTTGCAAAAACGATGACCGACTGCTATAAAATTCTCGCGAGCAAAACCAGCTTGATAGACCATATAGAAATGGATGCGGTTACGCTCGATTTGTATTACATTGATTGTGAAGGGAATAAAGTTGACAAAGCATCCCTTTCCGCGGGCGAAAAGCAGTTGATGGTTGTCTCTTTGCTTTGGGCACTAGCACGATGCTCAAAGCGCAAGCTTCCAGTAATTATTGACACTCCCTTGTCTCGCTTGGATTCGGAGCATAGAGCATCGCTGATTATGAACTATTTTCCGAACGCAAGTGATCAAACAATTATCTTATCTACTGACTCCGAAATCGATTCGCATTGTTACGATATGATGAAGGATAATGTGGGAGACGAATTCACGCTTATGTATAGCGATGTCCAAAAATCGACCACTATTCATCGCGGTTATTTTACGAGAGGATAAAAATGATAATTCATCAAATCAGGTTAACGAGCAGTGCAAAGGATAAGTTATCCCGTCTAAAGGGAAAAACCGGGATAAAGAATTGGAATGTTCTTTGTCGCTGGGCGTTCTGTTATTCATTGCATGAAGGAAGTGTGCCAACAGACGTACCACTAAATGCGGACAGCAATGTGGAAATGTCATGGTACACATTTGCGGGCGAGTTTAGTGAAATATACGAAGCGTTAATCATTGAGTGGTGCAATAGCAAAAATATTGATATTACCGATGAAAATATCGCAAAGTACTTTAAACTGCATCTTGAACGAGGCATTTCTTATCTTTCGGGAACGAATTTTATTAAGAACCTTGATGATTTGATTGAACTTGGGCTGGAGGCTTAGAATGAGCGTTTATTTGGATTTCAATTCATCTGCGCCAATCGATAAGCGAGTTCTTTCGCGGATGATTGCAGTATATGAAGGCTCGTATGGAAACGCCGACAGCCGTACACACAACTATGGAACAGCAGCACGAAAAATTGTTGAAGACGCGCGGGCTTCTGTTGCTACAATTCTCGGAATTAACAATGATGAGGTCTACTTTACTAGTGGTGCAACAGAGAGCAATAACATTGCATTGCAGGGGCTGCAAGACTATGCGGCTAAAACGGGGAAAAAGCACATTATTTCATCATCCATTGAGCACAAAGCAATTATCAATACTCTAAAGCACATGCAATCACTAGGCTTCGATGTTGATTTCATTGATCCCGACCACAACGGGCGAATCGATGTTGCAACGATTCTCGAGCATGTTCGGCGTGAAACGCTTCTTGTGTGTGTCATGCATGTGAACAACGAAACGGGAACGATTCAGCCCATTAAAGAAATTGGTGAGCTTCTAGAGCAAAGAGATATTTTATTTCATGTTGATGCAACGCAAAGCTTTGGCAAGTTGATAGACGAACTTCAGCAAACAAATTATGATACCCTTGCAATGAGTGCCCACAAAATAAGTGGCCCGCAGGGAGTTGGCGCTCTGATCTTGAGAAAAAAAGCATATGCGCGTGTTCCTGTTAAAGGAATCATGTATGGCGGGCAGCAAGAGCACGGTATCCGTCCCGGAACAATTCCGGTGGCGTTGGTTGCTGGGTTGGGCGAAGCATGCAAGATTGCAATAGAAGATCATCAAACTAATATTCAAAAGTGCACTCAAATTAGGGACGATATTTTAAACCAAATTAAAGCGTCTGGCATAAAGTATTCTATAAATGGCGATCAACACTACTGCGTTCCCAGCACGCTAAACGTGTGCTTCCCGGGTGTTTCGTCCGAGGCGTTGATGCTTTCAACAAAGCAGTTCTGCGCAATCTCTAATGGATCAGCATGCAATTCAAATTCATATGAGCCAAGCTATGTACTAAGAGCAATGGGGATTCCAGATGATCAAATTGAGTGCTCAGTGCGTTTGAGTTGGGGGCCAATGACTGATCTACAATTGCTCCACGATTCGTTTGAGCAACTGCTTGAAGTAACTAAATGCCTTTGCTAAAAAACCTTTTGAGAAAGTGTTTGGCTTTAATTGCCAAGGGTTCAAAAGCATTTTGAGCTGATATTGTCTCACTATAGAAGGCGATAGGAGGAAGTATGCTTACTCAGGAACAATTTACTCGTAATTTTAGCGTTATGGCTAATGGAGAGGTTGATTTCTTTCTTGGCGCAGGTGCCTCCATATCCTCTGGTATTCCTACGGGCGGAGATTTGATTTGGGAGTTTAAGCGTACCCTGTACTGCTCGGAACGCGGAGAGTCTACGGAAAAATATAAGGATTTGGCTCTTCCGTCTACTCAAAAAAAGCTACAGGACTATTTTGATCAGAAAGGTTTCTGCCCTCGGCAATATGCTGCGGAAGAATACTCATATTACTTTGAACAGTGCTATAGCGACCCGTTGGCTAGAAAACGCTTTATTGAAAGTATGGTTTCTGATCGGAAACCGTCCATTGGATATCTATGCTTGGCGGAAGCTGTTGCACAGAGGAAAGTTAAGAATATTTGGACAACCAACTTTGATTCGTTACTTGAAAATGCGTTTCATCTGCTTCACCCGACAAACAATGTTTTGGTGTGTAGCGAAGCAAACCGGGATAGTGTTCATGTGCTCAATCCGCAATATCCTGTAGTTGGCAAGTTGCATGGTGATTATCGCTATGATTGGCTGAGAAATACGGAAGATGAATTGCAGCAATTGGAGGAAAAGCTAAAAGCGTATGCTGCCAGTCAGTTGGTGGACAAGCAGTTGATAGTAGTCGGGTATTCAGGGAACGATGAATCTATTATGTCCTTTTTTGAGGATAGTGTGGATAGGCCTTCCCTATTGTCTAAGGGCCTGTTGTGGGCTGTTCGGAAAGGTAGCCAAGTTAATCATCGGGCAAATGATCTAATCGAAAGGGCAAAGAAAAACGGTAAATATGCTGATGTAGTTGAGATTGACGGTTTTGACCAGCTAATGTATTCGATTTATCAAATGCAGCGTTGTCATAATGAGGTTATTGACGGACAAGCGCATATCTTACATAGGAAAAGTGAGATTTGCTTTTCGGGGAACACTGTCGATTCGTTTATAAAATTGAATGCCTATCAAGCGGTGGGTTGCCCCCTCTGCAATGTGTTTGACACTGACATTACGAGTTGGCCAGAACTCCGCGCCATCATAGGAAAGAACGACATTATTGCTGGGTTATATAGCAAGCAAATTCTTGCGTTTTCATCAGAAGAGAAGCTTAGAACGGTTTTTGGTGTTAGCGCCGGGAACTCACAGCCATTTTGAGTCGGGAAAATTCAGCCAATTCT
>CAMVTO010000010.1 GCA_947170435.1 uncultured Clostridia bacterium | reverse complement strand
GGGAGCTGCAGCTGGCGCTGCTGCCGAACATGGAGTATCCCGCGGCGGTGGTCTATTGCTACTACAACGGCGCGGCGCCGGAGGATATGGAGGAGCTGGTCACGCGCCCGCTGGAGTCGGCAATCATGTCTGTGCCGGGCGTGGATACGGTTTCATCCACCTCGGCGGACAGCCTGTCCACCATCACGATCATGTACGTTGAGGATACCAACGTGGACATCGCGGCGACCAAGCTGCGCGAAAAGTTTGACGCGCTGACGCTGCCGGAGGACTGCACCAAGCCGGTCATTATGAATATCAACGTCGGCGACCTGATGCCTACGGCCATTCTCGCTTTGATGGGCGAGGATCTCGCCGGCGTGCAGACGCTGGCGGAGGACGTGGTCGTACCTGCGTTGGAGCGCATTGACGGTGTGGCGTCCGTCACCTACTTTGGCGGCTTTGATCAGCAGATCGCGGTCGAGCTGGACTCGGCACGCATCAAGGGCCTGGGCCTCACCAACAGCTATATCGCGCAGATCCTGGTGGCCGAAAACCTGCTCTACCCGGGCGGCGATCTGGAAAACGGCAACCAGAAGCTGAGCGTCTCCACTGACGCGCAGCTGCGCAGCGTGGACGACGTGCGCAACGTCATCATCCCGCTCCAGACCGGTGGCACGGTGCGCCTCGGGGAGATCGCCAATGTGACGATGGAGACGACGGAGCAGCGCGACATCGGACAGATGAACGGCATCCCTGCGGTTTTTTTGCAGGTGATGAAGCAGTCAGGAGCCAACGAGGCGGCGGTGGCCGATAAGGCGGCGGCAAAGATGGCGGAGCTGGCGGAGAAGAATGCCGACGTCGTCTATGAGACGCCGTACCTCGCCAGCGAGTATATCAACATCGTCGTCGACGCAGCAATCGAGAATATCATCCTCGGCGTCGGCCTCGCGGCGATCGTCGTGTTCCTGTTCCTGCGGCGCTTCGGCGCGACGCTGGCGATCGCGGTGTCCATGCCGGTGTGCATCCTGACTGTGTTCGTGCTGATGTACGTTTGCGGACTCACGATGAATCTGCTGTCACTCGGCGGCATCGCCATGGGCGTCGGCATGATCGTGGATAACTCCATCGTTGTGTTGGAGAACATCTATCGCTACGCCACCGAGGGCAACGACCGCTTGACCAGCTGCGTTGAGGGTACGAAGGAGGTCATGCTCTCGCTGACGGCCTCGACGCTTACCACGGTGGCAGTGTTTCTGCCGCTGGGCGTCGCCAACGGCCTCGCGGGTATGATTTTCAAGGATTTCTGCCTGACGATTTCGTTCCTGATCCTTGGATCACTGGTAATCGCGGTGACACTGGTGCCGCTGCTGTGCTACTTCCTGCTTGACGAGAAGAAGGCCCATGCCCACCAGCTCAAACGACTCGAAAAGCGGACGGAGAAGAGCTTTACGGAGCGCTTTCTTGCCGGCTACCGCAAGGTGCTGGGGTACTTTGTGCAGCACCTCGGCGTCGGCGTGGCGGCATCGGCTGCGCTGGTGGCGGTATTCATCGCGGCCTGCCTGTCCACCAAGCAGGTGCTGCTGCCGCCGATGGATATGAACATGATTCAGGGCAACATCATGATGCCCATTGGCTCGAACGCGGAGCAGACCTCGGTGATCGCGGAGCAGATGATTCAGATCATTTACGACCGCGTGCCCGAGGTGGAGGGCGTTTACTACAGCGTCGGCGAGCAGGAAAACGAGGTCGGCATTATTCTGGTGCCGAAAAAAGACCGCCAGCGTGACGCGACGGAGATTGCCAACGACCTGCGCGTGGCATTTGCGGACATCGCCGGCTGTGAGTACACCATCAGCGCCATGGACATGAGCCAGATGATGACCGGCAGTGATATCGAGGTGGAGATCACCGGCACGGACTACGACACCCTGACGATGATCGCAAACGATTTGATGGAGCCCATCAAGGCGCTGCCGGACGCCATCGACATTACCTCGACCATCAGCGACGAGGTGCCGCAGGTCAAGGTCACCATGAACCGCGATGCGGCCTCACAATACGGCCTCACCGCCGCGCAGGTGGGGCAGGCGGTGCGCTCGGAGCTGACGGGCGCGACGGCGACGCATGTGAACATCAACAACAAGGAAATTGATGTGGTCGTCCGCGGCGACGGTGCGGCCTCGGTGAGCCTGGACGCCCTGCGCTCTATGCCTGTGACGACGCCCTACGGCGGAACGGTGCCGCTGTCCTCCGTTGCGTATGTAGACATGGAACTGGCGCCCGCGTCCATTTCCCGCGTGAATCAGTCCCGCACTGTGACCATCACGGGTTCGACGCTCAGCGGCGACACCAATGCCATCACGGCACAGATTCGCGCGATTCTGGACGGCTACACCATGCCCAACGGCTACGAGGCCAGCATCGGCGGCGGCTACGAGCAGATGCAGGAGAACTTCCATGATCTGACGCTGGCGCTGGTCGTTGCGCTGGGGCTGGTGTACTTCGTGCTCGCGTCTCAGTTCGAGTCCTTTGTGATGCCGGTCATTGTCATGATGATCCTGCCTGTGGCGTTCTCCGGCGCACTGTTTGCGCTGCCGGTTACGGGCCGCGACCTCTCCATGATCTCCATGGTGGCGCTTATCATGCTCGCCGGCACAGTGGTCAACGCGTCGATCATTTTGATCGACTATATCAAGCAGCGCCGCGACCGCGGCGAGGACCGAACGACCGCGATCCTCAACGCCTGCCCGCTGCGCATCCGCCCGGTGCTGATGACCACACTCACAACGATTCTCGCCATCATGCCGCTGGCGCTGGGCATCGGGCAGTCCAACGAGATGATGTCGGACATGGGCGTGACGATGGTCAGCGGTATGCTGATCTCCACGGTCATTACGCTGCTGTTCACGCCGGTTTACTATTGTGTGATCGACAACATTGGCAAAAAGAAAAAAACGGCATAAAAAGAGTCCCTTGTGCGTGAGCACGAGGGACTCTTTCGTTATTGCAGCGAGAGCGGCAGCTCCATGCGGTTCGCCTCCAGCAGCGCGCGGTCGCGCAGAATCGTCTCTGCATCGCCGTCGGCGGCGATTGTTCCGCCGGAGAGCAGGATCACGCGGGAGCAGGTGTCCCGGATCATGTCAAGATCATGGGAGGTGATGAGCTTTGTCTGGTTGAGCGAGCGGATGATGTTGATGACCAGACGGCGGTTGTAGGGATCGAGCGCCGCCGTCGGCTCATCCATCAGGATCGCCTCCGGCTGCATGGCAAGAATGGTGGCAATCGCCGCCATACGCTTTTCACCGCCGGAGAGCTTGTGGTTGTGCCGGTGCTTGAGCGCGGGAATGCCGAGCTGTGCCAGCGCGGCATCGGCATGCGCCTCCGCCTCCGCCCGCGACGCGCCATAGTTGAGCGGGCCGAAGATCATGTCCTCATACACGGTGGGCATAAACATCTGGTGGTCGGAGTTTTGCAGCACGAAGCCCAGCTTGCGCCGGATTTCGTAGAGCGTGCCGTGCCCGACCTCAATGCCGTCCACCAACACCTTGCCCTCGCAGGGCAGCAGCCCCAGCAGCACCTTCATCACGGTGGATTTGCCCGCACCGTTGGCGCCGATCAGCCCCACCGCTTCGCCGTCCCCGATGGAAAATGACAGGTTTTGCAGCACGGGACGCTCTTTTTCATAGGAGAAGGATACGTTTTGAAATGCGATCATGCGCTCACCTCACAAGCAGGCTGCCCAGCAACGCTGCGACATTTACGAACCGCAGCAGCAGGAACGCGGCGATACAGATGACGAGGTAGACGGCGTCCTTCGCCGTACACGGCGCGGCCTCTGCATAGTGGAAATGGTCATGGAAGCCGCGCAGCCGCATCGCAGCGTACAGCTCCTCGGCGCGATCCATGCTCCGCAGCAGGAGCTGCCCAAGAAACGAACCCCACGCGGTGTAGTGGACGCCTTTCTGACCAGGCGCGCGGAGCTTGTAGGCGTCGGTCATGATGGCGACCTCCTCGGTCATCACACCGACGTAACGATATGTGAGCAGCAGCAGCGTCAGGAATATGCCGGGGACGTGCAGCCGCCGCAATGCGGCGCAGAGCGCGTCGATGCGCGTCGTCGCCATCAGCAGAAACGACGCCATCAGGCAAAACGTGCCCTTGCTCATGAGCGTTACCATCGACACTGCGCCGCCGGAGATGGTGATGCCGCCCAGCGCCAGATACGGCGCGCGATCAAAGAGCGGATTAAACAGCCCCACCGCCAGTACCAGCGGCAGCACAAAGCGAAGCTTGTGAAAACAGGTTCTTACCGGGATGCCGCTGATTTCAAACAGCAGCACCGGCCAGAGCACCATCGGCACAAGCCCCGCAAGGTCGTACTTGCCAAACGACACCACGACCACGATGTATATAATTGTGGCGAAGAGCTTCGCAAGCGGGCAGAGCGCGTGGACGGGGGATGACCCTGCCGCCAGCGCGTCCATCTCGTGCAGCTCCCGCAGTGCCTGTTCGGCCTTATTCATGGTAATGTTCTTTGAAAACGGGGCGCCTTGCGACGCCCCGTTGCGTTACGCTGCCTTTTTCTTGCGGAAGAAACCGCCGGCGAAGCAGATCAACACCGCGACGCCCGCCACCATCGCCGAACCAACGAGACCGGAGACTGTCGTGCCCGCGGCGCTGTCGCTGTCCGTGAAGGCGTAATCGGGCAGGAAGGAGGTGGATTCCTGGATGGCCGCCGCTGTATCCGCGGCGCTGCTGGTTACGCCGAAATCGTCTTCGTCAAGGCCCATATTGGCGCTGTAGCCAGCCTCCTCGTTGCCGAAGAGCGCCCATTCGAGACCGTCGGGGTTGGAGCTTGCCACCAATGAAAGCCCGCCGCCCACAACAGCTGCCACCACCGCGAGAATGGCGATGGTTGCCTTTAGGGAACGTTTCGCCGTGCTGCTGGTTTCCACGTCACGCAACAGCTCGGGACGGGACTCGTAGACGAACACCAGCACCGCCGCTGTCACGATGCCCTCGATGAGCCCGATGGCGAGGTGAATGGGCTGCATCAACGCGACAAACGCACGGAACGGCAACTCTGTGATGCCGGAGAGCGTGGTTTCCAGCACGACGGAGAACGCGCCCAACTGCAGCGTCAGCACGCAGCCGACGATGGACGCGAGAATGATCCGCACGCGGGAACTCATGTCGGACTTCGATTGCATAATTGGTCGCCAGATCAGATAGTACCCGACGAAGCAGCCGTAGAACGCCATATTCCAGATGTTGGCGCCCAGCGCCATCAGCCCTCCGTCGGCAAAGAAAAGACATTGGATCGTCAAAATCACGATCATCGACAAAAATCCCGCCTGCGGGCCGAGCAGCGCCGAGAGCAGCATGCCGCCGCACATATGACCGGAGGAGCCGGTGCCGGGGATGGTGTAGTTGATCATCTGCCCCGCAAATACCAGTGCGGAAGTGACCGCCATGGTGGGCAGCTTCTGCGGCTCGTCGTCGTGTTTGAGCTGATGGACGGATATGCCTGCCGCGGTCGCGGAGGCTGCGTACATGGTTGCCGCTACCGCCGGAGCGAGCAGCGCGTCTGCCATATGCATAAAAACACCTTCTCAATTCTGAATTGACCCTATTATAATTTTGAAAGAATTGCGTCGCAAGCCCCCTGGGGGGATAAAAATTCCGCCGTGCCTGATCGGGCGCGGCGGAATTTCAGGCTTTGGCCTGTTTTCTCAAATTGTAAATCAGCAGCGCGGCAGATACCACGACCAGCACCGCAGAGAGCGCCTGCGATACGCGCACCGGTGCGCCGAAAAGTGTCAAGCCGAACAGGTACAGGCTGTCCTCACGCAGCCCCTCGATCCAGACGCGGCCGAGACCGTACCAGAGGAAGTAGCAGAGGAAGTTCTGCCCATCGAATTTGCGACGCTTGGATAGTACCCGCCAGATGAGCAGGAACCCGACGAGGTTCCACAGGCTTTCATAGAGGAAAGTGGGGTGTACGTCGTAGAATTCGCCTGTGACTGCCCAGAGGCGCATGCGCCACGGCACCGTCGTCACCGCGCCGAAGGCCTCGCGATTCATGAAGTTGCCCCAGCGCCCGAGAATCTGCCCGATGAGTACGCCCATCACGAGATCGTCCATTACGGCGAGATAGGAGAACTTCTTCACGCGGCTGAGGACATACACGGTCAGAAACCCTGCGATGACGCCGCCGTAGATCGCGAGTCCGCCGTCCCAGATGCGCACCATCTTGCCGAGGTTCAGCGACCCGTCCGCGTTTTTGTAGAGGTCGAGGTAAAAGACGATGTAGTACAGCCGCGCACCGAGGATGCCAATGGGCATACCCCAGAGCACGGAGTCCATGATGTTGTCCTCGCTCAGCCCAAACTTCGCTGCCTGCTTGGAGCAGAACGTCAGTCCCAACAGCAGGCCCAGGGCAATGAAAATGCCGTACCAGTAGATGCCGTTGCCGATGTCCAGCGCCTTGGCGCCGGCGGTGAACTGCCAGTCGCCGAACAGGCCGGGAAACGCGATGGGCGAGGTATTGCGGATGATGTCCTTGAGGCTCATGCGCTCGCCTCACTTTTCGGGACCAGCATGGAGATCGCGCGGCGCTCCTCCACAATGTTTTCCCGCAAAAATGCCTCGATATCCGCCTTGGTGATGGAGTCGTAGACCTCCGGGAACCGATAGGGATCAAAGCCGCGGAAGTAGCCGTCCGCCATACCCACGGCGATGTTTTCAAAGGAGTTGAGTGAGCGCAGCGACGCGCCGAAGTTTGCCCGGCGGATCTGTTGGTAGTAGGTTTCGTCCACACCCTCGCGCCCAAGGCGTGCGGCCTCATCCATGATGGCCTGGGAGACCTTTTCCGGTTCCTTGCACTCACCGCCGGCAAAAAGATATGCGACGCCGGGCAGCTGGTCAAAGTCGCCGCCGAAGCTGCCGTTGATAAGCCCTTCATCGTAGAGCCGCATATAGAGCGGGGAGGAATCACCCAGCAGAATATCGCAGGCGAGCTCGCCGATGAGGCTCTGGCGAAACAGCTCCTCGCCATCCTCACCCGCGGGGCATTTGAAGCCCACCAAAAACTGAGGCGAGGCGATCTCCATCGGGAATGTGATGGACTTCTGAAAAACGCTTGATTCTTCTTTTGCGCCGTAGTCGCGCTCGATGGCCTCGCCCCGCTCCTCGGGCAGCACCTCTTGGGCAATGGACAGCACCGTGTCCGCGTCCACGTCACCCACGACGCACAGCAGCATGTTGGACGGCGCGTAGAACGCCTTGTGACAGGCGTAGAGCGTTTCGGGGGTGATCTCCTGAATGCTTTCCACCGTGCCGGCGATGGGCACGCGGGCGGGATTGCTGCGGTAGAGGCAGGCGAGCAGGTTTTTGTACACCCGCCAGTCCGGGCCGTCCTCAGTCATGCGAATCTCCTGCGCGATGATGCCGCGCTCCTTATCCACGCTTTCCTGCGTGAAATACGGCACGGAGACGAATGAGAGCAGAATACGGAGATTTTCCTCAAAATGCTCGGTGCAGTCGAAGTAATAAGCGGTCATGGAGTTGGCAGTGAACGCATTGGGCTCCGCGCCGTTTTGAGAGAGGGTTTGCAGCGCGTTGCCATCCTCCATGTCAAACATCTTGTGCTCCAGATAGTGCGCAATGCCCGCGGGCGTATCGTGCCAGACGCCGTCGAGCTTGAATTTCATGTCCATGCCGCCGTAGCGGGTAGTGAAAAATGCGTAGCGCTTGCGATAGCCGGGCTTCGGCACGATGGCGACGCGCAGACCGTTGGGCAGTGTCTCGGTCAGTACGGTTTCCCCGATGCGCGGGTATTCGGTTTTCATCATTCGGCGTCACCTTCTCCCTTGAGAAAATAAACCGTGTCCAGCGTCATGGCCTTCGCCGCCGCCGTAATGCGCTCCGGTGTCACAGCCTGCAAATCCTCGATCAGCGCCTCGTCGTTTTCCCACAAATCGGTGGCGGCCTGACCGAGAGTGTTCTCTTCCATGCGGGTGCCGGAGTCCTCACGGGAGCGGATCGCACTGATGAGCACGCCCTTGGCGCCGTCCAGCTCCCACGGCTCAAAGTCGCCCAACTGTACGGATTGCAGTTGTGAGAGGATCTCGTCATGCGCACGCTGATAGTCCGCAAACTCAATGCCGGAGGATACCGTAACAAGTCCCTTGGAGCGGTGATAGGCACTGGAGGCATAGTAGCACAGGGAAAGCTTTTCGCGCACGTTGAGGAAGAGCTTGGAGTTGCTGTACCCGCCGAAGATCAGGTTTGCCAGCAGCATGGCGTGTTCATCCTCGGCCGGCGCGCGGAAGCCCAGCGACAGCTTGCCCTGCGTCACCTCCATCGTTTCGTCAAGATAGCGGGGCTGCGCGGGCGCGGCGACGCGCACAGAGCGAACAGGTTCAACCCGCTCGCCGTGGGGGAGCCCTCGCAGGCCGTGGCGCAGCGCGTCCTCTACGCGGCTTTGCTCCGCGCTGCCGCAGTAGAACAGCTCGATGTGCGCGGTCATCAATGTGCGCTGATAAAATTCGTAGAGCGCGGCGCTGCCCAGCGCGGCGACGGCCTCCTCGGTGCCGAGGCGAGGAATGCCGTAGCGCTCGCCGCGGCACATCTCCTCGATGAGCCGCTTGTCGGCGTAGTCGCGCTTGTCATCCAGAATGGAGCGGATGGCATCGATGAGGTTGTCCTTCTCTCCGTCGACATAGGCGGGGAGGAACACGCCGTTCTCCGTCACCGGGCGCAGCAGCACCTCACCCAGCAGGTCGGCGGAGGCTTCCAGCAGCCTCTCGCCACCGAGGGCGTACTGATCGTCGATGAAGCTCATGAGGAAACCAAAGCACTGATTCTCACCCTTTTTGCGCACGGTGTAGCTCAGCCCCGCGCCGTAGAGCAGATCCAGCGCGCAGGACAGCGCGCGCATGTCGCGGCAGCGCTCTGTGCCGCGCCGCAGCACCGCGGGCAACAGCGCCCCCGGCGCGACGGTCTCGGCGGAGATCGGCGTCACCAACTGGGCGGACAGGAGGCCGTTTTTGAATTTTCCGGCCTGAATGTAGTTGAGAAACACGCCGGGGGACAACTCTTTCCGAACTGCTTGCATAGAATACCCTTTCTTTTGCAGATTTCTTAGCTGTTCCCTAGGATAACACGAAAATGCGAGGAATACCACCATTTTCAATAAAAAAAGAAAAGCCTCGGTTTTTCAACAAATTCCCCTTGACTTTTGGGGTATCATAGGGTAAACTAATTCTTGTTGTAAAGGAATAAGACTTTACACGGAATCTGACAAGGAGGACTCCCCGGTGAAAAACCAGACATTCCGTATGACCATGCTCTTCGATTTTTACGGGGAGCTGCTCACCGAGCGGCAGAAGGAATTCTACCAGCTCTACTATGATGAGGACCTGTCTCTTGCCGAGATCGCGGAGAACTACGGCATTTCCCGTCAGGGCGTGCGCGACGTGATCGTCCGCGCCGAGGCGTATATGACCGAGATCGAGGACAAGACGGGCCTGGTCAAGCGCTTTATGCAGCTCACGCCCCATGTGGAGGCGATCGAGCGTTCGGTGGAGGAGATCCGACAGATGAACCTCCGGCTCTTTGAGGACAAGCGTTTGAGCGAGTTGTGCGCGGCGATCGAGCAAGAGACCGCGGCGCTCAAGGAATAAAGAGGAAGCGTACTTATGGCATTTGAGGGCCTTTCCGAAAAACTGAATTCGGTCTTCAAAAACCTGCGCGGCAAAGGCCGCGTCAGCGAGGAGGACATCCGCCTTGCGATGCGCGAGGTGCGCCTCGCGCTGCTGGAAGCGGACGTCAGCTACAAGGTCGTCAAGGACTTTGTGGCGACGGTCAGCGAGAAGGCGATGGGCCAGGACGTGCTGGACAGCCTCACGCCGGCGCAGCAGGTTATCAAGATCGTCAGCGATGAGCTGACGGCGCTGATGGGCGGCGCGAACGCGCGGCTCACCTATGCCTCCCAGCCGCCGAGCGTCATCATGATGGTCGGCTTGCAGGGTGCCGGTAAGACGACGAACGTTGCCAAACTCGCAGGCCTGATTCGCTCGCAGCAGGGCAAGCGTCCGCTGCTCGTCGCGTGTGATGTGTACCGCCCCGCGGCGATCACACAGCTGCAGGTCGTGGGCAAGCAGCTTGACCTGCCGGTGTTCGAGATGGGTCAGATCGACCCGGTCAAGATCGCGCAGGAGGCGATTCGCTACGCCAAGGATCACGGCAACGACGTCGTGATGCTCGATACCGCCGGTCGGCTCCACATCGACGAAGAGCTGATGAATGAGCTCAAGCGCGTGAAGGCGGCAGTCAAGCCCAGCGAAATTTTGCTGGTGGTCGACGCCATGACCGGTCAGGACGCGGTCAATGCCGCCACCGCCTTTGACGAGGCGCTGGGCATCGACGGCGTGGTGCTCACCAAGCTGGATGGCGATGCCCGCGGCGGCGCGGCGCTCTCAATCCGCGCGGCAACGGGCAAGCCCATCAAGTTCATCGGCACGGGCGAAAAGCTGGACATGATCGAGCCGTTCCACCCCGACCGCATGGCCTCCCGCATCCTTGGCATGGGCGACGTGCTCTCGCTCATTGAAAAGGCGGAGCAGACCTTCGACGAGGAGCAGGCGAAGAAGCTGGAGGAGAAGATTCGCAAAAACCGCTTCACGCTTCAGGATTACTACGATCAGCTCGTTCAGCTCAAGAAAATGGGCGATCTGAGCCAGATTGCGGAAATGATGCCCGGACAGTTGGGCAAGCAGATGCAGTCCACGGAGATCGACCCGAAGATGATGGCGCACACCGAGGCGATCATCCTCTCCATGACCCCGGAGGAGCGGGAGAATCCCAAGGTGATCGGCCCCAGCCGCAAAAAGCGCATCGCGGCGGGCTGCGGCCTTGAGGTCGTGGACGTCAATCGGCTGCTCAAGCAGTTTGAGATGATGCAGCAGCTCACCAGGCAGCTCTCCAGCGGAAAGCTGCCCAAGGGGCTCGGCGGGTTCCCGGGGCTCGGCGGCGGTGGCGGCGGCCGCATGTACGGCTTCGGCCGCAAGAAGCGCCTGAGATAAAAAAGTTGATTCAATGCCAAGCATTTTATCAAAATAAAAACACATTATATTTGGAGGAAATTTACCATGGTTAAAATTCGTCTTCGCAGAATGGGCGCCAAGAAGGCTCCTTACTATCGCGTCGTCGTCGCTGACAGCCGCTATCCCCGCGACGGCCGCTTCATCGAGGAGCTGGGCATCTACAATCCCTGCGTCAGCCCCGCTGAGATCAAGATTGACACCGATCGCGCTCTTGAGTGGATCAAGACCGGCGCTCAGCCTACCGAGACCGTCCGCGCGCTTCTGAAGAGAGTCGGCGCGCTCAACTAAAGCGGGGGGTCGTTCAGAATATGAAGGACTTGCTGCTCTACATCGCCCGCAGCCTGGTTGAACATCCAGACGACGTGACGGTCACGGAGGTGCAGGGTACGGACGAACTCACGCTGGAGCTGCGCGTCAACCCCGACGATATGGGCAAGGTCATCGGCCGTCAGGGCCGCATTGCCAAGGAGATCCGCACGATCGTGCGCTCCTATGCCCAGCGCACCGGCGTCAAGGTTTCCGTTGATATTGTTGATTGACGCGCAAAAGCGGCTCGTTTGAGCCGCTTTTGCCATAAAGGAGCAACTATGGGCCTATTTGACAAAGCTCCCGCGCCGGCCCCGGCGCCGGAGTTCATTGAGGTGGGGCAGATCGTCAACACGCACGGCGTGCGCGGCGAGGTGAAAGTCCAGCCTTGGGACGTCAGCGCGGAGCGCCTGTGTACATTTAAGACGTTCTACATGGACGGAACGCCGTTCCGCCCGCTGAGCAAGCGTGTTCATGGCGAGATGGTTCTGATGACGCTGCCGGAGATCACGGACATGGACGCCGCGGCGGCGCTCAAGACAAAGGTGCTGTCCATCAAGCGTGAGGACGTGCGCCTGCCAAAGGGGGAGTATTTCGACGAAGAGATCGTCGGCATGAACGTGTTCAACTATTTCCCCCACACCTACGTCGGTACCGTCACCGAGGTGCTGACCTACCCGGCCCACAAGCTGTACCGCGTCAAGGGGCCGGAGAAGACCTACCTGATCCCCGCAGTGAAGGATATCTTCATCAATGACATCAACACCACGTCGCGGGAGATCATTGTGCACATGATCGAGGGATTGGAGACGGACGAGGAATGAGAATCGACATTATGACGCTGTTCCCGGAGTCCGTGGACGCGATGCTGAACGTCAGCATCCTCGGCCGCGCGCAGGAGCGGGGACACATTGCCATCCAGACCCACCAGATTCGCTCGTACACCACCAACAAGCAAATGCAGGTGGACGACTACCCCTACGGCGGAGGGCGCGGCGCGGTGATGCAGGCCGACCCGCTCTACCGCTGTCATGCCGACATCGTGGAAAAGCACGGCGTGGGGCACACGATCTACCTCTCGCCCTGCGGACGTGTGTTCACGCAGGCGGTGGCGCGGGAGCTGAAAGAAACCTACGACCATCTGATATTGGTCTGCGGTCACTATGAGGGCGTGGATCAGCGCTTCCTCGACGAGTGTGTGGATGAGGAGATCTCCATGGGTGACTTTGTCGTGACCGGCGGCGAGATCCCTGCGATGGCGCTGACGGACTGCGTGTGCCGCATGGTGCCGGGGGTGCTGCCCGAGGAGGAATGCTTTACCGAGGAGTCGCACTGGGATGGACTGCTGGAATATCCGCAGTACTCCCGCCCCGACGAGTGGCACGGCAGGCGTGTGCCGGATGTGCTGCTTTCCGGTCATCACGAGAACGTGGCGAAGTGGCGGCGCAAGGAGAGCTGGAAGCGCACCATGGCGCGTCGCCCCGATCTGTGGGCGCAGTTCGATGAGGGTAAGCTCACCACCAAGCAGGAGCGTAAGCTCCTCGCCGAGGCAAAGGCAGAATTTGAGCAGGAACAGAGGGAGAAAACATAAAAAGGCGTCTGCCGATGGCAGACGCCTTTTTGGTTTCGTATTACGCGATGCGCACCGCGCCAACGTAGTTTTTGGCGTAGTAGCTCTCGGAGAGGTTGTTGATATGCACTCGGCCGATGCTGTAACGAGCGTGGATCACGTCGCCGCCGCCCATGTAAATACCCACATGGTTGATGCGGCCGCCATTGCCGGGGCTGGTGAAGAACACCAGATCGCCGGGTATCAAGCTGTCGCGGGAGACCTTGACACCGCAGTTGGCATACTGGCCGGACGCAGTATGGGGCAGGGAGTAGCCATATTGCTTGTAGAGGTACATTGCGAAGCCGGAGCAGTCAAAACCGCTGGGCGACGAGCCGCCGTATACATAGCGCGTGCCGAGGTACTGCTGCGCCAGCGCCACCACCTGCGCGCCGACGCTGGACGCGGGAAGGCTGTCGCCCTCATAGATGAAGTCATTGCGGACGTAGCCGACGACCTCGCCCATGCTGACCTTGAACCAGCCGTTCTCCTCGCCCAGGATCGTCACCTTTTTACCGGTGGTCACCTTGGTGACGCGCTCATAATCGGTGCCGGGGCCGGAGCGGACGTTGACTGTGCCGCCGGTGATGATACCGGCGCGGCTGCCCTCGCCCGCGGGCGCCTCGCCTGTGCCGCCGGCCTCGACCTGCGAGGCTTCCGCGGTAGCGGCGGGAATGGCGGCCTCCTCGGAAACCAGCTTGTCCAGCACGCCGACGTCCGGTGTGACATAAGTGCCGAGGATGTAGCCGCTCTTGCCGTCAAACTCGATCTTAAACCAACCGCCCTCCTCGGCGAGCAGCGTGACGCGCTTGCCGGTGCCGACGGTTGTGACACGCCCATAGCCCGTGCCGGGGCCGGAGCGGACGTTGATCGAGCTGCCGCCCTTGACCGTAGCGTTGCCGACGGAGGTATCGGGCGCGGGGGTGGGCGCCGCGGGAGTGGCGCTGCCATCAGGAATCAGGTAGGACGCGGAGATGTAACCGGTCTTGCCGTCGAAGGAAATGTGGTACCAGTCGCCGCTCTTGTCAAGGATGGCAACGCGCTTGCCCGTGCCGAGCAATGCGATGCGGGCATACCCGGTACCGGCTCCGGTGCGGACATTGATGGTGCTGCCGCCGGTGACGGTGGCGTTGGCCGCCGCAGTCGGGGACGACGTGGCCGGAACGGATGCTGCGGCGTTGCTGAGCGTCACATAGTCCTTGACCACATAGCCCGTGGAACTGTTCCACTTGATTTTGTACCAGCCATTTTCCTCGCCGAGAACGGAGACCGCCTTGCCCTTGGCGAGCTGCTCCACGCGGTCGTAGCCCGTGCCGGGACCCTTGCGGGCGTTGACCACATCGGCTGAAATCACGCCGCTTTCCGCAGCGTACGCGCTGACGGCCATAACGCAGGCCAGTGCTGTGCCTGCAAGCGCGGCGCGCAATGTCTTAAGTTGAAGTTTCATATCCCTGTCTGCTTTCTCTCGTAGGTGGATCTGCTTACATTTTACCGCTGAGCGCGCGGTCAAGCCAGATGGAGGCGAATTCCATCGCCTCGGCAAGGCTGTTCTTCTCCGTGCTGCGCACCACGCGGTCGCGGGACTTAAGGTTGGGGCTTGTGAGCTGAAGCTGGATGGAAATCCGCTTGGCGAGCGAAATGTCGTTCAGCGGTTCACTGTCCAGCACCTGCATCATCACAATATATTTGTCCGCCATGGAGCCGTAGTAAATCAAATTCTCCGCACGGCGCAGCGGATGTCCGTTATACACCAGGCCGGCTTTTGCCTCTGCCATCATGATCACTCCTTATTTCGATCTGTTACAAATTGTAACCATTTTAGCATCTTGATTTGATGCTGTCAACCGCAGGGTATAGGGAATTGTAACGAGAAAACAGACTATATCTTGTTTAAAATAACAAGGGCTTTCTGTAATCCTGCAGAAAGCCCTTGCTTTTGTGTCGTTCGGGATTGCGTTATTTTCCGAGGTAGTTCCGCACCAGAACCTGCAACAGTTCATCGCGATCCAGCTTGCGGATCAGTGTGCGCGCCTCGTGATGGTTGGTAATATAGGTGGGATCCTCCGAGAGGATGTACCCGACAATTTGGTTGATGGGATTGTAACCCTTGTCCTCCAGCGCGGCGTAAACCGTGGTCAAAATGTGGTGGATTTCGGCGTCCTTTTCCTGAACGGCGTCGAACTTGCGGGTGAAATCATCCATCGAGCATCCCTCCTTTATGCAGATAGTATAACGCAGACCACTTAAAAAGTAAAGACTGTTATGGAAACTGTAACAAAAAAGTAATTTAACGCAGGTGCGCATCCAGCTTGACAGAGAGCGCGCCGACAATGTCCTTCATGGTCGAGTCCGCCTCCTCGCTGGTGAGACTGCGATCGTCAGCGCGAAGCACCAGCGAGAACGCGACGCTCTTGAGACCCGCGAGAATGCCGGGGCCGCGGTAGATGTCGAAGAGCGTGACCTCGCGCAGCAGCCCGCCCGCCGCGTCGCGGATGCAGGCCTCCAGGTCGCCCACCGTGACCGCTTCCTTGCAGACCACGGCGATGTCACGGGTGGCGGCGGGGAACTTCGGCAGCGCTTTGTATTGCGGCTTGCCGCCGCGCTTTTCATACAGTGCCTCAAAGCTCAGCTCGGCGGTGTAGATTTCCGTCTCGACGCCGTAGGTCACAGACACCAGCGGGTGGATCTGACCGAACACGCCGAGCAGCGTATCGCCGGCGTAGACCTGCGCGCAGCGGCCGGGGTGGTACGAGGGATTTTCGCGGCAGGCGACGAAGCGCACATCCGCGATCTTTGCCTCGCGGAGCACGGCCTCCACCGCGCCCTTGAAGCCAAAGAAGTCGATACCGTCGCCATAAGCGCCCAGCGCAAGCATCTTCGGCTCGTCGGCAAGGCCGTCTTCCCGCGGAAGGTAGATCTTGCCCAGCTCATAGAGTCGCGCCGCCTTGTTGCGGTAATTGTAGTTGCGGGTGATGATCTCCAGCATGGACGGCAGAATGGTGGTGCGCATGATGGAGGTGTCCTCGCCCAGCGGGTTGAGGATCTTCAGGCTCTTGCGCAGAGGGCTGTCCTCGGGGAGACGGATCTTATCGTAGTAGGAGGGGCTGATGAACGAGTAGGTGATGATCTCATCATAGCCCAGCGCGCGGCAGGTGACGCCCAGCGAGCGCTCGAACTGCTGCACCTCGGTGAAGCCGCCGCGGGTGGTCTCGCCCTTGGTGAGTGTGTTGGGGATCTTGTTGTAGCCGTAGAAGCGGGCAACCTCTTCGGAGAGGTCGCACAGCGCCTGTACGTCGCCGCGCCAGGAGGGGACGATCACCTCGGCGGGGCCGTCCGGGAAGCCGCCGTCGCGGGTGACGATGTCCACGCGGGCGAGATACCTGTACTGCTCCGCGGCGGGAATGTCGGTGCCGAGGAATGCGTTGACCTTATCCGGCTCCATGAGGATGACAGTCTCATGCTTGTCCTTGGCAATGACGTCCATGACGCCGTCCACGACCTCACCGCAGCCCAGCTGCTCGACAAGCTCGCAGGCGCGCTCCACCGCCTTGATGGTGTTCATGGGGTCGAGACCCTTTTCGTAGCGGGAGGAGGCGTCGGTCCGCATACCAAGCGCCGTCGCCGTGCGGCGAACAGAAACGCCGTTGAAGTTGGCGGACTCGAACAGCACCATCGCGGTGTCACCGACAATCTCGCTGTTTGCCCCGCCCATGACGCCCGCGACGCACACGGGTTTGTGCTCGTCGCAGATGCAGAGCATGCTGGTGGTCAGCTTGCGCTCGTTGCCGTCCAGCGTCTGGATGGCTTCGCCCTCGCGGGCGGTGCGGACGACGATCTTGCCGCCCTCCACGCAGCTGAAGTCAAACGCGTGCATGGGCTGGCCGTATTCGAGCATCACATAGTTGGTGATGTCGACGATGTTGTTGATGGGGCGCACGCCGGAAGCGCGCAGACGCTCGCGGAGCCACAGCGGGGACGGCGCGATCTTGACATTCTTCACCATGCGCGCGGTGTAACGCGGGCACAGTTCCCCGTCCTCGATCTCGATGTCCACCAGCTCCCCGATGCTGCCGCCGCAGCCCTTGACGACGGGCGTATGCAGCCGGATGGGGCGCTCAAAGGTGGCGCTTGCTTCGCGGGCAAGACCGATGACGCTCAGGCAGTCGGGGCGGTTGGGGGTGATCTCAAACTCCACCACGGAGTCGTCATAGCTCAGCACCTTCGTGATCTCGTCACCGGGCTGGGGGTTCTTCGCCATCACATCGGGGTCGGTGCCGAGGATAAACAGCCCGTCGGCGGCGGCGTAAGGCCAGTCGTGCTCGGTCATGCCAAGCTCTGCAAAGGAGCAGCACATGCCGTTGGACTCCACACCGCGCAGCTTGCCTGCTTCGATGTGCTTGCCGCCGGGAAGATCAGCGCCGTCGAGCGCGACGATGACGAGGTCGCCGACCTTCTGATTCTGCGCGCCGGTGACAACCTGAATGGGCGCGCTCTTGCCCACGTCGATCTGGCAGACCCACATGTGGTCGCTGTTCTCGTGGCGCACCATCTCCAGGATCTTGCCGACCACGACGTTTTTGATCTCACTGCCCTCGCGGGTGATCGTCTCCACCTTGGAGCCGGAGAGCGTCATTTCGTCATTGAACTGCTTGTCCGTGACGTCGCTGAGGTCAACGAATTCATTGAGCCATTTTCTGCTTAAATCCATGATAGCACTCTCCTTTCTTAAAACTGCTCCAGAAACCGTACGTCGTTCTCAAAGATGAGACGCAGGTCGCTGATCTTGTACTGCCCCAGCGCCAGACGCTCCAGGCCAAAGCCGAACGCCCAGCCGGAGTACACGCTGGAGTCGATGCCGCAGCCCTCGAGCACCTTCGGGTGGATCATGCCGGCGCCCAGCACTTCGATCCAGCCCTCGCCCTTGCAGGTGGGGCAGCCCGCGCCGTGGCACTTGTAGCACTGAATGTCCATCTCGCAGCTCGGCTCGGTGAACGGGAAATGGTGCGGGCGGAAGCGGGTGACCGTGTCCTCGCCATAGAGGGAGCGGACGACGGTGTTGAGCGTACCCTTGAGGTCTGCCATGGTGATGCCCTTGTCGATGGCCATGCCCTCGATCTGGTGGAACATCGGGGAGTGCGTGGCGTCCACCTCGTCCTTACGATACACGCGGCCCGGCGCGATCATGCGGATCGGCAGGGGACGGGATTCCATGGCGTGGATCTGCATCGGAGAGGTTTGAGTGCGCAGCAGGATGCCGCTGTCCTCAGTGAAGTAGAACGTGTCGCTCCACTCCCGGGCGGGATGCCCCTCCTCCACGTTGAGCTTGGTGAAGTTGTATTCCGCCAGCTCCACCTCGCGGTCCTCGATGACCTCGAAGCCGAGGCCGATGAAGATATTCTTGATCTCATCGAGCACCTGATACATCGGGTGCTGTTTGCCGAGCTTCTGTGCCGCGCCGGGAATGGTCACGTCCACAGTCTCGGACATGAGACGCATTGCCATCGCCTTGCTCGCCAATTCGCTCGCGCGGGACTCTATGGCGGCTTCCAGCTTGGCACGCACCTCGTTCGCGAGCTGCCCGATGACGGGACGCTCCTCAGCGGAGAGCTTGCCCATCTGCTTCAAAACTGCGGTCAGCTCGCCCTTCTTTCCGAGATACTGGACGCGCAGCGCCTCCAGATCCTCGGCGTTCGACGCGCCCTCCATCGCCGCGATGGCGGCGGCGCGAATGGCTTCCAACTGTTGCTTCATAGCTTTTTCTCCTTTGAAGGATTCATAATTGCTCAAATGATACTTATATCATAAGAAGAAAACCGTTGCAAGCAGTAATTTGACCGATATGCGCTTGACTTTTTGTTATATAACTGTATAATTATTACGTTTGTTATGCGAAAGCATAACCAAGAGATACGAAGGGAGTTCCCAATATGGCGACTTATTCGATGCATGTTGCGGGCCTGACCCGCGAGCTTCCCATTTGTAAGGTCAACGACGACCTGTATATCGGCGCGTTCATCATGTTTGGTGACGCGGAGCTGACGGTGGCCTGTGCCGACGCGCTGCTGAAGCTGGCAAAGGATGTCGAGTATGACTATCTTTTCACCGCTGAAGCCAAGAGCATCCCGCTGATCCATGAGATGGCGCGTCAGTCCGGCGCGAAGAAGTATTTCATCGCGCGCAAGGGCCCCAAGGTTTATATGCCCGACCCCATCTCTGTGGACGATCAGTCCATCACCACGCTGTCGCTGCAGCGCCTCTATCTCGGCAGCGACGACGCGGAGCTTATCCGCGGCAAGAAGATCCTGATCGTGGACGACGTGATCTCCACCGGCGGCTCTCTCAAGGCGATGGAAGCGCTGGTCGAAAAGGCCGGCGGCGTCGTGGCGGGCCGCATGTCCGTGCTGGCCGAGGGCGGCGCGGCAGATCGTAAGGACATCATGTTCCTGGAGAAGCTGCCGATGTTCAACGCGGACGGCTCGCTCAAGTAAGCCCTTGACCGACAATTCTGTTACAATTCTAGGGACGCGGGGATCAGTTCCCATGTGCGGCGGAGACTTTGCCCGCTATGGGGGCTTGACCACCTGCGCCCTTGTGCATATGGGCGGACAGTTTATTGTGCTGGATGCAGGTACGGGCATTATGAAGCTGCCCAATGAAGTGCTGGCGCAAAAAGAATTGCCGCTGCTGCTGACCCATGCCCACGCGGACCATCTGCTGGGCTTGCCGATGTGCGCTTACGTCATGGTCAGAGGCGCGCGGCTGGATATCTATGGCGCGCCGCGTGATGGGCTCAGCCCGCGCCGGCAGGTGGAGCGGCTGGTTTCGCCGCCACTTTGGCCCATTACGCCGGACGACTTTCTGACGGAGCTTTGCTTCCACGATATGCCGGAGTCCATGGAGCTTGGCGCGGTGCGCGTACGTTCGATGGAGGGCAATCATCCGGGTGGCGCATCGCTGCTGCGGCTGGAGGCGGGCGGCAAGTGCCTTGTGTTTGCCACAGACTGTACGTTCAGCGACGAGCTGCGCCCAAAGCTGGCGGAATTCGCCCACGGCTGCGATTTGCTGCTGGCGGACGGACAGTACAACGACGAGGAGTGGCCAACGCGCAAAACCTTTGGCCACAGTACCTGGCGTATGGCGGCAGAGCTGGCGCGGGAGTGCGGCGCAAAGCGCCTGCGCGTTGTTCACCACGATCCGCAGCGCACCGACGCGATGCTCGCGGCATGGGACAAGACGCTGCAAGAGCAGGATCCGGCATACGCCTTTGCCCGGGAGGGCGAAACCATAGAGCTATAAAACAGGACGGGAAACCGTCCTGTTTTTCTTGCCGTTTTGCCCAAAATTTTGGCCGCAAATTTGGCTCGACAGAACTGTGAATTTGTAGTATTCTAATTAAAATTACCAAAAACTTTTTGGTGACATGAAATTTGAATAGGAGGCGCTGTGATGGCAAAGGAAAGCTATACCGGGAAAATCAACCGCAAGCTGAACAAGAAACTGCACGTCGTGGAGGTCGCCGCAGGCCGCAAAAAAGCGGACCTGGTGCTCAAGAACGCCACCTATGTCAATGTTTTCTGCAATGAGCTGAGCCATGGCGACATCGCGGTGGCGAACGGCCTGATCGCCGGCATGGGCGAATACTCCGGCGAGGTGGAGGTGGACGTCGGCGGAAAGCTGGTGCTGCCGGGCTTTGTGGACGCGCATATCCATCTCGAAAGCTCGCTGGTGTCGCCGACGGAGTTCGCCAAGGCGGTGCTGCCCCACGGCACCACCACCGTCATTACCGATCCCCATGAGATCACCAACGTCATGGGCACCGACGGCATTGAGTACATTTTGCAGGCAACGGAGGGCCTGCCGGTGGATGTGCGCGTAATGCTGCCGAGCTGTGTGCCCGCCACGCCGCTTGACGAGTCCGGCGCGTTGCTGGATTACCGCGCCATCGACTCGTTTTACGATCATGGCCGTGTCAGCGGACTCGCTGAGATGATGAACTTCGTGGGCGTGGTCGGCGGCGACGAGCAGGTGCTGGAGAAGATCGTCGCGGCGCAGGCGCACCACAAGAAGATCGACGGTCATGCGCCCGATCTCGGCGGCAATGACCTCAACGCCTACATCGCCGCGGGCGTGTACTCCGACCATGAGTGCAGCAACGTGGACGACGCCAAGGCGAAGCTGGAGCGCGGGCAGTACATCATGATCCGCGAGGGCACCGCCGCCCGCAACCTCGATGCGCTGCTGCCGCTGCTGACGCCGCAGTACTACACCTACTGCATGTTCTGCACCGATGACAAGCATCCCAACGACCTGCTGGAGAAGGGGCACATCGACTACATCGTGAAAAAAGCAATCCAAGCCGGCGTCGACCCGATCATTGCGGTCAAGTGCGCGTCCCACCACGCGGCGCGGTATTTTCTGCTCAACAACCGCGGCGCCATTGCGCCGGGCTTCCTTGCGGACTTCGTTGTGATCGACAACTTCAACGACTTCAACATTCTGGAGGTCTATAAAAAAGGCCGCCGCATGTTTGACGGCAAGGAGCTGGCGGAGATCAATCCGCCGGAAATCGAACCGTCCCTTGTCAGGCACGCGCACGAGACCTTCCATGTCGCGCATCTGACGCCGGAGGATTTTGCAGAGACCCGTCCGCGCGGCGTGCTGGGCATGGTGCCGGGCGAGATCGTGACCACAGACGCGGGCTATGCCACCGAGATCGACGCAGACAAGGACATTTTGAAGATCGCGGTCATCGAGCGCCATAAGAACACCCATCATATCGGCATCGGCTATATCAAGGGCTATGGCCTCAAGTCCGGCGCGGTGGCGACCTCGATTTCCCACGACAGCCACAACATCATCGTGGTCGGCACCAATGAAGAGGACATTGCCGCAGCGGCGAATCGCGTGGTCGAGCTCAACGGCGGCATCGTCGTCTGGGACAAGGGTGCGCCCAGGGGCGAGGTGCCGCTGGAGATCGCGGGTATTATGAGCGAGGAACCCCTCACCGTCGTCAATGACAAGCTGGAAGGGGCGAAGGCGGCGGCCTATGCGTTGGGCGTCAGCCCCGGCGTCGATCCGTTTATGACGCTCTCATTCATGGCGCTGCCGGTGATCCCGACGCTGCGCCTCACCACACGCGGCGTGTTCGATGTGGCCAATCAAAAATACGTGTAAGCAGCAAAAAAGAAGAGGCTCACACCGTGAGCCTCTTCTTTTTTGCCCCTATCGGATTCGGTGGTCGCCGCGACCGGCGCTGCGAAAACCGATTTCCGTGCCGTTGGCAATCCGCGCGAGATTGCCTCGATGCTTCCAGACCATTGCCGCCGACGCAATGCAGAGGATCAACGCCATGACAACGTGGTGCGTCGCCGCGCAGTAGGCGGGAAAGGCGAGCACCGTGGTCATCGTGCCCACCACGATGTAGTCCGTCACCAGCAGCAATATGAGGATCGCCGCGATCAGGAGCAGCGCGAACTTCCAGTTCAGCGCCAGCGTCATACCAAGATACGCCGCAAAGCCCTTGCCGCCGCGAAAGTGCGTGTAAAACGGAAACATGTGCCCCAACACGCAGGCGACGCCCGCCACCACGCCGCAGTACGCGGCGCCGGGGAACAGCACGCCCGCCAGCCATACCGCCAGCACCGCCTTGCCGATGTCATGGGCACCGACCAGCACGCCAGCCTTCCAGCCCATCAGCATCAGCGCATTGGAGGCACCGGGATTGCCGGTGCCTCCGGCGGTCTGGAGATTGATGCCCTTGAGCCTGGCAAGGTAAAACGCCATGTTGGACGAGCCAATCAGGTAGCCGATCAAAGCAATGAGGGGATAGACGGAAAACTGGTTGACATAATCTAAACTCATTTCACACCTCCAAAGCGCTCCTTGTCCTTTTGAATCTGCTTGGCGTAGCGATCCTCCTCGGAGAACACACAGCCGCAGTATTTTTGCATGTAGAGCCCCAGCTCCCGCGCCTTGGCCTGACCCGCGCGGAAGCCCGGGCGGAAGTCGCGGTACAGGAACTCGACACCGTACTGTCGCGCCATTTCTTCGCCTACCTGCCGCAGCAGCTCGTGGTTTTGATACGGGGAGATGAGCAGCGACGAGGTAAACGCTTTGAAGCCGTTCTCCGCGGCATACTTCGCCGCCGTTCCAAGGCGTATGGTATAGCAATGCGCGCAACGGTGGTCGATGTCGGACGCCACGGCGCGGACAAAGTCGCGCAGACCGTAATCGTCCAGCACGCGAACCTCCATGTTCACGGCTTCACCGTAGCCGATGAGGGTATCGCGCCGCGCTTTGTATTCCTGATAGGGGTGAATGTTGGGGTTGAACCACAGCGAGGTGGGCTCAATGCCCTCGCCGCGCAGCGTGTCGATGCAGTACACCGAGCATGGCGCGCAGCAGGAGTGCAGCAAAACGCTGTCCATGGCTATCACCTGCTTTCCGAAGAATGGCTTCAGTATAACATGGAGCGCACGGGAAGACAATGATAAAAAAATGGCGAGCTTTTTTCGTTGACGGAAGCGGACGCCGGGAGTATAATACATTGATTTAATATGAAATGATGGAGAGTGTGCGCATGTGGATCGCGGACGGATGGAAGGATTATGAGCTGCTGGACTGCGGCGGCGGCGAAAAGCTGGAGCGCTGGGGACAGCAGATTTTGGTGCGCCCGGACCCGCAGGCGATCTGGGAGTCCAAGCGGGAAAATCCCGGCTGGAAACGCGCGCAGGGACGCTACTTTCGTTCCTCTGAGGGCGGCGGACACTGGGAAAAGGACAAGCTGCCCGAGCAGTGGCGGGTGAAGTACCGCGACCTGACCTTCAACGTTAAGCCCATGAACTTCAAGCACACCGGTTTGTTCCCGGAGCAGGCGGTCAACTGGGACTTCGCCCGCGAAAAGATCAAAGCCGCGGGACGACCGATCCGCGTGCTGAACCTCTTTGCCTATACCGGCGGTGCCACCGTCGCCTGCGCCGCCGCGGGCGCGCAGGTCTGCCATGTTGACGCGGCAAAGGGCATGGTCTCCTGGGCGCGGGAGAACGCGAAAGCCAGCGCTCTGGAGGACGCACCGATCCGCTGGATCATTGACGACTGCGGCAAGTTTGTCGAGCGGGAGATCCGCCGCGGCAAGAGCTACGACGCCATCATCCTCGATCCGCCGTCCTACGGACGCGGCCCCGGCGGGGAGGTCTGGAAGCTGGAGGATAACCTCTTCCCATTCCTGAAGCTCTGCGCACAGGTGCTCTCCGACAAGCCGCTGTTTGTGATTTTGAATTCCTACACCACCGGCCTTGCGCCGTCGGTACTGGGGTATATGCTGCACTTACTGATCGCTGAGAAATACGGCGGCAAGGTGACCTGGGACGAGCTTGGCCTGCCCGTGACGGATACCGGATTGTGCCTGCCCTGCGGTTCTACCGGACGCTGGTGCAGCGAATGAAGTGAGATAATATTATGTCAACTAACATCAAAACCGAAAACCTGTCATTTGCCTATCCTGGGGACGAGGAGCGCCAGCCCACCGTCGCGCTCGACGGCGTGACGCTGGAGATCGAACGCGGCAGCTTCGTGGTGGTGCTGGGGCACAATGGCAGCGGCAAATCAACGCTTGCGAAAACGTTCAACGCGGTGCTGCTGCCCAGCGGCGGCAAAGTGTATGTGGACGGCATGGATACAGGCAACGAGGAACTGCTGCTGGAGATACGCCGCCGCATCGGTATGGTGTTCCAGAACCCGGACAACCAGATCGTTGCGAATGTGGTCGAGGAGGATGTGGCGTTTGCGCCGGAAAACCTCGGCGTGCCGACGGCGGAGATCCGTCAGCGCGTGGACGATGCACTGGAGGCGGTGGGCATGACCGACTTCACGCTCCACGCGCCGCACCTGCTCTCGGGCGGACAGAAGCAGCGCATTGCCATCGCGGGCGTGCTGGCGATGCTGCCGGAGTGCATTGTGCTGGACGAGGCGACGGCGATGCTCGACCCCATCGGGCGGCGCGAGGTGCTGAATGTCATTGAAGGGCTGCACCGCGAAAAGGACGTGACGGTGGTGCTCATCACCCATCACATGAACGAAGCGGAGAACGCCGACCGCGTGATCGTGATGGATCACGGCAAGGTGGCGATGGACGGTACGCCGAAGCAGGTATTCGCGCGCGCGGACGAGCTCAAGGCGCTGGGGCTGACGGTGCCGGACACGGTGGCGCTGCTGCGGGAGCTGAGGGCCAATGGGCTGGACGTGCCCGTGGACGCGCTCACGGCGGAGGAGTGCGCCGACGCTATCATGAAAGTATACAGGTAACGAGGATAACACCTTGGAAGAGATCATCAAAGTTGAAAATCTGACCCATACTTACGGGATTGGCACGCCTTTTGAGCGCAGTGCGGTGAAGGACATGAGCCTGTCCATTTATCGCGGAGAGCTGTTGGGACTGATCGGCCATACCGGCAGCGGGAAATCGACGCTGATCCAGCATCTCAACGGGTTGCTCAAGCCCACGAGCGGGCGGATTTTGCTCCGCGGCAGGGATATCTGGGCGGAGCCGAAGAAGATTCGTGACGTGCGCTTCCGCGTGGGGCTGGTGTTTCAGTACCCCGAATATCAGCTTTTCGAGGAGACAGTTTACAAGGACATTGCCTTTGGCCCGACGAACATGGGACTCAAGGGTGACGAGCTGGATCAACGCATTCGGAAAGCCGCACGCTTTGCGGGACTGCGGGAGGAGCTGCTGGACAAGTCGCCCTTTGCGCTTTCCGGCGGGCAGAAGCGCCGCGTTGCCATTGCGGGTGTCATCGCCATGGAGCCGGAGGTGCTGGTGCTGGACGAGCCCAGTGCCGGCCTTGATCCGCGGGGGCGTGAGGAACTGCTGGAGCATATCCGCTCTTATCACAAGGAGCGCGGCAACACAGTTGTGCTGGTGAGCCACAGCATGGAGGAGATCGCCCGCTATGCCGACCGCATCGCGGTGCTCGCCCACGGCAGCGTGCTGATGAGCGGTGCGCCGCGCGAGGTATTTGCCCGGGGCGGTGAGCTGATGAAGGCGGGGCTCGACGTGCCCCAGACCACGCGTGTCGCCATGGAGCTGCGCAAACGCGGCCTGGACATTGACCCCGCGGTGTACACGGTGGAGGAGCTGCGCGACGCGCTGCTTGCCCTGAAGAAAGGGGGCGCACGCTGATGCTCAAGGACATTACGCTCGGTCAGTACTTCCCCGGCACCACGCTGGCGCATCGCCTCGATCCCCGCACAAAGCTGATCGCGGTGGTCTGTTACATCGTCGGCATCTTCAACTGCCATTCGGCCTGGGCCTATGGCCTGATGGTGCTGACGCTGATCGCCTCGGCGCGTATTGCAAAGGTCGGCGCCAAGGCGCTGCTGCGGGGCCTCAAGCCGGTACTGTTCATCATCGCGTTCACGGCGGTGCTGAATCTGTTCTATACGCCCGGCGAGGTGCTGTGGAGCTGGTGGGTGCTCACGATTACCCGCGAGGGCGTTCGCACCGCCATCGCCATGATGGCGCGTATCACGCTGCTCATCACGGGAACATTTCTGCTGACCTATACCACTAGTCCCATCCAGCTCACCGACGGGCTGGAGAGTCTGCTGAACCCGCTCAAAAAGCTGCGCGTACCGGTGCATGAGCTGGCAATGATGATGTCCATCGCGCTGCGCTTTATCCCCACCCTGATCGAGGAGACGGATAAGATTATGAGCGCACAGAAGGCGCGCGGCGCAGACTTTGAGTCCGGCGGGCTTGTGCAGCGTGCCAAGGCGCTGATCCCGCTGCTCGTGCCGCTGTTTGTCAGCGCGTTCCGCCGTGCGGACGAGTTGGCGACGGCGATGGAGTGCCGCTGCTACCACGGCGGCGAGGGACGCACCAAGCTGCATGTACTGCATTATGCGGCACGGGACTATGCCGTGCTGGCGCTGTATCTGGCGCTGGCAATCGGCATCATTGTGTTGGATTGATATGAGAAACATCGCTTTAAAACTGATGTACAACGGCACCGCCTACCACGGTTGGCAGGTGCAGAAGAACGCCGTCAGCGTGGCGGAGACGCTGCAAAAGGCGCTCGTCATGGTCTGCGGGAACGCGGTGAAGCTCACCGGCTGCGGACGCACCGACGCGGGCGTCCACGCCGAACACTATATCGCCAATTTTTACACGGATTCCCGCATCCCGATCGATCGCCTGCCCTTCGCCGTCAACACGCATACGCCGGAGGACATCGTGGTGAAAGAGGCGTTCGATGTCTCCGACGACTTCAACGCCATCGGTTCGTGCCTGAAAAAGGAATATACATATCGCATTTATAATTCGCGCATTAAGAATCCGTTTTATGTAAATCGCGCGTATTTCTATCCAAAGCACCTCGACGAAGCGGTGATGGATCGCGCGGCACGGGCGTTTGAGGGAACGCACGACTTTCGTGCGGTGCGCAATGTCGGCACGGAGACGCGGACGACGGTGCGGACAATATACTATTGTTATGTAACCCGCGCGGGAGAGCTTCTGGAGCTCAAGGTCTGCGCGAACGGCTTTTTGTATAATATGGTACGGGCCATCACGGGCACCGTGCTCTACGCGGCGGAAGGCAAGCTTACGGCGGAGGATATCCCTGTGATCCTGGACTCCGGCAACCGCACGCTGGCAGGCCCCACGGTGCCGCCGGGGGGATTGTACCTGACGAAACTCTGGTATGAGGACGAACGGCTCAATGGCTGATAAAAATAACGACATCGAAAAGGAAATACGTGAGCAGATCCGCCAGGCCAAGGCGCCGCCGCGGCGCAGGGGCGGCGTGAAACGAATGCTGCTCCTGGCACTGGTGCTTGCGGCAGTGCTGGCGGTTGTATGGGCCGCGTCCTATCGGGACATGGTCGGCGTGGACGGCATGCGGCGGCTGTTCACCTACAACAAGGCGACAGCTGACGCGGACGGCCGGATGGAGATGTTCCGCTACGACAGCGATCGCACCGCGACCTATGATATGCTGGGCGACAGCCTGATCGTTGCCTCCACCACGCGGCTGTGGCAGCTTAGCAAGGACGGCGTAGAGCTGTGGTCTGAGACGGTGAGCTTTACCCATCCTGCCATCGTTGTCGGCAACCAGACCGCGGCGGTCTACGACGTGGGCGGTACGGAGATCTATCTTCTGAGCGCGCACGGGCTGCTGCGCAGCATGAGCGAGCAGAGTGGAAACGGGATTTTGTCCGTGACCATCAATGGCTCGGATTATCTGGCGCTGACGATTCTTAAAAGCGGCTACCGATCTGCGGTGACGGCCTACACGCCCGGCGGCGAGCCGGTGTTCACCTTCAATTCCTCGGAGCGCTATGTTTCTGACGCCTGTGTGCTCAATGACAACCGTCATCTGGGCACGGTGAGCATGGGCGAGGCGGACGGCGTATTTGCCAGCCGTTTGAGCTTTTATGCCTTCGATCACGAAAAAGCGCTCAGCGAAACGACGCTCGGCGGTTCAATGGTGCTCTCGCTGAGCGATTTCGGCGGAAAGCTGGCGGCGCTGGAGGACGACCGGCTGACGGTCTTTGCCGCGGACGGGTCCCTTTCGGGCAGCTGCCGCTATGAGTACCCCTACCTGCGCGGACATTCTGTGAGCGGCGCGGGCTTTATGGCGCTGGCGCTTTCACGCTATCGCTCAGGCAGTGCCATGCGCATCGTGACCGTGGACACGGACGGACAGGTTTTGGGCCGGGCGGACGAGCGGCGCGAAATTCTGGACGTGTCGGCAGCGGGGCGCTATGTTGCGGTGCTGTGCAGCGATAGCCTGACAATCTATACAAGTGATATGACTGCGCTTGCGACGCTCGATGATACGGATTTTGCCAAGCAGGTTATCATGCGCGACGATGGCACGGCGCTGCTTATCGGCGCGTCACGCTCGTGGCTTTTTATTCCGTGACAAATATGAACGTTCCGTAAATATCCTTTGTATGCAATCATTTTTACTTGAAAAAGGAGACAGAAACATGGATAATGCAATTATCGTCGACGGCGTTCTTGTCGCAGTATTGCTTATTGGGGCGCTGATCGGTGCCAAGCGTGGGCTTTTTAAGAGCCTGATGGGGCTGGTTGTCGTCGTTGCGGCGATGGTTGGCGCGGTGTTGCTGGCAAATCGCCTGGCCGAGCCACTGACGGATTTTATCGCGCCGAAGGTGGAAAACGCCATTGTGAGCGAGTTTACCCGCGAGCTGGACGCGGCGGAGGCCGACAAGACCAGAACGGCGGCTGAAAACCGCAGTGCGCTGGAAAAGCTGCTGGAGGATAACCATCTGCCGACGGGAGCGCTGGACAGCTTGTCCGGTACGCTGAGCAACCTGACCGGCACGGCGAAGGAGAAGGCGGCGGATACCTTCCGCAGCGCGATCTCCGCTACCGTACGCGCGACGGTGTCCGGCGCGGTACACGCGGTGCTGACGCTGGTGCTGTACGTCGTGCTGCTGGTGGTGCTGCGGCTGCTGGTCAAGGTCGTTGACCACGTCTTCGATCTGCCGGTGCTCGGCACGGTCAACGGCGTCGGCGGCGCAGCTCTCGGACTGCTGGAAGCGGCGGCGCTGATCTATGTGGTGGCCTATCTCGGTTATCATTTCGGCGTGAAGGTCATCACCGAGCACGCGGAGGACACCTATTTGCTCTCCTTTTTCCTCAACCATTCACCGGTTGAGCTGATCTCATCTTATACGCATGAAGCGTAATCCAACGGAGGAAATACCAGTATGCAGCCACAACTTTGTTCCAGATGTAAGAAAAACGTCGCGGTCGTGTTTCTGACCCGCATGGAGGATGGCAAAAACATCAACGAGGGCCTGTGCCTGAGCTGCGCCAAGAAGGCGGGGCTGCCGCAGGTCGATGAGGTCATGCGCCGCATGGGCCTCACCGACGAAGACCTGGACGCCATCTCCAACGAGATGCTCGGAGCCTTTGGCGGCGCGGAGAATCTGGAGAATATTGAAGACGACAACCTTGACGAGGAAGAGGGCAAGACTGCCACGTTCCCGTTTCTCAACCGACTCTTCGGCGGCGGAACGCCCGCTGCGTCCGAGGGACAGAGCAGTGACGGGGAATCGCAGCAGCGCCCCAGCCGCGGGGAAAAGAAGGGCGAAAAGAAGCACAAATTCCTCGACAGCTATTGCATCAATCTCTCTGCCCGCGCCCGCAAGGGCGAGCTGGACGCGGTCATCGGCCGTGCCGAGGAGATCGAGCGCGTTGTGCAGATCCTGAACCGCCGCCAGAAGAACAATCCCTGCCTGATCGGCGAGCCGGGCGTCGGCAAGACCGCCATTGCGGAGGGCCTTGCCCAGCGCATTGCCGCAGGCGAGGTGCCGTTTAAGCTGCGCAGCAAGGAAGTGTATCTGCTCGACCTCACCGCGTTGGTGGCGGGCACGCAGTTCCGCGGCCAGTTTGAAAGCCGCATGAAGGGCCTGATCGAAGAAATCCGCAAGACCGGCAACGTGATCCTCGTCATCGACGAGGTACATAACATTGTCGGCGCAGGCGACGCCGAGGGCAGCATGAACGCGGCGAACATCTTGAAGCCCGCACTCTCCCGCGGTGAGATTCAGGTCATCGGCGCGACGACCTTCACCGAATACCGCAAGCATATTGAGAAGGACACGGCGCTCGAGCGCCGGTTCCAGCCCGTCACGGTCAACGAACCCAACGAGGAGGATACGATCAAAATTCTCAAGGGCATCGCGCACTACTACGAGACCTTCCACGGCGTAAAGATTCCCGAGGGGATTCTGCGCCAGGCGGTGCTGCTCTCCGAGCGCTATATCACGGATCGTTTCCTGCCGGATAAGGCCATTGACCTCATTGACGAGGCCTGCTCCGACCTCAATCTCCACGACAAGAACATCAACCGCCGCATGGAGCTGCGCCGCGAGATCGACGACCTCGAAAAAGAGCGCGAGCTGCTCGAGAGCGACACCGAGAACACCGATTTTGCGCGCCTCGCAGAGATCCGCAGCCATGTGATCCAGCTCAACGCGGAGTTCGACGGGTTGTGCAAGGACGGCGACCCGACGCTCACCATGGACAACCTCGCCCGCGTCATCGAGCTGTGGACCAAGATTCCCGCCAGCCGCATCCGCGAGGATGAATTCAAGCGCCTCAGTGAGCTCGACAAGCGTCTGCGTGAGCACGTTGTCGGACAGGACGAGGCCATCGAGGCGGTCAGCGCCGCCATTCGCCGCAATCGCGTGGGTATCTCGCCCAAGCATAAGCCGGTCAGCTTTATCTTTGTCGGGCCTACCGGCGTCGGCAAGACCGAACTGGTCAAGCAGCTTGCGCAGGATCTCTTCAATTCCCCGGATTCGTTGATCCGGCTCGATATGTCCGAGTTCATGGAGAAGCACTCTGTGTCACGCATCGTTGGCTCGCCGCCGGGGTACGTCGGCTACGACGAGGCGGGACAACTCACCGAAAAGATCCGCCGCAAGCCCTATGCCGTGATCCTCTTCGATGAGATCGAGAAAGCGCACCCGGACGTGTTGAATATCCTGCTGCAAATCCTTGACGACGGTGAGATCACCGACGCCCATGGCCGTAAGGTCAACTTTGAAAACACCGTCATCGTCATGACCTCCAACGCCGGCAGCGACCGCAAGGGCGGTTCGCTGGGCTTCGGCATGACGATGAACGAGCAGAATAAGGATCGCGCCATGAAGGCGCTCAATGAGTTCCTGCGCCCTGAATTTATCAACCGCATTGACGAGATCATCTGCTTCAACCGTCTTGACGAGGCGAACTTCACCGATATTGCCCGCATCATGCTGGAGGAATTGCGCTCCAGTCTGGAGGACAAGAGCCTGCACTTCTCCTACGACGACGCGGTGGTGGAGTATCTGGTCAAGAAGTCGTTCTCCCAGACCTATGGCGCGCGCAATCTGCGCCGCACCATCCAGAAGGAGCTGGAGGACGTCATGGCGGCGAAGATCATCGACTCCTACGAAAACCCCGTCACGCAGCTCAAGGCCGTGATGGAGGACGACAAGCTGACGCTGCTGGCGATGTGAGGAGGCGGCCACAATGGACCTGTTCCGCAAAAATATGGAAAAGCGCTGCGCCTACTGTGTTCACGGCGCAACGATCAGCGACACCGAGGTGGCCTGCGAGCGCAAGGGCATCGTGGACGCGGGCGGACATTGCTTTCGCTTCGCCTATGATCCGCTGCGGCGCGTGCCGCCGCGTCCGGCACCGCTGGAAAACGGCAAGTACAGCCCGGAGGATTTTCAGCTATGAATATCAACAAGGTCTATGCGCTGTATTTCAGCCCCGCCGGGTCGACGCGCAAGCTGGTGACCACGCTGGCGGACGCACTCGCCCAGAGCTTTGAGGTGCCCTTGGAAACGGTTGACATAACGCTTCCTGCGATGCGCGAGGAGGACCGCTCCTTTGCGGAGGGCGATCTGGTGATCTGCGGCAGCCCCACCTATGCGGGCAAGCTGCCGAATAAGCTGTTGCCCTATTGGAAGGAGCGCATCCACGGCAACGGAGCGATGGCGGTGGCGCTGGTAACGTTCGGCAACCGCGCATTTGACCACTCGCTCGCCGAGCTTTGCGCCTGCCTTGCCGATGACGGGTTCCATACCGTCGGCGCGGGCGCGTTTGCGTGCCGCCATGTCTTCTCCGATACGCTGGCGGCGGGACGCCCCGATTCGGACGATTTTGCGGAGCTTGCCAAGCTGGGTGCGGCGGTGGCTGCGCGCATTGCCAAGGCCAATGAGATTCCCGCGCCGCCGGAGGTGCCGGGGGACGCGGACGCACCGTACTATGTGCCAAAGGGCGTGGACGGCGAGCCGAAGAACTTCCTCAAGGCGAAGCCGAAAACGTCTGAGGACTGTATCCAATGCGGTGTCTGCGTGGCAGTTTGTCCGTTGGGCTCCATTGATCCGCAGGACGTGAGCAGCGTGCCGGGGCTGTGCATCAAGTGCCATGCCTGCGTGCGTGAGTGCCCGATGGGTGCAAAGTATTTTGACGATGAGGCGTTTCTCTCCCATAAGGCGATGCTGGAGCAGAATTTCCAGCGTCGGGCAAAGGTTGAATGGTTTACATAATCTAGAAATGATTCTTGCAGGCGCTGTCTTGCATGGGCAGCGCCTGTTTTGCGCATGATAAGCATATTGGAAAGATAGGTTTTTCGGAGAATGCTATGGAACAGTACAATGTAACGGGCATGAGCTGTGCTGCCTGTCAGGCACGGGTGGAGAAGGCGGTGTCCGCGGTGCCGGGGGTAACGAGCTGTGCCGTGAGCCTGCTCACCAATTCCATGGGCGTCGAGGGTACAGCTTCAGCGGCAGAGATCGTCAAGGCGGTGGAGAACGCCGGCTACGGCGCGTCCCCGAAGGACGCGGTGAAGGCTTCTGAGTCCAATGACGAGGATGCGCTGGCCGACCGCGAGACGCCGGTGCTGAAGCGCCGCCTGATCTGGTCGCTGTGCCTGCTGCTGCCACTGATGTATGTTTCGATGGGGCATCACATGTGGGGCTGGCCGCTGCCGGCGTTGTTTCATAATAACCATGTAGCGCAGGGCCTGGTGCAGATGATTCTCGCGGCGACGGTTATGCTCATCAACAAGAAATTCTTTGTCAGCGGCGTTCAGAGCGTTATCCACGGTGCGCCGAACATGGATACTCTCGTTGCTATGGGCAGCGGCGTATCCTTTGCGTGGAGCGTGTGGGAGCTGTTCGCCATGACCCGCGCGGTGGTGGACGGCGACATTGCCGCCGTGATGCGCTATCACGCGAGCTTTTACTTTGAATCCGCCGCCATGATTGTGACGCTCATCACTGTCGGTAAGATGCTGGAGGCGCGCTCTAAGGGAAAGACCACCGATGCGCTCAAGAGCCTTATGAAGCTCGCGCCCAAGACCGCCGTGCTGCTGCGCGACGGTGTGGAGACGGAGGTGCCGATCGAGCAGGTGCGAATCGGTGACCTGTTCGCCGTCAAACCCGGTGAGAGCATCCCGGTGGACGGCGTTGTGGTCGAGGGCGAGAGCGCGGTCAATGAAGCGGCGCTCACCGGCGAGAGCATCCCGGTGGATAAGGAGACGGGCGATGCGGTCTCCGCGGCGACCATAAACCAGTCCGGCTATCTCAAGTGCAGAGCCTCCCGCGTGGGTGAGGATACGACCCTCTCGCAGATCATCAAAATGGTCAGCGACGCCGCGGCGACCAAAGCGCCCATCGCGAAGATTGCCGACCGCGTATCCGGCGTGTTCGTGCCGGTGGTCATCGGCATTGCCGTGGTTGTGTTTGTGATCTGGCTCCTTGCGGGACAGACGGTGGGCTACGCGCTGGCGCGGGCGATTTCGGTTCTGGTGATCTCCTGCCCCTGCGCACTGGGGCTTGCCACACCGGTGGCAATCATGGTCGGCAACGGCATAGGAGCCAAGCACGGCGTCCTGTTCAAGACCTCGGCTTCGCTGGAGGAGACAGGTCGTGTGGACATCGTGGCGTTGGACAAGACCGGCACCATCACCCGCGGCGAGCCGACGGTGACAAAGCTCGTCCCTGCGGATGGCGTCAGCGAGACAGAGCTGCTGCGCCTTGCCGCATCGCTGGAAGCAAGAAGCGAGCATCCGCTGGCGAAAGCGGTGCTGCGGGAGGCGGAGAGCAAGGGAATCAAAGCCGCTGAAGTGATCGACTTTGCGGCGCTGCCCGGCAACGGCCTGACGGCGACGCTGGATGGGGCCGGACTGCTGGGCGGGAGTCTGAGCTATATCGCGGAGCAGACGCCGCTGCCCAACGCTGTGCGTGTGCAAGCGGAGTCGCTTGCAGAGCAGGGCAGCACACCGCTGCTGTTCACCCGTAACGGCGCGCTGCTGGGCGTGATCGCCGTGGCGGACACGATGAAAGAGGACAGTCCGCAGGCGATTCGAGAATTACAGAATATGGGAATACGAGTTGTTATGTTGACCGGAGACAACGAGCGAACCGCCCGAGCCATTGGCAAACAGGCGGGGGTGGACGAGGTGATCTCCGGTGTGCTGCCCGACGGCAAGGAGGCGGTCATTCGCGCCTTGCAAAAGCAGGGCAAGGTTGCCATGGTGGGCGACGGCATCAACGACGCGCCGGCTCTTAAGCGTGCGGACATCGGCATCGCCATCGGCGCGGGTACAGACGTTGCCATCGACGCGGCGGACGTGGTGCTGATGAAGAGCCGTCTTTCCGACGTGCCGGCTGCGGTGCGCCTTTCCCGCGCAACGCTGCGCAACATTCATGAAAACCTGTTCTGGGCGTTTTTCTATAACGCGATTTGTATACCACTGGCAGCGGGCGCGTTTGTGCGCCTTGGCCTGACGCTCAACCCGATGGTCGGCGCGGCGGCAATGAGTCTGAGCAGCTTCTGCGTCGTCACCAACGCGCTGCGGCTCAATCTCTTCAACATGCATGATATCAAGCATGATAAACCCCGCAAATCACATACACTACAGGCGGAGCCTGCAATGAAAAAGGAGGAACCTATCATGGAGAACAAGATCACACTGGACGTAGAGGGCATGATGTGCCAGCACTGCGAGGCGCGCGTCAAGAAGGCGCTGGAGGCGGTCGAGGGCGTGGTTTCCGCAACCGCGAGCCACGAGAGCAACACCGCCGTCGTTGAGACCAATGGCAAGGTGGACGCCGAAACGCTGAAGGCAGCGGTCGAGGCACAGGACTACAAGGTTACGGCGGTGCATTAAAATGAAGGTATTGATGATCAACGCCAGCCCGCGCCCTGACGGCAACACCTCCATCGCGCTGCGCGAGATGGAAAAGGTATTCAACGAGGAGGGCGTCGAGGTTGAGACGATGCGCATCGGCAGTCAGGCGATCCGCGGCTGCATCGCGTGCAATTCCTGCGCCAACACGGGCAAGTGCATCTTCGATGACGCGGTGAATGAGGCCGCGCCGAAGTTTGAGGCGGCGGACGGTCTGGTGGTGGCGTCGCCGGTGTACTTCGCCTCGCCCAGCGGCACGCTGGAGACGTTCCTGGATCGGCTCTTTTATTCGACGCACTTCGACAAGACCATGAAGGTCGGCGCGTCGGTGGCGGTCGCCCGCCGAGGCGGGTGCAGCGCCACGTTTGACGCGCTGAACAAATACTTTACCATCTCCAATATGCCTATCGCGTCGAGCCAGTACTGGAACAGCGTCCACGGCCGCGCTCCCGGCGAGGCGGAGCAGGACGCCGAGGGCCTCCAGACCATGCGCGTGCTGGCGCGGAACATGGCGTTTCTGATGAAGTCCATCGCGCTGGGCAAGGAAAAATACGGCATGCCCAAGAAGGAAGAGCATATCTTTACGCACTTTGTGCGATAAGTAGCGAGTTAACATAAAAAGAGACCTGCGTGGCAGGCCTCTTTTTCATTATGGCTGAAAGGTCACGTCGACCTGCTCGATCCCGTAGTATTGAAACGCGCGGATCGCCGCCTCATCGATCTGCTCGCCGCAGACGAGGATCGGCACGGCGGGCGGGCAGCTGACGCCGGGAGCGGCGAGCACTCGCCCGAGCGACTGTTCGACGGGCAGCTTTTCCGACAGCGCGAGCATTGCCTCGCGGGGAGAGAGAACGCGCTTTGGGCGTCCGATGATCGGCGGCTGCACTGTGATCGCCTCGCGCCACGGAATGGAACGCAGGGCGGCGAGCAACTTGGTATAAGCGTCAGCGGACACGGATGGAGTTATCATAAAAACAACACTGTCGGGATCGGAAAACTCGCAGTAGATGTTTTGCTGCTCCAACAGAGAAGCGACCTCACCGCCGGTGTAGCCGCGGGATTTGGTGCATAGTGTAACCTTCAGCGGTTCGTCGCCTGCAAGTTGCCAGCCGCCGACAACAAGAGCGGCGCGCAGCGTGCCCACCTGCTTTGAAGTAGACATAATCAAGTCGACATAATTACCGCCAAGCATCGCGTTCGCCGCGTCCAGCGATTGTAGGATCAGATACGACGGACTGGTGCTGGCAAACAGCTCCATGGCGCGATTGGCGAAGTCGCAGAGCGCTTGCGGCGCGGATTTCGCAATGTGCAGATACGCGCCGCCGGTCAGCACGCCCAGCGTCTTGTGCGCGCTGTCACAGCAGAGATCCGCGCCCAAGTCCAGAGGATGTTGCGGAGTTGACATAAAATGAAGATACGCCCCGTGGGCGTTGTCTGTCAGCAACAATACACCGTGTCGGTGGCAGACCTCCGACAGTGCGGCAATATCAGCGCGGTTGCCCAGATAGTCGGGAGAAGTTATGTAAACTGCTACAGGCGGATCAGCAAGGTCTGACAGTTTGCGATCCAATTCAACGGGATCAATGGAACAGGAGAGGACGCCGGATGCTTCGGAGAAGATCCACTCCACGTCGATATCCAGCAGCGCCGCAGCAGAGAGAAAGGTTTTGTGAGCGTTTCGCCCTGCAAGGATAAACGGCTTGCGCCCCTGCACCTTTGCCCAGAGCTGCGCGAGGCGGAGCATGGCGCGGATGCAAAGGGAAGACCCTTCCGTGGAGTAGAGCGTTTTGGCGCTGTCGAAGAGTGCGGCGGCGTTGGCCTCGCTCGCCGCGATAATCCCTTCCGGGGCATACAGCACGTCCGCACCTGGAATCTCCGTAATGTCCAACGCTTCAATGCCCAGCGGTCCGATGCCCTTGTGACCCGGCATGTGGAGCCGCAGCGGCTGCTTCGCCGCATATTCGCGCACAAAGTCGCAGATCGGCGTGTTCATGATGTCAACCGAGCTGGCGAGCAATCGCCATCATGATGGCGCACTCCATCCGCTTCTTGAACAGTTCGCAGCCGGTTTCATACACGCCGGTGACGCTGCCGGTGGCGTGGAACGCGTTGGCGGCACAACCGCCGGAGCAGTAGAGGCGCGCCCAGCAGTCCCGGCACTCGGGCTTGGCGTAGACGTTGCAGGCGGCAAATTGCTCCTGCGCTTCAGTATTGGTGACGCCTTGCCAAATATCACCCAGCTTGAACGCGTCCTCGCCGACAAACTGATGGCAGGGGTAGAGGTCGCCCCAGGGCGTGACTGCCATATACTCGGTGCCGGAGCCGCAGCCGGAGATGCGCTTGTAGATGCACGGGCCGCCGGTGAGGTCGATCATGTAGTGGTAAAATGTAAAGGGCTTTCCCTCGCGCTCACGCCGGAGCATCAGCTTGGCAAGCTCTTCGTACTGCTCCATGACCACGGGAATGTCGTCTGCGGTCAGTGCGTTGGGATCGTCCGGCGCGGCGACGACGGGTTCCATGCTCAGCTCGGTGAAGCCGAGGTCGAGCATGGTTTGGATGTCTTTCAAAAAGTCTGGGTTGTTGTGGGTAAACGTGCCGCGCATATAATAGTTCTTGCCGCCGCGGGCTTGCACCAGCTTCTGGAACTTCGGCACGATGCGATCCCAACTGCCGTTGCCGGCGTAGTCGACACGCCAGCGGTCGTGGATCTCCTTGCGGCCGTCGAGACTCAGCACCACGTTATGCATCTCGCGGTTGCAGAAGTCGATCACGTCGTCGTCGATGAGCAGGCCGTTGGTGGTGAGAGTAAAGCGAAAGTGCTTGCTCACTTCCTGCTCGCGCACGCGGGCATAGCGCACCAGCTCCTTGACGACTTCCCAGTTCATCAGCGGCTCTCCGCCGAAGAAGTCAACCTCGAGGTTGCGCCGCGTGCCGCTGTGCTCGATGAGGAAGTCCAGCGCGCGCTTGCCCACATCGAGGGACATGACCGCGCGCTCGCCGTGGTACTTGCCCTGACTGGCGAAGCAATAGGCGCAGTTTAAATTGCAGGTGTGGGCAACGTGCAGGCACAACGCCTTGACGACGCCCGCGCTCTTTTCCTTGAGCTTGCCTGCCATGGGCGCGAAGGTATCCGGCGCGAACAGCTTGCCCGCATCGCGGAGCGCTGTGAGCTGGTCGTATACCTCGCCCAGCTCCGCCTCCTGTGCGTCGGGATATTGCTTGCGCATGGCAGCGATGACCGACCCGCGGTCACCGTCTTCATAGAGCCCGATCATGTCGTAGGTCAGCTCATCTACCGCGTGGATGGAGCCGGAGCAGACGTCCAGCACGATGTTGAAATTGTTCAATTTGTAGCGATGTACCATAAATGCTCCTTGACAACAAAAATGCCGCCTTACGGCGGCTTTTTTGCGATTTTTTCTTAGCGATTCTCGTTCTCGCACTGCTGGTTCGCGATGCCGCAGCTGGTCTTGCAGGCGCTCTGGCAAGAGGTCTGGCACTCGCCGCAGCCGCCATTCTTGGCGCTCGCGCACAGATCGCGGGTCTCGAGGGTCACAATGTGCTTCATTTCCATGATGGTGTCCTCCAAAACAATGTTGGATACTTTATACCATGAAATGGGGCATAAGTCAAGACTTGAGGCGCTTTTTTGTCATGGACGCGCTGAAATGCATAACCTGTGAATGTGATATTTCTGCTTTGGAGGCGTTTTCCATGAAACAATCCGCTCACATTTTCCTCGGCGCCAACAGCGGCGAGGGGTTCTATTCGCTCTACGATCAGCTCCTGCACGCGCGGCTGGACGATCTGCTCATTATCAAGGGCGGTCCCGGCTGCGGCAAGTCCAGCTTTATGCGCGCGGTGGCAAAGGAGCTGTCTGACGCCGGAGAGGATGTAATTTATGTAAACTGTTCGGGCGATCCTGATTCGTTGGACGGTGTGTTGATACCGTCCATCAAAACGGGCTTGGTGGACGGCACATCACCCCATGTTCTCGAGCCGAGTTACACGGTTTCAAATGAGCGTTATGTCGACTTGACGCGATTCTATGACGTGGCGGAGACCAAGGCGCGGCGGGAGGACATCATCGGTCACTCGGACGCATACCGCGCGGCGTATACGGAGGCATATCACATCCTGCGCGCGGTGGACGCCGTAGCGGCGGAGCGACGCGCCGCTGCACGCAAAGGAATGGATTTTGCGCGGCTGGAAAGCAGGATCGACAGGCTTGCGCGCCGCGAACTGAAGGGGAAAGAAGCGCGGCGCGCGCGCATCGACCGCGCGTTTCTCGGCGGCATGACGCACAAGGGGGAGCTGTGCCGCTATGACACGGCGGAGACGCTCTGCCCGAAGCTTTGCGTGCTGGAGGACAGCTACGGCCTTGCTGCTGCGGCCATGGAGCGAGCCGCGGCGTATGCGGCGGCAGCGGGCTATGACGTGCTGCTTTGCCCAAATCCTGACCGTCCGAGGGAGACGATGCATGTGCTGATTCCGGCGGCAGGATTTGCGCTGGTCACTGCGACGGCGCGGCAGCCCTATGAGGGCGAGGCGTACCGTCGTATCCGCGTGGACGCCATGGCGATGGAGCAATTAAGCCGGGCTGACAAGGCGAAACTGCGCTTTACGGGTCGTATCGAGCGCTCTTTGCGCGAGGAGGCGACAGAGGCACTGCGTCGCGCCAAGGCGGAGCATGACGCACTGGAGGCGGTTTACAATCCCTGTGTCGACTTCGACGGCGTGTATGCCCTTGCGGCAGAGGAGGTACAGCGCCTGCGGGAATATCACAAATAATTCCACAAAAGCCCTTAATCCTTCCTCCGTTCTGCCGATACTATAAATGCAATGAAGGATAATTGCGCGGCAGCCGCCGCACGGAAAGGAAGGAGACAGCGATGGAAATGGACGTCAGCAACCTGAGAGTTGCACAGACCAAGGCTTATACTGCGGCAAACGCCGTGGCTACGAAGGAGGATACCGCGGAGACGGCCGGTGTCGTTTCAACAGACGCGGCCACCTTCCAGGCAGACGGCGGACACAACTACACGAGCGCGATGCGCACCGGCTATACCATTGATACGGATACGGTGGAGAAGCTCAAGAGCGAGCTGGAGGAGCGCATGTCGAACCTCGTCCAGCAGATGCTGGGCAAACAAATCACGCAGGCCAATGTGCTTGACGCGATCAAGACCGGGCGGTTCTCACAAGAAGACATCGAGCAGGCCAAAAAGGACACAGCGGAGGATGGCTACTGGGGCGTGGAGCAGACCAGCGACCGCCTGGTGAAATTTGCGGTGGCGCTGACCGGCGGAGACCCAGATAAGCTGGACTCGATGATCGAGGCGTTTGAAAAGGGGTATTCCGAGGCGGAGAAGCAGTGGGGCGGCGAATTACCGGAGCTCACGCAGCGCACCCGCGAGGCGACGCTCAAAAAGTTCCAGGATCTCAAGGACAAGAACGCACAGAACGGCAGCGCGAACGCTCAGGCGTCGGCGCAGGGCCTGCTGGAGGCAGTAACGCAGAAAGCGGCCAAAGAACTTTGATCCATCCCATACAAAACCCGGCAGAGGACGAAAAAAGTCCTCTGCCGGGTTTGCTTTGCGGATCAGTTGAGAAAATCCTTCAGCTTCTTGGAGCGGGAGGGATGGCGCAGCTTGCGCAGCGCCTTGGCTTCGATCTGGCGGATACGCTCGCGTGTCACGTTAAATACCTTGCCGACCTCCTCCAGCGTGCGGGGGCGGCCGTCGTCAATGCCAAAGCGCAGCTTGAGCACCTTCTCCTCTCGCGGAGTCAGCGTGGAGAGCACGTCCACCAGCTGCTCCTGCAGCAGCGTAAAGCTGGCGGCTTCGCTGGGCTCGCTGGCGCCCTCGTCGGGGATGAAGTCACCGAGGTGGCTGTCCTCTTCCTCGCCGATGGGGGTTTCGAGGGAGACCGGTTCCTGCGCGATCTTCAGAATCTCACGCACCTTTTCCACCGACATGCCCATCTCCTCGCTGATTTCCTCTGGAGAAGGGTCGTGCCCCAGCTCCTGCAAGAGCTGGCGGGAAACGCGGATGACCTTGTTGATGGTCTCGACCATGTGCACGGGGATACGAATCGTGCGCGCCTGATCGGCGATGGCGCGGGTGATGGCCTGACGAATCCACCAGGTTGCATAGGTGGAGAACTTGTAGCCCTTGGTATAGTCGAATTTTTCGACGGCTTTGATCAGACCCAGATTGCCCTCCTGAATGAGATCAAGAAACAACATGCCGCGACCGACGTAGCGCTTGGCGATGGAAACGACGAGTCGCAGGTTCGCCTCTGCCAGTTTTTGCTTGGACTCCTCGCCCTTGGCGACTGTTTCATTCAGATCGGCACGCTCCGCCTTGGTGAGCTTGATCTCGCCCGCGTCGGCCTGCGCCAGCTTTTGCGCGGCCTCCATACCGGCGGTCATCTCGCTGGCGAGGGTGATTTCCTCGTCGGCGGAAAGCAGGGAGACCTTGCCGATCTCCTTGAGGTACATACGTACCGGGTCATCAATGGAAAAGCTGTCCACCAGTTCGTTCGGGTCGATCAGCTCTTCCTCTTCGACTTCGGCAAGCGCCTCCATCGGCGGCTCGTCGTCGCTGTCGTCAATGTCGGCGCTGTCGGTGCTGCCGATCTCAATGCTCAGCTGCTCCAACGAGTCATACACCTGGTCGATCTGATCCGGGTTGAGCGTGAACTCATCCAGCGTTTCCATCAGCTCCGAGGCATCGATTTTACCGGCGCGCTTTGCCTTGGCAAACAGATCGCGCAGTTTTTCGTGCTCGGTGAGAATCGCGGCGGCAGGCAGGGAGGCAATGACAGCCTCCTCCAGCGGCGGAGCCTTCTTCTCGGCCTCGCCGCTTTTTTTGCCCTTCGGCGGGTTCTTTTCGATGACGACGGGGATCTCCTCAACCTCGCCCGCCGCGGCCAGAATGCTGTCCGCCTGCGCTTCGAGGTCCTGGGTGTCGAACTCCTTGTCCATCTCAGTTGCCATTATGTGGTTCCTCCATCTCTATCTTCTGTTAGTCTTTTTTTGTGTATTTTTTGTATGCTGAGAGAAGCACATCTTCATTGCCATTTGCAACATTTCTTTTTCTGGCGGCTTCTCGAATCTGGTTCAGGCAGTCTTGCAGCATCTTGTCATGATTGCCTTGAAACAACCCGCTTTGCGTGATCGAAGCGAGAAAATTAATTTCGTCGCGAGTGAAGTTTTCTGCCAAAGAGTTTATGTTTATTTTACCAAGTGTTTGTCGCTGCGCCCATAGAGCGGCATACAAACGACCCAGTATTGGCGAAGAGAAGTCCTCTTCGCTCAGTGGGGAGACATCTCCAAAAACAGCATCATCATATACCAGCAATCGGATGATATCTTCCTCGGCCCGCGCCGATCTTGTGTTGTCGTAGCGCATGGAGCGTTCCTTGGGCTGCGCCGCCATGGTGGGCCGCAGATCGCGTTTTTCCTGCTCGCGTCGTGCTTTGCGCGCTTTGCGGGAGGAGAAACGCTGCACCTCCTGCCGGAACGCGTCCGGTGAGATGCCGGCGGCCTCGGCGGCGCGGACGGTGTAGACCTCGCGCTCCACCGCGTTGGGCACGTCGGCAAGCAGCTCCGCGGCGGCGGCGGCGTAGTCGATCCGCCCGCGGTCATTGGTGAGATCGAATTGATCCCGGAGCTGTGCCATGCGGAAGTCCATGCCGCTCTCACTGCCGGAGAGCAGGTTTTCAAAGGCGTCGGCGCCTTGGAACTTGATGAAATCATCCGCGTCCTGCTTGACGAATTGCCCGTCGACCAGGCGCTTGGGCAACTCCAGCACGCGCACATTGAATTCGGTGTCACGCAGCAGCGTCAACGCCTTTTGCGTGGCAATCTTGCCGGCGTCGTCGTTGTCATAGCAGAGGATAATGTCCTTTGTGTACCGGGAGAGCAGATGCAGCTGCTCCTGCGTCAGCGCCGTACCCATGGAGGCACAGGCGTTGTCAAAGCCCGCCTGATGGAGCATCACCACGTCGATATTGCCCTCGACAAGGAGAATCCCCTGACGCTTGCTCTTGCGGGCGAGGTTGAGTCCATAGAGCACGCGGCGCTTGCTGTAAACAACCGTCTCCGGCGTATTCATATATTTTGCACCGGGATCGGTCTTGTCGACGATGCGTCCGCCAAAGCCCAGCACATCACCGCGTATATCGACGATGGGGAAGATGAGGCGGTTGCGAAACTTGTCGTAAGCGCCGCCGTTTTTGCCCTTGACGGCGAGTCCGGCCGTGATGAGCTCCGCCTGGCTGTAGCCCTTTTGGAGCATGGCGGTCATCAGACCGTCCCACTCGGCGCTCGCCGCGCCAAGGCCAAAGTTGGTGGCGTTGCGCTGCGTGATCTTGCGCTGCTGCATATACGCCATCACGGCCTCGCCCTTGGGCGAGTGCAGCTGATCATAGTAGAAGTGCGCTGCGTCCCGGTTGAGGGCCAGCAGACGCGAGCGCAGACGGCTGGATCCGTCATCCCGCGTTTCCTCCGGTACCTGCATGCCCGCGCGCTTGGCGAGGAAATGAATCGCGTCCGGGTAGGAGAGGTTTTCGATCTCCATGACAAAGTTGATCACGCCGCCGCCCTTTTTGCAGCCGAAGCAATAATACATCTGCTGGTCGGGACGAACGTGGAAGGAGGGCGTCCGCTCACTGTGAAACGGGCAGCAGCCCCAGTATTCCGAACCCCGCGGCTGCAAGCTCACATAGCTGCCTACCACGTCAACAATGTCGCTGCGCGCGGTCAGCTCGTCCAGAAACCGTTGGTCAAACGCCACGCGCATCGCCTCCTCTCGCGGTGTCGACATAGTATATATACGCCAAAGCTTCTTGATTTCCTCTTTTTTTCTGAAAAAAAGAACAAGGCCAATTCAATCCCCGTGAAATTGACAAGCTTCGCGCGCTGCGGTATAATCTGCCTGTGCAAATTGTTACGAAAAGGGGACGGAGCATGAACATCCAACTGTTTGCCGTAAAACTGAACCGTCCCCTGACGGAGGATGAGACAGAGACCATGCTCCGCATCATGCCGGAGGAGCGCCGCGAGCGCCTGCTGCATATGCCGCGCGCGGAGCTGCGTCAAGAACCGCTGTGCGCCTACGCCGTGCTCTACATGGCGACACGCTCCCTGTACGGCTGGAAAAAGCTCCCGGAAATGCGCTACAACCGCTACGGAAAGCCGGAGTTCGCCGACTATCCCGAACTGCAATTCAACATCAGCCACACGCGGCAGGCGGCACTAATCGGTTTACATAATGAACCGATCGGTGTTGACATTGAAAAGCTCCGCCCGGTCAGTGAGCGGACAATGCAGCGTATCGCGGGCACTGCGTCACAGCAGGAGTTCTTTGAGCGTTGGGTGCGCCGGGAGGCACGCACCAAGTGGACCGGCACAGGCATCAGCTCGATCCGGGAGGAAAATGACGGCGTGATGTTGGACGAGCGCATTGTCTATCTCGACACCTTCCCGGACTATGTGGCGTGCGTGTGTACGCACTCGGATGCGCGGATCGCCCATGTTAAGACCCTTGAGATCAACTGAAAAGTCGGAAAAGCGGAATGCTTTTCCGACTTTTTTGATTCGCACAGAGTCAGCCCTGCCCTTTGAGCAGCGCTTCGCCGGCTTTGTAAATATCGCCTGCGCCGACGGTGAGGATCAGATCACCCGGCTGCGCGACGGTGCGGAGCGTTTCCGTGACCCTGGCCAGGGTGGGGCAGTAGATGGCACCGGGAATCTCTTTGGCGAGGTCGCTGGAGGAGATGCCCAGATCGTTCTGCTCCCGCGCGGCGTAGATTTCCGCGAGGATCGTTACGTCTGGGAGCTTCAGCTCTTCCACAAACTCCTGGAACAATGCGTGGGTGCGGGTGTAGGTGTGGGGCTGGAATGCGCAGATGATGCGTTTGTAGGGGAGCTTCTTCGCCATGGCCAGCAGCGCGTGCAGCTCGCCGGGATGGTGGGCGTAGTCATCGTAAACCATTGCGCCGCGGTACTCGCCTTTTTTCTCAAAGCGCCGCCCCGCGCCGTGGAAGCCGGCGAGACCCTGTGTGACCGCTTCGCCGGGGAGCCCCAGCAGATATGCGCCGGAGGCCGCGGCAAGAGCGTTCATGATGTTGTGCTCGCCGCCGACGTTCAGTGCGACGTGAGCGTAGAGCACGCCGCGGATGACGATATCAAACTCCGGCAGGCCGTCCGTCCAGACGACGTTTGCCGCGTGGCAGTCGGCGGAAGCGTCGTTGAGGCTGAACCAGAATACGGGGCGCGCATAGTCCGCAAGCGTTTCCCTTGCGCCGCTGTCATCCCGGTTGGCGACGACGAAGCCGCGCTCTGGCACCAGCTCCGCAAAAGCGCGGAACGAGCGCTCTACATCGGCGAGATCCTTGAAAAAGTCGAGGTGATCCGCCTCTACGTTGAGGATGATCGCTACGGTGGGGAAAAAGCTCAGAAATGAGTTGCAGTATTCGCAGCTCTCAGCGATGATGGTGTCGCCGTGTCCGACACGGTAGCCCGCGTGCAGCAGCTCCAGCGTGCCGCCGATCATGACCGTCGGGTCACACTTGCCGGCCATGAAAATGTGCGTCGCCATGGAGGTTGTGGTGGTTTTGCCGTGGGTGCCGGAGATGCACAGCGCGTTCTGATAGCCCTTCATGATCGCACCCCAGGCCTGCGCCCGCTCAAACACGGGGATGCCGCGGGTGATGGCGCCGGCAATTTCCGGGTTGTCGTCGTGGATGGCGGCGGTGCGGATCACAAGGTCGCACTCTCCCAGATTTTCAGCCATGTGGCCGATGGCAACGTGGATGCCCAGCGAGCGCAGATGCTCCACAGCGGGGCTTTCGTTCATGTCGCTGCCCTGCACGATCACACCCATGCCGTGCAGTACCTCCGCCAGCGGACTCATCGACACGCCGCCGATGCCTGCGAGATGCGCACGTTTGCCGGGAATGAGATAGGAAGAAATGTCCATTCTATATTCAAGTCCTTTCGGGAATTGCAAAATCAGCCCTGATAGTATAATATATCCATTTGTAAAGTGCAATGAGCTTTTTTTGAAAGATTATATGAAAATACCGAGTTATGTCAACTTAATTCTGACGCGACTTGCGGCGGCGGGATATCATGGCTATCCTGTCGGCGGCTGTGTGCGCGACATGCTGCTGGGCATGACGCCGGACGATTGGGATATGACCAGCGACGCGCGGCCGGAGCGGGTGATGGAGCTTTTTGGAGATGCGGCACATCCGACCGGCCTGCAGCATGGCACCGTAACGGTGGTGTCCGAGGGACGCAGCGTGGAGATCACCACCATGCGCCGGGACGGCGCGTATCGCGATAACCGTCATCCAGAGAGCGTAGCATTCACCGACCGCGTCGAGGAGGATCTGGCGCGGCGGGATTTCACCGTCAACGCCATGGCACTGGCCCCGAACGGCGCCGTGATCGACCCCTGTGGCGGGCAGCGGGATCTGCAAAGCAAGATCCTGCGCTGTGTTGGCGACCCGGAGAAGCGGTTCGAGGAGGATGCGCTGCGCGTTCTGCGGCTGCTGCGCTTTGCCTCGAAGCTGGGCTTTACGGTGGAACCGGCGACGGCTGCTGCCGCGCGGGAAAAGCGGGCGCTGCTGCGAACGGTAGCGGCGGAGCGCGTGTATGCGGAGCTCAACAAGCTGCTCTGCGGGGAGCATGTGACGGAGGTGCTGCTGGCGTTCCCAGAGGTGCTGGGCGTTGTGATCCCGGAAATCCTGCCCTGTGTGGGCTTTGATCAGCGCAATCCGCATCACTGCTATGACGTCTGGGAACATACGGCGCGGAGCGTCGGCACGGTGCCGCCGCGGCGGGAGCTGCGCTGGACGATGCTGTTCCACGACCTGGGCAAGCCGCTGTGCATGAGCGTTGACGAGGCGGGCGTGAGGCATTTCTACGGGCACACGGCGATCTCAGCGGAGCTGGCGGAGGACATCATGGAACGGCTGCGCTTTGAAAATGTGCTGAAGACGCAGGTGCGCACCCAGTTGGAATGCTTTGACGACATGTTCCCGCCGGAGCGGACGGCCGTCCATCGGGAGATGGCGCGGCGCGGCAAGGCGGTGACGGCGAATCTGCTGCTGACCAAGCAGGCGGATAACGCCGCGAAGACTCCTGAGGGGATGGCGTGTGCACAGGAGCCGTGGCTGGAAGCACAGCGCGTCTATGACACGCTCACCGCGGAGGGCGCGTGCTGTGAACTGTCTGATCTCGCTGTGAACGGTGGTGACATTGCGGCGATCGGCTTTCGCGGCAGAGCCATCGGCGCGGTGCTGCAAAAGCTGCTGGAGGAAGTTGCGGCAGAGAAGCTGACAAATGCAAAGCCTGACCTCATGGCCCGCGCGCAGCGTTTGTATCGATCAGGCTTTGGACGGTAGACAAATCCGCCTGTTTCTGATATAATGTCATGCCTGATACTGTTTGAACAAAAAGGAAACCGCTATGCAAGAGGAACAGCAAAAAAGAAATATACGCACCGTGGGCATGATGATGGTGCTGACGCTGCTGGGGAAGGTGCTGGGCCTGGTGCGGGATATGCTGCTGGGACATACCTTTGCCACCGGCATGGCCGCCAACGCGTTTCTCACGGCGAGCCGGATTCCCCGCAACTTTTTTGACGCGATCTTTGCCTCGGCAATTTCAGCCAGCTTCATTCCGGTGTTCAACGAATACATGGAAAAGCAGGGCAAGGACGAGGCGTTTCGCCTCTCCAGTGCGTTTATCACCGTGATGACGTTCCTGACCGCGACGCTCAGCGCCCTCGGTATGCTCTTTGCCGCGCCGATCACAGCACTGCTGGCAGACGGCTTTGACCCGGCCACTGCTGCGCTCTGCACAGAGCTGCTGCGGATTTTATTCCCGCTGATGCTCTTTACGGGTCTCGCGTTTTCACTGGTGGGCATTTTACAGTCGCTGGGGGAGTTCAACATCCCGGCGCTGCTCTCCGCAACGTCCAACGCGGTCATCATCGTCTACTATTTGTCCTTTGTGGATCGGTTCGGTATTCATGGCCTCGCGGTGGCGTTTCTGCTGGGGTGGGCGGTGCAGGTGCTGATCCAGGTGCCGTCGCTGCACCGGTTTGGCTATCGGTACCGTGTTTCTCTGCGACATGAAGGTTTACACAAGATATTTCTGCTGGCGGTGCCGGTGCTGGTGAGCACCTGGATCCAGCCGCTCAACCTGACCATCGCCACACGATATGCCTCGCATATTACGGGCGGTGCCAGCGCGCTGGAGTATGCCAATACGCTCTATACCATCGTGGCGGGCGTGTTCGTGCTGTCCATCGCCAATGTAATTTTTCCGGAAATGTCCCGTCTGGCGGCTCATGCCGACGATGCGGCGATGGGGGAGAGCATTTCCGCTACGCTCAGCGCGATGCTGTTTCTGCTCACGCCCATGGCGGTGGGATTGGCAGTGCTGTCGCGCGGCGTGGTGCGCCTCCTTTATGAGTGGGGTGCGTGGGACGCCGCCTCCACAGACCTGACCGCGGGGGCGCTCACGTTCCTGTCGCTTGGTATGGTGGGCTACGGCGTGCAGATCATCCTGAGCCGCGCGTTTTATGCCGAGCAGAAGGGTAAAATGCCTCTGGTGGCGGGTTTGGTTTCGGTGATTGCGAATATCGCATTATGTCAACTTCTGATACGACCCTTGGGCTTGCGCGGCCTCGCCATTGCCTCGGCGGTGAGTCTGATGCTGCCGGCGCTGGTGTTGCTGATCGCGGCGGCGAAGCGTTACCGCGGCGTGGTGAGCGGCGCTGCGCTGCTGGACTTTGCCAAGATGCTCCTTGCCGCGACAGCGATGGGCGCGGCGGTTTGGCTCGCGCAGGGAATGCTTGCGCCGCGGCTCGGTGATGGACTGGTCGCGCGGGTGATCGTAGTCGCCGCGCCGACGATGTTGGGCGTTGTCGTTTATTTTATGCTGGCCGTTGCGCTGCGAATCAGCACGGTCGCACAGATCAAAGCGCTGCTGCGCAGGAGGAAGTCATCTTGATTCGGGAAAGTCTGTTGATCGGAACGTTGTGGTACGTTCTGCAAACGATTTGGAGCGCCTTGTCCCGCTCGGCGCTGGGGCGCGGCTTTGATGCGCTGTGCCGCTGGTTTGGGCGGCAGTGGCGCGAGAGCGGCATCATCGGTTGGTTTTGCTCGCCGCGGTACCTTGGCGATCCGACAGAGCGCGCGCCGGGACGGCTGCGGAGTTCGCTGTGCGCGCTCTATGAAGCCCTGCGGCTGAACCGTTTGCTGAAAGGCAGCATTTTTTTGCGGTGCTTTCTCTGGTGCGGTGCGGCGGCGGTACTCTCAGCGGTGCTGCCCACGATGGCGGTGCTGGGGCTTGTGATGGTAGGCTACGGCTCGGTGGCCCTCTCACTGCTCCACGAGCGCGGACGAATGCTCGCGCGCGAGCCGCTGGCGCTGCCGGTGGTGGCGTACATGGTCTGCTACCTTGCCGCGACGCTGACCTCCGTCAACGTGCGCGGGAGCCTGTATGTCGGCTTGATTTCTATTGTGTTCATCGGTTTTACCATTGTGCTCAGCCGCGCGGTGGAGACGCGCTCGCAGCTGGATTTGCTGACTGCGCTGTTGGTCACGATTGCTGCGGCGGTGTCGTGCTATGGTATATTGCAGTACATTTTCCGCTGGGGCTACCAGTCGGCGGCATGGGTGGACGAGGATATGTTCTCCACGATCCAATTCCGCGTCGGCAGCACGATGCAAAATCCGAACATGCTGGGCCAGTACCTGATTTTGATGATCCCTCTGGGCGGCGCGAAGCTGCTGAGTGTCAAGGGTATCTGGCGCAAGCTGTGGTATCTTGGCTGCTGCGGCGCGATGTGCCTGTGCATGATCCTGACGTTTTCCCGCGGCGCATGGCTGGGGTTGTTGTTTGCGGGGCTGGTATTCTTCGTGCTGCTTGAACCGCGGCTGCTGTTTCTCGCCCCCTTCGGGTTGCTGGCGCTGTGGGCGGTGCTGCCCGATACGGTGATCGACCGCTTTACCAGCATCGGCAACATGGCGGATCAGTCCACGTCGTACCGCGTGAGCATCTGGCTGGGCACGATCCACATGCTGCGGGACGGTTACTGGCTCGCCGGCATCGGCCCCGGCACAGAGGCGTTTAACGTGATTTACCCGCAGTACAGCTTTGAGACCATCGTTGCGCCCCACGCCCATAACCTCTTTTTACAGATTCTGTGCGACGGCGGCATTGTGGCGCTGCTGGCGTTTCTGTGGGTGCTGCTGCGCTATTTCCGCACGCTGGGTCACGCGCTGCGTGCCGAGAAGGACGGCGCGTCCCGCCTGATGCAGATCGCCTGCGCTTCGGGTGTCCTTGGCTTTTTGGTGCAATCCATGACGGACTATTCATTTTATAACTACCGCGTGATGCTTCTGTTTTGGGCATACATTGCGCTGGGCAATCTGCACGCGCGGCGCAGCCATTTGCCGGAGGGAGGAAAGATTCTGTGATCCGCGTGCTCAATGTCATCAGTGACAGCAACATCGGCGGCGCGGGCCGCGTGTTGCTCAACTATTTGCAATATGCCGACCGGGACCGCTTTGAGACCATGATCGCCGTGCCTCGCGGCAGTCTCCTGTGCGAGCCGCTGCGGGAGTTGGACGGCATCGTCTACGAGGTAGACGGACTTGCTGATCGCTCTTACCACAAGGATGATGTGCGGGCGCTGGTGGAGCTGATCCGCAAGGCGCGGCCCGACATTGTTCACACCCACGGCGCGCTTTCTGGCCGTATCGCGGGGCGGCGCTGCGGCAAGGTGGTCATCTACACGCGCCACAGCGCGTTCCCAGTTTCCGCGAAGCTCAAATATCCGCCGGGGCGCTGGATCAACAAATTGGTGAACGAGCACTACGCCGACCACATCATCGCGGTCAGCCCTGCGGCCGCGCGGAATCTGACCGATGCCGGCATTTCCGAAAAAAAGATCACGGTGATGATGAACGGCGTCGCGCCGCTGACGCGCGCAACAGATGAGGAGTGTGCCGCGCTGCGCACGGAGCTGGGACTGCCCCCAGGCATGTTCACGGCGGGAATTCTCGCGCGCCTTGAACCATACAAAGGGCATCTGTATATTTTAGAAGCGGCGGAGCAGCTCAAGCGCGAGGGCCGGAGCTTTCGGATTCTGATTGCGGGAACGGGCTCGTTTGAGAGCGAAGTCCGCGGCGCCATTGCGGAAAAACAGCTGGAAAACGAGGTGCTGTTTCTCGGCTTTCGTTCCGATGTGGCGAAGCTGCTGAGCATCCTCGACGTGCAGCTTAACGCGTCGTACGGTACCGAGGCGTCCAGCATCGCACTGTGCGAGGGCATGAGTCTCGGCGTGCCGGCGATTGCGTCTGACTACGGCGGCAACCCGTGGCAGATCGACGACGGGGAGGACGGCCTGATCTTCCCAAGCCGTGACAGCGCCGCGCTGGCGCGCGCATTGGGGCGGCTGATGGACGAGCCGGAAACGCTCCGATCCATGCAAAAACGCGCCGTGGAGATTTTCCATGCGCGCTTCACGGGAGAGATCTTTGCCCGCAACGTAGAGCGGGTGTATCTGAACACACTGGAGGAGACAGGACATGGAGAATAAGGGAAAACCGCAGGTGAAATTCAACCTGTTTGATGTGGTGATTATCGTATTGGTGCTGGCAGTGCTGGCCGCGGCGCTGATGCTGCGCAACCGCAGCACGGGTACCGCTGCCGCGGGACGTGAGACGCAGAAGATGCGCTTTACGGTGGAACTGGCGGAAGCGCCTCACGGCATGGCAGAGTGCATCCATGTTGGGGACGGGGCATATCGTTCGACGGACGGCACCTATCTCGGCACCATTGTCGAGGTGCGCAGCGTTCCGCATGCAAAGGAGGAGTATTCTCCCTTGGATGACCGCTTTGTGGCTTACGATGCCGAAGAGAGCGATGATGTCTATGTGACGATCGAGAACGAGGGCTACTGCACCGGCAAAGATATCGTGATCGGATCGCTGCCCATCAAGGTTGGCGCGGAAATGCCGACGAAGGGCAAGGGCTTTGCGCATTTTGGCTATATTTACGCACTTGATCCGATGGGCGCGGATGTGTTCGAGGATACAGCGGCGCAGACGGGTGAGCTGGAGACAGAGTTTGTGATCTGCTTCAAGGATTCCCGTGAGATTGTCAAAGACAATATCCACGTTGGTGACCGCTTCTACGAAAGCGCTCTCGGCGCGATGCTCGGCGAGGTGCAGAGTGTGGAGACGGTTCCCTATGGTGAAACGAAGATTGCGGCGGACGGCTCCATTGTGTTTGCCGAAAAGACGAAGCGCAGCAATGTTTTTGTCACGCTGAAGGGCAAGTGCATTGAGCGGGACGACGGCTATTATCTCGACGGCACAACGGAGCTGAAGGTGGGCGGCACAGTCAAGGTGAAGTCCAACTATATGGAGCGCGAAGGTGTTTACTGCGATTTGCTGAGCATTGGCCGGTGAGCACACAGGGGGAGTTATGAGCAAAAAAGTCCTGATGGTGCTGATGGGGTTGGAGATCGGCGGAGCGGAGACCCATGTGGTGGAGCTGTCCAAGGAGCTCCACCGTCGAGGCTGGGACGTTGCGGTCGTATCCAACGGCGGCGTGTATGAGCGCGAGCTGACCGAGGCGGGAATCCGCTGCTATCATGCGCCGCTGCACAAGCGCAACGTCGTATTGATGCACCGGTCGCTGAACATTCTCCGCCGCGTCATCCGGGAAGAAAAACCGGATGTTGTGCACGCACATGCGCGAATCCCCGGATTTTTGTGCGGTATCCTGCACAGGCAGATGGATTTTCCGTTTGTCACCTCGGCACATGGAGTTTTTTATGTAAACAAAATTCTCAAGCTGATGACCGATTGGGGCGAACATACCATTGCGGTCAGCGAGGACATTCGGGCGTATCTGCGGAAGAATTACGGCGTTCCAGAGGAACGGATTACGATGACGATCAACGGCATCGACACGGAGAAGTTCTCCCCGAACGTTTCCCCGGAGCGTGTGCGGCGGGAGTGTCTGGGGGGCGCGGCCGGGCCGGTCATTGCCCATGTGAGCCGGATCGACGCGAGTTGCACAATGGTGACGCGGCAGTTGATCTCCATTATGCCGCGGCTGCGGGGGGAGATCCCGGGCGTGCGGCTGCTGATTGCGGGCGGCGGCGATGTGTTCGACGAGATCCGATCCGAGGCCGAGACGGTCAATGCGGCGGCGGGAGAGCCGCTTGTGGTCATGACCGGCGCACGCACCGACATCAATGAAATCGTCGCGGCGGGAGATCTGTTTGTCGGCGTCAGCCGCGCCGCACTGGAGGCGATGGCGGCGGAAAAGCCGGTCATCGTTGCGGGTGAGCAGGGGTATATGGGCCTTTTTGGCGAGGAGAAGCTGGTGCTGGCGCAGTCCAATAACTTCTGCTGCCGCGGCTGCGAGATGGCGACGGCGGAGGCGCTGTACCGCGATATAAAACATGCGTTATGTGAACTTAGCGCCGATGAGCGCGCCGCATTGGGCGCCTACGGCCGGGAGGTTATCAAGGAATACTATTCTGTCAAGCGCATGACGCAGGATGCGGAAACCGCGTACCGCGCGGTGCTTGCCGAGCACACACGCGTGGTGCTCTCTGGCTATTATGGCTTTCGCAATCTGGGGGACGATGCCATTTTGCTGGCCCTGCGTGACCGCCTCTCCGAGGCCGTCCCCGGTGCGGTGCTGACAGCGCTTTCCAACCGGCCGGAGGAGACGCGGGAGAAGTGCGGCATTGAAGCCGTTAACCGGTTTCATCCTATTGCCGTGCGCCGCGCGGTCAAACGCGCCACATGCTTTGTCAGCGGTGGGGGAAGCCTGCTGCAGGATCACACCTCCACGCGCTCGCTGCTGTACTATACGGCCTTGATCCGCATGGCGAAGCGCTGCGGCAAACGGGTGATGTTTTACGCCAACGGCATCGGCCCGGTGGAGAGTGCGCGCAACCGGGAGCGGGTTCGCGCGGTTGCGGAAATGGCGGATGTCATCACGCTGCGCGACGCGGAGTCCCTTGCCGCGTTGCGGGAGATGGGGGTGCAGAACCCCAACATTCGCGTGACGGCAGATCCGGTCTACGCAATGCCGAGCGGTGAGCGCGCGCGCGGCCGATCGCTGCTGGCGGAGAGGAACATTCCCGCCGACAGGCCGATTGTGGGTGTGTCGGTGCGTTTTGCGGCGGGGATGGAGACAAATGTTGCTGCGTTTGCGAAGTTTTGCGATGCGGTGAGTGAGGCTGCGCAGGTCGTGTTCATCAATATGCAGCAGGGCGCGGACGACGCCGCCAGCGCTGCGGTGCTGGCGCAAATGCACGCAAAGGCGTATGAGATTTCCGCGCCCTACAACCCGGCGGCGATGGTGGACATGCTCGCCTGCATGGACGCGGTGGTAAGCACCCGGCTGCACAGCATGATTTTCGCGGCCTGCTCCGGCGTACCGGTGCTGGGCGTGGTGTACGATCCCAAGGTCAGCGCCTGCGCTCGTGCGTTGGGCATGCCGCTGGCGGGCGACCTGGAGCATTTTGACGCGGACAAGGCGCTGGGCGTGTTGCGCGATGTGCTGGCAGACCGCACCGCCTATGTAGACAAGCTCAATACAGCGACCGCGGAACTGCGGGAACGCGCCAAAAACAACGAATCGGCATTTATCGAACTTCTGGGATAATAAAAATGGCGGAAATTGTTGTTTCCGCCATTTTTTTGCGTGCAAGGATTCTCTCATCTTTCGCATACTAAGCGTTGGGTATTGCAAATGTACGGAGTAAGGAGAATTTCACAATGAAAAGAACCCTTGCGATCACAGCGGTCACAGCGCTGCTGGCGCTGTCGCTCGCGGCCTGCGGCGCAGATGGCGATATGCCCGGCGCGGACGACATCGCCGGCGGCACCACCGCCACGGATACGATGCACAACAACAACGCCCAGACGGGCACCGGTATGACCGGCGGCGCAACGGCCAACACCGATACCGCGATCAACGGCCTCGGCACTGTGACCGGTGCGGTCAACAGCGGCCGCGAACCTACGCGCTACGGCATGACGACGAGCCGTGATCACGATGCGGGCAGCGCGGCCTATGGAGTCGGCGGCCCCAACAGCAGCGTCTATACCGCCACGAACAACGGCGGGGTGACCCGCGGCATCGACTATTCGGACGAGCTTGCCGTTCGCCGAGCCGCCGCGGAGGGCGACCGCATGGCGCGGATGCTGGAAAACGGGCGCGTTCATGACCACGACGGCTGGCTGTTCGACGGTGAGAATACCAGCTATCGCACGTTTTAACGAAAAAAGCGGCTCATTGAGCCGCTTTTTCCCGCTCTACGCCCAGAAACGTCCACTTGACAATCCTGCGCCTTGGTGATAGTCTTTAGCAGTTGAATTTTACTTAAATGGAGATACCACCATGGCAGAAGAAAACTTTGAGTTTAGCTGGGAAAACCCCGAATACCGCAAGACCTACTGGCACACCTGCTCCCATGTGCTCGCGCAGGCGGTGAAGCGCCTCTATCCTGAGGTCAAGCTCGCCATCGGGCCGAGCATCGACAACGGCTTCTATTATGACATGGATTCGCCGTTCGCGTTCACGCCGGAGATCATGGACAAGATCGAGGACGAGATGCGCAAGATCTGCAAGGAGAAGCTCAAGCTGGAGCGCTTTGAGCTGCCTCGCGAGGAAGCGGTCAAGTTCATGGAGGAGAAGGAAGAGCCGTTCAAGGTCGAGCTCATCAACGATCTGCCGGAGGACGCCGTCATCAGCTTCTACAAGCAGGGCGAGTTCACCGACCTCTGCGCCGGCCCGCACATCGACTCCACCGGCCGCATCAAGGGCAACGCCATCAAGCTGACCGCCTGCAACGCGTCCTACTGGCGCGGCGACGCGAAGAACAAGAGCCTCCAGCGCATCTACGGCGTTGCGTTCCCGAAGAAAGAGCAGCTGGACGAGTACCTGAAGAAGCTGGAAGAAGCCAAGGCGCGCGACCACCGTAAGCTGGGCCGCGAGCTGGGCCTGTTTATGACCGACGAGCTGGTGGGCCGCGGCATGCCCATGTTCCTGCCCAAGGGCTACACCGTGTGGCGCATCCTTGAGAACTATATCCGCGACAAGGAGATCAAGCTCGGCTATCAGCACGTCCTGACGCCCTGCGTCGGCACCGTTGACCTCTACAAGACCTCCGGGCATTGGGATCACTATCAGCAGAACATGTTCCCGGCGATGGAGGTCGAGGACGAGATGTATGTTCTGCGCCCGATGAACTGCCCGCATCACATGCGCATCTACGCCAACCGCCCGCACTCTTACCGTGACTTGCCGATCCGCATCGGCGAGATCGCGCATGACTTCCGCTATGAGGCCTCCGGCACGCTCAAGGGCATTGAGCGCGGCCGTCACTTCTGCCAGAACGACGCGCACCTGTTTGTGACGCCGGAACAGATCAAGGACGAGGTCAGCAAGGTCTGCGACCTGATCTTCGCCACCTATAAGGATTTCGGCATCACCGACTATCGCTGTGTCCTCAGCCTCCGCGACCCTGCCGATACCGAGAAGTATCATCAGGACGACGAGATGTGGAACACCGCGGAGAGTGCGCTGCGCGAGGTGCTCGTCGAGCTGGGCATTGACTTTACCGAGGAGATCGGCGAGGCGGCGTTCTACGGCCCGAAGCTGGACGTGAACGTGGTACCCGCCGTCGGCGCGGAGTATACGCTCTCTACCTGCCAGCTCGATTTCTGCCTGCCGATGAAGTTCGACCTCAAGTATATCGACGCAGACGGTGCAGAAAAGACCCCTGTGGTGCTTCACCGCGCGATCCTCGGCTCCCTCGACCGCTTCATGGCATACCTCATTGAAGAGACTATGGGCGCGTTCCCGACGTGGCTCGCGCCGGTGCAGGCAAAGCTGCTGCCGGTCACCGACCGTGCCAACGAGTACTGCCAGAAGTATGCCGATGAGCTCAACGACCTTGGCTTCCGCGCCGAGGTGGACGACCGCAACGAGAAGATCGGCAAGAAGATCCGCGAGGCACAGCTTGAGAAAGTGCCGTACATGCTGGTCGTGGGTGACCGCGACATGGAAAACGGCACCGTCTCCCCGCGTCATCGTTCCGAGGGCGACCTCGGCGCCATGAGCGAGGCGGACTTTACCAAGCTGCTGCGTGAGGTTGTGGATACCAAATCGCTGAAGTAAGATTTGCACAAATTTGATCGCGTTGTTCAAGCAGAGCATCCTGCCCATTGGTCGGGATGCTCTTGCCATTATATTTTTATATAATATGCATAAATTTCTGTAAATGGTTTCAACAAAATTGAATAAATTCAGCATCAATAATTTGGCGAAATCAGCGAAAATGGCCAACAAGTCTTGCATATGCCCTGAAAAATCGTTAGAATAACCTTATCCTGTGAGAGGGATAAACTATTAAAAAGGAGATTGTGACATGAAGAAGATTTTAGCTCTCGTTCTTGCAGCCATTATGGTATTCGCACTTGTGGCCTGCGGCGGCGGCAGCAGCTCCGGCGGCTCCACCACCACGACCCCGGCAGAGACCTCCACCCCGGCGGAGACCACCCCCGCTGAGACCACCCCGGCGGAGACCACTCCCGCACCCTCCGGCGAAAAGGTGAAGATCACCCTCGCTACCGGCGGCACCTCCGGCACCTACTATGCAGTCGGCGGCGTCCTCGGCACCGTGCTTGGCCCCAAGCTGACGCTCAGTGACCTCAGCGTGGAGTCCACCGGCGCTTCCAAGGCCAACGTCAACATGATTACCGACGGCGAGGCCCAGATGGCCATTCTGCAGTCCGACGTCATCAACTACGCGCACAACGGCACCAACACCTTCGAGGGTGAGGTTGAGGACAACGCGCTGTGGATCGCGGGTATCTACAATGAAACCGTGCAGATCCTTGCCAAGCCCGGCATCAACAACGTTGCCGACCTCAAGGGCAAGACCGTCTGCGTCGGCGACGTCGGCTCCGGCACCGAGGTCAACGCGTGGCAGGTGCTCAGCGCCGCCGGCCTGACCAAGGATGACATCAAGGTCGTCAACGGCTCCTTCCAGGACGGCGTTGACCAGCTCAAGGACGGCAAGATCGACGCGGCGTTCACCGTCGCCGGCGCTCCCACGACCGCCATTGTCGACTATGCCACCACCAACGAGCTGAACCTCGTCTCCCTGTCCGACAGCGAGCTCGCCGCCATCCGCGCCGAGTATCCGTTCCTGGTTCAGGACAACCTGCCCGCCGGCACCTACACCGGTCAGGCCAAAGAGGTCGTCTGCGTTGCCGTTCAGGCCGCGCTGGTTGCCTCTGAAGAGCTGAGCGAGGATGTGGTCTATGAGATCACCAAGGGCCTGTTCGAGAACAAGGCCGACCTCGAGGCCGGTCACGCCAAGTTCGGCTTCCTGGATCCGAAGGTCGCTTCCATCGGCACTGTGCCCCTGCACCCCGGTGCTGAGAAGTACTACAAGGAGATCGGCGTTCTGTAAGACGCTTGGATCGTGAGCAATCGCAGAAAACACATAACGGTGGCGGCCGCCGCAATAATACTGATTATTGCGGCGGCCGTTTTCCTAAGTTCGCGCACGCTCTGGTATCTGACTGTGCGCAACCGCGATACCGGCGAGCTCTATGCCCGGTATCGCATGAGCGAGGGTGAGCGTTTTTCGATCACCTTCATCCATTCCGTCAACAACTATCCGCTGACGGATATCTATGAAATTGAAAACAAGAACATTTATGTCGAGGAAACCGTTTATTGCTCCTTCGGAGCAGGCGTACAGACGGAACTGAACCCGGGCGAGGTGCTCGACAAGGTATACATCGACCGGCCTGATTATCAGGGCTGGGCGATGGTGATTCGCAATATCCATCAACTCCGCAATAACGTGGGATATATCGTCGGCACGGTTTCTGACCATGTGCTGAACGTGAATGGGCAGGACGTGAGTCTGCGCGCCATGTGTGGTAGAAACGCAGCAGTGCGCTTCAACTACGAGTTTATCCCTTGGTAGCGGCTGCTCGTTTCATCATACGGAAAAAGGGGGAGAATCTATGTCTGAACAGGACGAGATCAAAAAAACAGCAGTGGACGCTGACGTTGGCACCATGGCGGACGTCGACGCGATCATGAAAAAGTATGACCGCGAGTCCAACACCCGTATTTGGGAGGGCGTTCCCAAGCAGGTCGTGCGCTGGGTAACTGTCGCTTTCGGCATCTTCATGATTGTGATGAACATGTTCCTGAAGATGGACGAGCGCGCACGCCGCCCGATCTTCCTCGGCCTTGTGCTCCTGCTGGTCTTCATCTATTATCCGGCCAAGAAGGGCACACAGAAGGTCAACCACATGCCCTGGTACGACATTGTGCTGGCGGCGCTCGGTGCGATCTGTTTCTTCTACTATCCGCTGCACCTCTCTGAAATCGTCAACTACGGCACCCGCATCCAGAAGCTGACCTGGAACATCGGCGGCATGAGCATACCGATCCTGATCGTCTTTGGTATTGTGGGTACGCTGATTCTGGTCGAGGCCTGCCGCCGCGTGGTCGGTATCCCGATCATCTGCGTGGCATCGGCGTTTGTCATTTACGCCTTTGCCGGCGCGGGCAAAGACCTCAAGACCGTCGTCTATAACCTCTTCTACACCACCACCGGTATCCTCGGCACGCCCATCGGCGTCTGCTCGACCTACATTGCGCTGTTCGTCATCTTCGGCGCGTTCCTCGAGGCCACCGGCGTTGCGAACTTCTTCATCGACTGCGCGAACACCCTCGCCGGCTGGGCGAGCGGCGGCCCCGCGAAGGTCGCGGTCATCTCGTCCGCGCTGTGCGGCATGGTGTCCGGCTCCTCCGTCGGCAACACCGTCACCACCGGTTCCGTTACGATCCCGATGATGAAGAAGACCGGCTATCCGCCTGAGTTCGCGGGCGCAGTCGAGGCGGCATCCTCCACAGGCGGCCAGATCATGCCGCCGATCATGGGCGCGGCTGCGTTCCTGATGGCGGAGATGGTCGGTGTCCCGTACAAGGATATCATCGTGCGCGCGATCCTGCCGGCGTTCCTGTACTTCCTCGGCATCTTCCTCATGGTGCACTTCATGGCGAAGAAGCTCAAGCTCCACGGCATTCCCCGTGACCAGCTGCCCAAGGCCAAGGACGTGCTGCCGAAGATCTATTTGATCCTCCCGCTGGTGGTTCTGGTCTACATGATCATGGTGGGCTTCACCATGGCGACCGCTGCGGTCTACGCCATTCTCTACTGCTTGGTCGTTTCGATGATCAGCCGCGAGAAGGGTGCGAAGGCGCTCCTCATGGCGGTTCCCCTGATCCCACTGCTGTACATGACGCTCTTTGCCCGCACCTGGGCCGTCGGCACCTTCATGGGTCAGAACGGCACCAAGCTCTGCGTCGGCATCGCGGCGGCGATCATGGTCGCCAACTACGTCATCAGCAAGCCCAACGCCAAGGAGATCCCCATGATCTTCGACGCGTTTGAAAACGGCGGCAAGAACACCCTGTCCGTCGCGGTGGCCTGCGGCATGGCGGGTATCATCGCCGGCGTCGTGACCATGACCGGCCTCGGTCAGGTGCTCATCAGCGCCATTGTCAATGTGGCCGGCGGCCGCATCCTCATCGCGCTGGTGCTGACGATGCTTTGCTGCATCGTGCTCGGCATGGGCGTTCCCACGACGGCGAACTACATCATCATGGCGACCACCTGCGCGCCGATCCTCGGCCCTGCGGGCATGGGCCTCAAACTCATGGCGGCGCACATGTTCTGCTTCTACTTCGGCATCGTCGCCGATATCACGCCGCCGGTGGCGCTCGCCGCCTACGCCGGCTCCGCCATCGCCAAGGCGCCGCCCATGAAAACCGCGCTCAACGCGACGCGCCTCGCCATTGCGGCGTTCATCATTCCGTATATCTTCGCCTTCAACCCCGCGATGCTCTTCATCGACACGCGGCCCATCGACGTCATTCTGGTGGTCATCACCTCGACGCTGGGCATGCTGTCCATCTCCATCGGCATGATCGGCTACTTCATCAAGGACATGGGCCTGCCGTTCCGCATTCTCTGCGTTGCCGGCGGTCTGCTGATGATCTATCCGGGCACCGTCACAGACCTCATCGGCGTGGCGATCCTCGTGGTCGTGTTCCTCGTGGAGAAGATGGAGCTCGCCAAGAAGAAGGCTGCGTGACCAATGCAACGAAAAAAGAACGCTTCCACATGGAAGCGTTCTTTTTCTGCGCGCATAGGATGGTATAGTATTGTAAAGGAGGCCATTCTATGCCAAAAATCTATTTAAGCCCGTCCACGCAGGACTGGAATCCCTATATCACCGGCAGCGGCAGCGAGGAGTACAACATGAACCTGCTGGCCGACGCGCTGGAGCCGTACCTCGTCTCCAACGCGATCACATGGGTGCGCAATTCGCCGGATATGACCGCCGCCAGCTCCATCCGACAGGCGAACAGCATCGGCGGCTTCGACTTCTATCTCGCGCTGCACTCCAACGCCTCCGGCGCCGGAAACGAAGGAGCCAACCGCGGTATCATCGCGTTTTACTACCCCACCAGCGCCAATGGCCAGCGCGCGGCGGAGATCTTCGCCGCCCGGCTGCGAGAGGTCTATCCGCTGCCCGATCTCGTGCGCACCCAGTCCACCACTTCGCTCGGCGAGGTGCGTCAGCCGCAGGCGCCTGCCAACCTCATTGAGATCGGCTACCACGACAACTACGCCGACGCGAGGTGGATTGAGTCCAGCCGCCCACAGATCGCCGAGGCGCTGGCGCGTGGCTTGACGGACTATTTCGATTTGCCCTTCATCTACCCGCAGTCAGAACAGGCCGGCGTTGTCACCACCGGCGGCACACCCCTGCGGCTGCGGGATTACCCCGGCACCGAGGGCGCTGTCCTCGCCATGATGCCAAACGGCGCAACCGTCACCATCCATGGCGCATGGCAGGGATGGTATGTGGTACACTACAACGGCGCCGTAGGCTACGCGGCACAGGCATATATCGCGGTATAGGGAAAGCGGGCGGGAACGGTTCCCGCCCGCTTTTCAGTTGAGCATCGTCATTCCCGGCGGCTCGCGGAACTCCACAAATTTCACCGCGTAGAGGTCGGCGGTGATGTGACTGTCCCAGAGGGGCTGGTAGATCACGATGTAGTCCGTGCCCACCTCGTACAGCTCGCCCTCCACCGTGACGAAATTCTGCGTTCCCATCAGAAACCGCACCAGCACATTGCGGCCCACATTCCTTGCCAGCAGCGCCCGCCATGAATTGCGCGCCGCCTCGTCCGCGTTGAGCGGCGTGTTGAAGCTGTCCTGCGGAATGCTGGTCATCCCGTCCGCCTGAGTCTCATGGTGGTCGTGCTCTGTGCCGTAGCCGTCGTCGATCATGTCGTGCTCCGCGTCGTGGTACGGCATCATGCCAACGCTTTGCATCTGCTGGCGTTCCGCGTCGGTGTAGGGTGCGATCTCGCTCTCGTAGCCCGTGGCGTGATCTGCGCGCTTGTTTGCTTCCCGCGTGGCGTCACAGCTGCCGTTGCCGTTGAAGTGGCTGCGGGGCATGGTGCAGCTTTTACCGGTCATCTCCATTGTCCTGTCCCCTTTCATGTTTCATAATATGCCGCGGTCGGCGTATAGAAGCAATGGTCGCCGATGCGAGCCTGAAACCGCCCGACCTCGGTCGGAAAGTACAGGCGGCAATCCGGTGAATAAGGATTGAAAAACCACAGCGCATCGCCCACCTCTGGAATGCGGTTGCCCGCGATCGCCCAGTCCGCAATCTCATAATGTATCTCCGTAGGTTGCATGTTGTATATGTTCTGCGGGTTGTAGACACCGCCGACCATATCGCTGGCGCAGACAAACTGCCCCGGCTGCATGATGATCCTGCGGATGCTCCGCTGCCCGATGCGGGCGTACTCGCCTCCGGCTGCTTCCACGCGGTTCATCACAACACCTGCCACGGCCTTCATGCCGTTGTCGCCTTCTCCACCGGCCTCGCACTCGATGAGCCGCGCCAGCAGCTCCCGGTCGGAATAGGCCATCGTCTCACCTCCTCGTCACAAACCAGTATATGCATGCGGCCTGTACGCTGTGCGGGCGGAAAAACATGGTGGTATTTTGTGTTTTTCTATGATATAATATAAAAGTAAGAATTTGCCGATCGGAAAGGGATTGCACTATGAGTATTATACATTCCATCCTGCTCGGGATTATCCAGGGCGTGACGGAGTTTCTGCCGATCTCCAGCTCCGGCCATCTTGCGATTGCGGAGCATCTGCTGGGCATGGAGGGCGCGTCCGAGATCCCGGAGTTCTTCGACGTACTGCTGCACCTTGGCACACTGGTGGCGGTATTCATCGCTTACTGGAGTGAGATCAAGGACATCATCCTGGAGTTCTTTCGCGGCGTGGGCGATCTTGCGCACCACACGACGCCCGCCCGGGTTCCGCCCGCGCGGCGCATGATCCTGCTCATCATCATCGGCACGTTGCCGCTGTTCCTGATCCTGCCCATCAAGGATCAGATCGAGTCGCTCGCGGACAGTATGCTGTTCGTCGGCGCGGCGCTGCTGTTCACGGGCTTCATGCTCTTTTTCTGCGACCGCGTGGCGAAAGGGCGTAAGACGGAGAAAAACGCCAAGCTCACCGACGCGCTTGTCGTCGGCCTTGCGCAGGCGGTCGCTACCTGCCCCGGCGTGTCCCGCTCCGGCATGACGATCACGGCGGGCTGCTTCATGGGCTTTGAGCGCAGCTTTGCGGTGCGCTACTCGTTCCTCATGTCGATCCCCGCAATCCTCGGCGCCAACATTCTCGCCCTCAAGGACGCGCTGGAGACGGGAATCGTCTGGGCCGAAGTCCCTGTTTATCTCATCGGCGTCATTGCGGCGGCAGTGGTGGGCTATGCTTGCATCCGTCTGCTGCGCTATATTGCCCAAAAGGGTCACTTCGGCATCTTCGCCTATTACTGCTGGGCGGTGGGCGCGCTGGTGCTCATCCTCACACTCGTCGGATAAGGAGTCAACATCACCCATGGCAACACAGAAGAACACAACCAAACGCAGCACCTCGTCCCGCTCCGCCTCATCGCGGAGCGGAAAACGCAGAGCCGCACCGAAAAAGCAGCCCATCCGCCGTGAGGTCGGCGGTGTGGTCTGCCTGCTGCTGGCGCTGTTTGTCACCATTGGCTACTTTCAGCATGAGGCGCTGTTCATCAAATGGCTTTATTTGCTTAGCCGCGGTCTTACCGGCTGGGGATGGTATCTCGCCGCGCCGTCGCTGCTGCTCTCCGCGTGGATTCTGCTGCTCCACCGCGGGCGGCCGGTCGTCTCGCATCTCATCGGCGCGTTGCTGCTGCCCGTGATGCTGGGCACCATCATCCATGTCAGCGGTATGGTCGGCGCGCCGGATTCGTCCGGGCTGCTCAAGGCGCTCTGGATTTCCGGTGTGGCGCTGGAGTCCGGCGGCGCGCTCTCCGGTGCGCTGGCAGTCGGCTTCCACGCTGTCCTTGGCAAGATCGGTACGCTGGTGGTCTTTGTGATTGGCCTTGTGGTTTGCCTGATGAGCGCACTGCGCTTAACACCCGCCGCCGTCATCGACGCAGTCAAGAGCCACGAGCTGACGCCTTATGATGAGCCGGAGGAAACCCCCGCCAAGGCAAATGTCCCCGCGCGCCCGGCGAAGCTCGCCAAGGCCAAGCCCAGCATCGACATTCCGCTGGATGATCCCCTGCCGCGTGAGAACGCTTCCGTTTCTGATTTTGAAACGCCCAAGGCAGGCTTTTTCCGCAAAAAGTCCGATCACATTCGTACACCGGACGAGCTTTTGACCGATGATCTGGTCAAAACGCCTGCCGTCGCTGCAAAACCGGTGGTGGAGAATGCTCCGAAGGCGATTGCTGAACCCGCCCCCAAGCCCGCGGCACCCGTCCTTGATCCCATCGAGCCGCCGAAGCCCGCGGAGCCGAACAAGCCCTCCGCCGCCGAGGTGCAAAAGGCCGCTGAGGAAGTCACCGCCGAGATCGAGTCGGCGCAGGAAGAGACCAGCGAGTACCGCTACCCGCCCATTACTTTGCTCGATCAGGGCGGCGGCGGCAATGCCGAGGCCGCAGGCGCGGAGCTGCGCAACAATTCCCGCCGTCTCGCCGAAACCCTCAAGAGCTTCGGTGTGGACGCGACGGCCGGCGACGTGGTGCGCGGTCCCAGCGTCACGCGCTATGAGTTTACGCTGGAACAGGGCGTGAAGCTCTCCAAGATCACCAATTTGCAGGATGACATCGCCTTGGCTCTGGGCGCCACCGGCGTGCGTATCGCGCCGATTCCCGATAAGATTTCCGTGGTCGGCATCGAGGTGCCGAACAAGCTGGTCACGCCTGTCCACATCCGCGACGTGCTGGAGTCCAATGCCTTCGTCAACCACAAGTCCGGCGTCGCCTTCGCCGTGGGCAAGGATATCAACGGCAGCCCCATCGTGGGCGACATCGCGAAGTTCCCGCATGTGCTCATCGCGGGCACGACCGGCTCCGGCAAGTCGGTGTGCACCAACTCGCTGATCGTCTCCATGCTCTACAAGTCCACGCCGGAGGACGTGCGCTTCATCATGGTCGACCCGAAGATGGTGGAGCTTGCACCATACAATGGCATTCCGCACCTGCTGATTCCCGTCGTCACCGACCCGAAGAAGGCTGCCGGCGCACTGCAATGGGCGGTATATGAGATGATGAAGCGCTATCAGCTCTTCTCCAACCACGGCGTCAAGGAGCTGTCGGCGTATAACAAGCTGGCGGAGACCGATCCTGAGATGCGGAAGTTCCCCACCGTGGTCGTCGTCATCGACGAGCTGGCGGATTTGATGTTGGTCGCGGCGAAGGAGGTCGAGGAGTCGATCTGCCGCGTTGCGCAGATGGGCCGCGCGGCAGGGATGCATCTGGTCATTGCTACGCAGCGGCCCAGCGCCGACGTCATCACCGGCCTGATGAAGGCGAATATCCCCAGCCGCATTGCGTTTGCGGTGGCGTCGAGCCTCGAATCCCGCATCATTTTGGACAATGCCGGCGCGGAAAAGCTCGTCGGCAAGGGCGACATGCTCTACGCCCCGCTGGGCGAGGGCAAACCCCGCCGCGTGCAGGGCTGCTTCATCTCCGCCGATGAGATCGAGCGCGTGGTCAGCTTTGTCAAGGAAAATGGCGAGGCCAGCTACGACAAGGACGTGATCGACAAGATTGAGCAGAATGTCGCCGAAAAGGAGCGCAGCGCCGGCAGCAAGAACAATGCCCCCGCGGAGGAAGCGCCCGCCGACGATGCCGACGAGATGCTCGACGCCGCCATCGACGTGGTGCTGGAGACCGGGCAGGCGTCCGTTTCCATGCTCCAGCGCCGCTTAAAACTGGGGTATTCCCGCGCTGCCCGCATTGTGGATCAGATGGAGGAGCGCGGCATTGTCGGCCCCTTTGAGGGCTCGAAGCCGCGTCAGCTGCTGATTTCCCGCGAGCAGTGGGAGGAGCTGAAAATGAAGCGCGCAACCCCCGATGAAGAGGCTCCCGCACCCGCGGAGGAGGGCGATTCATGAAAATCATGGCAATCGACTATGGCGACGCCCATACCGGTGTTGCAATCTCCGACCGGATGCTGACGATCTGCGGCTTTTCCACCGTCATCACTGCGTACCGCCCCGAGACGGTCATAGAACAGCTGCAAAAGCTGATTGCGGAACACGAGGTCACGGAGCTGGTGCTGGGTCATCCGCTCAATATGGATGGCAGCCGAGGCCCACGCGCCGAAAAGGCAGAGGGCTTCGCGGAGCAGCTGCGGCAGGCGACGGATCTCCCGGTAACGCTCTGGGACGAGCGCCGGACCACCGTGGAGGCGCACAACATCATGCAGGCCAACGGCAAACGCGCCAAAGAGCGCAAAAAGACCGTGGACGCGGTGGCTGCGTCGCTGATGCTGGAGGGCTATCTCACCTATCGAAAACGAAACGGCTAAATGCTCTGCGTCAGCAGGAGAGCCAGACAAAAAAGAATCAAAGAAAAAAGATGGAGTCCCTCACATGTGGGACTCCATCTTAATTTTACGCACGCGCTATCTCATTGATCGTGGAGAAACGCTCTGCTTTTGAAATTATTTTGCAGCCTTGGCAGCCTTGAACGCCTCGGTGAGCATCGGGGTGACCTTGAACAGGTCGCCGCAAATGCCGTAGTCCGCGATCTCGAAGATCGGCGCGTTCTCGTTCTTGTTGACCGCGATGATGCACTCAGACTCGCTCATACCGGCCTTGTGCTGGATGGAGCCGGAGATGCCCAGAGCGATGTAGACCTTCGGATGCACGGTCTTGCCGGTCTGACCGACCTGGTGGTCCGCGGTGAGCCAGCCGCTGTCGATGGCGACACGGGAGCCGCCGACAACGCCGCCGAGCACTTCTGCCAGTTCTTCCGCCAGCTTGATGCCGCCCTCAACGTCCTTGCTGATGCCGCGGCCGACGGAAACGATGTAGTCCGCGCCGATCAGGTCGACGAGCTTCTTTGCTGCCTTGACGACCTCGATGACCTCGGTCGCCATGTCGTCCTGGCTGAGCTGAACGTTGTACTTGGTGATCTTCACCGCGTCGGCCTTCGCCTGGTCGAACGGGTTCTTCTTCATAACGCCGGGACGCACCGTCGCCATAGCGGGACGGAAGCGCGGGCAGACGATAGAGGCCATCAGGTTGCCGCCGAACGCCGGACGGGTCATCTTCAGACCGCGGGAGACGTCATGGGCTTCCATCTTGTCGGTGAGGTTGTTCTTGAGCATGATCGTGCCGAGCTTGTCAATGCGATCCTCGGGCAGCGTGGAGGCGCTGCGCAGGAAGTCCTTGTAAGCGGGCATATCGACGTCAAGGTGCGTGCAGTCGGCGCACAGACCGGTGTGCAGACGAGCCGCGCAGCGCGGGCCGAGGTCGCGGCCGATGTTGGTGGCGGCGATCAGGAACGCCTCGGGCTTGAACTCGGAGATGGCGTCGCAGACGACCTTCGCATACGCGTCGGTGGTATAGGTCTTGAGCAAGGGATGATTGCAGACGATGACCTCGTCAGCGCCATAGCCGCCGAGCTCCTTGGCAATCCCATCGACGTTGTCGCCGAGCAGCAGGCCGACCAGATTGACGCCCAGCTCGTTGGCGAGCTTGCGGCCCTCGGAGATCAGCTCAAAGCTGGTGGGCATCATCTTGCCCTCGCGCTGCTCGCAGAAAACCCAAACGTTTTTAAATTCAGCAATCTTGGAGCTGTCGAACTCCTTATTGGCAAGTTCAGTCTTGATACGCATTGTTTCGATCCCCTTTCCTTAAATAATGTGTTTCTCGGACAGAATACCGGCGAGCGTTTCGCAGGTCTTCATGTCGTTGCCCTCAAGCATCTTGCCCGGTTCCTTCTGCGGGGGTGTGAAGGAGGTCAGGATGTTGGTCGGGGAGCCGCTGAGGCCGATGGTGGACTTGTCGATCAGGGGGTTGTCCTTGAGGGCGTTGTAGTCCAGAACGGTCATGGGCTTGGAATAGGTCTCGAAAATGCCGGAAACCGACATGTAACGCGGGGTGTTGAGCTCCTTGATGCAGGTGACCATGCAGGGGGTCTGCTCCTTGATCATCATGTAGCCGTCCTCAAGCACACGCTTGACGGTGATGGTGTTGCCGTCCTTGTGGATCTCGGCGGCGTAGGTGATCTGCGGCAGATGCAGCTTTTCAGCGATCTGCGGGCCGACCTGAGCGGTGTCACCGTCGATGGCCTGACGGCCGCAGAACACGAGGTCGTCATCATCAATGCCGATGGTGTCGAGACCCGCGGCAATGATCTGGGAGGTGGCGTAAGTATCGGAGCCGCCAAACTCGCGGCCGGAGATCAGGTAGGACTCATCAACGCCCATAGCCATCAGCTCGCGGAGCATGCCCTCTGCCGGGGGCGGGCCCATCGTGACGGCGACGACCTTGCAGCCGGTCTCGTCCTTGAGCTTGAGCGCGGCCTCGACGGCGTTCATGTCGTCGGGGTTGATGATGGTCTGCATGAGGGCACGGTTGAGCGTGCCGTCCGGATTGACAGCCAGTCTGCCGGAGGTATCGGGAACCTGCTTGACGCAAACAAGAATCTTCATGATGTATTACCTCCCTCTCTTAGTTCACACCGAGGTACTTGGCGATGACCATGCGCTGGACTTCGCTGGTACCCTCGTAGATCTCTGTGATCTTCGCGTCGCGCATCATGCGCTCCACGGGATACTCACGGGTGTAGCCATAACCGCCGAAGAGCTGGACGGCGCGGCGCGTCACGTCGGACGCGGCCTCAGCCGCGAACAGCTTCGCCATAGAGGCGTCGCAGGAGTAATCCTCGTGGTTCTGCTTCTTCATCGCGGCGGCGTAGACCAGATACTGCGCGGCCTTCATGCGGCACGCCATGTCGGCCAGCTGGAACTGGGTGTTCTGGAACTGGCTCAGGCGGCGCTTGAACTGGATGCGCTCCTTGGTGTACTTGATCGCCTCGTCGATGGCGCCTTCACCGAGGCCGAGCGCCTGGGAGGCGATGCCGATACGGCCGCCGTCGAGGGTCTTCATGGCGATTTTGAAGCCGCCGCCCTCTTTGCCGAGGAGGTTCTCCTTCGGGACGATGCAGTCCTCGAAGACGAGGTCGGTGGTGGAGGAGCCGCGGATACCCATCTTCTTCTCATGCTTGCCGCTGGAGAAGCCGGGGAAGCTGCGCTCCACGATGAAGGCGGAGATGCCGTGGTTGCCCGCCTTGGGATCGGTCATCGCGAACACAACAAAGGTGTCAGCGACGGAGCCGTTGGTGATGAAGCACTTCGAGCCGTTGAGCACATAGTGATCACCGTCGAGCACCGCGATGGTCTGCTGACCGGAGGCATCGGTACCGGCGTTGGGCTCGGTCAGACCGAACGCGCCGATCTTGCGGCCGGACAGAAGGTCGGGGAGATACTTCTTCTTCTGCTCCTCGGTGCCGTTCTCAAAGATCGGCGCGCAGCAGAGGGAGGTATGCGCGGAAACAATGACTGCGGTGGTACCGCAGACCTTTGCCAGTTCCTCGACGCACATGGCGTAGGAAAGGACGTCGCCGCCGGCACCGCCGTATTCCTTCGGGAAGTAAATGCCCATCATGCCGAGCTTGGCCATCTTTTCGACGGTCTCCATGGGGAAGCGCTCTTCCTCATCAATCTCCTCGGCTAAGGGCTTGACTTCGGTCTCCGCGAACTCGCGGTACATCTTTCGAGCCAGCTCATGCTCTTTGGACAGATGGAAATCCATACTCTTTTGCTCCTTCACTGTAAATTTGTGTTTGTCTTTTTTTTAACAAACCGTACTTGTACGCATACAGTATAATCGCGCGACTTCAATTAGGCAAGTGGAAGATTCCGCGAATACGCTTTTTTCGTATTTTGTCAAAACATGCGAAGGCTTTTTTGTGCTTTTCGCCAGTCTTGGGACAGCAGGGAAGCTGTGCGCCAAGTTTGAAAAAAATTTCAAATTATGTCTACCAATTTTTGAAAAGATATGATATACTACCGTATTGGAAGAGTATTGTTGCAGACAAAATCGAGAAAATGAGGTGCGTTTATGAAGTGTCCGTATTGCGGCCACAGTGAGAGCAAGGTCGTCGACTCCCGCCCTGCCGAGGAGGGCAGCAGCATCCGTCGCCGCCGTGAGTGCCTGAGCTGTGCCAAGCGCTTCACCACTTACGAGACCGTTGAAAGCCTGCCGATGATCGTCGTCAAGAAGGACGGCAGCCGCCAGAGCTTTGACCGTGAAAAAGTGACCGCCAGCATGATCCGTGCCTGTGAAAAGCGCCGTGTTTCCATTGAGCAGATCGAAAAGCTCAGCGAGGAGATCGAGCAGACGCTGCAAAACTCTCTGGAGCGCGAGATCAGCAGCGATTACGTCGGTGAGCTGGTCATGGCGAAGCTGCGTCCTGTGGACGAGGTCGCCTACATCCGCTTTGCGTCGGTACACCGCCACTTCAAGAACATTGAGGACTTCACGAACGAGCTCAACAAGCTGCTCGACGAAAAGTGAGCCGCACGCTGGACGATATCCGCCGCGAGTACGACCGGCTTGACGCGCTGTGCGGAGTAGATACAACGCCAGTGGCACTGCGTGTCTCCAGACGGGCGACGAAGCGACTCGGCAGCTGCAAGTATGTTGGCAGCACCGTGGAGAGTATTATGATCTCCGATTTTGTGCTGGACGCTTCAGATGAGGTCTTTTACGACACCATTCGCCATGAGTATGCCCACGCTTTGGTCAAGCTGCGCTTTCCGAGAGAGCGACACGGACACGACGAGCGCTGGAAAGCCGCGTGCCTGGAGGTCGGCTGTGCGCCGGAGCGGTGCTGCGATCCTGCGGTACTGCCGGACGTTCCGCCGCGGCGACAGGAACGCTACCGTTTCCTGCTGACTTGCCGGACCTGTGGTATGCTGTGGCAGTACAAGCGCATGACTAAGGTTTTGCAGCTTGTGTCAAAAGGCGATACACGCCACTGTGTTTGCCCCTGCTGTCGGGGAAACAGCTTTGTTCTGGAGAAGCTGGAATAGAAAAAGCAGCCCATGTGGGCTGCTTTTTTACGTTACAGGACATTGCGCAGCGTCAGCTGCTGCATGTCGGACACGATCCGCAGCTGCACTGCAAGCTCTGCCGCCGCAGCGCGGAACTCCGCCATATCGTGCTCCTGTGCAAAGCTGTCGGCCTCCGCGAACAGTGCGTCGGCGGCTTCCAGCTCGTCGTGCGCGGTGACAATATGCAGCCACGGTTTGCGGCGCTCCCAATCCGATCTGACGTTGTGCAGGGCGCTTCGCGCCCCCGCCCAGTCATCGCGCTCCGCGGTATTGGTCGCGGCTTCTACGGCCCTGAGCCAGCGGCCGGTGTCGGCGTCGATGCGCCGCGCATTTTCCAGTGACAGTCCCAGCAGCAGGGCCAGGATCGCCACGGGTACGGCAAAGTATTTCACGCTCTGTCCTCCTTTCCAACGCACAAAACCTTGCCTGTGCCATCCACGGTCAGCAGTAGAATCTCATGAATGCCGCGGAAACCGTGGGCGCGGGCGGTGCGCTCCAGCCATGCCAAATCGAGCCCCTTGTCCTTGAGGCCGTTTTTCATGACGTGTCCGTCGTTGATGAGTACCGTGGGGAGGCTCAAGTCGTCCTTGACGTTTTTCCCCAGCTGTCGCGGTGTGGCGGGCGAATCGGCGGGGTAGAGCAGCACGGAGAGCTGTCCGTTGGTTTCCAACACGGCGTACTTGACTGTTTCAAGGTCTGTCACACCCTGAGCACGCAGCTCGTCAATCAACTCATCGAGGGTGAAGCGGTTTCGCCGCATGGCGGCCTGCTGGATGACGCCGTCCTTGATCAGCGTGGTGGGGTTGCCGCACACCAGACGGTGGAACCGGACGCTTTGCATGGAGAAAAACGAGAGCAGCATCGACAGCGACAGCAGGGTGATGATCGGCACAACGCCGTTTAAAAGCGGAATACCGAAGTCCTGCATCGGCACGGCGGCGAGGTCGGAGATGAGCAGCATCAGCACCAGCTCAATGGGTTCCAGCTCGCCGATCTGGCGTTTGCCCATGACCCGGATGCCCACCATCAGGATAACATATAACAGGATTGTTCTTGCAAATGCGGTTGCCATGACAAACCTCCTTTTGAGGAAGTTTGCCCCGCTGCACAAAAAAAATCCCCCGCCAATCGGCGGAGGAGTTCGGCTCAGGCGGGAGACAATATGTGAGTCGCGGGGATGCACTTGCCGTTTTCAAAGGTCAATGTGCCGTAAGTAGGGCGGCGATAGTCCCCGATGCTGCCGGGGTTGAGCATAACAACGCCGTTGCGGATGTCCACAAAGGGCTCGTGCGTATGGCCGAAGAGCGCCACATGCGCACCGCGCTCCAGCGCCTCCCGCAGCAGGATGCTCAGGTTGGACTTGACGCCCAGCGTATGACCGTGACAGAGCATGATCGCTTTTTCGTGAATCATCATCAGCCGCACGGCAGCTTCCTGATGCTGAAAGTCGCAGTTGCCCGGCACCTTTTCCAAGGGAAGGTCGGGGAAACGCTGCGCAACGAGCTCCGCGTCACGCCAGCCGTCGCCGAGGTGCAGCAGCATGCGCGGCTGCTCCAGCTCGACGGCGCGGCACATGTTTTCCACGTTGCCGTGGGAATCAGAAACGACCAAAACTTTCATAATATCGCAGTTACTCCATAAGTGAGGGCGGTCATGATGAGACCCGCAATCAGGACGCCGACAAAAATCACCGGCACCGCGTTTTTGAGCCGCAGATCCATCAGCGCGGCGATCAGCGCGCCTGTCCATGCGCCGGTGCCGGGAAGCGGGATGGCGACGAACATCAGCAGCCCCCACGCCTGAAAGCGAACCAGATTTTTACTGCTCATTTTCCGGTAGGCCCGTTGCTCCAGCCGGTCGATGATGCCGCCCAGCTTCGGGATATGTATGCGGACCCATTTGAAAATCTGCCGAATGAACAGAATCACAAACGGAACGGGGATCATATTGCCGAGCACGCCCGCGAGCAGCGCCATCGGGATCGGCAGCCCCATCGCCACACCGGCGGGAACGCCGCCGCGCAACTCCACCACGGGAACCATGGATATGAGCATTGTCAGCAAAAACTCGCCTGCTGCCGTATTGTGCAGCCAAAGCGACAACGTCTGTACCATCAAGGTCTGTCCTTATGTCTAAAGTTAGTTTATCATAACATTCATAATTATATAATAGGATCGAAAAAAGCACAAGGCTTTTCCGGTAAACAAATCGTAAACAATGCGGGCGCGGCTTTCGCCGCGCCCATCGAGCTTATTTATTCTCCTGATCCTGCTGGTTCTGCGCGTTCTCGTTGGTGTTCTTGTTCTGGTTGTTCTGATGATTCTTCATGGTGCAAGCCTCCTTTCCGAAGTTCTGCTGCAAAGGGTATTGTACCCATGATGGGGAAAAATATACAAAAACCCAAAAAACAGCTTGACAAGGCGCTTTTTCCGTGGTAGTATACCTCCGCAAAACAAAGAAGGACGGCGCATCCGTTCTCACCCTCAGCGAAGCGAAAGGGTCAATCAGCGTAGAAGCCGGCTGCTTGCGGTCGTCTTGCGGTTTGGTACGGGTGCGAAGTTCGCATCCGTTTTTCTTTGCGTAAATCCATTTTTGGGGGTGCTTCGGTATTAGCAGCAATGTGCATCAGCTCAACGAGGAGATTCGCGACAGCGAGATCCGCCTGATCGGTTCCGGCGGTGAGCAGCTCGGTATCATGTCCGCCGCGCAGGCGCTGGAGATTGCCGTCGAGCAGGATCTTGATCTGGTGAAGATCTCTCCGCAGGCCAATCCGCCCGTCTGCAAGCTCATGGACTATGGCAAGTTCCGCTTTGAACAGAGCAAGCGCGAGAAGGAAGCCCGTAAGAACCAGCACGTCGTCGAGATCAAGGAGGTACGCATGTCTCCGGGCATCGACGTCGGTGATTTCAACACCAAGCTGAAAAATGCCCAGAAGTTCCTCTCCGAGGGCAACCGCGTCAAGGTCTCCGTTCGCTTCCGTGGCCGTGAGATGGCGCACACGGAGATAGGCCGCGATCTTCTGCTCAAGTTTGCCGAGCAGACGGGCGAAGCCGCCACAATGGAGAAGGAACCCAAGATGGAAGGACGCAGCATGTCCATTTTCCTCGCCCCGAAGGCGAAGTAACCTAACAGAAAAGGAGAACAACATCATGCCCAAGCTGAAATCTCACAGCGGCGCGAAGAAGCGCTTCAACCTCACCAAGACCGGCAAGGTCAAGGTCGCCAAGGCGTTCAAGAGCCACATCCTCACGAAGAAGCCCACCAAGCGTACGCGCAGACTGCGTCAGGGCGGCTATGCCGACGTGACGAAGGAAAAGACCATCCACAAGATGATCCCCTACAAATAAGAGAATTGTACGCTGAAAGGAGCTAAATGATATGGCACGTGTAAAAGGCGCGATGATGACGCGCAAGAGAAGAAATAAGACCCTGAAGCTCGCCAAGGGCTACTGGGGCAACAAATCCCGTCACTTTAAGATGGCCAACGAGCAGGTCATGAAGTCCCTGACCTACGCGTATGTCGGCCGTCGTCTTAAGAAGCGCGATTTCCGCTCCCTGTGGATCACCCGCATTTCTGCGGCGTGCAAGGCCAATGGCATGAACTACTCCACGTTTATGCACGGTCTCAAGCAGGCGAACGTCACGATCAACCGCAAGATGCTCAGCGAGATGGCGATCAACGATCCCGCGGCGTTTGCGAAGCTGGTCGAGCTTGCCAAGAAGTAAGTAAATATGAAAGCCGCCGCGGGATTTCCTGCGGCGGCTTTTTAGCGGACAAAAAAGAGGCTTCCGATCGGAAGCCTCTTCGTATTTACTTGGCGTACTCCACCGCCTTGACCTCGCGGATGACGTTGACCTTGATTTGTCCGGGATACTCCATCTCGTCCTCGATGCGCTTGGCGATATCGTGGGCAAGAATGACCATTTCATCCTCGCTGACGACCTCAGGCTTGATCATCACGCGCACCTCGCGGCCTGCCTGGATCGCGTAGCTCTTCTCCACGCCGGGGAAGCTGCCGGTGATCTCTTCGAGCTGCTCGAGACGCTTGATGTAGTTCTCAAGATTCTCGCGGCGGGCGCCGGGACGACCTGCGGAGATCGCGTCGGCAGCCTGAATGATGAAATCGAGCACCGTGGTCGGCTCCACGTCGTTGTGGTGGGCGTGAACCGCGTGGATGATCTCTTCCTTCTCGTGGTACTTGCGCATGAATTCGACGCCGAGCGAGACGTGAGTGCCCTCCATCTCGTGGTCGACGGACTTGCCGATGTCGTGCAGCAGACCCGCGCGCTTGGCGGCGGTCACGTCCGCGCCCAGCTCCGCGGCCATCATGCCGGCAAGGTGAGCGACTTCGATGGAGTGCTGCAAAACGTTCTGACCGTAGCTCGTGCGATAGTGCAGGCGGCCGAGCATTTTCACAAGCTCCGGGTTCAGCCCGCGCACGCCGGTCTCCAGTACCGCGCGCTCACCCTCGGACTTGATCACGGCGTCCACCTCGCGGCGGGCCTTGGCGACCATTTCCTCAATGTGGGTGGGATGGATGCGGCCATCGGCAATGAGCTTTTCCAGCGCGATGCGCGCGACCTCGCGGCGAACCGGCTCAAAGCAGGAGACCGTGATAGCCTCGGGCGTGTCGTCAATGATGAGATCGACGCCCGTCATGGTTTCAATGGTGCGGATGTTGCGGCCTTCGCGGCCGATGATGCGACCCTTCATCTCGTCATTGGGCAGGGGAACCACACTGACGGTGATTTCGGCGGCATGATCCGCGGCGCAGCGCTGCACGGCGGTGGCGATGATCTCGCGGGCGCGGGCGTCAGCCTCGTCGCGGGCGCGCTGCTCGATTTCCTTAATCTTGAGGGCGGTCTCGTGCGTGACCTCGCTCTCAACCTGCTCGATCAGGTACTTCTTCGCTTCGTCAGCGGTGAAGCCGGAGATGCGCTCGAGCATTTCGGTCTGGCTGCGCTTGATGATCTTGATCTCCTCGTTCTCTTTATCAAGCGCGGCGTGCTTCTCGGCGAGGGCCTCTTCCTTTTTCTCGAGGGCCTCGGTCTTTTTGTCGATGTTTTCTTCCTTTTGCTGCAGCCGACGCTCCTGCTTCTGCAGGTCGCTGCGGCGTTCCTTGTTCTCCTTCTCAGCTTCGTTGCGAACACGCATGATCTCTTCTTTGGCTTCGAGCAGCATTTCCTTGCTCTTGCTCTCGGCCCGCTTGTGCGCTTCGTTTTCGATTTGCAAAGCTTTTTGTTCAGCGTCTGCGATGGTTTGGTTGGCTTTCTGTTCCGCTCGTTTCCTCAGCCAAATGCCGAGAAGGACGCCCAAGGCCAGCAGCACGAGTCCGATCACAAAGTGGATCGGCCCGAACATAGCTTGATGTGGGGCTGGCATGGTCTCCTCCTGTTCTCTCATTTTAAAATCTATTAAAATGGGTGTTTGTGGGTTCCTTGAGGGGAAGTCCCCTTTTACTCCCCCTAAAAATCCAAAGATTATTGTACCGAATCAAAAGTCTTGTGTCAAGCGAAATCTCGCGTAGTCAGCCGCACTTAGCGCAGGAACATGCTGACCGGCTGTGTTGTATTGATATTGTATCGCGGCAGATCATAGTAATTCTGGCCGACCTTACTCATACCGTGCTCCGTCGTCACCGTCATGTCAAAGCGTTCACGGAGCAGGTCGTTTGCCCAAGAATCCCGCCATCCGTTGGGGTAGGCGAAAAATGAGACCTTTTCCTGCCCGACTTCTTTGCGAATCAGCTCGATGCTGGCGTCCAGATCCTTGGACACTCTCTGCTGGTAGCTAGCCTGTGCTTCGCCTTTTTGACGGAGAATACCGGACGAGTGCAGGCTGTGGGTGTGGGAGCCGAATTCAATCAGACCGGATGCGGCCATCTCACGGCAGGCGTCCCAGGTGAGAAAGCCATCCTGAGCACTGTCCACATAGGAGGTTATGATGCAAACCACAGCCTTCATGCCGAACTCCCGGAGAATCGGCAGAGCAATCGTGTCGTTGCTCATATAGCCGTCGTCAAAAGTGATGAGCACCGCTTTGTCAGCCAGCGGCACGCCGCTGATGATCTCGCTGGGAAGGTAAGTGGTGTAGCCGTTATCCTTCAGCCATTGCAGATCTTTCCGAAACAGCTCCTCGGTGGTTGTCCAGTTGCCGAGTTGCTCAGGCGAACCCTTCACAATATCGTGATACATTAATATATGCAGATTCTGTTTTGGCCTGTAGGGGTCCAGCGTCAGACTGCTGACTCGGGCGTTGGGATCCCAGGCCGCTTTTCCAAACACCGAGAGGGACTTCATGCTGATGAGCGTTTTTCCGCCGATATTATAGCTTTCTGCCAGAACGTCGCCCACATAGGTCTTGACATCGGAACGCAAAACCCGGTGAAACCGATCGCCTGAGGCATGTCCCGACAGGGAGGGTGTGTAGTCCGGCCAGACTTCGGGCTCCGGCGCTTCGCGTGTGATCCGCAGAGTCTTCTTTGTGGCGTTCCAGCGCACCGTAAAGCCGTAGTTTCTGAGATCTTCTGCCACGACAGCGGCCTTGCCATCGACGACATAGGTGAGCAAAGAATGACCGTTGATTTTGGCAACGATGTCTGTGTAGCGGGCGTAATCGCTATTTGCCGCGTGCGCCGCAGGAACAACGGCCAGGCAAAGAATGAATGCAAGCAGCAGGGAAATGGGACGCTTCAAGAGAAAACACTTCCTTAGTTTATGTGATGGGAATATATTGTAGAATAAAGTCAAGGACTTTGCAATGGTTGGAACAAAAAAGAAACCAACATATCAAACGAATGTTGCATTTTCTGAAAAAGTGTGTTATACTGCCGATCAAGAACGATATGGGAGGCGGACTCGATGAGCAAACGGGCTGAGATGCAGCAGCGGATCTACCAATTTTTGCTTACTTATCTGGCGGAACACGGCTATGCGCCGTCGATCCGCGATATCTGCGACGCGGTGGGACTCAAGTCCCCGTCGACGGTGCATTTCCATCTGAAGAATCTGGCAGAGCTGGGCTACATTGAAAAGAGCGCATTCAAGGGGCGCGCTATTGTCCCCGTGAACCGGGAAACGGTCAAGGCTGCCGAGCCGGCGCCTCAGGCGCCGACGGAACAAAGTGCGGTCCCGTCGGCGACGGAGAGGACTCAGGTGCCTATCGTCGGGAATGTTGCCGCCGGCAGCCCGATTCTGGCGCAGGAGTGCATCGAGGACTACCTGACCTTTGATACCGGCGGACGGGAGGGCGAGTACTTTGCCCTGCGCGTGCGCGGCGAGTCCATGCTGGGGCTGGGCATCCTGCCGGGTGATCTGGTGGTCGTGCACCAGCAGCAGGCGGCCCGCAACGGCGAGATCGTTGTCGCACTGCTCGAGGATGAGGCAACGGTCAAGACCTTCAGCCGGAAGGATGGCAAAATCTGGCTGCTGCCCGCCAATCCAGATTACCACCCGATTGACGGCACAAACTGCACCGTCATGGGCAAGGTCGTCGCGGTTGTGCGGCAATATTGAATACAGAGAAAATCACCGCTGCAAGGCGGTGATTTTTTATGAGGAAAAGTGGAAAACCCATTGATCCAAAGAGCGAAGCGGATGCGTCGCAGTCGGGGACATGCCGTCGATCAGCCCCTCCGGCGTCAGAACAGAAAGAGATTTGAACACAATGGGCTGGATAGGTGCCTGCTCTGCGAGGCTTGCACAGAGCGTTTTCGCGGTGGCGGCCGATTCATTGTTTAAGAATGCGCGCAATGCGGAGTCGACATCGGCGTTGGAAAATTTGCCGTAATTGAGCGCTCCGTTGGCGTCAACCAGTGAGGCGATGTCCCAATCGGCGGTAAGCCGCACTTCACCCAGCCAGAGGTCAAAGCGTCCGGCCTCCAGCGCCTCCAGATACTCGTTCCAGGGAAGGATAACCGGCGTCACTGTGATATGTGCGGCGGTGAGTTCCTTGGCGAGGTGTTCGGCCACCGCGGTCTTGAAGCTGTTTTCAGCGTTGACCAGCAGCGTCAGCTCCAGCGGCTGAGCTTTAAGGGCATCGTCCGCCTGCGGCAAAGAGAGCTGCTCTTCGTAGGCGCCGGCGGTATACGGGACCTCCATTGCCGCGGGATACAGCGGCGAAAGCGGGGAGATGGGGAACTGAGCGGCGCGGGCATGACCGGCAAGCAGCGCGGTTGCAATAGCGTCGCGGTCGATCGCGAGCCCCATGGCGATGCGCGTTGCGGGTTCGGCCAACGCTGCTCTGGCGGTGTTGAAGCCGAGGAACAGCATGGCGGTGGTGGGTGCGTCGGTCAGGTCCACACTGCCGAGCGAAGCAGCGGTGGTCGCGCTGAGCAGATCCGCGGTGAGCAGATGCGCGCTGCGCGCGGAAAAAAGATAAACGGCGGTATCGGCGTCCTTGGCACTGGCCAATTCGATGCGCTCCAATGCGGGAACGGTGTCATTCCACCAGTTTTCGCTGCGCACAAGGCAAGGCCCGCTGCTGTCGGTCAGAAAGAGATACGGCCCGGTGCCCAACGGTACGGGGTCTTTTTCGGTGCCGGATTTGACAATGGGGATATCCAGCAGCGCGGGGAAGGCGCTGTCCGGCTGGCGCAGTGTGACGGTAAACGAGTTGCGGCCGGTACGCATGGCTGCGACATTGGCGAAGCGCGCAGCATAGCGGTCCGAAATCTGAGCGCGCCGATAGGTCGCCAGCACGTCGGCGGCGGTGAATGACGCGCCGTTGGAAAAGGTGACGCCGTCACGCATCTGGAACGTATAGGTCAGGCCGTTGGCGCTGCAGCTGTAGGACGAACAGAGCAGAGGCTGCGGCTCAAAGTGCTCGTCGAGCGTGAACAGCCCCTCGTAGAGCAAAGAGCCGATTACCTGCTGCACGCCGTCGGGACAAGCGATAGGATCTAAGGTCTGGCTGCTGAGATAGGGAAGGGTGAAGATCTGCGCGGCGTGGGAAATCTCCTCGACGTCGGCGGCCTCCTCGGGCGTATAGGCCCAGAAATCCTCCTCCTCAGGGATTTCTGCCTCGTAGCAGGCGGTGAGGGAGAGGCAGAGCGCTATCGCGCATAAAAGAACGGTCCAACGTTTCATGCTCGATCCTCCAGCGCGATGACCGCGATCTGTCCGCCGCGTTGTATGCCGAGTCTGCGGTGCGACCAATAGCGATCCAACCGGCAGGCGGTACAGTCCGGGTGGATCTCAATCTTGTGGGGGTCAAGGCCGCCGCGCAGCAGCCATAGATGGTTGATTTGCTTGAGATCGACGTGGTACTTCTCGCCGCGCTGTGTAAGGAACGGTTCGGCCTCTTGGCCGAGCTTCGCGCGAATGGCGTCCGGTACGTCGGCGTCGGTTTCAAAGCAGCACGCCCCAATGGATGGCCCCACAGCGGCGTGAATGTCTGCGGGATCGGAGCCGTAGACGCTCGCCATGGCGTCGGTTGCCTCCTTTACGATGCCAAGGGCTGTGCCTTTCCAGCCTGCGTGTACCGCGCCGACACAACGGCGGACAGGATCACAGAGCAGAACTGTACAGCAGTCGGCACTGTAGACCACCAGCGGAATGCCGGGCAGGTTGGTGAGCAGAGCGTCGGCGTCGTAGGGACGCTCCTCCCAGCGAAGCCTGCCGACATCCTCCTGACGAATGACCCGCACGACGTCGCCGTGTACCTGCCGGTTGCCCACGGCACGGGACATATCCAGACCGGCGGCCTGACCAAGCAGACGGTAGTTTTCGGACACATTTTCCCACTTGTCGCCGTTCTGTTCAAAGAAGTTGAGGGAATCGAACGGCGCGGGGCTGACGCCGCCATGCCGTGTGGTGAAGGCATGGCGAATGCCGCCGACGGCAGAAAGACCGTCGGCGGTATCGTAAATCAAACCATGAATGTTGTGTTCGGTAAAAGACATAGGCTTATTTGCCGCAGCACTGCTTATACTTCTTGCCGCTGCCGCAGGGACAGGGATCGTTGCGGCCGATCTTTTTGACCTTGCGCGGCTGCTTCTTGACCGTGCCGTCGCCGGCGGTGGTGGCATTGATGCCCTCCGCCACGCGTTCGCGCTTGACCTCGGACTCCGTCTGCACGCGGGCGGAGAAGATACGGCGCACCGTGTCGTTCTGAATCGCGGCGATCATCTCCTCGAACATGTCAAGGGAGATGCGCTTGTACTCGTCCACGGGGTTCTTATTGCCGTAGGCCTGGAGGCGCACGCCCTGACGCAGCTCGGTCATGGCGTCAATGTGATCCATCCAGTATTCGTCCACCACGCGCAGCATGACCACGCGCTCCAGCTCGCGCATGATCGGGGAGCCGAGCGCCTCCTCCTTGGCGTTGTAGAACTTCTCGGAGGCTTCGACGAGCTGATCGGTCAGCTCCTCGGGCGAGAGGTTCGTCAGCGCGCTCGCGCTCACGACGCCGCTGGGGAAGTACATGCCCTCGCAGGATTTGAGCGCCTCGGCGGCAGTTTCCGCCGTCACTTTTCCGTGCTCGCCGAGCGCGATGGTCACGTTGTTCTCAATGCCGCTGCGGATGAAGCCGAACACGGTGCTCTTGATGTCGAGGCCGTCGAGCACCTGCTTGCGCTGGGTGTAGATGATCTCGCGCTGCTTGTTCATCACATCGTCGTATTCGAGGACGGATTTACGCGCCTGGAAGTTGCGGGATTCCACGGTGGTCTGCGCGTTTTCAATGGACTTGGAGAGAATGCGCGCATCAATGGGCATATCCTCATCCATGTCGAGGCGGTCCATCAGGCTCGTCACGCGCTCGCCGCCGAACAGACGCATCAGCTCGTCGTCGAGCGAGAGGTAGAAGCGCGTTTCGCCGGGGTCGCCCTGACGGCCGGCACGGCCGCGCAGCTGGTTGTCAATGCGGCGGGAGTCGTGGCGTTCGGTGCCGATGATGAAGAGGCCGCCCGCCTCGCGGACCTTGTCGGCCTCGTCCTTGATCTCGTCGCGATGCTTGGCGAGGGCTTCGGCAAACATCTGCCGCGCGTCGAGGATTTCCTGATTGTCGGTGTCGGCGTAGCCGGTGGCTTCGGCGATCAGCTCGTCGCTCATGCCGGCCTTGCGCAGGTCGTTGCGCGCCATGTACTCGGCGTTGCCGCCGAGCATGATGTCGGTGCCGCGGCCGGCCATGTTGGTGGCGACCGTCACCGCGCCCAGCTTGCCCGCCTGCGCGACGATCTCGGCTTCCTTTTCGTGGTTCTTTGCGTTCAAAAGGTTGTGCTTGATGCCCTCGCGCTGGAGGAGATACGAGAGCTTTTCGTTCTTTTCGATGGACACCGTACCCACCAGCACCGGCTGACCCTTTTCGTGACACTCCTTGATCTGCCGGATCACCGCGCGGTACTTCGCCGCCTCGGTTTTATAGACCACATCGGGATCGTCGATACGCGCGATCGGACGGTTGGTCGGGATCTCGATGATGTCGAGGTTGTAGATGGTGCCGAACTCTTCTTCCTCCGTCAACGCCGTACCGGTCATACCGGAGAGCTTGCGGTAGAGGCGGAAATAGTTTTGGAACGTGATGGTGGCGAGCGTTTTGCTCTCGCGGGCGACCTCGACGTGTTCCTTGGCCTCGATGGCCTGGTGCAGGCCCTCGCTGTAGCGGCGGCCGAACATCAGACGGCCGGTGAACTCGTCGACAATGACGACCTCGCCGTCCTTGAGGACGTAGTCAATGTCCCGCTTCATGACGCCGTGCGCCTTAATGGCCTGATTGATGTGGTGCGCGATGGTGGAGTTTTCCGGGTCGGAGAGGTTTTCCAGCCCGAAGTATTCCTCTGCCTTCTTTACGCCGAGGGAGGTGAGCGTCGCGGTCTTTGCCTTTTCGTCGACGATGTAGTCAGCGTCCTCGTTGACGTCCTCTTCGGCCTTCTCGTCCGTCTCCGCGATGACCTTTTTGCGGAAGCGGGCGACGAGGTTTTCCGTGCGGGAGTACATCTCCGTGGACTTTTCGCCCATGCCGGAGATGATGAGCGGCGTACGCGCCTCATCAATGAGGATGGAGTCCACCTCGTCCACGATGACAAACGCGTGGCCGCGCTGCACCAGCTCGCTGGCATAGATCGCCATGTTGTCGCGCAGATAGTCGAAGCCCATCTCGTTGTTGGTGCCGTAGGTGATGTCGGCGGCGTAGGCCGCGCGGCGCTCGTCGCTCTTGAGGTCGTGAACGATCAGTCCCACGCTCAGACCGAGGAAGCGGTGGATCTTGCCCATCCACTCGCTGTCGCGCTTGGCGAGGTAGTCGTTGACCGTGACGATGTGCACGCCCTCGCCGGTGAGTGCGTTGAGATAGGACGGAAGAACGGCGACGAGCGTCTTGCCCTCGCCGGTCTTCATCTCGGCGATACGGCCTTGATGGAGCACCACGCCGCCGATGAGCTGCACACGGTAAGGATAGAGCCCGATGACGCGCTTCGCCGCCTCACGGACCGTGGCAAATGCCTCGGGCAGAATGTCGTCGAGCGTCTCGCCGTTGGCAAGGCGCTGCTTGAACTCCGGCGTCTTGGCCTGCAGCTGCGCGTCGCTCATGGCGGCATACTCATCCGCCATCGCTTCGATCTTGTCGACGATGGGGTAGATGCTCTTGAGCTCGCGTTCGCTGTAGGTGCCGAATATCTTGGTAAAGAGACCCATGATGTATATACTTCCTTTCGGGAAAAGTGCTTAAACGATGCATGCCGCCCGGCACGCAAAATAATACCTGTATAATATAACACAAGACAGCGCAATATGCAAAGGGATTTGTGTGAACGGTTTGTAAAAAGTGCGAAAATGCCAGTTCAACAAGGCTTGACATATTCAAGGAAAACCTATACTGTATGCGTAGCGCTTTACCGCACTGACACAATAAAACACTGAAAGAGAGGAATCAGAAATGGGAAAACTTGAAAACAAAGTCGCGATCATCACCGGTTCCACCTCCGGCATGGGGCGGGACACCGCATATCTGTTCGCGAAAGAGGGCGCGAAGGTCGTCGTCACAGGCCGCAATGAAGCGCGGGCAAAGGAAGTTGTGGACAAAATCAAGGCCGATGGCGGGGAAGCCATTTATGTGATTGCCGACGCTGCGGACAAGAACTTTGCGCAGGTCATCTTTGACGCCACAATGAAGGCGTACGGCACGGTGGACGTGCTGATGAACAACGCCGGCATGCTGTCGCTGGCACAGTTTGCCACCATTACGGCGGAGGAATTCATGGAGGACATCAACATCAACGTTACCAGCGCGCTGATGCTCAGCCAGAAGGTCGCGCCGGTCATGAAGGAAAAGGGGGAGGGCCATATCATCAACGTCGCGTCCATTGTCGGCTGGGCGGCGCACTGGGGGTTTGTCGCCTACGTCACCAGCAAGCACGCCATGGTCGGACTCACCAAGGCGATGGCGAACGAGCTTGCTCCCACGATCCACGTCAACGGCATTTGCCCGGGCGCGATCCGCACCGCAATGCTCGCCTCGGTCGGCGGCGAAGATGCGTTCCAGCCGATGATCGACCGCACGGCGCTGCACCGCATCGGAGAGGGCAGTGAAATCGCTTCAACGGTTCTGTTTCTGGCAACCTCCGACTCCTCGTTTATCGACGGCCAGCTGCTGCGCGTAGACGGCGGCGTGGACGTCTGATCCGGCAGTTGAAAAAAATGGGACAGCGCAGGAAAAACCTGCGCTGTTTTTCTTGCATATTCTGTGCAGCTATGCTAAAATATTTTCAGAGAAGCTGACAACCTTTGTGCAAAGCGGGGAGGAAAGCCGATGAAACTGTATTTTTACGGCGCTGACCGCGCGGTGACGGGCTCCTGCCACTGCGTGACGATCAATGGAAAACGCATTCTGGTCGACTGCGGCTTGCAGCAAGGGCGTGACGAGCTGGATAATACGCTCCTGCCCTTTGACGCCAGCGAGATCGATTATGTGCTCATCACCCATGCCCACATCGACCACTCGGGAAGACTTCCGCTGCTGGTCAAGCAGGGCTTCCACGGTGAAGTACTGACCACGCGTCTCACGGGGCGGCTGCTGGAGATCATGCTGCTGGACTCTGCCAGCATCCAGGAGAGCGACGCGGAGTACATGAACCGCAAGGGAGAGCGTGCGGGGCGCGAGCACGTCGAGCCGCTCTACACCACCGCAGACGCGGAGGAGGCGATCAAGTACATCCGCACCTGCGACTATCACGAGACCATCGAGCTGTGCGAGGGCGTCGAGGTCACGTTCACCGACGCGGGGCATCTGCTCGGTTCCGCCAGCATCACCATGGTGCTCACCGAGGGCGACGTCATCAAGACCGTTGTGTTCTCCGGCGACATCGGCAACGAGACCCAGCCCATCCTCTGCGCGCCGGAGCCGCTGACCCATGCCGACTATGTGCTGATGGAGTCCACCTATGGCAACCGCAACCATGAGGGCGAGTGGAACTACGAGGGCCGCCTCGCGGAGATCATCGACTCCACGTTGGCAGCGGGTGGCAACGTCATCATCCCGTCGTTCGCCGTCGGCCGCGCGCAGGAGCTGCTGTACTTCATCCGCAAAATCAAGGAGGCGGGCATGGTCAAGTCCGTGCCGGACTTCCCGGTGTACATCGACTCGCCGCTGGCGAAGGCTGCAACGTCCATCTTCTGCGGCAACGTCCACGGCTATGTGGACGAGGAGTCGTTGGCGCTGGCGACCGATGACAAGCACATGTTCTCCTTCTCCAACCTCCACATGGTCGAGGGCGGCGAGGAGTCCAAGCTGCTCAACGCCGACCCCACGCCGAAGGTGATCATTTCCGCCTCCGGCATGTGCGACGCGGGCCGCATCCGCCATCACTTAAAGCACAACCTCTGGCGCTACAACTGCACCATCGTCTTCGTGGGCTATCAGGTGCCCGGCACGCTGGGCCGCCGCATCATCGACGGCGCGGAGAGCGTCAAGCTCTTCGGCGAGGAGGTCGCGGTGCGCGCGAAGATCATCAACTTTAAGGGACTCTCCGCCCACGCCGACCACGACCATTTGGTGCAGTGGGTGCAGAATTTCGACCCCAAGCCCCAGCAGGTGTTTGTCGTCCACGGCGACGAGGACATCGCCCCCGCGTTTGCGGAGGAGCTGCGCGGCCTCGGCTTCGCCGCCCACGCGCCGAAGTTCACCGCGGTGTACGATCTTGCCCTCGGCGTGGCGCTGGAGGACGGCTATGTGCCGGAGCGCCGCAAGAGCGAGGCGCGCCGCCGCGCGGACGTCATCTACAACAAGCTCGCCACCTCCGCGGAGGAGCTGCTCATGTTCATCAAGAGCAGCCGCGGCATGCCGAACAAGGATATGGCGGCGCTCACATCCCAGATCCACGCGCTGCTTGAAAAGTGGAAGTAAGTAACGAAAGGCATTCTGCAAATTGGAAACGATTCAAGAGTTGAAGAAAAATCAGATCCACACCGTCCGCATAGAGGGCTATGCGGACGGCGGCGCGGGCGTCGCAAGAATCGACGGCCGCGTCGTTTTTGTGCAAGGCGCGCTGCGGGGCGAGACCTGCCGCGTGCTGATCCTTAAGGTCAACAAGCGTGTTGCCTATGCCAAGATCGTGGAGGTGCTCTCACCGTCAGCGCACCGCATGACCTCGGACTGCCCCTATTTCCCGCGCTGCGGCGGATGTACCTATCGGCACATGGAGTATGCCGAGGAGAAGCAGCTCAAGCGCCAACGGGTAGAGGATGACCTTCGTCGTCTCGGCGGAAGCGACGTTGCGGTGGAGGCGATCCTCGGTGCGGACGCGATCCAGCGCTGCCGCAATAAGTCAATCTGGCCGGTGTCTCCCAATGGCGCGGTGGGATTTTACCGCGCACGGACGCACGAGGTTGTCAATGCCGAACGGTGCCTTCTGGTGCATCCGGCGGCGGAGGCCGCCGCCGACGCGCTGCGCGCCTGGATGGCGCGCTGGGACGTGCGGGGCTACGATGAGACCACCGGCGAGGGGCTGATCCGGCACCTGTTCACGCGGAACAACACCAAGGGACAGTCGCTGCTGTGCGTCGTGGCGAACGCGACCTCGCTGCCCCATGAGCGGGAACTGGTGGAGGCGTTGCGGGGCGCGTGCCCGGACACGGTGGGCATCCTGCTGAACACCAACATGAAAAAAACCAACGTGGTGCTGGGGGACAGCTATCGCACGCTTTGGGGCAGCAACCGTATTGCCGATACACTCTGCGGGTTTACGTTCCTGATCTCGGTGCCATCGTTTTATCAGGTCAACCATGCCCAGTGTGAAAAGCTCTACGCCAAGGCCGTTGAGTTCGCCGGCCTCACCGGCGAGGAGACGGCACTGGATCTCTACTGCGGCGCAGGGACGATCACACTGCTGCTGGCCCGCTATGCCAAACGCGCCATCGGCGCGGAGATCGTGCCGGAGGCGATTGCCGACGCCCGGGACAGCGCGGAGCGCAACGGCGTCAAAAACGCGGAGTTCTTCCTCGGCGACGCTTCGGCGGTAGCGGCAAAATTCGCGGCGGAAGGCCTGCGGCCTGATGTGGTGACGGTCGATCCGCCGCGCAAGGGACTTGCGGAGGACGTGATCCGCGCCATCGGCGACATGGCGCCGCCGCGGGTGGTCTATGTCTCCTGCGATCCGGCGACGCTGAGCCGCGATGTGCGGCGGTTTGCTGAACTCGGCTATGCTGCGGCGCGCGCCTGTGCTGTGGACATGTTCCCGCGGGCGGATCACGTCGAGACGGTGGTATTGCTATCTCGGACGAAGGACTGACTGCCGAAGAAACGCGATATTTCTGGATGCCCAATACGATGGATATCAGGCCATAGAGCCTGTAGAGGGCGGACGCAATGGCTTGCGTTGTGGGAGGAAATGTGTTATAAGTAATTCGTTTCCAATCAAAGCGAGGGGGTTGCGGGATGGCAGAGCATACGCCAACTGAACAGAAAGGGTGGAGCGGCCCTGTCACCTACGGCGCGGCCTATCACGGCCCGCACCGCCGCAGCACCGACCTTCCCGATAAGCCGGGACTGCACGAAAAAGGTTCTGTACGTCTGCAGAGCATCAACGGGATCATTGCAGCCGTGGCATGTATCATCTCATTGGTGCTGCTGGCGACGATCCAGCACAAGCAGAGGCTGATTGAGGAGATGCTCGGGACGGACGGAGCCGCCGTGGAGCTGCTGCGCGACATGATGGAGCGTCAGCAGGTGCTTACCGGCATTTTGCTGCTGGTGGTATTGATCGAGGTGTTCTCTGTCGTAGCGCTGATCCTCTGGCCGATGGAGGAGTACATCGGGCGCATTCGCGAGAATAAAACGCTGCCGCTGCGCGGTGCGTATGAGCTGCGCTACCTCGCCAAGGCGTACAATGCCATGTTTGAGGAGAATATGCTGCGCAACGAGGAGCTGCGCTACAAGGTGGAGCACGACGCGCTGACGGGGCTTTATAACCGCGGCGCTTATGAAAAGCTGCTGGCGGAGCACGGCCGCGAGGAGAGCATCGCGCTGCTGTGGATCGACGTGGACAAGTTCAAGGGCGTCAACGATACCTACGGCCATGATATCGGCGACAAGGTGCTGCAAAAGGTGGCGCGGCTGCTGGCGGGCGACTTTCGCGCGTCGGACTATGCCTGCCGCACCGGCGGCGACGAGTTTGCCGTCATCATGACGGAGATCACACCGGATCAGCAGCAGGTCGTGATGAGCAGGGTGGAGGCCGTGCAAAAGGGCCTGCGGGATGTGTCCGATGGCTTGCCGTTGGTGACGCTGAGCATCGGCGTTGCGTTCAGCGATCAGCGACAGGAGGGGGAGAACCTGTTTAAAATGGCGGACAAGGCGCTCTACCGTGTCAAGGAAGCCGGGCGCAACGGCTGTGCGTTTTTTAATGAAGAGGATCGCAGCCGGGCAACAGAATAAGGAACAAGCAGCGACCGCCGAAGCGATTCGGCGGTCTTTTTGTGCATTCTGGCGGCAACTTGAGGCGAGACAGTACAAATGATGTGCAAAAAAAGTCTTGCAAAAACCAAATCAGCATTGTATAATCCCGACTTGTGGAAACCACTTTAGGCATTTAAAGGAGAAAACTGAAATGGAAAGAGAAAGACTTGGCAGCCGCTTGGGCTTCATTTTGCTCTCGGCGGGCTGCGCCATCGGGTGCGGCAATGTTTGGAAATTCCCGTGGATGACCGGCCAGTACGGCGGCGGCGGATTTGTGCTGGTGTACATCATCTGCCTGCTGGTTTTGGGCCTGCCTGTTATGACGATGGAGTTCACTGTGGGCCGCGCTGCCCAGAAGAGCCCGGTCAAGATGTATCAGGCGCTGGAGAAGCCCGGCCAGAAATGGGGCATCATGGGATATGTCTCCCTGCTTGGCAACATCGCGCTGATGGCGTTCTACACCGTCGTTTGCGGCTGGATCATCAACTACTTCTGCAAGTTCCTGGTGGGCCAGAATCAGGGCCTTGGCTTCGGCCCCATGATCACCAACCCCGGCCTGAACGTGACGTTCCTGGCGGTTACCGTGATCGTCGCCTTTGTGATCCTGAGCTTCAATCTTCAGGGCGGTCTGGAGCGCGTGACCAAGTACATGATGGTGGCGCTGCTGGTTCTGATGCTGGTGCTGGCGGTTCACAGTTTTACGCTTCCCGGCGCAAAGGAGGGCCTTGCCTTCTATCTCGTGCCTGACTTCTCCAAGATCAACGGCTCTGTCATCGTCGGCGCTATGAATCAGGCATTCTTCACCCTGTCTCTGGGCATCGGCAGCATGGCGATTTTCGGCAGCTACATCGACAAGGATCGCGCGCTGATGGGCGAGTCCGTAAACGTCATCGTTCTGGATACCGTCGTTGCGCTGCTCGCGGGCTTCATCATGTTCCCGGCCTGCTTCTCCTACGGCCTTGAGGTCGGCGCGGGCCCGAGCCTGCTGTTCGACACCATGGCGACCGTGTTCAACAACATGGTCGGCGGCCGCTTCTGGGGCACGCTGTTCTTCCTGTTCATGGTCTTCGCGGCGCTGTCCACGGTGCTGGCCGTGTGTGAGAACATCCTTGCCATGACCCGCGATCTCTTTGGCTGGAGCCGCCCCAAGGGCAGCCTCATTTGCGGTGTCGTCGTATTCCTGCTGGGCCTGACCACCGCGCTGGGCTTCAGCGTATTCACCTTCCAGCCCTTTGCGGAGGGCTCCGCGTGGCTGGACTTCTGGGATTTCATCGTCTCTACGAACTGCCTGCCCATCGGCAGCCTGGTCTTTGCTCTGTTCTGCTGCAATAACTTCGGCTGGGGCTGGGACAACTTCGTGAAGGAAGCCAACACCGGCAAGGGCCTCAAGGTACAGCCGTGGATGAAGCCGATCTTCCGCTTCTGCGTTCCCGCGATTATCGTGGTTCTCTACGTGTACGGCCTCGCGACCTTCAGCTGGCGCTGAGCATCCTGCCTGATGGCAGAAGCAATCGCAAGGGAAAACGCCCGCGGCATAAGCTGCGGGCGTTTTTTGCAAAAAAATGAGTCAAGTGCGAAAAAACACTTGACTTTTTTTGTGTTATCCGGTAAAATAAAGCGCTTATATGCGAAAGTGGGTTGGTGGCAAAACCTCACCTACTAACGCGAGTGTAGCAAATTGCATTGAAAAAAGCAAGCGCTTCGGCACTGTTTGTATCAACAAAACCGGGCGTATCGCAAAAGCACATTATTTTTCTCCGCAACTGAGAGGCGGAGAGGAAAGAAAGGCGTGAAGAGCAAATGGCCCACGACAAAATGTACGGCAAGACCCTTCGCAAGAACTTCGCACGGCACGAGGAAGTCATGGAGATGCCGAATCTCCTCGAGCTGCAGAAGACCTCTTACAAGTGGTTCCTGGACTACGGTCTGCGAGAGGTGTTTGCGGACGTGGACGCGATCGCGAACTATGCCGGCAACCTCGAACTGAGCTTCATCGACTATAAGATGGACGAGGAACCCAAATACGATGTGGAGGAGTGCAAGGCGCGCGACGCGACCTACGCCGCTCCTCTCAAGGTGAACGTGCGTCTTTACAACAAAGAGACGGGCGAGATCAAGGAACAGGAGATCTTCATGGGCGACTTCCCGCTCATGACTCAGTCGGGCACCTTCGTCATCAACGGCGCGGAGCGCGTCGTCGTCTCCCAGATTGTGCGTTCGCCCGGCATCTACTACGGCAAGGAGATCGACCTTAAGACCGACCTGCCGCTGATGACCGCCCAGGCGATCCCTTACCGCGGCGCGTGGCTCGAATATGAGACCGACGCCAGCGAGATTTTCTGGGTTCGCATCGACAAGAACCGCAAGCTTCCTGTCACCGAGCTTCTGCGTGCCATCGGCCTGCGCACCGACGCCGAGATCACCGAGCTCTTCGGCGATGACGAGCGCGTCGTGGCCACTCTTGACAAGGACGCCTGCAAGACCTACGAAGAGGCGATGCTGGAGATCTACCGCAAGCTGCGTCCGGGCGAGCCGCCCACGGTCGAGGCCTGCGAGACGCTCATCAACAATCTCTTCTTTGACCCGCGCCGCTATGATCTCAGCATGGTCGGCCGCTACAAGTACAATAAAAAGCTGGCGCTGCGCGCGCGTATCCGCGGGCAGAAGCTGCTCTTCCCCGTCGCCGATCCGCGCACGGGCGAAATCATCTTCGACGCCGGTCACGTCATGACCGGCGAGGAAGCCGACGAGCTGGACGCCATTGGCGTCAACGACGTGACGCTGGATGTTGACGGCCGCCCGCTGCGCGTGTTCTCCAACCACATGGTGGACCTGAGCCGCTTCGTGGACTTCGACCCGAAGGAGCTGGGCATCAAGGAGCGCGTCTGCGAGAGCGTCCTGAAGGAGCTGCTGGAGCAGTATTCCGGTGAGGAGCTCAAGGACGCCGTTCGGGATAACGTGGATCGTTTGGTGCCGAAGCACATTCTGGTCGACGATATCCTCGCGTCCATCAACTATATGAACGCTCTGGCACGCGGCATCGTCTTTAAGGACGACATCGACCATCTGGGCAACCGCCGCCTGCGCTGCGTGGGCGAGCTGCTGCAAAACCAGTTCCGCATCGGCTTCAGCCGTATGGAACGCGTGATCCGCGAGCGCATGACGATGCAGGATCTCGACATCGTGACCCCGCAGAGCCTTATCAACATCCGCCCGGTGACCGCGGCAATCAAGGAGTTCTTCGGCTCCTCACCGCTGAGCCAGTTCATGGATCAGACCAACCCGCTCGCCGAGCTGACCCACAAGCGCCGCCTGTCCGCACTGGGCCCCGGCGGCCTGAGCCGCGAGCGCGCGAACATGGAAGTCCGAGACGTGCACTACAGCCACTACGGCCGCATGTGCCCGATTGAGACGCCGGAAGGTCCGAACATCGGCCTGATCTCTTATCTCGCGACCTACGCCCGCATCAACGAGTACGGCTTTATCGAGGCGCCCTACCGCAAGGTGGATCACGCCACCGGCAAGATTTCCGACGACATCACCTACATGACCGCCGACGTGGAGGATCAGTACATCGTCGGTCAGGCGGCGGAGCCGGTGGACAAGGATGGCTGCCTCATCAACAAGCGCATTACCTGCCGTCACCGCGACGAAATCGTGGAGGTCGACCGCGACCGCGTCGACTACATCGACATTTCCCCGCGCATGATGGTCTCCATCGCGACGGCAATGATCCCGTTCCTGCCCAACGACGACGCGAACCGCGCTCTGATGGGCGCGAACATGCAGCGTCAGGCGGTGCCCCTGCTCCGTCCCGAGGCGCCCATCGTCGGTACCGGCATGGAGCACAAGATCTGCATGGACGCCGAGGTTGCCGTCCTTGCCGAGGGCGACGGCATCGTGACCAAGATGGACGCCCGCAACATCACGGTTGCCTATGACGACCCCGAGCTGGGCGTCAAGGAGTACAAGCTCACCAAGTTCCTGCGCTCCAACCATGGCACCTGCATCAACCAGCACCCCATCGTCGATGTGGGTGAGCGCGTGCACGGCCGCAAGGTAGACGAGCACGGCCACATTCTGGAAGACCCCACGGTTCTGGCAGACGGCCCCGCCACCGACCAGGGCGAGATCGCTCTGGGCCGCAACATTCTCGTCGGCTTCATGACGTGGGAAG
>CAMVTO010000009.1 GCA_947170435.1 uncultured Clostridia bacterium | reverse complement strand
GATGAGTGGGGAAACGTATTGGCCGTCATAGCGAGAGCAAGACGTTGCCTTTGGCGTACCCATCTTTACCTGCGGAGGGCAAAAAACCGCAAATCCACGGTTGAATCATGTCCGCTGCCTGTTGCTGTTGTTGATTATCCGAAGTGAAAAGTCCTGATGCGCATCCAATTAGATGCGATTTTAGGCAAAATGACCCAAAATATTTGGGGAGGAACTGCGGTGTTTGTCAACGCAGGTCATCGCCTGCCTGGGAACTCGGAATCCGTCCAGGTGTAGCCCGGCTCATCCGCCAGCATCTCGTCGATCTGCGCGTCGGTGAGGCCGTAGTCCGCGAGACAGCGGCGGAGATAGGCGTTGTCGCAGATCAGCAGCCCACGGTCCTCGTAGTACTTCGGAACATAGATCTTCGGATCGTCGCGCTGGTCGAACAGCTCTTTGAGATCAACGCGGACGGCCTCCCCTTGGCGGTGAAATACCTGCCCGATGGGAGGCTTGCTCCAAAGATAATCCAAAACAGTTATTACAGATCCTCCTTCTATTACAATAGGTTTGGAAAGAAGTCCAGCATCCAGCTGGACTTCTTTCGTCTTAAAATCCAATGCGTGCGGTTTCTTTTCCATCCTTGCTTTCCTGTTCCAGCAGGCGCTCCGCGGCGGCGACGGTGACAACGTTGTGTTCCGCATGATTTGCGGCGTAGGCCGCCAGATCATAGAGATCCAGCTCGTTGAAGCCCTTGCCGCGCAGACGGCGCATGGCGGAAACGGCTGCAGCGCAATTCACAGGTTCACATTCAGGACGACGGCAGTTTGAAGATCGAAGATAAGAACGATTGAGGAGGATAACCAAATGAAGGTTCAAGTGACGGAGCCTACGCCGGAACTGATCGCCGAGATCAACGCGATGAGTTTCACCGAGCGCTGGGCGCTCACCAGCGTGCTGCTGCTCCGGTTGGAGGCGCTGTGTGAGAAAAACGACCCGGAGGCCGCAGCGAGGCTGGAGCGCGTGATGCAGTTCTACGATGCTGTGCTGAACGGCGAGCCACAGAGCGAGTTCCTGCTCAACGGCATCACCAACTCCGATCCCATTGCGCTGATGATCGCGCGAAACGGCTCTGAGAGCTATGCTGAGGCGGCGGGGCGCATGTTCTTCGGTGACAACGCGCCCAACGTCCACGAGCTCAAATGCGCGCTCGGTGCGTGAGCGCCGTCTCCTAATCTCTCTGATCGCTTAGCACCCCGATTTCTGTCCCCATCTGAACTCGTATTTCTTTTCCGTCGTTGATAGATGGCATGAGCGATTCCCGGAAGGACAAACGCTGCCGGACAGAAGAACTCAGCAGAAGGATGATTGTGGAGCCGGCAAGTTCAAAATTCCCCATTTCATCTCCCCGCTTAAACCTTGCCTCCGTTGCGGAAAATGAGACGCCTCCAACCAGCACGGCGCCGACTTCAATCTGTACAGCCGTTCCGAAGTGCCTTGTTTTAATGATGCTCCACCATCTTCGGTTCAGACGAAAAACGGGGACAGTTCTCTGCGCAATCGGCTGCACGCTGTGTAATTGTCCGGGAATAGCGTTGGTTTCAATGAGCAGACAATCGTCAAAAAAACAGAAATGATGATAATCTGCGGCCTCCAGCCGGAACGCAAGGCACAGGCCGTTTTGAAATAGCACTGCGACCTCTGGATCGGGCACCAGATCGTTTATGGTATAGACGGATCCCTTCATGGGAATCGTAAAATCTTCCGTCACAGTATAAACGGAGAGCAACCCGTCACAGGGACTGATGAGTGCGCTCGGATCTGCCACATAGGGTATACTGTCCTGCTTTCTGGAGAAAAACGCTGCGAAGGATTCGTAGGTCTGCCCGCTATAAGGCCTCATGTCGATTCCATATTTCTTGATATATTTGGGAATCATATGTTTTGAAATCCGAGTATGCAGGAACCATGTTGCAAGACGAAAGAATCCCAGCTTTTGTAAAGCCTTGAAGAGAGTCCGTCCCAAAACGGTTTTATAGAAACAATCAGCTTTCATCACACACTACCATAGGCAAACAAAACAAATGCGACTTCCATAATGCCGCATAGTATCAAAAAAATCTTTCCGATCAATTTGGGCTTTCTAATCGGAAAAGGAAGCAAAAACAGGAGCGCCATGATCAACAAGGATGCTGTTGGAACCACGGTGGGATTCCACGAAAATCGGAAAACTGCTCCATGGAAAACAGGAAGGAACAGAGCGGACATCGTTACGGGTAAGCCATAATTGACCTCTCTGGGGCCATCGCTGCTTTGCTGCCGCTCCTGTTCATCTACATTAAAATAAGCGAGCCTGATGAGAGCGCAAAGCAGATACAGAGCACAGCTTGCCAAGACGATAGTATTGCCCTTGCTTTGACTGTAAACAATAATTGCGGGGAGCGCCCCGAAACAGATCAGATCGCTGAAGGAATCAATTTGGATTCCAAAGCATTTTTCCCGCTGCGTGCGGACTTTTGTTGAAGCAATCGCTCCGTCAAACATATCACAAAAACCGGCAAGCATAAGGCAGATGACCGCTTTGGACGGATCGCCGGCATAAACGATACCGACGAACCCGGTCAGCATCCCTATGTATGTCAGGATAACGGTGTAATTGTAGTAGCCCAAAAGCTTTTGGTTATGATTCATTTTTGATCTCCATGCTATGATGTCAGCGAGAACCCGAGGCAGTACGCAAGAATGAGTCAGGGATTCCCGGTACAACAATCCAATATTTTTTTGCAGCCATTTAAGAAACGACGGTCAGATAGCACAAGTCATCATCAGAAAAAAGCAACCCGTTCTTCTCCGGCTGAATACAGCTAGCGTTCGCCCCGGATATTAAAGCATACGCTATCAATGACCGCTCCAAGGGAGAGATCATAAACGACAATGTTGATTCCGTGCTTGTTCAGAGAATAGTTTGTGCCGTTCAGAATGATCCTTGTATAATCCTGAGTAACGTCACCTGTGCTTTGGACAACATAGTCAATACCCTCGACAGTTCCAGTGCCTTTGACCGGCCGATTTTCGGACAGGACTTCAAAGACAGGCGTGTTCTCTTCATTTCCCGGCTCGGTAACAAGTATGTAGCTGGCGGACGTGCGCTGGTACAGTTCCTCCTGGGCACCAAGCTCCCTGAGAATCTCATCGTGTTCAGGGCGTAAAGTGATGGGAATATCACATCTGACAGCGATGAAAATGAGGAAGCCCTCGTGATTGAGCCGCGAAAGATATTCGCGCAAATCCTCTGTATACAACTGCCCCGCGAAATAGCGCAAAAATCCAGCAGTTCCATCTTTCCTTATAACTTTAACATAAGCTAAGAGACGGGATGTATCGATATCTTCAATCGGAACTGAAATTGAATATCCAATGCCAGCGCGATGTTCCAGCGGAATGATTCGATGGGGGGCATCGGGGGCTTGTACATCCCAATATTCAAGTTCTAAACGATCAAAATCAGATATGGCATCACAGTTATAGTCTACATCTGCATATAAAAATGGACTGGCATCTTCCTCTTTCAGTGAAATTGACGTTACTCTGGAAAGAACAGCGACGAAATCATCCGTGATCTTAGTGCTGTTCAAGCTATCCATAAAAGCGGAGTTCTTGATGAGCTCAGAATCGCACTCTGATTTACTGAAACGCTCAGTAAGGCTTTTTGCGGAAGAATAAAGGTTTACGCCGAGGCCAAGACGGTCCCCTTCAATTTGCACGCCCATAGCCGCAAGCGTGGTTGGAAACATATCAAAAGTGTTAAATTGGCGGTAATGATTGGAGCTGCGTGAAGCAGGTGCTCCGTTTATGACTGCGGTATAAACCTTTCGCGCATAGGAAGAAGGAACATCTTCACAAAAATCACTGTCCATCGTAGGATGATCTCCGATAAGGACAATCGCTGTGTCTTTATAAAAGTCCTGTGCTTGAACCCAGCTTATAAAATCTGCGATTTGACGGCTGGAGCAGGACATTACATTGGCATACTGGTTATTACCGAATGGGGTGCCGCAGAGTGGGCACACAAAGCCATCCTCGAAATGCGTATCCATCGTCGAGAGAGTCAGATTAAAGGGCGCGTCTTCCGCGGCGAGCAATTTCAGGCGAGCTTTGGCGATTGCGAACAGCTTTTGATCCTCGAACCCCCACGAGACGCGATAATCCTTTGGGATATAGGCATTCTCTACTGCAAAAGAGTAGTCGCAGATTTCATAATTACCATGGTTGGTATAATAAAGACCTGTGCCGGCGAACGACGAATCAGACCCCATGAGATATTCGTTAACATAGCCCTCTTTTTCAAGAATGTCACCAATGGCAGTTATTGTCGGGAAAAAAGAACCTTGTGATCCCATGTCGTTCCCGCCGATGGATACTTTTAGCGGCAATCCGGCGCTCTGCCCGACATTAGCGCCCATTGTCCACTCGGTGCCGTTTAAAACAAGGCCGCCATTTAAAACCCTTCGGTTTCCGTTAAAACACTCGTTTTGAAGAGCAAGATTTGTCAACTCAGGAATATAGTTGTCCTCAAACCAACCGCCATGTTTTTTGTCCGAAAAGGTAGTTTCCATCGACTCCATAAATATATAAATAAGGTTTCGCTTAGTTTCCGGGAATGTTAGTTTTACCGTTTTGGGGTCGATGTAATGGTTCTCAATAAAAGTTGAGTCGGTTGTGCGCTGCTTTATTTCAGAGCTTATATGATATTGACGTTCAATAAAGCCAAAGATACCAATATAACCAACAACGTTCATTGCCAGTAATCCGAGAATAAGCGGATGATGCCAGCGATGAAAAGAACGATTTGTACGTCGGGTAAATATGGTGAATGCGACGACACCCGAAAAAAGAACGATCGCAGGGAGTGCATAATGCAAAAGACAATATAACACCATATCGGGATCTATGCCGGCGAGAGGTGCTTTTAAATGGAATACCAGTTCGTTTAGTGTAAAGCCGGGAAAGACATCCGTCATATAGAGAATTGTGAAGAGGAGAAGGACGAGAAGCCCTGTAAGCAGTATTACAGTAATTTCCAAAAACAGGAATAGACGATTCGATATGATATTGTTTTTTTCCCTTTGATTCATCATGGCTTCTTCTTTCTGCATTGTTCCGCTTTCCTCTCCCTTATACGTATTGCCGCAGCAGCAAGGAATAAACAATTCAAGCAAAACAAAATGTAACGGTTTTTCTGACAAAGATAACAAAAATCCTTGCGAATAGCACCATATTTGATCTAAAAATACAAGATTGAGCTCATTTTAATGGATAGTCTAACAGCTTCTCGTTCAATGCTTTCCACTTTTCTAAGAAATAGGTGCCGTTTTGATTCATAAGCTGTTCGTGCTGCTTGCTGCCGGACTGAGTTGTCTGATGGGGCAAATGCATTATAGGCATGTAGGGACAATAGGCTAGTTCAAAGCCGGCATTTCGAATCTTTAAAGACAGGTCGGTGTCCTCAAAACAGGTGGGGTCATAGCATTCATCAAAACCTTGAATCTTTTCGAAAAGAGCCCGCTTCATCAGCAACCCGCCTGATCCCAGATAGGCAATATCCGTACGGTAAAAGACATTTGGACTAATCATACCGCGATTGGGCAGATAATCTGCGATCGGACCCTTATAATCACCGGGGTCAAACCACCCGGCAGCCCATCCAACAGCCCCGACGGTCTCATCCGATTGCAGAATTTGGAGAGGACATTTCAGGTAATCATCACTGACCACCCATTGGTCGCTATCAAGGAAAAACAGGTATTCTCCCTTTGCCGCCGCAGCGCCCAAATTTCGTCCGGAGGAGCAACCGTTCTTTTCATTTCGGATTACTTTGATCCTGCCTTGATATTGCTCCAAAAGTCGCGTATAGGAGCCGTCTGTACTGTCGTTGTCGACCGCAATAATCTCGCAATCGTACTTTCCGCTGAATGCCAGAAGAGAATCCACACAGCGGAAAATTACACTCATATTATTGTGATTGAGAACAATGATCGACACGCAGGGCTTAGTGCTTTCCTCATGAGGCAATAGCGCCAACATAGCGTTGCACCTGGCATACCAACTGTTTTGCGAAGTAAAAACCGTTGTATCAGTAATCTCCCAGTTTTCGGAAACCTTTGCTGCCCAGTCCTCCTTTCGACTGGAGCAAAAAACGTTGGGGTAACCAATGATATCATCCAATGGAGTAGCCAATACCGGCTTGTTCATAGCGATATACTCAAATACCTTGAGCGGAGAAACATACTTTCCGATGGTGTCGTTCTTAAACGGGAGAAGAGCAATATCTGAATAATAAAGATAAGCAGGCAGCTCACTTTGATCCTTTTCCCCCAAAAAGTGCATATTGCGCGGCATTTTCTTGATCCGCTTCTTGAGCGCTGCGTAGTCGCCGATCAAGTTGATCTCACATTTGCAGTTCTTTGCCAAATAAATGACCAGCTCCCAGTCAAACCAATCGCCCCAGAGGGAACCAAAATAAAGAAGAGTCTTTTTTCCAATTATGAGATCCTTGGGCTTCGGATAAGTTCTCATCGGTTCGAACAAAGATGAGTTTACCGCGTTTGGCAGATAGATATATGGCCGATGATAGGTCGCCTCCAACTTCTCTGCCAATAGGCGGGCGGTTACGGTGACCTGTGTCGCATTCTGTAAGTAGTGTTTGAGCATATGTTCAGAGTATTGAAAGGAACTCCCCAAACTGGAATCCCAATTATCAATGTGCTCATATATTGTGAAGAATCCGTTTTTTACAGCAAAATCAAAATATGGCTTGAACGTTGCGCTCGGAATCTCAAACACAAAGATGGCACCATCCTCCACAACTGATGCAACTTCATCCACCTGGCAGTGATCAATGCGTTTATAGCAGATTGCAGGGACTCTGCTTTTTGGAATGCACAGTTCATCCGTCCCAAACTCATGAAAATAATATACCCGATATCCCAATTCATTAAAAATTCTTGCTAACTGTGCGCATCGCTGACCGCCGCCAATGTCATGATAGGGAACTCCGGCAAAGATGAATACCTGTCTGGTATTTTTGGCCTTCCATGCTTTTGCGCTCATTTCTGCGGGGGTAAGTCCGTTGAAATATAAATCCTCCAGAATAAAGCGTACCTGTTCCAGATTATCAAACGCTTGAAGCCATTTCGATCCATTCTCCCGCCGTGTCAGTTTACTCCAGATCCATCGAAAAAAGTCTTTCTTTTCTTGAATGTTTCCTCGAATGAATTGAGTCTTAAGACGTTTAAAGAAGAGAAACCATTTATATCCTTTGGAATTTTGTATCGCCGAAATATGTTCGATTGCATCTTCTGCTCTGCGGCTCATGATATCCGAGTCCCTGTTTGTAAGTGCCATGTTCACCTTTCCTTTTTCATCTCAAAAGACCCGTTTCAGCCATATATATTTTGAACTCAATACATACAGCGCCAATGCCGATTTTTCCGTCAGTTCTTGTCATTTGAGTGTCTAATAGCCCAATAGCCTTTGACAGTATACCCTATGTATGTCTGCTTTTCAAGTGACTGGGATGAAAATGCACAACGATTGAAGTGAGCGCACCACGTACTTTGTGCTTGCCTTATTGAGTTTATCGTGGTAAAATAAATAAGTTATGGTGATAAACTGGCTCTTATAGTATGGATGTACATGTTGATGTTTACAGCAAAAAGTAAGGAGAAGCTAAGAGGATGAAGAAAAAGTCCGTGGGAATCACAGCGCGGCTGCCGCAGTGGGCGGTTCCGTATTTGCTGTCCATTCCATTATTTTTTTTGCTCTGCCTGCTGAGCGTGTCTACAGCCAAGGTGTTGAGCGTTGTGCTGGTCATCATACTCACCGCGGTATCCGTGCTCTTTTGGAAGAAGCTGCGCGGACGGATCACGCCGCCGCTGATTGCTCTGGCGGCTTTTGTGCTGATGGATGGTATTTCCACACAGTACGCCATTGCGGGGAAGTTCGCTCTGTATGAGTTCCTTAAGGTGCTCAGCGCTCTGTGTATCACGGTGATTCTGCTGGTCGCCGCACCCAAGGGGAAGGAGCGGGGAACTCGGTGGATCGCTGCGGTTTTGTCCTCTACCTCTGCGATTGCGGCTTTGGTCAGCATTGACCTGCTCTCTACGCATATTCTCAGCGATGCGGTTCTGCGCTTGTTGAGCGTGTTCACTCAGGACTATGCGGATACCGTCGGCGTGGAGGCGGGTGTTCGCATGGTTTCACTCTTCGCCAACCCGAATGTGTTCGCGGGCTTTGTCGGCATCGGCGTATTGCTGTCCCTTGGGCTTGCTGCATCGACGGATGACAAAAAAGAACGCGTTGCCCAGTGTGCGCTGCTGTACATCAATTCGCTGGCATTTGTGCTTGCGTTCAGCATGGGCGCAACGCTGGCGATATCCGCGGCGTTTGTTGTGTATCTCGTCACTGAGCGGAGAGAGCTGCGCCCCGGTTCGCTCACGCTGATGATCGGAACGCTGGCACTGGCGCTGGCTGCCGCGTTGGTGATTTCGCAGACTTCCCTGCAAAATTGGGAGGGCTTTGACGCGGTTCCCATGGCCTGCACGCTGCTGGGTGCGGCAGCGCTGGCGCTGCTCGATTATTTTGCCCTGCAGCGGGTAGCAAAACTGCCGCTTCTTCAAGGAAAGGCAGTACCTGCGGTTGCGTTGGGGCTGATTGGTGCGGTCATTGTCTATGCGCTGGCGGCGTGGAACCTGACCGGCGATATCACACTAGGAGCCGGTGAAACGCTGCGGCGCTCGGCGTATCCGGACGCGGGTAAGTACATGCTGTGGATTGACGCGGATATGCCTCTAAGCGTGCGCATTGAGAGCCAGGATCTGGTCGGGACGATGATGCATACCTCCACCGTTCTATATGATGGCGAGGCGGGAGACGCAGAGTTTATCGTTCCAGAGGGGAGCCTTGTTGTTTACTTCTATTTTTCGGCAAATGAGCAGACGCATATCCAATCAGCCGCTTACAAGGGTGATGCAGGAAGTGCAGCGATCCCGCTGAATTACAAGCTGCTGCCCGGCTATATTGCGAACCGCCTGCAGCAAGGACTTCTCACCAACCAAAACGCCATCCAGCGCTTTGTATTCTTTTCGGATGGCCTGAAGCTGTTTCGCCGCAGCCCGATTGTGGGGCTGGGTATGGGCGGCTTTGAGGTTGCATTCAAAAGTGTGCAGTCGTTTTATTACGAAACCAAGTACGCGCATAACCATTACATACAGACGCTGGTAGACAGCGGAATCATTGGCTTTGCGCTGTTTCTTGGCGTGTTCATCGCGTCCGGCATGGCGCTTTGGAGAGCGTGGCGCGCCAAAGAGGCGCAGGCGCCGCTTCTGCCTGCGCTTGCTGCGGGGCTGGTATACATGGCACTCCATGCGGCGGTGGAGTTTGTGTTCTCCTCATACGCATACTTGCCGTTCGCCTTTGGCGTGATTGCCCTTATCGGCCTTTCCTGCGACAACGGCGGACTATCGGAAAAGGCGCGTACAGTCTCACTGCTTGGTATTTGCGCCACTGCCGTGGTCTTTGCCGTAATGACGGTAAACAACATGCGGGCAATGGAGACCTTTCGCTCGAACATGACATTCGCAACTCTCGAAGAGGCGGCAAAAATGGACCGCTTCGAGTGGGCTGACTATCTTGTGACCTATGTGGCTCAGAGCACCAATGGAGGAGCGGATGATGAGGTGCGGCAGAAGGCTGCGGCATATGCTGAGCGGCTTGCGGGTATGGAGTCCAACAGCATTCCGATCCTCCTGGCAGATTATTACTTCCGTGTCGGTGACACGGAAAACGCGTTTGCTATGCTGGAGAAGTATGTGGACTACGTTGCTTCGGACGAGCGGGCGTGGAATGACGCTTTCCGTATGTTAGAGCAGTATGACGATGGTAGTTTTAACAGGGAAGTGATCAGGATCTTTGAAATGATGGAACAGTGGAACGCCGAGAACATCGGGACGGTTGCGCCGGATGACGCGGCGATGGCTTATATAGATAGATGTAGGGACTGATGCGGCAATGATCAAAGAGAACCAGCGACTTTTGAATCAACTGAATGTGCTCAGTGATGGTGTGTTGAGTTATCTTATGCTGCCGCTGGCGTATTATTTTCGGTTCTATGTGCTGCCAAACGGGGTACAAACGGTTTTGCTTGCCGATTATATGCAGCTCGGCATCGTGTTTGTTGTCATTCAACTCTTTTCTTTTGCGGCCTTTGGACTCTATCAGCTTTCGCGCAAAACGCGGATTCGCGATGAGCTTGCCCGAATTGTGCGCGCAAGTCTTTTGGACATGCTGCTTCTTTTAGGGTGGCTGTTCATCGGACACAGCGAACACTACTCCCGCTGGCTGCTCGCGCTCTATTTTGCGTTGAGCACCGGTGCACTGATTGGTAAGCATGCCGTGATACGCAGACTGCTTCGGGTACTTCGCAGAAGCGGCAAAAATCTGAAGCATGTGATCCTGGTCGGCGGTGGAGATACCGCGCGAAAGTGCCTGCGTGAGCTGCAAACCGACCGGGAACTGGGATATCAGGTGACAGGCTATATCGCGCGAAATACCGCTCGCAACTTCGATGTTCCCTACCTTGGCGGCTACGAGGTGTTGGAAAAGGTGCTCAGCCGCAGCAACCCGGACGAGGTGCTGTCGGCAATCGACACCGCGGACTACGTTGAGACGCCGCGCATTATCCATGCCTGCGAGCAGGCTGGCGTCAAGCTCGCCATCGTGCCGTTTTATGCGGACTACATGCCCGCGAACCCGCAGTTTGATGATTTGAACGGCATCCCGTTGATGAACATCCGGCGCATTCCGCTGGATAACTTTGTAAACGCTTTCTTGAAGCGAGGGATGGATATTGTCGGTTCGGCGCTTTTGCTGATTCTGCTCTCTCCGGTCATGCTGCTGTGTGCCGCTGGCGTCAAGCTATCATCGTCCGGCCCTGTTTTGTTCACACAGAAACGCGTGGGGAGGAACAAGAAGCCATTTTATATGTATAAATTTCGCTCCATGCGCGTCAACGATGAGCAGGACAGTGCGTGGAGCACAAAGCTGGACAGTCGCCGGACAGGATTCGGCGCACTGCTTCGGAAGTATTCGCTGGACGAGCTTCCCCAGTTCTGGAATGTGCTGCGCGGCGACATGAGCTTGGTCGGTCCACGGCCTGAGATCCCGCACTTTGTCGATCAGTTTAAGGATGAGATCCCACTTTACATGGTGCGACATCAGGTGCGCCCGGGCATTACCGGTTGGGCGCAGGTCAACGGGTTCCGCGGGGATACGTCCATCAAAAAGAGGATCGAATATGATATTCATTACATTGAGAACTGGAGCATTTGGCTTGACCTGCAGATTCTTTTGATGACCGTGTTCGGAGGAAAATTTATCAACGACGAGCAACTGGGGGGTTAGATCGGTTGAAGCAGAAGCTCTTGATGACAGCGTCAACATATCGCCATATACGGAATTTCCACCTGCCGTATCTGCGGAAATTTCAGAACCTTGGCTGGGAGACGCATGTAGGCTGCGCCGACATTCCCACAGACGCAGCCTACATAGACCGGGCGATTGAACTGCCGTTTGAAAAGCGTATGCAGTCGTCTGCCAATTTTCGGGCGGCTCATGTTCTGCACGGGTTGATCAAACGAGAGCGGTATGATCTTGTGATTACGCACACCTCGCTCGCCGCGTTTTTCACGCGACTGGCGGCAAAAGGCCTCAATGTGAGACTGGTCGACGTGATGCACGGATATCTCTTCGACGATAATACGCCGACATTGAAGCGAAAGATCCTGCTGTCTGCAGAGCGCATGGCCGCGCCGCAGACGGATTTGCTGCTGACCATGAACCGTTGGGATCACGAGACAGCGAAGCGATACCGGCTCGGAAAGAAGATTGAAATGATACCAGGCATGGGAGTGGAGTTTTGCAGCCTTGACCGCGCGACACAAGAGGACGGGGTGCGGCTTCGCGATGAGCTGAAGCTCGCAGGGGATGCCTTTGTGCTGCTGTATGCAGCGGAGTTTTCTGCGCGTAAAAGCCAGCATACCCTGATCGAGGCCATGATGAGCCTGCCGCAAAATGCAGTGCTGGTCCTTTGCGGCACGGGCGCGCTGTTGGACGACTGCAAAAAGCTGGCGGCTGATTTAAACCTCGGCAATCGCGTGCTGTTTCCGGGACAGATCGCGGATATGGGCGCGTGGTATCGTATGGCGAACGCCGCGGTGACCTCCAGCCGCAGCGAAGGGTTGCCGTTTAACGTGATGGAAGCGATGCACATGGAGCTGCCGGTGGTCGCCAGCGCCGTCAAAGGACATGTAGACCTGATTGAGGACGGAAAAAACGGATTGCTGTTCCCCTATGGAGACGCAAAAGCTTGTGCGGAGCAACTGGGGCACCTGATAGACGATCCGGTACTGCGGAAGGAGCTTCGGACGCAGGCGCGCGCGAGTGTGGCGGGGTATGCGTTGGACGCGGTGCTGCCAAAGGTTATGGAGTGGTATTTAAGGGCGGCAAAAGAGCCGTTTGCGCGATGAAACGAGACATTCGTGTTGTTTGTGAGGCGCGGGAATCCGGCGGCATCGAGCGGAAGCGTGGGTGAGCCCGGCGCTGCAAAGAAGAATGAGAAAGAGTATTGGAAGTGGGTACTATGTCAACACCACTGATTTCTGTGATTGTTCCCGTATACAAGGTGGAACCGTATTTGCGAAAGTGCCTGGACAGCATTGTGAGACAGGCTTATACAAATCTGCAGATCATTCTGGTGGACGATGGCTCGCCGGATGGTTGCGGCGCGATCTGCGACGAATACGCGGCGTCCGATCCACGAATGACCGTGATCCACAAAGAGAACGGCGGCGTGTCTTCCGCGCGAAACGCCGGACTTGCTGCGGCAAAAGGGGAGTGGATCGGCTGGGTCGATCCAGATGATTGGATTGAATCGGATATGTTTGCGTATCTTTTATCCAATGCACTTGCGGAGAATGCCGAGATTGCGGTATGTTCAAGGTATGAGGAATACCGGGAAAGAAGCGTATTTCGCGGATGGGAAAAAACAGCGGTGATTCACACAGAGGAAGCATTGCGTCAGTTGCTTGAAGATCGCTGCATGCAGAATTATGTGTGGGACAAACTGTTCAGACAACAACTCTTTGAAGGCATTTTTTTCCCAGAAGGCAGAACCTATGAAGACATTGCAGTGATGTATCATCTGCTGGAGCGTGCAGATAGAATCGTATGTCTTTCCGAAGCGAAGTATCACTATCGCCAGCGATCAAACGGCATTGTCGGAAATGTGTCGTTGGAGAGCAAAATGAATAATTATATAGCTTTGCAAGAACGGCGTGAGTACATGGGGAAACGCTGGCCGCAGATGAGCGACTTGATGGCACAAACGTGTGTGAACGCGAGCGTCGGCTTGTGGTGCGCCTATCTCCAAAACCCGCGAGAAGTACGCCAAAAGTGGCTTCCCCGACTCAAAGAGATTGCTGCTTTCAATCGAACGCATAAAGGGAAAACAATACATGAAAATACACTGGGACTTGCGGGAAGGATCGTTGTAAAACTGACCTCTTTTGCGACGCCGTGGTCTTTTCTTCTTGCGAGTATAGTCAGCAAATTCTATCAGATCAGGCATGGACACGCGCTGTGAAACGAAGAAGCGTTAAGATAAGGGAAAGCAATGATACAACGACCGCAACAGTTTTCAGCGTGTTTACGAAAAATGGAACTTGATAGAAAGGATCTGCGATGATAGCACTGATGCGTTTTTTAATTGAACTGACTGTCGTTTGCGGCGTTACGCTTTTTTTGCAAAAACTTGTAAGAAAAAAGGCTGGAAAGACTGCCCAAATTCTTCTGTTGGTGCTTTGCTTTTGCGCAATGTTCATATCGTCTTCTGTTGCGTCAGATTATGTGCCAAAGAGTGGGGAAACCGCCGCATCGCTGCTTCCGGGAGTCGTTTTTGCGCTCAGCTATACTTTGCTGTCCGTGCTCGGCCTTGCCTTGTTCATGCTGGGGAGAAGACTCGTGGATGAAATCGTAGCACGGCACGAGAATGTCGGTGTTGTCAAGCTGATTCTGAAGTATCAGTTTCTCTTTGAGGAACTGGTGCAGCGTGATTTTATAAAGAAGTACAAGCGCACAGTATTGGGCATGGCATGGAGCGTTCTGTCTCCGCTGCTGACTCTTTTGGTCATGCGTCTGGTATTCAGTAATTTCTTCGGCCAAGGAACGTCGCACTATACGACGTATTTGTTTTGCGGAAACCTGGTGTTCGCCTATTTCAGCGATTCAACCTCTCAGGGCATGAGTTCGTTGATGGAGAATGCGGGTATATTTACCAAGATCAACGTGCCAAAGTATTTGTTCCTGTTTTCCAAGAATGCGCAGACGCTGCTCAACTTCGGCCTGACGCTTTGCGCGTTCTTTGTGTTCTGTATGCTGGACGGGATTGCGTTTACCTGGAAATTTGTATTGCTGCTCTATCCCATCGTAACACTGATGCTGTTCAATGCCGGTCTCGGGCTGATTTTATCTGCGCTGTTTGTTTTTTTTCGGGACATTCAGTACCTTTGGTCGGTTTTCACCATGCTGCTGATGTACGTGTCGGCAATCTTTTATAACATCGACGGCTACAGCCAGACAATACGCTATATATTCCTCTTGAACCCGGTCTATCTGCACATCCGCTATTTCCGAAAGATCGTCATAGATGGGACGGTTCCGACCCTGTGGTTCCATCTGCTGATGCTGGCGGATGCCCTTATTGCGTTTTGCATTGGCTTTTGGATGTACAAAAAATACAACCACAGATTTCTGTATTACGTATAGCGGAGGCTGGCATGAGTATTTTGGAACTGAATCATGTTTCGATCCGCTACATGACAGGCGATTTTAAAGATATCGGCCTGAAGGAGTATGTGGTGCGCAAGCTCAAGGGCAACTATCATGTGAACGAATTTTGGGCAGATCGAGACATTACGTTTTCGCTGGAAAAAGGGGACATGCTAGGTATTATCGGCACCAACGGCGCGGGAAAGTCGACACTTTTGAAAGCTATCTCCGGCATTATGGAGCCAACGGAGGGCTGGGCCCGTCACGAAGGCAACATCGCTGCGCTGCTGGAGCTGGCCAGCGGCTTTGACGACGATCTGACAGTCAAAGAGAACGCTTACCTCCGCGGCGCGATGCTTGGGTATACCAGAAGATTCATGGATGAAAAGTATGACAAAATCATTGAGTTTGCGGAGTTGCAGGATTTTCAGGACAGGCCCTTTAAGCAGCTTTCCTCCGGGATGAAGTCCCGTCTGGCATTTTCCATCGCATCCCTGGTACAGCCCGACATCCTGATTCTGGATGAGGTGCTGTCTGTGGGCGACGGTGCTTTTCGTAGGAAGAGCGAGACTGTCATGCGGGATGTTATCAGCAGCGGAGCAACGACGATTCTGGTTTCGCATTCGCTGGAGCAGGTACGGGAGATGTGCAATAAGGTGCTGTGGCTGCATAAAGGACGTCAGATTGCTTTTGGCGACGATGTACAGGGTATCTGTGACAGGTATCAGGCAATGCTGGATGAGAATTGCGTATAGCGCTCAGGCACATCTTCAGAATTTAACGCAAAAGATAAAAAATCCCGGAATCCGTCGGATTCCGGGGTTTTTATAGGGCTGTTTTACTTCTTTTTGCCCTGATTGGCAACCGCCTGCATCTTGGCGGCGATGGCTTCTTGATCGCCCAAATAATAGTGCTTGACGGCCTTGAAATTGTCGTCAAACTCATAGACCAGAGGAACGGCGGTGGGAATGTTGATGCCGAGGATCTCGTCCGGGGTCAGATCGTCAAAGTACTTGACCAGGGCACGCAGAGAATTGCCGTGGGCCGCGATGACAACGCGCTTGCCGGAAGCCATTGCAGGCTTAATGACCTCGTTGAAGTAAGGCACCACGCGCTCAATGGTGGTCTCCAGGCTCTCGTTGGCGGGCAGCAGCGCGGGATCGACATCACGGTACATCGCCTGCTTGGCAGCGCTGCGGTCATCGCCTGCGTCCAGCTCGGGCGGCTTCACGTCGAAGCTGCGGCGCCAGATTTTGACCTGCTCCTCGCCGTACTTCTCGGCAGTCTCTGCCTTGTTAAGGCCCTGAAGAGCACCATAATGGCGCTCGTTGAGCTTCCAGCTCTTGATCACGGGCAACCAGGCACGATCCATCTCGTCAAGGGTGATGTTGAGGGTGTGGATGGCGCGCTTCAAATATGAGGTGAAGCAGATGTCGAAATCATAGCCCTCGGCCTTGAGGGTCTGACCGGCAGCCTTGGCCTCCTCACGTCCCTTGTCGCTGAGATCCACGTCCATCCAGCCGGTGAACAGGTTCAGCTTGTTCCATTCGCTCTCACCGTGGCGGAGCAGCACGAGTTTCATCATATCAGTATTTCCTTTCCTATAAAATGGATTTGCTTTGCGTGAGCCTATTGTAATACGGAATGGTACATTTTGCAAACACTTCTTGCGCTGACTTGCACTTTTGCGCAAAGTGTCGTAGAATACTTGCTACAAAGCGTAAAATGCGTTCGCAGAGTGTGGAGAACACACTGATCACGGAACTCAAACAAGATGCTGGCTGTGAAGTTGATGTAATACATTCCGGGAAATTCCCGGCAGCGAATGATACGCGCTTAAGTCGTTTGGCGTCAGGAGGTATCAAAAATGCCGAAGTTTACATGGGAGGGCATCCGAAATCAGCCACAGGAGATGAAAAAGCTGATCGGGATGATCGAGCGGATTGATCAGACCATCTCGACCGAATTTGATCCGCGGCTCAAAAACCTCGCAAATCAGTTGCGCTCACTGCAAATGAACCCTGAGCAGGAAAACGCGAAACAACTTTTTGAGAGCGGCATGGAAATGCTGGGCGACCGCTTGGGCTACGTCAAGCACGCGCCTCTCGACGCTTTTCCCGCGACACAGTCTCGGAGGGTCGATGAGCGGATCAAACAGCTCAACAAGCCGGAAGAGGAGATTGAGGACAAAGACCTGGAGGGTCTGCCCACGCTGTATGATGACCTCCAGAAGATCGAGGGCTATCAGGAGTTTGAGGATCAGCTCGATCTGGTGGAGGCCAAGAGCGCGGGATATGTGGCGGAGCATTTCCGGTCTTATGTGTATGATGTCGAGACCGGTTCGCTGGAGAGCTTTTCTGCCCCTCAGATCTACGCCGATCTTGCCGTTCTGCACGACAAGGTCAAGAACGCAAAAGACTGGAAAAAAGTGGAGGTTGATCCAGAAGATATCAAGCTTGGGGCAGAGAAGCTCGTGAGCGAGCTTCAGGAAAGCGGCGGATTGGCCTTTATGGATGACTTAACGAATGAACAGATGACGCAGCTGGCGGTCGGAGCGAAAAACGGAGCCGAGATCAGCAATCTCTTGTATCGCTCTGTGATCAAGGGCGCGCCCAAGCATCTGGTGAACCGTCAGAAGAGCGCTGTTCCGCCCAAGGGAGATATCTTTCCCGCGCCTTATGTGAAAGGAAAAACGAATAAGACGCGCGAGGAATGGGACAAAAAAGAACAAGACCGCTCGTCCCAAAAGGCCGCACAGCTTATGGCGGACATCATAGTGTGCCGTGAGGTGTCAAAGCTCAAACCGGAGGCGGGAAAGACTTACGGAGATGTCGGTAAGGTCAGCAAAAAAGCCCGTGATACGGTGATGCGGTACGCCCCTTCCATCGTCGCGGCCATGCCACGTAAGGATTTGAGCCAGATCATTCTGATGGATACGGACGGCACAGCGTTGGAGGGCACCATCCGCCGGTATGTTGCCACACTGGATAAAATTCCAGAAGATCTGCCCGATTATTTGCATCCCTCCGCCAAGGACCGCATTGAGGTCCTGCAGCACAGAATCAAAAAGGAAAAGGACGCCGCAAAACAGCGGCAGTTGGCGGCGGAGATCATTGCCAACCGCGAGCTCGCGGGCGCCAAGCGGGGCGGCGAGGGGCTGGAAAACCGTCCCGATCCTGCGGCGGTGGCGGCGCGCACCGCGGTACTGACCGCAGAGATGAGCCGGCTCCGCGAGCGCGATCCCAAGGCTGTGAGCAAGGTAGTGGCGCAGGCGACGAGCGGCCACGGCGGCAAGATGGCGGAGCTGTACCATACGGCGGTGCAGCCGACGCGCGAGGCGGCAAAGAAGGTTACCTACCTTGATTACATCAATCAGCTGAATCTCGAAGAACCGACAAATGCGGACGTGGCGCGGCTGATTGCGGCGACGAGCCTGTACATCAATCAAAAGGACGCGCGGGTAGAGGCAGACCTGAAAAAAATTGACCAGATCACCGAGGAGACCCTCAAGGATCCGGCGTTCCGCGAGCTGATGAAAGATCCAAACACGATCCAACATGCGAAAATGGGCCTCGGCATCCCCATTCTTGAACAGATGGGCGCGAAGCGGGAGAAGCTCGGTGCGGATAATCAGAAGCAAAACAACATGGAGGAGCCTCAGAATAACAAAATTGAAAAGAACGGGGCTGGAATAGGCGGTCCGGGAAGGGACTGAAGGGGCGATGAACATGCAAAAGCATCGCGACTGGCATGAATACCTGATCGAGACTCCAATCCCACGGCTGATCGGGGAGCTGTCCGTGCCAACGGTTATCAGCATGCTGGTGACGGGCATCTATAACTCCGCCGACACCTACTTTGTCGGGCGCATTTCCACACAGGCGACCGCGGCGGTAGGGCTCGTGTTCACGGTTATGGCGATCATTCAGGCGCTTGGCTTTTTCTGCGGCCACGGTTCGGGCAACTACCTCTCGCGGCTGTTGGGTGCGGGGAAGAATCAGGAGGCCAACGAAATTGCGGCGACGGGCTTTGCGCTGGCGCTGTGCATCGGTCTTGCCATCGCGTCGCTGGGCAATCTGCTGGCGCCGCAGCTGGCGGATCTGATCGGCGCGACGGACGCATCCCGCGCGGACACCGTGGCTTACATGCGCATCATTCTGCTGGGCGCGCCGTTCATGGTGGGACAGTTTGTCATCAATAACCAGTTGCGCTTTCAGGGCAGCGCGTTCTATGCGATGGTGGGGCTGATGTGCGGCGCGGTCATCAACATTGCGCTTGACCCGCTTTTGATGTTCGGCTTTGGACTCGGTGTCCGCGGCGCGGCGATCGCCACCGTCAGCGGGCAGCTGGTGAGCTTTATCGCGCTGCTCGTCGGCAGCAACCGGGGCGAGAACATTCGCCTGAGGGTGAGCAATGTGCGCATGAGCGCCGCAAATCTCGGCCAGATCGTCAACGGCGGAATACCCTCGCTTGCGCGGCAGGGCCTCGCGGCGGTGTCCACGCTGCTGCTCAACCGCTACGCCCGGCTCTATGGCGGGGATGCGGCGATTGCGGGCATGTCCATCGTGACCCGTGTGCTGATGCTGCTGTCCTCAGCACTGATTGGTTTCGGGCAGGGCTACCAGCCCGTATGTTCTTACAATTACGGCGCGAAGCGCTATGACCGCGTGCGGGAGGGCTACCGCTTCTGCGTGAAGTACGGTACGCTGCTCATGGCGGCGGCCGCCGCCATCTGCCTCATCTGGGCAAGACCCATCGTCGGCTGGTTTCGGGACGATGCAGAGGTAGTCGCCGTGGGTGCTGCGGCGCTGCGCTGGCAGGCGTCCGCGCTGCCGCTGCTGGCGACCTCGGTGCTGACGAACATGATGCTGCAAGCGACGGGGCAGGGTGTCAAGGCGTCGATCACGTCGTCGGCGCGCAACGGTATCTTTTTTATCCCGCTCATTCTAGCGCTGCCCCGTGTGTTTGGACTTACCGGCGTCGAAATGACGCAGGCGTGGGCGGACGTGCTGACGTTCCTGCTGTGCCTGTACGTCATGCGCGCCGAATGGCGGGAGCTGAACGAAAAAATGACGGGGGAGGCATAAGCTGTGGATCAGTTTGAACGCACCCGTATGCTGCTGGGGGACGAGGCGATCGAAAAGCTCCGCGCGTCCCGCGTGGCGGTGTTCGGTGTGGGCGGCGTCGGAGGATATGTGGTCGAAGCGCTCGCCCGCAGCGGCGTGGGCGCATTGGATTTGATCGACAATGACACCGTCGCCCTGACCAACCTCAACCGCCAGATCATCGCGACCCACGACACTGTGGGTCGGCCCAAGGTGGAGGCCGCGGCGGAGCGGGTGAAGGCCATCAACCCCGATTGCGCCGTACGGACATACCAGACCTTTTATCTGCCGGAGACCGCGGACGAGTTCGATTTTACACAGTATGACTACATTGTGGACGCGATTGACACTGTGGCGGCGAAAATTTCCCTGGTGCTGCGTGCGCAGGAGGCGGGTACGCCCATTATTTGCGCCTTGGGCACAGGCAACAAGCTTGATCCCGCGATGCTGGAGATCGGAGATATTTATGCCACCTCCGTCTGCCCGCTGGCACGAGTGATGCGGCGCGAGCTGCGCCGCCGGGGCGTGAAAAAGCTGACGGTGCTTTGGTCACGGGAGGAACCCATCAAGCCATTGGCGTCGGAAGAAGCGTCAGAGCGTCGCGGCCTGCCCGGTTCGACGGCGTTTGTGCCCGCTGCGGGCGGGCTTATCATCGCAAGCCGCGTGGTGCGCGATCTGATTGCGCGGTGATGCCGCGCAATTTGCTTTGCATTTTCCGTATGGGTATCATATAATTAAAAAGCTATTGATCAAACAACGAAGGAGAATTACCGATGAATGCAATCGTCAGCGTCCTCGGACGCGATAAAGTGGGTATCACCGCTGCCGTGTGTGTGAAGATGGCGGACTATCAGATCAACATTCTTGATATCTCCATGACGGTCATGCAAGGCAACTTCACGATGATCATGGTGGTGGATCTGGAGAAGATGACCGCGCCGTTCGGCGAGGTCGTGGACGCCTGCGACGCGCTGGGCAAGGAGCTTGGCGTTTCCATCCGCATCCAGCGGCAAGAAATCTTTGACGCGATGCACGAGATATAAGAGGTGCGCGATGCTGACACAGAAGGAAATTTTTGCGACCATCGAGATGATCGACCGGCAGCACCTCGACATCCGTACTATCACCATGGGAATTTCTCTGCTCTCATGCTGCGACGCCGACGCGAAGAAGGCCTGCGACAAAATCTACGACAAGATCACCCGCAGCGCGGAAAATCTTGTCCGCGTGGGCGAAGAGATCGAGCATGAGTTCGGTATTCCCATCGTTAACAAGCGTATTTCCGTCACGCCGATGGCGCTCGTCGCCGCGGCGAGTGAGTGTGAGGACTATGTGCCCTTTGCGCTGACGCTCGACCGCGCCGCCAAGACCTGCGGTGTCAATTTCATCGGCGGTTACTCGGCGCTGGTTCAAAAGGGCATGACGACGGCGGACGAGAAGCTGATTCGTTCCATTCCCGAGGCGCTGGATCGCACGGATCTGGTCTGCTCGTCGGTGAACGTGGGTTCGACCCGCGCCGGCATCAATATGGATGCTGTAGCGCTGATGGGGGAGATCATCAAGGAGACGGCGGAGCGCACCCGCGACCGCGACGGCCTCGGCTGCGCAAAGCTGGTGGTGTTCTGCAACGCGGTAGAGGATAACCCCTTTATGGCGGGAGCGTTTCACGGCGTCGGAGAGGCGGAGAAGGTCATCAACGTGGGCGTCTCCGGTCCGGGCGTGGTCCACCACGCGCTCCAGAGCGTCAAGGGCGCACCCTTCGACGTGGTGGCGGAGACGGTGAAAAAGACCGCGTTCCGCGTGACCCGCATGGGTCAGCTCGTGGCGCAGGAGGCATCCAAACGCCTCGATACGCCGTTTGGCATCGTGGATTTGAGCCTCGCACCGACGCCCGCGGTGGGTGACAGCGTGGCGCGGATTTTGGAGGAAATGGGCCTCGAGGTATGCGGCACCCACGGCACTACGGCGGCGCTGGCGCTCTTGAATGACGCGGTGAAAAAGGGCGGCGTTATGGCGTCGAGCAGCGTCGGCGGACTATCCGGCGCGTTCATTCCTGTGAGCGAGGATGAGGGCATGATCGCCGCGGCACAGTCCGGTGTGCTGACGCTTGACAAGCTGGAGGCGATGACCTGCGTGTGCTCGGTGGGGCTTGATATGATTGCTGTTCCCGGCGACACGAGTGCCGAGACGGTTGCGGCGATCATTGCGGATGAGGCGGCGATCGGCATGATCAATAACAAAACCACCGCGGTGCGTCTGCTGCCCGTGCCGGGTAAACAGGTGGGAGATTCCATTGAAATGGGCGGATTGCTCGGCTCCGCGCCGGTGATGCCGGTACACAGCGAGTCCAGCGCGGATTTTATTGCCCGCGGCGGGCGCATCCCCGCTCCGCTGCACAGCCTGAGGAATTGATGCAATAAAAAATCGTTGAAGGAGATTTTGATTATGTGCGGAATTGTTGGATTTGTCGGCAAACAGCAGGCGGCGCCGATCCTGTTGGACGGACTGAGCAGACTCGAATATCGTGGATATGACTCTGCGGGTGTGGCGGTGGTTTCATCCGATGGCAGCATCGACGTGCAAAAGTCCAAGGGGCGCTTGCAGGTGCTCAGCGACATGATCCACGGTGGCGCGGACATGGAGGGCTGCATCGGCATTGGGCATACCCGCTGGGCGACCCACGGCGCGCCGAGCGACGTGAACTCCCACCCGCATCTGAGCGAGGGCGGCAAGTTTGCAGTCATCCACAACGGCATCATTGAGAACTATGTGGAGATCAAGGAATTCCTGGTCAATCAGGGGGTTCACTTCCGCTCCGAGACGGATTCCGAGGTGGTGGCGCAGCTCCTGGAATTCTACTACAACGAGTGTCACGATTTTCTGGAGGCCGTTGGCCGCGTGCTGCGCCGTATTGAGGGCGCCTATGCGCTCGGTATGCTCTGCGCTGACTGCCCTGACCGCATCATCGCTGCGCGCAAGGACGCGCCGCTGCTGCTGGGCTACGGTGATGGTGAGAACTTCATTGCCTCCGATGTGACGGCCATCATTAAGCACACCCGTGAGGTATCGTATATGGAGGACGGTGAGATCGCCATCCTCACCACCGACGGCATCGTGGTGGAGGACGCCCTGCAGCAGCCTGTTGTGAAGGAACGCCACCACATCGACTGGGAGGTGTCCGCCGCGGAAAAGGGCGGCTACCCGCACTTCATGCTCAAGGAGATCTTCGAGCAGCCCGAGGCGCTGCGCCGGGCCATTTCGCCACGCCTGAAGGATGGCAGGGTGGTGCTGGACGATATGAAGCTTACGGAAGAGCAGATCAAGGGCTTTTCCCGCATCTTCATCGTCGCGTGCGGCTCGTCCTATCATGTGGGCATGGTGGGCAAGTACAACCTGGAGCATCTGCTGCGCCGGAGCGTCGAGGTCTGCCTCGCCTCCGAGTTCCGCTACAGTGATCCCATCATCGACGACCATACGCTGGTCATTGTTATCAGCCAGTCCGGTGAGACGCTGGACACTATGGCGGCGCTGCGCGAGGCAAAGGCCCGCGGCGCGTATATTCTCTCCATCGTCAACGTGGTGGGCTCGTCCATCGCGCGCGAATCAGACGACGTACTCTACACATGGGCCGGCCCGGAGATTGCCGTCGCCACGACAAAGGCGTACTCGACGCAACTGGCGGTTTTGGATATGATCGGCCTTGCCTTCGGCGCGGTGTTGGGCACCGTCGTTCCCGTGGAGTACGCATCCGCGGTAGCGGGACTTGAAAAGCTCCCGGAGCAGATGGATACCGTGTTGGCGGATTGCGGGGACATCCAGAAGTTTGCCTCTGAGCACTTCAACCACAACTCTATCTTCTTCATCGGCCGCAATCTCGACTATGCGCTGGGACTGGAGGGGTCTTTGAAGCTCAAGGAGATCTCTTACATCCATTCTGAAGCCTACGCTTCCGGTGAGCTCAAGCACGGCACGATCTCACTCATCGAGAATGGCACGCTGGTCGTTGCGCTCGGCACCTACGGCAAGCTCTTCGACAAGGCCATGAGCAATGTGGTCGAGGTCAAGGCGCGCGGCGCGGATGTGCTGGCACTGACCACCGAGTCACATCGCGCCGAAATGGAAAAGACCGTGCCGAATGTCCTCTCAATTCCCGACACGGTGGATATGCTTCTGCCGAGCCTCGGCGTCGTTCCGCTGCAACTGTTTTCCTACTATGTCGCGCTCCAGCGCGGCTGCGACATCGACAAGCCCCGCAACCTCGCAAAATCCGTCACTGTGGAATAAAACGAAAACCGCCGAAAGGCGGTTTTCGTTTATCGTCCGGTGATTTGGCTCATGATGGCCAGAATGTCATCCCATTTGGCTTCGATGTCTGCGGCCAGTGCGAACTGCGTCCGCGCGCGATCCAGGTTGTGCCCGTTGTAGGCAATGGAGAAATACTCATCGCCCATCAGATAATCGGTGAGGAAACGCACGCCGCACTCCAGCGTGATGATTTTTGCCCCCAGCGGGAGAGAGTCCAGCTCCGCGGCCGTCAAACCGCCGCAGGCGGGGATAAAGCCCTCGGCAAAGGCGCGGAACATGGTGAGGTCGAGATGTACCTTGCTCAAATCCTTCTCATCCTCGGCGGCGGTCGACGCGCCGAAGCGGATTGCGTCACCGAAGTCGTAGGCGGCGAGGCCGGGCATCACCGTGTCAAGGTCAATGACGCACAGCGCCTTGCGGGTTTTCTCGTCCAGCATGACGTTGTTGAGCTTGGTGTCGTTGTGGGTTACGCGCAGCGGCAGCGTACCGTCATCGCGCATCTTTTGCAGGACGCCCGCGCCTGCCTCGCGCGCGAGCGCAAAGTCGATCTCCCGCTGCGCAGTTTTGACGCGGTCGTATGCATCGGCGTCGATGGCGGCGCGGAGCTTGCGGAAACGATCGGGCGTGTCATGGAAGTGGGGGATGGTCTCGCAGAGGGTATCGGCGGGGAAGCCACGCAGCATGCGCTGAAAATTGCCGAACGCGACGGCGCTCTGGTAGAAGTCCTCCGGCGACTCGGGGCTTTGCAGGCACACGCTGCCCTCCACAAAGTCCAGCATCCGCCAGTACTCACCGTACGGATCGGTGAGGTAGTCGTGCCCGTCCTTTGTGGGGATCAGATGCAAACAGGCGCGGGGATCGTCGGACTGCTCGGTGAGCACCTTTGTCACAGCGGAGAAATTGTCCATCAGCCCCGGTATGTCGTGAAACGCGGTGGAGCTGACGCTTTGCAGAATATAGTGACTGCCGTCCTCCAGCGTGAGCCGGAAGGTGCGGTTCAAATGCCCGTTGCCCCATGGGTCACAGGACACGACGCGGCCGGGCAAAGCGAATCTGGATATGATATCTTCCATAAAACAGGACTCCTTTTTTGCGCTTTTGGCATTATACGCAAAAAAAGGAGTCCCGTCAATGCTTTGTTCAGTTTATTAAATGGCTGCCGCGGCTATGCGGCGGCTCAGGCCAGCTTCTTGCGAATGGTCAGAACGTTTTTGCCGTCCTTGCGCTCGTATTCGATGTCGTCCATCTTCTGCTTGACCATGTAGATGCCGAGACCGCCGATCTGCCGATCCTCCGCCAAAAGCGTGACGTCCGGGTCAGGCTTGGCCAGCGGATCAAAGGGGATGCCGCCGTCGATGAGCGTAAGCTCCATCACGCCGCCCTCCACGCCGACATGGATCTCCGTCCAGCCGTTTCCTTCGGGATAGGCGTAGTGGGAGATGTTGACGAACAGTTCCTCCAACGACACCTCGATGAGAAACTGCGTTGCCATCGGGCAGTCATTTTCTTCCAGTTCCGCGTTGACAAAATCCTGAACCTCATAGAGTCTGTCATCGCTTGCAGGGACTTTCAATACTTTCATTTCGTGTGTTCGCTTTCCTCCTTCGATTCATCGCTGCCGAAATACTTGAAGCACAGCATCGTGATGTCGTCGAACTGCGGGGCATCGCCCACGAACTCATCCACTGAGCTTTTGACCGTCGTGAGGATCTCCTGCGGAGTGGCGGCCGGGTTCTTATTGAGCGCGTCGATCATGCGCTCCGTGCCATACAGTTCATCGTGCGCGTTCGTCGCCTCCGCGACGCCGTCCGTATAGACGAAGAGACTGTCGCCGGGATGCAGCTCAAACTCATGCTCTTTGAAGGGGATATCCTCCATCGCCGCGACAGCCATGGAGTGACGGTACACGACCAGCTCGTACGAGCCGTCCGCGCGGCGCAGCGCCGGATGCTCGTGGCCGGCGTTTGCCGCCATGCCCTTGCCGGTGCGCAGATCCAGAATCGCCAGCCACACGGTCACGAACAGATCGGCCTCGTTGCCTTCGCAGAGCTGTTCGTTGACCTTCTCCAGCACCTTGGCGGGCGAGTAGTCGCAGGTCTGCGCCTGGTTTTTGATGAGCGTCTTGGCAATGACCATGAACAGCGCGGCGGGAACGCCCTTACCGGACACGTCCGCCATAACGAGGCCGATGTGGTTGTCGTCGATGAGGAAGAAGTCGTAGAAGTCGCCGCCGACCTCCTTTGCCGGCGTCATGGTCGCATAGATATCGAACTCCTTGTGGTGGGGGAACGCCGGGAAAATACGGGGCAGCATATCCGCCTGGATCTGGGTTGCGACGTTCAGCTCGGCGCCGATGCGCTCCTTCTCCGCGGTGACACGGGTCAGGTTTTTAATGTACTCCGCCAGCTGCGTTTCCATATCGCTCATGACATAGCTCAGGTTTTCCAATTCGTCACCTGTGCGAATGTTCAGATCGGAGAAGTGCTTGCCGATGATCTCCTGTCCCATCTCATGTTCGGAGCGGTCGCGGCTGTAATCGGTCGCAGCCTTTGCCAGCTTGTTGATGGGAACGACGACCTGACGGCGCATCGACCAAGTCATCACCACGCTGAGCAGTGCGGTGATCAAGAGCAGAATGAGGCAATAGTTGACCAGGAAATCGTGCCGATCCTGCATCACGTCGTTCATGGAAATATCAATGATGACCAGACCGAAGAGACGACCGCTTTCGTTGTACAGCGGAGCGCCGCCGGAAATCAGCCAACCAAACTCTTCGGTGTTGGAAATGACCGCGTTGCTGCCTACGAAGTCCGCGATCTCCTGGTCCGTCATCGTGTCGTCAACCGTGCCGGGCGGGCAGTAGGTCTCCGTGTCGTCCGAATCCACCACATAGATGATGGAGTGCGCCTCCTGATCAAGCGTTACGACCAGCATGGACATCAGATCGTTTTCCTTGCTGATGATCTGAAGTTCCCGACGCATCTCCTTCCACGCCGGCTCGTTTTCCATCTTGGCGCACTCTGCGAGATAGGCCTCGTTCTCCGGATCACCGCCCTTTGCAAGCGCCTGGTAAGTTGAAAAAACTCTGTCCGAGTAGTGCTCAATGGCTTCCACGTCCAACAGCTCCGCGGCAGTCCTCGAAAGATGGACGGTGTTGTCAATATAGTGTTGATCCATCGTGGAGGAATATACGTTATATCCGATGATAATTGCGGTGACGCTCAGCACAAATGCCATCAAAAGGATGGAGATCAGCGTTTTTCGGCTGATGGACATTCGCATGGTCGGGGTGTTGCCATGAATATTGGTTTCTGGCATGGTTCCCACTCCTTTTAAAAATTTTTTATTTATAGGGAAATGATGACGGTGTTGAATCCCTGGAAGTGACGGTAGGAGAATTCCTTGGCGTTCTTCTTGATCGCCACGACGCCGAGAGCGGCGAGATTGTCATCGTCCAGCGCGCTTCCTTTCATCTCCATGGCGAGGGGATTGAAGGAGTCTGCGTTATCCCGGATGTGCAGTTCAAAGGTCTGATCATCGAGCGCGATCAGCGTGATCTGGATGAATCCGTCATCCTTGCCCTGAAAGCCGTTGTTCATCGTGGCAACACAGAGTTCTTCAAGCGCCATTGAGGTCATGTATTGCTGCTTGGGCGTCGCGCCCCAATCTGCGCAGAATCCGGAGATCTCTTCCGACGCCTCCGAAATCTCGCTGCTGCGGCTATACAGGGTCTTTCGATAGACGCGGTGCGTGTCAAACTTGCTGTCGGCGAAACGGCGGTTCAAAACGCTGAATATGAGCAGCGTCAGCACTTCGGTCAGCGGATAAACGGTCCAGAACATCCAGTCGGGGCATAGAATGAGTAGCAGCGCCAGCGGAATAGGCAGTATTCCGCGAAGCGACGCCAGAAGCAGCGTTATGCGTTCCTGCTCACAGGCTTCGTAGTAATTTTCCAACAGAATTGCGACGCCGGCAAACGGAATACTCAGCGCGAACAGCCGCAGCGCGATGGCGCCCGCATCCAGCAGGGCTTGGGTATCCAGGCCGAACAGCCGGCACACCGCGCCCGGGAAGACAACGATCAACGCGCACAGCGCGACGCCGATGACAAGACTGTAGCGAATGCCGAGATCCCGGGCGAGGACCATGCCGTCCTCGTTGCGCTCACCGTAATAGGTGCTGATGATCGGCAACAGGGACTTTGACACCGCATCATACAGGTTGATCATAAAATAAGTCATGTTCAGCACGACGTCAAAGATTGCTACGCCGATGCCGCCGGCAGACTGGATCAGCAGGTTGTTCGCAATCAGCAGGAAGACCATGCTGTACAGGAACTCAATAGATGAGAAGAAGCCGGAGCGGAAGGCGTCAAAGACCTCGGAGAAGTCCGGCCGCAGCGGGAAGATCTTCAACACACCGTTCTTACGGAAGATGCTCACAGTCGCGATCGTCATACCGACGCTCTGCCCGATCACGGTGGCGAGCGACGCGCCCGCCACGCCCATGTTCAGAAAGAGGACGAGCACAATATTAAGGCAGACGTCCAGGGCATTACCGACTGTGAACGCGATGCTCGCTTCCTTCTCCATGTTGTCGGTCTTCAGATAATAGTTCAAAACGTAGTTCAGGAAGAGCATCGGCGTTCCGATCAGCAGAATGCGAAGATAGATGGTGCACGCGGTAAACAGAGCTCCGTCCGTCGGTGATGCACCAAGCAGACGAAGCAGCGGCGTCATCAGCAGATTGCCGAAAACGGCAATCGCCGCACCGGCCAGCGCCGTTGCGCAGAACACGCCCTGAAACGCCGCCAACGCTTCTTCGCGCTTCCCCTGCGCCATTTTCTGGGCGAAGGAGACGCTGCCGCCGATTCCAAAGGCGTTCATGATGACGTTGAAGATCTGCGCTACCGGCATGGTAAGACCGATGGCAGCGAGTCCGATGTAACCAATCCGGTTGCCCAACACAAGCGCGTCGGCGGCGTCTCCGAAAGAGAGAACGACCGCCGACACGAGGGCAGGGAAAAACTGCCGTCGAAACATCTGAGTGGTAAAAAACTGATCTATTTTATTTTTTGATCGTGCTAATTTCATACATCTTAATTTGCCCAATCGGGCGCTCCAATAGTTTTGCATTACGGAGGCCAGGAATCCCAAGATCCTCCTCTCCGTTGATAATGGTATATTGCTCAGGCAGCGTGGACACAAAAGAGCGCCGCGCAAAGTGCAGCAGTCCGTTTTCCCGATCCACCGCCTTGGCAAAAGCGAGATCGTAGGAACGCTCGCTCAGCGGGAACCCGGCAACCACAGCCTCCGGTTGATCGTCCATATAGACGATGATGCCGTCTATGTCAAGGCTGGGGATGTGCTCCAGCAGGAGCGGGGCGGTTTCATGATCTGTCGAATAGCTCGTGTTGCCGACCCGCGGCACCCAGCGGGCAAATACGCCTCTGGCCTCATCCATGTTGCTCGCGTTCAACGGCTCGACTGCCAGCTTGTGATGGCTTTTCAGACGGTTTACGCTCCAGCGGATGTTGGCGAAGTCCTTGCCGCTCATGCTGACGTATTTTGTCCGGTCGTATAAGTATTCCGAGGATTCGGGAGTTTCGCTTGCGTGAAACATGCCGGGGAAGCGATGCTCCAGCAGCTCGACATCCTCATCGCGTGCATACAGGAATTGTGCGCTGTGTCCTTCAGCCAGAATATCCTGAACAAAGCGGGCGATTTCATCCGGCGACCCGCATGGGAAAAACCATGCGTTGTCTCCTGCCTGTGCGCATCGCACTGCAAACGCATGCTCACGCAGGCAAAGGGAAAGATTCATGTCCCGCTGCCACAAGAAAAGGGAATCGAAGGAGTGAGAGGCGGAGTCATGACCATTTTTTCTGCGGATTCGGTCAATTTGTTCCTTTTTTTCCAGAGTTATTTCGCCTGTTTTCAACATTACACAAAAGCTTTCTTCTGTTGCAGGGTCACTCGATGGTCAGAATATCCGAAAAGCCCGTGACCTCAAAAATATCCATCAGGTTGCTGCTGGCGTTGTGGATGATCATGCTGCCCTGTTTGTTCATGATCTTCTGCGCCGCGAGCAGTACGCGCAGGCCGGCCGAAGAGACGTATTCCAGCTGAGCAAAGTTAAACTCCAGATCCGTCACGCCGTCCAGCGCGGTATGAACGACCTCTTCGAGCTGCGGCGCGGTGGTCGTGTCAAGGCGGCCCTCCAGCGCTACCGTCAGTTTGCTGCCGTTCTTTGCCTGATTAATCGTCATGATAGGTACCTCCTGAATTGCATATGTGTTTTCAGACCGCTGATCAGCCCTTCTTCGCTTCCGCTTCCAGCATGGCCTCGATCCTCTTGCGATCCTTCGGGTCGAGCTCATCCGTTTTACCGGAGAAGAAATCCTCAATCACGCCGTAGTGGACGCCGGTCTTATAGTTGATTTTGAAATCAATGATGCCAAGGCGCTCCTTGGTCTCACGCATTTCCTGATTCGTCATTCGCTGCCTCCTCTTCCTCGGGGTCTTCGACCTCGATCTGCTTGATGTTCATTTCGTTTCCCTGCTGCAGCCATGTGTTGCCGCTGCCGCAGTGGGGACAGGTCTTGCCGTACTGTACCGTGGGGTAGGTCGACTTGCAGTCGTCGCACCAGGTGATGGCGGGAATGGTCTCACATTGGAGCTTCGCGCCGTCAAAGAGCGGAAACTTCTTCGTGTACCAGTTCCAGTAGTCGTAGAGATACGACGTCACGATGCCGGATACCTCGCCGAATTCCAGTGTCACGGAGGAGACCTTTTTGACGTGGTTCTCCTCCGCGATCTTGGTGACCTGCTTAACCACGTAGTTTACCAAACCAAGTTCGTGCATAGGGATTACTTGGCGGCCGCCTTCTTGCGCACGATCTTGATGCCGCGCTTGGGCAGGTACGCGCCGATGGCCTTGAACTTGTCCTCGGCGGGAACCATCTTGGAGTAGGCGTCGCCCATGTTGCGAACGAGGTGGATGGCGTCGAACTTGCACTGGACGGTGCACATGCCGCAGCCGAGGCACTTGTTGGTGTCGACCACGCTCCGGCCGCAGCTCAGGCAGCGGGAAGCCTCGCTTTTGATCTGCTCCTCGGTGAGGATCAGACGCTCGTCGTTCATGGTGCGGACCTTTGCCGGGTCAAAGCCCTTGACCGCGCGCTTGGGCTTCTTGAACTGATCGGGCGAGAGCACGATATCGTCCTTGTTGAGCGCCGTGAAGTGGCGGGTGTTGCGGTGGATGGTGAGAGACTGGCCCTCGTTGACGAAGCGGTGCAGGGACACAGCGCCCTCGCGGCCCATCGCCAGCGCGTCCACCACGAACTTCTGGCCGGAATACGCGTCGCCGCCGACGAAGATGTCGGGCTCCGCGGTCTGGAGCGTGACGGGATCGGCTTTCGCGGTGCCGTTGCGGTTGAACTCGACCTTGGTGCCCTTGAGCAACTCTTTCCAATCCGCCTTCTGGCCGATGCAGTAGAGCACGGTGGTGCACTTTTCAGAGGTGGTCTCGTTATCATCAAATTTAGGATCAAAGCGGCCTTCAGCGTTCTTGACGGAGACGCACTTGCGGAACTTGATGCCGGCGCACTTGCCGTCCTTGACGTCGATCTCGGTCTGACCCCAGCCGTCGTGGATCACGACGCCGTCAGCCTTGCACAGCTCCTGATCCTCTTCGCCCATGGGCATGTCTGCGTAGGACTCAAGGCAGTAGAGGTTGACGCTCTTGGCGCCCTGACGGATGGCGGTGCGCGCCACGTCCGCGCCGATGTTGCCGCCGCCGATGACGACCACGTTGCCGCTGAGCTTCTTGGCATTGCCGGCGTTGACGGTCTTGATGTAGTCCACGCCGGACATGACGTTTGCGGCGTCCTCACCCGGGATGCCCAGCTTGCCGCCATACTGGAGGCCGATACCGACGAAGAAGCCCTTGTAGCCCTCATCGCGCAGCTGCTGGATTGTGACGTCCTTGCCGACCTCAACGCCGCACTTGAACTGCACGCCCATCTCCTTGAGAATTTCGATCTCGGCGTTGACGACTTCCTTCTCCAGACGGAAGTTGGGAATACCGGTGACCATCATGCCGCCGGGAACCTCGTCCTTTTCAAACACGACGGGATAGTAGCCCTCGATCGCGAGGAAGTACGCGCAGGAGAGACCCGCGGGGCCGGAGCCGATGATCGCAATCTTCTGGTCAAAGTGTTCGCGGGTGGTGGAAACCATGGGCGGGACATAGCGATGCTCTGCGTTGAGATCCTGCGCGGCGATGAACTGCTTGATGTCGTCGATGGCGAGCGCCTCGTCGACCGTGCCGCGGGTACACTCGTCCTCGCAATATTTGCGGCAGATTGCGCCGCAGACGGCGGGGAAGGGATTGTCACGCTTGATGAGCTCGAGCGCCTCGCGATACTTGCCCTCGCTGGCCATCTTGATGTAACCCTGGATGGATATGTGCAGCGGACATGCGGTCTTGCACGGGGCAGTACCGGTGGGCCAGGTCTGGATGACGCCGTTTTCGTTCTTGTAGTTCCAGTTCCACTTATCCTCGCCCCAGACGTTGTTGGTGGGCAGCTCCTGCTTGGGATACTCGATGGGACCTTCCTTGGTGCAGAGCTTCTGGCCGAGGCGCACCGCGCCGGCAGGGCAGACCTCAACGCACTTGCCGCAGGCAACGCAGTTTTCGGGATTCACGTCCGCGGTGTAGGCGGAACGGGACATGTTCGGGGTATTGAACAGCTGGGAGGTGCGCAGCGCGTTGCAGATACCCACCGCGCAGTTGCACAGACCGAAGATCTTGTTTTCACCGTCGATGTTGGTGATCTGGTGGACATAGCCCTTCTCCTCGGCTTTGTGGAGAATGTCCATGGCCTCTTCGTAGCTGATGTCGTGGCCCATGCCGGTCTCGCGGCAGTAGTCGGCGAAGTCGCCGACGCCAATGCACCAGTACTGCTCAATGTCGCCGGAGCCCTCGCCGCGGATACGCTGCTGCTTGCGGCAGGAGCAGATGCCGACGCCGATGTGACCCTCGTACTTTTTGAGCCAGTGGGAGATGTGCTCGATGTCCAGTGACTCGCAGTTGGCGGGGATCGCCTGCTCGACAGGGATGACGTGCATGCCGATGCCGCCGCCTCCGGGAGGCACCATCTGCGTGATACCGGCGAGCGGTAGATAGGTCATACGCTCAAAGAAGTCGACGACCTGCGGGGTGACCGGAGAGATCTCCGGCCGCATGACCATGATTTCGGCGCTGCCGGGCACAAACATGTCCAGTACCCAGCGCTTTTCATGAGCGGGGTTCTTGCCGTCGAGGTTCTCGAAGTGCCATTCGACCAGGCTTGCCTGGCACAGTGCCTCGAGCACCTTCTCCAGCCGGATGGAATCGAGCCCGCTGAGTTTTTGAAGCTGCGCGAAGGTTTTGGGCTTGCGCTTGCCCATCTTGAGCGCGAGGTCGAGGCAATCGTCTGCGATGTCCTTGCCATAGCGCCGTTCGGCGTACTGCAAGCCGCAGTCGATGCCCCAGTACTCAGGGGAGTCTGTCGACATCTTTTCGAGGCCGAGCAGAATTTCCTTGCGGTCGGTGATGATCTTGCCGAGTTTGAAGATTTTCTCGTCGCGGGTCAGGTGAGCCATAGGTATCTCCTCTCCTTCTGTGAAAATGCACAATTATATTCCATGCTGTATGATACCATAGCTTTATCTTTTTTGCAAGAGCAACAGGTACCTCTGCTTATAACTTCAAAAATGGTTGTAATCATCGAAACATCGTGCTATAATCGAATAGATAACCAGTAGAATATGTAAAAACAAGTTGCAAGGAGGGAAAAATGCGAAGATATCTGGGCGCATGGCTGCTGACTGCGGCGCTGATATTGTCGCTGCTGCCGGCAATGGCGCTGGCGGCGGATACGACGCTGACGGTCAAAACACCCGAAAATCTCCCCAAAGAAGGGGAAGCATTTACCGTTACGGTGGATATCACCGGCAACCCGGGACTCTGCGCGGTGCAGTTCACGCTGGCCTATGACAAAAACAGGATGACCTGCACGGATGCAGAAGAGGGCGGACTGCTCGATGGTATGGCGCGCACCACAAATCCAAGTGCCGCCGACGGTGCTGTTCTTTTAGCGGCATCTACCTCGCCCGCAACGGGAGACGGTACGCTGGGTACGTTTACCTTCCGCGCGGAACAGGACATAGACGAGTTTGCGTTCAAGATTGCAAATGTTGTGCTGACGGACGCGAATGTTGCCGCGGTTGCCTATACGGTCGTGGGCGCGGAGGAAATCGAGCCAGACCCTGCGACGCCCGCGGCTACGGAACCGGATAAGCCCGCGGAGCAGACAAGCCGGACGGTTCAGCCCGACGCCGAGGCAAAACCCGCGACACAGACCGCAGCGGAAGCAGCGGCGACACGATTCAACGATACCGCGGGACACTGGGGCGCGAGTTGGATCGAAAAAGCAGCGGATCTGGGGCTGTTCCAGGGCGATGGAACGGGCAGCTTTAACCCGAACCGGAGCATTTCGCGCGGCGATTATGTGCTGGTTCTATACCGCATGGCGGGCGAACCGGAGTCCACGGAAACGGCGCCGTTTGCGGATGTCCATGCGGACGACTATTACGCCAAAGCGATTGCTTGGGCCTATAGCAAGGGCTACGTCAACGGCAAGGGCGCGGGCTTTGCGCCGAGGGACGGTCTGACCCGACAGGAGGCAATGAAGATTCTCTTTGCTTACGCAGGTCGTCCGCTGGGTATGGAGGCTATGCTGACCGGCGCTTACGACGAGATGTTTGCCGACAGCGGAGACATTGCGGCGTGGGCGAAACCGGCAATGTATTGGGCGTATTATCACGGGATCATAGATGGAACCGGCGTGAAAGCGTTGGGACCGACGGTGACGGCGACCCGTGCCCAGCTGGCAAAGATTCTCGTGGGCTACATGGAAAAGCAATAGGAAAGGAGCAATAAAATGAAGAGGATTTTGAGACCATTGTTTCTTGTCATGGCGCTGGCGTCACTGCTGTGCGTGAGCGCAATGGCGGCGGAAGACGCGGCGGGCTTTTACAATATCACAGCCGGCAGCGGCCTGAGCATTTCAGCGGGAACGGTGCAGGACAAGCAGTATACGCCCGTTGAAAAAACGGCTTCCGCGAATGTGGACCTGACAAATGACACGCAGGATAAAATTGTGTACGAGAGATTTTATCCCGGCACCGACGCTCTGCAGGTCACGGTGACCAACGCGGAGGAGGGCAGGCAGTACCTTGTGGTGCTCTTTGACGGCGACGCGCCCCGGGAGGGGAACATCCGATACATTGACCAGCAGGCAAAGAGCGATGACGCGCTGACCTTCACGGTATATCCAAGCGACCTGCCGACCGGTGTATTGCTGAACCTTTGGGTCACGAGCAACGACGGCAACGCGGCTCGCACTGCGACGCTCGGCTACGCGCCGACAAGCGGGGCGGACGGGTACGCGCGCGCACCGTTTATTCCCGGCGACGCGAATGGCGATGATACGGTGAACATGAATGACGCGTTGCACATTATGCGGTTTCTTGCCTATTACGAGTCTACGATTGTCTTTGAAGCGGCGAATGTTTATACCGAAGACGCAAAGGATTCGATCAATATGAATGATGCGCTGCAAATCATGCGTTATCTTGCAAACTATGTGACAGAATTGTGATTTAGGAGGCTATGATGATGAAGATCAAAAAAACGCTTTCGCTGCTCTTGAGTCTGTCGCTGATTTTGGGCATGATCCCGGTTCAGACGGCGCTTGCGGACGACGTCGGCTTTACCAAGACCGTCACAGATCAGGAGAGCGGCATCGCTGTGACAATGGAACGAAGCGAACCGGATGAGGATGGCAAGCTTTCCATCAAGCTGACCATGCAGCTTCCGAAAAAGAATCCGATTCTGACAGCATATTCTCTGGGCCTGCAATATGATGCAAGCTTCTATGAACCGGATACCGGCGTGACAGGAGTCGATACAACCGGCAGTGGAGCGGCAAGAAAAAACACGTCTGTAAAGCGTGAGAATTTTGAATCTGCTGCCTCATTTATGTACAACACATTTCAAGTAGGACAAAGCAGTGTAGTATATGTCAATGGCGCTTCACCTGAAGGCGTGAACACATACAATGATGATGCGGAGGAGTATAACACGCCTTCGATCACGTTTTATTTTAAACCGGCCACCGATGCAGAGACTGCCGGCGGCGGGGAAGCGAAGTTTCGGCTGTTTACGGGAAAAGACGGAAACAAAGACGTATTTGTCCTTACGATAGCCAATTACAACGTGACGACAGAGCAGTTTGATACAGGCGCGTCGATTCTGACGCTCCCCGAGGAGCTGTCTACTACCGTCGTGTTCCCCGTCGGCGCAGTTGCCTTGACGGGTAATATTGTGCCCAAAACAGGCGCAGCGAAAACCGCGAAGACGATCAGCACCGACAATGACAGCGTGACCGCAACGCTTGCGTGGACGGCGGGCGAATTTTCCACGAGCAGCGGCACGGAAGTCTTCAAGGGATCGACCGCGTACACCGCGAAGATCACACTGACGCCGAAGGCGGGTGTGGCATTTGCGGATGAGCCGACCTTTACGCTGACCGGCTTGGCGGGCGGCACGGACTTGACCTTCCAGAAAGGAACCGGCGCTGACGAGGGCAGCTACATCGCGACCAAGACGTTTGCCGCGACTGCCGCTGCGGTGCTGAACTCGATTGCGACCGGCGGAACGCTCACGAAAACGGACTACGTCGACGGCGAAGCGTTTGCCCCGGCCGGACTGACCGTGACGGCTGCCTATTTCGACGGAACGGAGCGGGAGATCGCGCAGAAAAACGATCAGGATAACGGATATGAGGTTGTTTATGCCCGCACGGCCGGCGATTACGCGGACAAGCTGCAAAAAGGCGATACCAAGGTGACGCTCAGCTACACCGAGGGCAATGTCACAAAGACAGCCGACGTGGCGGTGAGCGTTGCGGGCAAGAGCGTAGATGCCAAGACCTTCAAGCTCAACGATTCGTCTCTGACCTACAATAAGACGAACCAGCTCAATGCGATCAAGGCGCTTCTGACCCCCGCGAGCGACGGGGTTACGATCAGCCACACCGTCTCAGTGCGCGCGGCGGAGAACAGCAAGGAGGATCTCACAAATGCGGTTGATGCCGGTACATACTATGTCTTTGCAAGCGTGAGCGACGACGCGCACTATGCAGACATGGCGGCTACCGCGATCGGTTCCGTGACGATTGCCGCGAAGGCCCTTGCGGTTGCCGAAAACGCCTTCTCGACTGCGACGGTGGTTCAGGGCGCAACGAGTTTCTCCGCACCGGCGACACTCAAGGACACGGTGACCAACGACGATGTCGCGGGCACCTTCAAGTACAGGCCGCACGGCGCGAACAGCGAGTATGTGGTATGGGATGCCGCGGCGAACGACTTTGGCAAGGCACTGGCGGCAGTGGCGGCGAATGAGGAGATTTCCTTCGACTGGCAGTTCGCGCCGGACGCCGCAAACTACGCGGCAACGCCTGTCACCGGTACGGTGGCGGTCACGGCGAAGACAGTCGAGTTTAAGCTTGGCAATGATTATGCCGCCGGGCAGGAAGTGAGCACGGCGAACGTCGCGACACTCAACGCGGCCAAGCAGGTCTACGGCAACGCGTGGTCGGATATCGCGACGCTGCAGAGTGATCTCAGCGCGTGGATCAATACGGGCACGCCCAGACAGCTCAGCGGTCAGTTCGTCATCAAGGAAGCGGACACGATGCCGGCCGCGGGCAAGAGCAATGGCTTCACGGTTCAGTTTGTTGCGTCGGGCGATGACGCGGCCTTCGGCACGTTTGATGTTGCGACGGTTACGGGTGTCAGCATCGCGCCGAAGGAGCTCACGCTGACATGGGGCGAGCTCGGCTCGACCTACAACGGGCAGGCGATCGCACCGACGCCGACGCTCAGTGGCTATGCCGGGAAGGAAAGCGGACTGACGGTTCAGCTTTCCTATCAGGCGGGCAAGGACAGTCTTGACGGTGCGCCGAAGAATGCCGGCACTTATACCATCACACCGGTGCTTGCTGCGGGCGAAGCGGGCGCGACTGCGGCACTGAGCAACTATGCGCTGAGCGAGACCGCGGCGGCGCCTGTGGAGTGGACGATCAGCAAGAAACCCGTCACGGTCAGCGGCATCACCGCTGAGAATAAAACCTACGACGGCACTGCCGCCGCGACGCTGGTCTATACCAACGCAGCCATCGCGGGCGTGGTCGGTCAGGACAAGGTGACCGTCAGCGCCGCCGGCGCGTTTGCGGACGCGAACGCGGGCGCAAGCAAGCAGGTCACGATCAGCAATCTCGCGCTCGACGGTGCCGACGCAGGCAACTACACGCTTGCTCAGAGCGGCCAGCAGACCGAAGCTGCGGCAGCCATTGCCGCAAAGGAGGTCACCGTCAGCGGCATTACTGCCGAGGATAAGACCTGGGACGGCACGACTGCTGCCACGCTGGTCTATACCAACGCAACGATCGCGGGCGTGGTCGGGCAGGATCAGGTGACCGTCAGCGCCGCCGGCGCGTTCGCGGACGCGAATGTTGCGTACAGCGATGGCAAGGTGACCGCCAAGAAGGTTACCATCAGCAACATCGCGCTCAACGGCCCTGCCGCGGGCAACTATACACTCGCGGCGGAGGGCCAGCAGACCGAGACCACTGCGACAATCAGCAAGGCGACCATCGTACCCGTGATCGCGGACATCGCCGATCAGACCTACACCGGTGCGACGATTCTCCCCGAGGTTACTGTGACGGCGACCATCAACGGTGCGGTGAGCACGCTGGCGAAGGGAACGGACTACACGATCGTCTCTACCGCAAATGGCGATCAGGTCGATAACGTCAACGTCAGCACGGGTACGAAGACCGGCTCCGTGACGATCACCGCGACGAGCGGAAACTACGATCTTGCCAACGTGGGCAGCGAGACGAGTACCAAGACGTTCAGGATCGTGCCAAAGGCCATCAGCGGTGTGACGATTGCGACGATTGCCGCCCACACCTATGACAAGACGGCATACAAGCCCGCACCGGTGGTGACGGACAGCGCGATCAAGGTGCAAAACGCCGACAAGACGCTTATCAAAGACACCGATTATACCGTGTCCTATTCTGCCGCCGAGCCGACGGACGCCGGCACCTATACCGTGACCATCACCGGCGCTGGCAACTATACGGGAACCAAGACCGCGGACTTTGAAATCGCGCAGAAGGGCATTCGGATTGCCTCCGGCATCACCGCGGTAGACAAGACCTATGACGGTACAACCGCTGCGGTACTGAACGTGACCAATCCGGGTTACGACGGCGTCATTGAGAGTGACAAGGCGAATCTGCAGATCACCGGCGCCGCCGGCGCGTTCACGGACGCGAATGTTGCGTACAGCGATGGAAAGGTGGCCGCCAAGACGGTTACCATCACCGGCCTGACGCTGTCTGGAACGGCTGCGAAGAACTATACGCTGGATGCGAAGGAGAGCCAGAAGACCGCACAGGCTAAGATCAACCCGAAACCCGTCACGGTCAGCGGCATCACCGCTGAGAACAAAACCTACGACGGCACTGCCGCCGCGACGCTGGTCTATACCAGTGCAGCCATCGCGGGCGTGGTCGGACAGGACAAGGTGACTGTCAGCGCCACCGGCGCGTTTGCGGACGCGAACGCGGGCGCGAACAAAAAGGTCACAATCAGCAATCTCACGCTCGCAGGGGCGGCTGCGGGCAACTACACGCTCGCGGCGGAGGGTCAGCAGACAGAGACCGTTGCGGCGATCAGCAAGGCCGCACGCTCGATTTCGGCGAATAAGTCCGAGACGATTACGCTCTATGGCGCGGGCGAACAGGAGACCGTGACCGTCACGGTCAGTGCGGACCTTGACAGTTCTGCTGCCGCGGCGCTGACGGCGACCTCGGGGAACACAGCCATGGCAGTGGTCGGCGCGCAGGGCGCGCGCCAGACGCTCGACGGTGGAGCGTACAGCTTTGCTTACGCAGTCACTGCGGGTGAGACAATCGGCCAGACCAGCGTGACCTTCGCGCTGGCGGCTACGGATAACTATGAGGCGGCGACAAGCCCGGCGGTCACCTTTGTTGTCAAGGCGGGCTATGACGTGAGTGTCGCAAGCGGTATCACGAACGGCTGCGTTACGGCGGACCGGCACGCAGCGAAGCATCATGACACAGTCACGCTGACGGTCAAGCCCAACGCGGGCTATACCGTTGGCACGGTGAGTTACACTCCGGCGGGCGGCGAGCCGATCGTCCTTGAGCCGAAGGACAGCGTGTATTCCTTCGGAATGCCCGCGAATGACGTGAGCGTTTCGGCAACATTCGCGAAACTCTCCTATGGAATTACCGACGGCAGCGGCGCGATAGCGACGATCGCCATCGACGGCAGCAAGCAGTCGGCGGAGTACGGGGAAACGGTCGAGTTTACCGCGACTCCGGCGCAGAACACCGTGCTGAAGTCGGTCTGGCTGATTCGGACTGGCGATGAACAGGGAGCTTCCCGGATGACTTTGACGCCGGACAGCACCGGCAAGTACAGTTTTAAAATGCCTGCCAATGCTGTTACCATCCGGGCGGAAGCCGGTACCGCGCACAATGTGACCACGACTCTTGTGAGCGAAGCGACGGAACAAAACCACGGTTCGATCACTGGTTTTTCCGCCAAGGCGGTCGAGAGCGCTGCCGTATACTTTACCGCAACACCGAGCGACGGCTATACGATCGGCTCTGTCGCGGTAAACGTCAAGGATGGCGAGCAGACGATCAAGCCGTCCGTTGATACGAAGATGGAATCGGGCGCGGTTGTATACAGCTTTTCCATGCCTGATGCTGACGTTGAGCTGAGTGCGACGTTTGTTGCGAATATCACGAACGAGGATCTGACCAACCTGACCGCCAGAGGCGGCGAAGCCGCGGGTGAGACCGAAGTTGCGCTCGAAATCACCGTTACGGATACGACCAAAACTGAACTGGAGAATGCCGCGAAGGCGGTTGAGATTCCGACTGAGGCTCTGACGAAGGCGATTGGCTCGAGCGATGATATCAGCAACGCTGCCGCGGCTCAGGAAAAGGATAAGGCGGTTGCCGCGCTGGCGCAGGCCGGCCTGATCACCGTAGCGACCGACGGCGAAAATACGACCGTTACGGCCGGCGACAACGCAAGCCCCACGATCAGCGTGGTCAATAAGGTCTTCATGGATGTCGCTGTCACGGAGTATGACGAGGCGGCGAGCGACAGCTTCCGGGTTTCCATTGAGCCGAAGGTGCAGAAAGTTGCGACGGTTGGGAGCGTTGACCAAAATACAGCGCTGACCGAGCAAAACAGCGTACCGATGGGCGGCGCAAAGAAGATCGAGGGCCTCAAGAACATCCTGCTGACCATCGGCATCCCGAACAGCATGGCGAAGAAGCTGGCCGAAAACCCGGTCGGTCAGACGATCTACGTCAAACACAATCATAATGGCACTTGGTATGAGTACCGTCCTGAGATCAAGGGCGAGAACAACGCATACTACGTCGAGTTCAACAACCCGTACGGCTTCTCGGAGTTTGAGCTTTCGCTTCAGTCCAGCTCTGTCGCCTCGACGGTGATCGGCGGCGAGACCCGTTACTACACGACCTTCAAGGATGCTGTGGACGCGGCGGTTGACGCGACATCTGCGGGCAATACCGTGACGATCCGGATGTTCAAGAAGCCTACGTCTGGCGATCAGACGACGGTCGACAAGCGGATTACCGTGATGGTAGCGGCTGACGAAAACGCGGACTATACGGTTGACCAGACGGACATCAAAGCCCGACTGATCCCCGGTGTTTCCGTGAGCATGACCTCCGGTGATGCCGATGTGAACCAAGGCAAGTTTGTGTTCACGAGCCTCTACATCGTAACGATCAGCGGCGCAAACAGCGTTAAGGTTGGTGAAAGCATCCAGCTTTCGCTGAGCGTGACGGATGCGGGCGAGCATCCTGCCGTTGGCGGCAAGACTGTGTGGAGCAGCAGCAACGAAGGCGTGGCCACAGTGAACAGCACTGGCAAGGTGACCGGCGTGAGCGAGGGCACCGCGACCATCACGGCAACGTACACAAAAGATGACGTTGATTACGCGGATACGCGCGTCGTCACGGTTACCGGCACCGGTTCTACGGGCGGTGGCTCTGTGGGCGGCGGTGGCGCGGCTGCCGTCGCCGGCGTGAGTGTCGCGAGCGGCATCACCAACGGCAAGCTGACCGTCTCCAACGCCAATGCCAAGGCGGGCGACAAGGTCACCGTGACAGCGACTCCGAATGCGGGTTATGCGGTGGGCGCTGTGACCGCCAAGGACGCCAACGGTAAGACCATTGAGGTCGCCAAAAACGCCGACGGCACCTACAGCTTCACGATTCCCAAGGACGCCAAGCTTCCTGTCACGGTGAGCGCGACCTTTGCCAAGGCTGCCGCACAGTTTGTTGACGTGGCCGTGGGCAGCTTCTATGAGAAGGCGGTCGAATGGGCAGTCGGCAAGGGCATCACCAATGGCAAGGGCGCTGCAAACACATTCAAGCCCAATGATACCTGTACCCGTGCCGAGGCGGTCACGTTCCTGTATCGTGCGGCCGGTGAACCCAATGTGACAGTCACGACGCGGTTCAAGGATGTGGCCGCGGGCAGCTTCTATGAGAAGGCTGTCGCCTGGGCGGTTGCCAACGGGATTACCAACGGCAAGAACGCAAACGACACGTTCGTGCCGAACGATACCTGCACCCGCGCGGAGATCGTGGCTTTCCTCGCGCGCTTTGAGAAGGCCGCGGCAGCGGACAGCAGCATGTTTGTGGACGTGAGCAGCAGCGCCTGGTATGCGGGCAGCGTCGGCTGGGCCGTGAAAAACGGCATCACCAACGGCAAGAATGCCGCGAACACGTTCGTGCCGAACGACACCTGCACCCGCGCAGAGATCGTGACCTTCCTGTACCGCGATTTCGTCAAGTAAAATCAAACAGAAAACCCTTGAGCAAGGAGAGCAGCCTGTGAAAATTGACGTTAATACAAGATTTGTCACGCTGATCGGCAAGCCGCTGGGCCAGTCCTTCGCGGCGCGGATGCAGAATGCGGGCTACGAGGCCTCGCATTGCAACATGGTCTATTTATACACGGAAGCGGACAACGAGCATCTGGGTGAGATTATGAACGGCATCCGGTATATGCCGGGCTTCAAGGGCTGCGCGGTCACCAAACCCTGCAAGGTTGAGGTCATGAAATATCTTGATGACTTCGATCCTCTGTGCAGAAAAATTGGCTCGAGCAACACGGTCGTCAAAACGGCAGCCGGCCTCCTGGTTGGCTATAACACCGACGGTTACGGCGCACTGCGCTCCCTGAAGGAGGAGGGCTGCCGCATCAAGGGCAAGACCATGTTCTCCTTCGGCGCGGGCGGCACCGGCCGCAGCGTTTGCGTTGAGTTGGCGGATGAAGGCGCAAAGCGCATCTATATCTGTTCCCGCTCCGCCGCCTGTGAGGAGCTGTGCAAGGAACTGGAGGAGTATTATCCCGGTGTTTGCATTCCTGTGCGCGCCGCTGATGAGGCGGCTGTCGCCAAGGCCCTTGCGGAGAGCGACATCGTGCTGAATCTCACCGGCGCCGGTATGAGCGGCAAGGAGGACTCCACCTGCGTGGACAAAAGGTTTCTCAAGCCCGAGCACATCTGCTTTGATGCCACTTACAATCCGCCTGAGACGCGCTTTCTGCGTGAGGCGAAGGAGGTCGGCTGCAAGACCATCAACGGCCTCGACATGTCTCTCTATCAGGGGTTGCGTCAAATCCAGCTGTGGACGGACGGCGAGTGTGCTCCGCTGGACGCCATGCGGCAGGAACTGATAACCATCATGGAGGAGCGGGATAAGTAGGGGACATTTGCCTGTTGTCCGTTTTGACGATTCCGTTCATACCATTCGGCTACTTTTTTGATCTGCGACCCCAAAAAAACATATACGGCCTCCGAAGAAGATAACAGAGGGCGGCGCGGATAGTCGCCGCCCCAAAGGAGGCTGTATGATGAGCGGCATTCAAAGCTGTTTTAAACGATACGAGAAGAAATATATGCTCACGCCGGAGCAATACCGGGCGATGATCCTCGGGATGGCGTTTCACATGCGTCCCGACGAGCATCCGCGTTATACCATCGGCAATGTCTATTTTGACACTGCGGACTATGAACTGATTCGCACTTCGCTGGAAAAACCGGTTTACAAGGAAAAACTCCGTGTGCGAAGCTACGGTGTGCCGGGGGACGACGGTCTTGTGTTCGTCGAGATCAAGAAGAAGTTCGACGGTGTGGTTTATAAGCGCCGTGTGACCATGACGGCCAAGGAGGCGGATGTGTGGCTTCGGGGCGGTATAGCTCCTGTGCGGAGTCAGATCAGTCACGAGATCGAATGGTTCATGCAGTTTTATCATCCCACACCCGCCGTCTACATTGCCTACGACCGCGAGGCTTACGCGGGCATCGACAACGACGAGCTGCGCATCACCTTTGATCGAAACCTGCGCTGGCGCGATTACAACGTAGATTTGCGGGCAGGGGACTATGGCGAACCCATTCTGGGAGACGACCGCATCCTGATGGAGATCAAGATTCCCGGCGCGGCACCGCTGTGGTTGGCGCGTCTGCTGTCGGAGCATCATATCGTTTCCGAGTCCTTTTCAAAGTACGGCGCCTATTACAAGCAGGCAGTGCTCGGGACCGATACATCTGCTAAGATCGGGAAGCTGTCCATCGCGTGATGGCGGCGACCCTATCCTGACACGCGGGACGCTTGTGCCGGAAAGCTGCGGACAGCGGATATCTGCATCAGAACATCCGCTTAGACTTACGAAGCCATCAGCGACGGCAAAATCATGGCGGACAGGATTCCCTGTCCGCCGTTTTTTGCTCAGATCTGTTTTTTGATGGCTTTGATGGCGTTCTTTTCCAGTCGTGACACCTGAGCCTGCGAGATGCCGATCTCGCTGGATACCTCCATCTGGGTCTTACCCTCGGAAAAGCGCAGCGCCAGGATCCGCCGCTCGCGGGGCGTGAGCCGCGCCATGGCGTCCTTGAGCGCGATGCGCTCCAGCCAGTCCTCGTCGGTGTTTTTCGTGTCGCGCACCTGATCCATGACCGTGACGGCGTCGCCGCCGTCGGAGTACACAGGCTCGGAGAGGGACACGGGGTCTACTACCGCATCCATTGCCATGATGACCTCCTCGCGGGGAATGTCAAGCTCCTTGGCAATCTGCTCCACCGTTGGCTCTCGCTGGCTCTCGCGCTGAAGCTTTTCCCGCGCCTGCAAGACACGGTACGCTGTGTCCCGTACGCTTCGGGACACGCGAATGGAGCTGTTGTCCCGCAGGTATCTGCGCAGTTCGCCCACAATCATAGGCACCCCGTAAGTGGAGAACCGCACCCCCTGGCTGACGTCGAAGTGATCTATGGCTTTGATCAGCCCTACGCAGCCGACTTGAAAGAGATCGTCGGCGTTTTCGCCGCGCCCGGCAAAGCGCTGGATGACGGACAGCACCAGCCGCAGATTGCCCTCCACCAGACGTTCCCGCGCCTGCTCGTCGCCATCCTTCGCGCGCAGGAACAGCGCATCCATCTCCGCAGCGGAGAGCGTCGGGAGCTTCGACGTGTTGACGCCGCACAATTCAACCTTACCTAAAATGAAACCGCCTCCTGCGTCGTTGATGTTTCTATTTTTTCCTTGTGGCAGAGAAACATACGACGACGAGACGGATATATTTTTATCTTTTCGATGGCTTTCGATGGATTTTTTCGGAAAACAGGGACGATGTGCTCCTCCCCTCTGCGTGGATATGCACAATTCATGCCCAACTCGGAAAATATCATCGGACGTCCTGCTGTACGCATAGGATGGAGCGGGTGATTATTATGGATCAGCGCTTCACCGACCTCCGCTGCAAGGAGGTCATCAATATCAGCGACGGCTGCCGGCTCGGATACGTCGGCGACCTCGATTTGCGTATCCCGGAGGGGGAGATTACGGCGATCATCGTGCCGGGGCCGCTCAAGCTCTTCGGCCTGCTGGGACGGGGCGAGGAATACTACATACCGTGGCGATGCATCAAACGCATCGGGGACGACGTGATCCTCATCGAGCATACGTTTCCGCACCGCGGTGATGGGGCGCCGCCGCCAAGACGCGGCAAAAAAAGATGGTAAATCGTCAAAAATATGCTTGCAATCCCTGAAATGATGTGATAATCTATCAGGGCATTCCGCACGGAGACGGACTTTTCGCCGGTTGCCCGCAAGGGTCGGGGGAGAGTGCGAAGTTTCCGGAGGGTAAAACAAAAACAAAAGGAGAAACAAACAATGGCAAACGTCGTATCCATGAAAGCCCTGCTCGAAGCAGGCGTCCACTTCGGTCATCAGACCCGTCGCTGGAACCCCAAGATGGCTCCCTATATCTATACGGAGCGCAACGGCATTTATATCATCGACCTGCAGAAGACCGTCAAGAAGCTTGAGGAGGCATATGCTTTCGTGCGCGGCCTGTCCGAGGAGGGCAAGACCCTGCTGTTCGTCGGTACCAAGAAGCAGGCGCAGGAGGCCATCAAGGACGAGGCGCTGCGCTGCAACATGTACTATGTCAACGCCCGCTGGCTCGGCGGCATGATGACCAACTTCAAGACCATGCGTACCCGCGTGGACCGTCTCAACCAGCTCAAGCGCATGCAGGAGGACGGCACCTTCGATATGCTGCCCAAGAAGGAAGTCATGAAGCATATGGGCGAGATCGAGAAGCTCGAGAAGTACCTCGGCGGCGTCAAGGAGATGAATCGTCTCCCCGGCGCACTGTTCATCGTCGACACACGCAAGGAGCGCAACGCCATCGCTGAGGCTCACAAGCTGGGTATTCCCGTCGTCGCCATCGCGGACACCAACTGCGACCCCGACGAGATCGACTACCCGATCCCCGGCAACGATGACGCCATCCGCGCCATCAAGCTCATCGCCGGCGTCATGGCCAACGCCATGATCGAAGGCAAGCAGGGCGAGGTCATGGAGGACGCCGTGGCTGAGAAGGCCGAGGGCGAAGCCGAGGCGGAAGCCTAATTGCACTTTGACGGGGCGGGGCAAAGCCTCGCTCCGTTTTCACGATTCTGATAAATAAAATTTGGAGGACAAGAAAATGGCATTTACCGCTCAGGATGTCAAGACGCTGCGCGAGATGACCGGCGTTGGCATGATGGACTGCAAGAAGGCGCTCACCGAATCCAATGGCGACATGGATAAGGCCGTTGAGTGGCTGCGTGAGAAGGGCATGGCGGCTTCCGCCAAGAAGGCCGGCCGCATCGCTGCCGAGGGCATGGCTTACGCCGGCGTTATCGACGGTATCGGCGTCGCGGTCGAGGTCAACGCCGAGACCGACTTCGTTGGGAAGAACGAGAAGTTCCAGGACTTTGTCAAGGGCGTCGCGGCGACCGTCGCGAAGGAGAATCCCGCCGACCTCGACGCACTGTTTGCCTGCCAGTTCAACGGCGGCGAGCGCACCGTGCTCGAGCAGCAGAACGAGATGGTGCTCGTCATCGGCGAGAACATCAAGGTTCGCCGCTTTGCGCGCTTTGCGGAGAACACCTCCGTGCCTTATATCCATGCCGGCGGCAAGATCGGCGTCATCGTCAACCTCAAGGTTGAGGGTGGCATCGACGCCACCGAGATCGGCAAGGACATGGCCATGCAGATCGCGGCGCTGAATCCCCGCTTCTGGGACAAGAGCCAGGTCACGGACGCGGTCATCGAGGAAGAGAAGAAGATCATGCTCGCCCAGATGGACAACGACCCGAAGATGGCTGCCAAGCCCCAGCAGGTCAAGGAGAACATCGTCAAGGGCAAGCTGAATAAGTTCTATTCCGAGAACTGCCTGCTCCAGCAGGCGTTTGTCAAGGACGGCGACGTCAGCGTCGAGCAGTATGCCGAGAAAGCTGCCAAGGCGCTTGGCGGCAAGGTCACTTTCGTTGACGCTGTTCGCTTTGAAAAGGGCGAGGGCATCGAGAAGAAGCAGGAGAACGTTGCGGACGAGATCGCGACGCTCGCCGGCCTCAAGAAGTAAACAAATCCCATCAAAAAAAGGCCGCGGCAGTCGCCGCGGCTTTTTTTTGCAAGTCATATGCAAGAAAAATTGCAGAATTGACTTGTAAAAGAAATCCGGGGATGATATACTAACTTAGTTAAAGTATGCCGTGCGACAGCTTGCGCGGCGGCACGGGAGAAACTGCGTTGGACGCTTTTGTGAATTTTTGGAACGCGCTGGACACCACGGCGATGCTTCGCGCGGCGCTGCGACTCATGGCGGTGCTGCTGTGCCTGACGGTGCACGAAACCTGTCACGGTCTGACCGCCTACGCGCTGGGCGACCCCACGGCGAAGTCTATGCACCGCTTGAGCCTCAACCTGCTGCACCACATTGACTGGCTGGGGCTTGCGGCAATGCTGACGCTTGGCTTCGGCTGGGCAAAGCCCGTGCCGGTGGATATGCGTTATTTCAAGCACCCCAAGCAGGGTATGGCGCTCACCGCGTTGGCAGGGCCGGTATCGAACCTGGTCTTTGCGTTCCTTGCGCTGCTGGGGGCGAAGGCGGTGCTCTACGGCCCGGCGGACACGGCGGCGTGGGGCTGGTTTTACGGCTTTTTGCTGCTGCTGGCGCAGATGAACGTGGGCCTCGGCGTCTTTAATCTGCTTCCCATCTCGCCGCTGGACGGCTCCAAGGTGCTTTTTGCTGTGCTGCCGGACGCGGCGTACGAAAAGCTCATGTATTATGAGCGTTACGGCGTGATGCTTCTCTATGCGCTGATCTTCTTCGGCGCGCTGGATGGTTTTCTGGGCCGCGCGGTCAGCGGCGTTTACAACGCGTTGGTCAATCTGATCTTTACCTGAGGACGATTCATGGACAATCCCATTTTCAAGCTGGAGAGCGTGGTGCAGGAGCGCAATGAGGAACAGCTGCAGGACTTTGAAGGTCCGCTCGATCTGATCCTGTTTCTGCTCTCCAAGAACAAAATTGAAATTCAGAACATCTCGATCTCGCTGATCCTCGACCAGTATCTTGCCTACATCGAGCAGCGCAAGAAACTGGATCTGGATGTGGCGAGCGAGTTCATCATCATGGCCTCGCACCTGATGTTTATCAAGTCCCGCATGCTGGTGTCCGTAGAGGATGAGGAAGCGAAAAACGAGATGGACGAGCTCATCAGCGCCTTGCAGGAGCGCCAGCAGAAGGACACCTATCTGCGCGTCAAGATGCTGACGGAGACCATGGCAGCGCTGAGCGAGTTCGGGCGCAACACCATGACCCGTCCGCCGGAGACCACGGCGGAGCCTGGGGCGGTGTACGAGTACGATCACGCGCCGGAGGATCTGCTGGGTGCGATGAACGCCGTGGTGGATCGCTCCGAACGCATGGCGCCGCCGGATCGCGGCGCGTTCAATGAGATTGTCAAGCGAGAGCCGTACTCGGTGGCGGACAAGGCGCACGAGATCATCGACCGGCTCAAGGGCTTCGGCATCACGCGGTTTTTGCTGCTGTTTCGTGGCAGCCGCACGCGCAGTGAGGTGGTGGCAACGTTCATCGCCGTGCTGGAGCTGTGCAAGGCGAAGGTGATCCGGCTCGCGGGCTCGGACACTGACTGCACGGTGGACTATGATAAGGACGCGCCGGAGACGCTGGCGCTGTAAGGAGAAATCAAGTTGGCTTCTATGGATTTACGAGAGCTTGAGGCGGCGATGGAGGCGATCCTCTTCGCCTCCGGCGAACCGGTGCACATCGACCGCATCTGCCTCGCGCTGGATTTGGATAAAGACACGGCAGAGACGCTGCTGCAAAAACTGGGTGACCACTATGCCTACAACCGCCGCGGCGTGCGCCTGACGCGAATGGATCAGAGCTGGCAGCTCTGCTCCGCGCCGGACTATGCGGATGTGATCCGCAAGGCGTTTGAGATTCGCAAGAGCGCGAAGCTGTCTCAGCCCGCGCTGGAGGTGCTGACGATCATCGCCTACTACCAGCCCACCACTCGCGCCTACGTCGATCAGGTGCGCGGCGTGGACAGCTCCTACACCATGAGCCTGCTGCTTGAGCGCAAGCTCATCGAGGAGTGCGGGCGTCTGCAGGTGCCGGGACGGCCCCACCTGTATCGCACGACCAAGGAGTTCCTGCGCGTGTTCCATCTTGGCTCGCTGGAGGAGCTGCCGGAGATGCCGGGCATCGAGGCGGACGGTCAGCTGCGTATCGGCGTCGGAGGCGCGCCCGACCTTTCGGGAGAGCTGGCCGAGAGCGAGCCCGCAGGCGCATCCGAGACCGAGGAACTGCCGGAGGAACCGGAGGACGCGGATCAGACCACGCTGGACGACCTGAATGGATAAGATACCACGTTGAGAGGAGGCGGCTGCCATGACGGCGCTGAAGATCATCGGCATCATTCTGCTGATTTTTCTGCTGCTGGGCTTTCTGCGCCTCGGCGCGGTCGTCTCCTTTGGGGAAGAACTGCGCGTGCGGCTGCGCCTGGGCGTGCTGAAGCTGACGGTTTTCCCGGGAAAAGAAAAAAAGCCAAAGAAGGAGAAGCCTCCCAAGGAAGAGAAGGCCACGGAGGAAGAACCAAAGGAGAAAAAGCCAAAGAAGGCACTCTCTATCCCGAAACCTACGCTGGACGACATCCTTGACCTGCTGGAGACGGCGCTTGCCGCGCTGCGCGCGACAGCGCGCCGGGCGTGCCGCAGAACACGCATCGACCCGCTCGACGTGACCGTCACCGTCGGCACTTACGATCCTGCGGATACGGCGGTGCTGTTTGGCGCGCTGAACGCGGCTGTGTTCGCGCTGATGCCGAAGGTAGAGGAGACCTTCGACGTGCCCGATCCGGGTATCCACCTGCGCATAGACTACGAACGGGAGCTTCCGATGGCGGTGGGTACGCTTGGCGTATCACTGCGGCTGGGCGATCTGTTTGCGATTGCCTTTACGTTGATTCTTCCGCTGGGAAAATGGTTCCTGCGGTTCAAGAAAGCGCACAAGCACGACGCGCCCGCACATCGGGCTGCGCCGGAGAAGAATACCAACGACACCGAACAAAAGAGCGCATAAGAAGGGAGAATGACTATGGCAAACGAAAACAAGCCCTTGAGCGAACTCATGGAGACCACCATGACCAAGATCCGCGAGATGGTGGACACCAACTCCATCATCGGCGAGCCGATCACCACGCCGGACGGCGTGACGGTGATCCCCATTTCCCGCGTCAGCTTCGGCTTCGGCACCGGCGGCAGCGACTACGGCAAGACCGTGGACAAGTTCGGCGGCGCGGGCGCGGCGGGCGTCAAGATTGATCCGGTCAGCTTTCTCATCATCAAGGACGGTGTGACCCGCGTGGTGCCGGTGGCGGTGCCGTCCATGGGTCCGGTGGATCGCATCCTGGACATGGTACCGGAGGTCATGGATCGCGTGGACGGCTATATCGCCAAGAAAAAGGAAGAAAAAGGCATCTATTGATGCGTCAGGCGGGGCATACTATCACTACTTGTGAAAAAGGAGTGGTTTGATGCCCTGCACCGCGCGTAGATTGTTATGTCTGGTCCTTGCCTGCGTTACGCTGGCGCTCTGCGTCCCCTGTGACGCTGCGCCGGCGGTTTCCGCGTCCGCCTATGTGCTGCTGGACGCGGACAGTGGACGCGTGCTGCTCGCACAGAAGGAGACCGATGAGCTGCCCATCGCCAGCACCACGAAGATCATGACCGCGCTGACCGCCCTGCGCATGAGCCGACTCACCGACGTGGTGACGGTCAAGCGCGAGCATCTCAAGGAAGGCTCGTCCATGTACCTTGAGGAGGGCGAAACGCTCACGATGGAGGAGCTGCTCTACGGGCTGATGCTGCCTTCTGGCAACGACGCGGCGGAGTGCATCGCGGACTACTGCGGCGGCGACGGCGGTACGGCGGCGTTTGTGCAGCGCATGAACGACACTGCCGCGGTGCTGGGGATGACGCACACAGCGTTTGCAAATCCCAGCGGGCTGGACGCCAAGGGACACTATTCCTGCGCGCTTGATATGGCGCGGCTGATGGCGTGCGCCATGGACGACCCGACGTTCGCGCAGATCGTTTCGGCGCGGACAGTAAAGGCGGGCGTGCGCACCATGAAAAATCACAATAAGCTGCTCGGCGCGGTGGAGGGCTGCGTCGGCGGGAAGACCGGGTACACCGGCACCGCCGGGCGCACGCTGGTGACCTGTGCCGAGCGCGACGGATTGCGCCTTGTCGCCGTCACACTGCATGACAGCAGCGACTGGGATGACCACAGGGCGCTCTATGACTACGGCTTTTCGCAGTATCGGGCGGAGAGAGCCGTACAGCGCGGCAAAGCCTATTCAATGTGTACGGTGCAAGGCGGCGCGGTGAGCGCTGTACCGCTGGTCGCGGCGGAGACGTTTTCCTGCGCGATCGCGCCAGACGATTCGCTGACGCTGTGCGTGGATGCGCCGGAGACAGTGACGGCGCCCGTTAGCGCGATGCAGCCGCTGGGCACGCTCCGCGTGCTGTTGGACGGCGCGGAGCTTGGAAGCGTGCCGCTGGTGGCGGCGTCTGCGGTGCCGGCGGCGGAGCCGGTCAAAAGAATCACTTTATCAGAGCAGCTGCGCGCGATCTTCAGCGCGCGGCACTAGGAGCGCGACATGGAACAGCGTTTGCAAAAACTGATCGCTTCCGCAGGCCTCTGCTCCCGCCGTACGGCGGAGAGCTGGATCGAGGCAGGACGCGTGACGGTGAACGGAGTCACGGCGTCACTGGGGTGCTCTGCCGATCCGGAGCGGGACGCGATTGCCGTGGATGGCAAGTCGCTGCCGCGGCCGCAGCAGCGGCACTATCTGATGCTCAACAAGCCCCGGGGCTACGTCTGCACGCTCGCGGATGAGCGCGGGCGGCCCACGGTGGCGGAGCTGGTGGCGGACTGCGGCGCGCGGGTCGTACCCGTGGGCCGGCTCGATCTCAACTCCGAGGGCATGTTGCTGTTCACTGACGACGGCGCTTGGATGCAGCGTATCCTGCACCCGAAGCATGAGGTGAACAAGATCTACCGTGTCAGCGTCGCGGGTGACGTGCGCGGCGCGGCGGAAAAGCTCACTTCGCTCACCGCCATTGACGGCGAATCCATTCATCCCGCGCAGGTGGAGACACTGCGCACTGGTCGCGAGACGGCGGAGCTGTCCATCACCATTCACGAGGGCAAGAATCGCCAGATCCGCCGCATGTGCGCGGCGGTGGGGCTGCATGTCAGGCGGCTTAAGCGCGTGGCGGAGCACACGCTGACGTTGGGTGATCTGCCGGTGGGCAAATGGCGGTATTTGACGGCACAGGAAGTTGCGAAATTCAACGAAAGCTAGGAAAGACGGCATGGCGAAGAACATTTTACATACCATCGAGAAGAACATGATCAGCTTTTCCAAGGGGCAGAAGCTGATTGCGCACTACATTCTGGAAAACTACGACAAGGCGGCGTTTATGACCGCGAGCCGCCTCGGCAAGACCGTGCAGGTCAGCGAGTCCACAGTTGTGCGCTTTGCCACGCAGCTTGGCTACGACGGCTACCCCAGCATGCAGCGGGCCTTGCAGGAGATGATCCGCGGCAAGCTCACCTCCATCCAGCGCATCCAAGCGTCGGACGGCGTGCTTTCCGGCTCGGATCTGATGACCAATGTGCTGCACCGGGACATGGAGAAGATCCGCATGGCCATCGACCAGACCGACGCCGCGGAGTTTGAACGGCTGGTGGACGTGATGTCCCAGGCGCGGCGGCTGTACATCGTGGGCTTCCGCTCGTCGTCGTTCCTCGCGGGGTATCTCAACTTCTACTTTCGCCTGATCTACGACAACGTGACGTTGGTATCCGGCGGCGCTGCCGGCACCTTTGACCAGATTTTCCGCGTAGGGCCGGGGGACGTGGTATTCGCCATCTGCTTCCCACGCTACTCGGAGCTGGCGCTCAAGACCATCCAGTTCGCCCGTGATCGCGGCGCGACCATCGTGGGGCTGACGGACAGCGAGTTGTCCCCCCTCGCGCGGGTGGCGGAGTGTGCGCTGTTGGTGCACAATGAGATGATCTCGTTTGTGGATTCTCTCGCCGCGCCCATGAGCATGCTCAACGCGCTCATTCTGGCTGCGGCGCGCAAGAAGGGAACGGACGTTTCCGCCAGCTTCACGGAGCTGGAGCGCGTGTGGGAACAGTTCTCGATTTTTGGGAAGGCTGAGGATGACTGACATACTGGTGATCGGCGGCGGCGCCGCCGGAATGATGGCTGCGATCAGCGCCGCGCGCGCAGGCGCGGCCGTCACGCTGCTCGAGCCAAACGAACGGCTGGGCAAAAAACTGAACATCACGGGCAAGGGCCGCTGCAACGTGACCAACGACAGCGCGTGCGATGAGCTGATCGCCCATGTGCCCCGCAACGGGCGGTTTCTCTACAGTGCGTTTTCCCGCTGGGAGGGACGCGACACCATGGCGTTTTTTGAGTCGCTGGGCGTGCCGCTGAAGGTGGAGCGCGGCAAGCGCGTCTATCCGGTCAGCGACCGCTCCTTTGACATCAGCGGCGCGCTGGAGCGGGAGCTGAAGCGCTTGGGCGTGCGCATGGTGCGTGACCGCGCGGAGGCGCTTCTTCTCAAGGATGGGCGCGCCGTGGGCGTGAAGAGCCTCACCGAGCGCTACGCAGCAGAGGCGGTGATCGTTGCCACCGGCGGCGTATCGTACCCTGCCACCGGCAGCACCGGCGACGGCTACCGCCTCGCAAAGCAGGCGGGACACACCATTGTGCCGCAGCGCGGTTCGCTGGTGCCGCTCACAAGCGACGATCCCGACTGCGCCGCTATGCAAGGGCTGTCCCTGCGGAACGTCACGCTGACAGCGCGGAACCAAAAGGGCAAGGTTGTCTATCAGGAGCTGGGGGAGATGCTGTTTACCCATTTCGGCGTCAGCGGACCGCTGGTGCTCTCGGCGAGTGCGCATATACGGGACTTTGACCGGGACAGTTATCGCCTCAGCATTGACTTAAAGCCCGCGCTGGACGAGAAAAAGCTGGACGAGCGGCTGCTGCGCGATTTTTCCGAGCGCAGCAATCAGGATTTTGACAATGTTCTCGGCGGGCTGGTACCGCGCAGCATGATCCCCGTGATCGTGCGCCGCACGGGGATTCCGTCCAATACCAAGGCGAACGTCATTACGAAAGAACAGCGCAGACGGCTGCTGGAGACCCTGAAGCACTTTGAGATCGCCGTCACCGGCACGCGTCCCGTGGAGGAGGCGATCGTCACCTCCGGCGGCGTCAAGGTGAGTGAGGTGAATCCGAACACCATGGCGTCAAAGCTGGTGGAGAACCTGTACTTTGCGGGCGAGGTGCTGGACGTGGACGCTTACACCGGCGGATTCAATCTGCAAATCGCGTGGGCAACGGGAAAAGCCGCGGGCGAAGCCGCGGCAAATGACTCCAAAAAAGAGGCGTAGCCTCTTTTTTGGAGTCAGAATAGGAGAGAAGTAGAATGGAACAAAAGCGTTATGCTGTGGCGGTGGACGGGCCGTCCGGCGCGGGCAAAAGCACGCTGGCGAAAGCGGTTGCCCGGGAACTGCACATCATGTACGTTGATACCGGCGCGATCTACCGCGTTATCGGCGTCGCCGCGCAGCGTCGGGGCATCGACCCCAAGGACGAAGCGGCGGTCATGGCCATGCTGCCGGAGCTGGACATCGGCATCAAGCACGGTGCGGACGGTTTGCAGCGCATGTCATTGAACGGTGAAGACGTGACCGACGCTATCCGCCTGCCGGAAATCTCCATGTACGCAAGCGCTGTGTCGGCGCTGCCGCCGGTGCGCGCGTACCTGCTGGAGACGCAGCGCAAATTTGCCCGCGAGCAGAGCGTCATCATGGACGGCCGCGACATCGGCACCGTGGTATTGCCGGACGCGGAGGTGAAGATTTTCCTCACAGCGTCGTCGGCGGTGCGCGCGAAGCGTCGCTGCCTGGAGCTGGAGCAGCGCGGCACGCCCAAGCCCTACGATGAGGTGCTCGCCGAGATCGAGCAGCGCGACTACAACGATTCCCACCGTGCGATCGCTCCGCTCAGACAGGCGGAGGACGCGGCGCTGGTGGATACTTCTGAGCTGGACTTTGAGCAGAGCAAGGCATTGCTCCTCAAAACCATCCGGGAGAGCGTGAACGCATGAAGGAATCGACAAGGTTTTTGCGCGTGGTCTATACCCTTGCCACGCCGGTGCTTCACTTGATCTACCCCTTTGATGTGCGCGGCGCGGAGAATGTGCCGGCGGATCAGCCGGTGGTGCTGTGCGGCAATCATGCCCACGCCGTCGATCCGATCCTCATGCGTGTTGCGCTACCCAGGGACGTGGGCGTACGCATCATGGCGAAAAAGGAACTGATGGACACACCGCTGCTGGGAGGGTTTCTCGGCAAACTGGGCGCTTTCGGCGTGGATCGCGGACACAGCGACTTAAGCGCGGTCAAGACCGCCATCAAGACCATTCGCGACGGTGAGCATCTGATGGTGTTTCCTGAGGGAACGCGCGTGAAGCGCGAGGGCGAGGTGCGGCCCAAGGGCGGCGTGGTGATGATCGCCATGCGTACCGGCGCACCGCTGCTGCCGGTGTACGTCGGCAAACCGAACAAGCTGTTCCGCAGGACGCACATCGTTTTCGGTAAGCCCTATGAGCCGAAGACCGCCTCACGCCACGGCACGGCGGAGGAGTACCAGGCCTATGCCGATGAGATCGTGCGCCGCGCTTACGATTTGGGACGGGAGTTTGAAAAGCAATGAAAGTTATTCTGGCACAGTCGGCCGGTTTTTGTTACGGTGTCCGGCGCGCCGTGGAGCTGGCGGAGGAGACCGCTCGTGCGCGCGGCGGCGCGATGCTTGGCAGCATCATCCACAACGATAACGTCATCGCGGAGCTTGCCGCCCTCGGTATGCGGCAGATTGATTCACCCGACGAGGGAAAGCCCGGGGAGGCGGTGCTGATCCGCTCCCACGGAGAGCGTCGGGAGGTCATGGAGGCGCTTGCATCGCGCGGCGCGGAAATCGTGGACGCCACATGCCCCAACGTGCGCCGCACGCAGCAGCTCGTGGAGCAGGCGGAGCGCGACGGCACGCAGGTCGTCATTGTCGGCGAGCCGAACCACCCGGAGGTGATGGCGATCGCCAGCCGATGCCGCGGCGCGGCAGTCTGCGAATCCCCTGAAAGTGTCGAAAAATTGCTGCAAAGCGGGGATTTTGATCCACATCGGCCGGTGCTTGCGGTGGCGCAGACCACCTGCATCCGATCCGTGTGGGAGAATTGTTTATTTTTTCTAAAAAAAGAGTGTACAAACGTAAAAGTTTGTGATACAATATGCGGAGCTACGCAGAAGCGTCAACTTGAAGCGGCGAAAATTGCGGCCGAGGTTGACGTGATGGTGGTAGTCGGAGACCGCAAAAGCGCTAACACGAGACATTTGACAGAGATTTGCAAAGAGGCTTGTCCACGCGTCGTTCAGATCGAGACGGCGGACGAGCTCTCGCCGGACGTCTTTTTTGGTTGCATCACTGCGGGACTTACCGCCGGCGCATCAACGCCTGCGAGCATCATTAAGGAGGTTTATGCAACCATGACGGAAGAAATCAAGAACGAAACCAAAGCGGCCGAGGGCGAGTCCTTCGAGGAGATGCTGGAGAAGTCCTTCAAGACTCTCAACACCGGCGATAAGGTCACCGGCGTCGTCACTGCCATCGGTGCGACCGAAATTCAGGTCGACCTCGGCTGCAAGCAGGCAGGCTACATCCCCATCTCCGAGCTGAGCGCCGATCCCGACGCCAAGGTCGAGGACATTGTCCATGTCGGCGATGAGATCGAGACCTACATTGTCCGCGTGAACGACGTGGAAGGTTATGCAACACTCTCCAAGAAGCGTCTGGACGCCGTCAAGGTCTGGGAGGACATCGAGAAGGCCGTCGAGGATAAGACCGTTCTCACCGGTACTGTGTCCGAAGTCAACAAGGGCGGTATCGTGGTTTCCGTCAAGGGCGTGCGTGTCTTTGTTCCTGCGTCCCAGAGCGGCCAGCCCCGCGATGCGGATCTCAGCACCATGGTCAAGCAGAGCGTGCAGCTCCGCGTCACCGAGGTCAACCGTGCCCGCCGCCGCGTGGTGGGCTCCATCCGCAGCGTGCTCAGCGAGGCGCGTCAGGCGGCGCAGAAGGAAGTTTGGGACAACATCGAGGTCGGCAAGCACTATGACGGTGTCGTGAAGTCCATGACCAGCTACGGCGTGTTCGTCGACATCGGCGGCGTGGACGGCATGGTTCATATCAGCGAGCTGAGCTGGAGCCGCATCAAGCACCCCTCTGAGGTCGTCAAAGTCGGCGACCATCTGGATGTGTACGTCATCTCCTTCGACGCGGAGAAGCACAAGATCTCCCTCGGCGTCAAGGATCGCACCCAGAATCCCTGGGATGTGTTCATGAAGACCTACAAGGTCGGCGACGTGGCCAAGGTGCGCATCGTCAAGCTGATGACTTTCGGCGCGTTCGCCGAGGTCGTGCCCGGCGTGGACGGCCTGATCCACATCTCCCAGATCGCGGATCGCCGCATTGAGAAGCCCGGTGACGTGCTCTCCGAGGGCGAGACCGTCGAGGCAAAGATCACTGCTGTTGACGAGGAAAAGCAGAAGATTTCCCTCAGCATCCGCGCGATCCTCACCCCCGCTGCTGAAGAAGAGGCCGAGGACGAGGAGTAATTCCGAATCATGAAAGAGGGCAGGCATGTGCCTGTCCTCTTTTTTGCCCATTTGGGAAAAAAGTTCTTTGCAGGCACCGCGCTGTGTGTTATACTTTTCACGAATCGTGACTTGATTTGAATTTGACATACAGGAGGATCATTGTTATGGACTATGCTGCCCTTTATCAGCAGAAGCTGACCACCGCCGACGAGGCGGTCAAGGTCGTCCAGTCCGGCGACTGGGTGGACTACGGCTGGTGTACCAACCATCCCTATACGCTGGACAAGGCGCTTGCCAAGCGCGTGAACGAGCTGCACGACGTCAAGTTTCGCGGCGGTGTGACGCTGTGGATGCCCGCCGTCGCCGAGGCGGAGAACGGTGAGGGTCACTTCATCTGGCACTCCTGGCACTGCACCGGCGTCGACCGCAAGATCATCAGTGCCGGCAAGGGCTTCTTTTCGCCCATGCGCTACAGTGAGCTGCCGCGCTTCTACCGTGACGGAAACGCCAAGGTGGACGTCGCTATGATCCAGGTCACGCCCATGGATAACCACGGCAACTTCAGCTTCGCGCTCGGTGCGTCCCACCTCGCGGATATGCTCGCGAATGCGAAGAAAATCATTGTCGAGGTCAATAAAAACCAGCCCTGGGTCTTTGGCCTCACCGGTACCGAGATCAATATCAAGGACGTGGATTACGTCGTCGAGGGCGAGAATCCGCCCGTGGGTGCGCTGCCTCCCGCCGCCGACCCGACTCCGGTGGATATGGCGGTTGCCAACCTCGTTGTGCCTGAGATCCCCAACGGCGCGTGCCTGCAGTTGGGCATTGGCGGTATGCCGAACACCATCGGCTCCGTACTTGCAACCTCTGATTTGAAGGATCTCTCCGCGCACACTGAGATGTACGTCGACGGCTTTGTGGATCTCGCGCTGGCGGGCAAGATCACCGGCAAGAACAAGGCGATCGACAAAGGTCGGCAGGTCTACGCTTTCGCCGCGGGCACGCAAAAGATGTACGACTACATGGATCGCAACCCCGACGTTATGGCGGCGCCGGTGGATTACACCAACGACGTGCGCGTCATCGCGCAGATCGACAACTTCATCTCCATCAACAACGCCATCGACTGCGACCTCTACGGCCAGGTCAACGCTGAGTCTGCGGGCATCAAGCACATTTCCGGCACCGGTGGACAGCTGGATTTCTGCATGGGTGCGTACCTCTCCAACGGCGGCAAGAGCTTCATTTGCATGTCCTCCACCGTCAAAGGCAAGGACGGCACGGTCAAGAGCCGCATCGTCCCCACGCTGACCCCCGGCTCCATCGCCACCGATCCGCGCTCCTGCACGCAATACATCGTTACCGAGTACGGCATGGTCAACCTCAAGGGCCTGTCGACCTGGGAGCGGGCGGAGGCGCTCATTTCCATTGCGCACCCCGACTTCCGCGAGGAGCTGATCGCTTCGGCGGAGAAGATGGGCATCTGGCGCAAGAGCAACAAGTAAAAATTTTTGCTGCTGTGGAAGGGCGGATATCACAAAGGATATCCGCCTTTTTTGTGCAAATGCCCGCAAATTACGGCTTGCAAAAACTGGGAAAATCCGTTATACTATTTAGGGGAGCGTATGCCTAAGTATGGCATTTTCCCGATTTCAGACGTAGTGCATCGCGCATTCTGTCAGAAGGGAGGTGGGCAGCAGCATGTACCAGATCGGTGACAAGATCGTGCATCCGATGCATGGTGCCGGCGTGATCGACAGCATCGTGGAAGAGAAGATCAGCGGAAAACGGATTTCCTTCTATGTGTTCAAGATGCCCATTTCCGGACTGACCTTGAAAATCCCGGTGGAGAACAGCGCAATGATCGGCATCCGGGATATTTCCCCCGCGGAGGCCATTGAGGCTGTAATCGAGAAGATCCCGCACCTGAGCGTGGACATGACCGCCAACTGGAATCATCGTTATCGCGAGAACATGGAGCGCATCAAGAGCGGCGATCTGCTGGAGGTTGCCGGTGTCATCAAGGCGCTCATGCACCGCGACAATGAGCGTGGACTCTCCAACGGCGAACGCAAGATGCTCCACAGTGCCAAGCAGATTCTGATTTCGGAGATCGTGCTGGCAGAGAGCGTTGCGTATCCCGATGCGGAGGCGCGCGTGAACAGCGTTATGTTGAGCAAGGAATAAAAGGAGAGCGCCCATGAAGCTCTGGCAAAAACTCTTTCCCAACCATCGCCCCGCGCACCCATACTGCTCGGCGCTGATCGCTGCGGCGGGCTCATCGCAGCGCATGGCGGGGGAGAACAAGCTCCTGCTGCCGCTGGGCGGTAAGCCTGTTCTGGCGCACACGCTGCAAGCTGTGGACGCCGCGGCGGGCGTGAACGAGATCGTCATCGCCACCCGCGAGGAGGATCTGGTGAAGATCGCGGAGCTGTGCAAGGTCTGGGGGATACAAAAACCCGTGAAGATCGTTGCCGGCGGCAAGACGCGGGAGGAATCCGTGCTTCGCGCGGCGATCGAAGCGAACGAAAACGCGGATTTGCTGGCAGTGCAGGACGGCGCGAGGCCGTTTGTGACGCCGGAACTGATCGACAGCGTGATCGAAGCGGCGCGGCTGCATTTTGCCGCGGCTCCCGCGATCCCGGTCAAGGACACGATCAAGGTGGCGGTGGACGGTATTGTGCGCGAAACGCCTGACCGTTCGTTGCTTTTTGCGGTGCAGACGCCGCAGGTGTTCGACGCGCAGTTGCTGCGCGCGGCGCTCCAATCCGCGGTGGACGCGGGCGCGGCGCTGACCGACGATTGCTCCGCTGTGGAACGCTTGGGCAAGGAGATCTTCCTGGTTCCTGGGCTGGAGGAGAACATCAAGATCACTACCCCGCTGGACCTTGTGCTGGCGGAGGCAATTCTCACGAAAAGAGAGGACTGATCCTCTCTTTTTCCGTGTTGGGAGGAAAAACAAATGACGAATCTGAGAATCGGGCATGGCTATGACGTGCATCGGCTGGTTGAGAATCGGCCGCTGATCCTCGGCGGATTGGCGGTACCCTATGAAAAGGGACTGGACGGACACTCGGACGCCGACGTGCTGCTCCACGCGATCATGGACGCGCTGCTGGGCGCGGCAGCGCTGGGCGATATCGGGCAGCATTTCCCGGACAATGACCCTGCCTACGCGGGTGTGTCCAGCATGGTGCTGCTCAAGTCTGTGGGCGGTATCTTGAAACACGCTGGCTATGCCATTGTGAACATCGACGCGACGGTGCTGGCGCAGAAGCCGAAGCTCGCGCCCTACATTGAGGAGATGCGCCGCCGCATTGCCGAGGGACTCGGCATCAGCCGCGACTGCGTCAGCGTCAAGGCGACCACCGAGGAGGGGCTCGGCTTCACCGGCGAGGGAAAGGGCATTGCAGCACACGCTGTGGCGCTGATCGAGAAAGCGGAATCATAATTGAGGAGGGCTTCGGCCCTCTTTTTTCACGCCCGCCGCGCCGCGTTCATAAGATGCGGTAAGGAGGGAATCCTATGGACTATTATCTGTTGACCGCCCGATCCATTACGCATGTCCAGCAGATGGCGAAGGCGTTGGAGCATACCGGCGTGAACGCCAAAATCCGCAGGGTCGGCACCGGTGTGACCAAGAGCGGCTGCGGTTATACTTTGCAGGTTTCGGAACGGCAGTATCCCCGCTGCGCGGAGCGGCTGCGTTCGGCGGGCATCCGCCCGGTTCGGGTGCTGCATGTGACGGGCAGCGGCACGCAAGAGGTGCCGCTATGATCTATCTCGACAGCGCGGCGACCACGTTCCGCAAGCCGCAAAGCGTCCGCGCGGCAGTGCTGCGTGCGATGCAGACCATGAGCTCGCCGGGGCGCGGCGGATACGCGAGCGCGAGGGCGGCGGAGGAGTTGCTGTTCCGCACCCGCAGCCTCGCAGCGGAGACCTTCGGCGTCTCCTCGCCGGAGCAGGTGGTGTTCACCACCAGCGCGACGCATGGATTGAACATTGCCATCAAGAGCCTTGTGCCGTCCGGCGGACGCGCCATTGTCTCGCCTTGGGAGCACAACGCGGTGACGCGTCCGCTCCACGCCTTGCACGCGGAGATGGCGGTGGCCGCCGCGCCGCTCTTTGACGACGACGCTTGCGTGCGTGCGTTTCAGAAAGCACTGCGCCGCGGCGCGGACGCCGTGATCTGTACCGACGCGTCCAACGTGTTCGGCTACGCCCTGCCCATCGAGGAGATCGCGGGGCTGTGCCGCCGCGCTGGGATACCGCTGATCGTGGATGCATCGCAGAGCGCGGGCGTGCTGCCGCTGGACATGACGGCATTGGGCGCGGCGTTCGCTGCCATGCCGGGGCACAAGGGTCTCTACGGCCCGCAGGGCACCGGCCTGCTGCTGTGCGGCGCGGCGGCGAATCCGCTGATGGAGGGCGGCACGGGCAGCGCGTCGCTCGCGCAGGATATGCCGGACTTCCTGCCCGATCGACTGGAGGCGGGCACGCACAACGTTCCCGGCATCGCGGGATTGGAGGCGGGCCTGCGCTTCGTGCGGGAGAAGACACCGGAGCGCATTTTGCGCCACGAGCGCCGGTTGATCCGCCGCGCGGCGGAGGGACTGTCCCGCATGAGCGACGTCACACCATACACAGCGGCGGAGGAACGGCGACAGCTTGGCGTACTGTCCTTTACCGTGGACGGAGAATCGCCCGAGGACGTGGCGGAGGCACTGGCAAAGCGCGGCGTCGCCGTCCGCGCGGGCCTGCACTGTGCGCCGCTGGCGCATCGCAGCGGCGGGACGGCAGAGACGGGGACGGTGCGCGTCAGCGTTTCGGCGTTCGAGACGGAAGCGGAGATCGACGGCTTTCTGCGTGCTTTGCGTGCTGCGCTGCATCCGTGACCGCTTGCACAAAGAACAGACAAGATTTCATGGAAAATTCACAGCTCTTTCGGTTGCTTTTTCTCCGCGCTTATATTAGAATAAGACTACTTGTGAAAATAGGCGCACTATGAAATGGGAGAGACCGGATGGAAGTTGTGACGACGTTCTTGGAAGGCGCGCTGCGCTATATCGGTACGATCGCGATCAGCGACTGGCTGGATATCGCGCTGATGGCGCTGCTGCTCTATCGTGCGCTGCGGCTGGTGGGACGCACCCGCGCCGCGAACCTCGGCAGGGTCGTGGTATATTTTCTGGTTGCGTTGGTATTGAGTGATGTGCTGCATCTCAACAGCATCAACTTCGTCCTCCGCAATATTCTGACCTGGGGCGTGCTGGGCCTCATCATCCTGTTCCAGCCGGAGCTGCGCCGCCTGCTGGAGCAGGTCGGCTCCAGCAAGCTCGCGAGCTTCAATCCATTCGCCCGCGTGCAGCAAAAAAGCGTCATTGAGACCGCTATCGCGCAGACCGTCGACGCCTGTGCCGACATGTCCGAATCCCGCACCGGCGTTCTGATGGTGTTCGAGCGCAAGGTTCGCCTGGACGAGCAGGTGCGCAGCGGAACTGTGGTGGACGCGCAGGTGTCCAGTCAGCTATTGAAAAACATCTTCTTCGTCAAGGCGGCGCTGCACGACGGTGCGGTGATCGTTCGCGACGGGCGCCTGCTGGCGGCGGGCTGCATCCTGCCGCTCACGCACAACGTGAACATCAGCCCCGACCTCGGTACCCGTCACCGCGCGGGCATCGGCATGAGCGAGAACTCCGACGCGGTGGTGGTGATCGTCTCCGAGGAGACCGGCGCGATTTCGGTTGCGACCGGTGGTATGCTGAAGCGGCACCTGACGCCGGCGACGCTGGAAAAACTGCTGACCAACGAGCTGATCCCTGCCACCGAGGAGGAGGAACCGCAGGAGAAGCTCCGTCTGCGCCTGCCATGGCAGCGCAAGGGTGAAAAGGAGGCGAGCAAGGATGCCAATGAGTAACGGACGCAAGGTGCTTTACATCACCATCTCCGTCGCCATTGCCTTTGCCCTTTGGTTTTTTGTGAACAGCACGGCGGACGTGGATCTCACCATCAACGCCATCCCGGTGGAGTTTTACAACGCCGAAACGGCGTTGGCGAACAAGGGCCTCATGCTCATTAGCGGCAGTGATGCTACGGTGGATCTGGTGCTGACGATGCCCCGCGACATGGTCTACGGCTTTGACAGCGACCGTCTGCGGCTGGTTGCGGACCTGAGCTCCATCAATACCCCCGGCACGCAGTCGCTGACTTACAGCATTGCTTATCCGCCGGGGGTCAACCCCAATCAGGTCTCGGTCAAATCGCCGACGGTGCGCACGGTTTCCGTTCGCGTGGGCGAGCTGTACCGCAAGAACGACGTGGAGATTCGCGTCAACCTGGTGGGCACCGTGGCGGATGGCTACGTTGCCGGTCGTGTCCAGCTTTTGCCGAGTGTCCTGGAGGTCTGGGGCCAGCAGAGCGACGTGACCAACGTCAGCTATGCGCAGGTGACGCTGAACATCGAAAACGCCCGCTCGACCATCGTTGAGCAGCTCGAATACGCCCTCTACGACTACGAGGATCAACCCATTGCCAGCAGCAGCATCCATGCCGCAAGCGATACGATCCAGGTGACTATGCCGGTCATTTCCGCGACGGACATTCCGCTGACGATCAACTTCGTCGAGGATACCGGCGTCCGGCTGGACAGCTTTGACTACTCGCTGGACGTGGCCGCCGTGACCCTCTCCGGTGACGCCAACCAGATTGCGGCACTCAAGGAGATCGTGCTCGGCGAGGTAACGCTTGCCGAGATCGAGGACACCGCGACCTATACCTTTGAGATTCCCATTCCAGAGGGCATGACCAACCTCAGCGGCGTGACCGAATCGACGCTGACGATCAGCAATCGGGACGTGGCGACCAAGTCCGTGGTCGTGACTAACTTCGACTATGAGAACTTTGGCGTTGAGGATCGTACGGTGGAGGTTGTCACCGGTTCGCTGACCGTGACGCTGCGGGGCACGAAGACCGTGCTGGAGAGCATCACCGCGCTGGACGTGACCGCGGTGGCGGATCTCTCCGGCGTCACCAACGCCAGCGGCACCTATACGGTGCCCGCCACGATCCGCGTGGCGAACGACCTCGACGTGGGCACGGTGCAGTCCCATCTGCTGACGGTGCGCATCGGCCTGCCGGAGGAGGAAATTGATACAGAACCAGAAACGGAAGAGGAACTATGACACAGATCGCAACGATTGACAAGCTGCTCCCGGACGGCCGGGCGGAGATCGTGGTGGCGCGGCAGTCCGCCTGTGCTCACGACTGTCATGAGTGCGCCGGCTGCGGCGGCACGCCGACGCCGATCCGCGCGGTGGTGGACAACCCCGTGGGTGCGAAGGCAGGGGAGAAGGTCGTGGTGGAGAGCTCCACGCGACAGGTCTTCGGCATCATCCTGCTGGTCTATATGGTGCCGGTAGCGTTGTTTTTCCTTGCGTATTTTACCACTTCCTCACTGGGCAGCGAGGGGCTGTCCATCGCGGCGTCGATCCTTGCGTTTTTCTGCGGCATCGTGCCCGCGGTGCTCTACGACCGGCGGGTGAAGCAAAGCGGCGGCATGCGCTTCACCATCGTCCGTACGTTCTGACGTGTTCGGCTATGTCCGGCCCGCCGCGCAGCATCTGGACGAGGCGGAGCGGCAGCGCTTTCGCAGCGCGTACTGCGGCCTCTGCCACACGCTGGGACGGCGCTACGGCTTCTTTGCGCGCTGGCTGCTGAACTTTGACTTCACACTGCTCGCGGTTCTGCTCTCACTGGGTACGCCGACTACGAGCCGCTGCCAGCGATGCGTCGCGCACCCCTGCCGTGGCTGCGACGCGATGAATGCCTCCCCGGCATTGGACGCGGCGGCAGATCGCAGCGTGGTGCTGGCGTGGTGGCAGCTTCAGGACCATATCGCTGACCACGGTGTTTGGAAAAGCATTCCCTACCGTCTCGCGGCACTGCTCTACCGCGGTGCATATCGCAAGGCGCGCGCTCTGGTTCCCGATTTTGACGCGGCGGTGCAGCGTCACCTGCGGGAGCTGGACGAGCGGGAGAGGGCGCGCTGCGCCTCGCTGGATGCCGCGGCGGAGCCGTTTGCGGCACTGCTTTCCGAGATCGCTTCAGCGGAGCCGGATGAGACGCGGCGGCGAATCTTTGCTCAGCTTTTTTATCATTTGGGCCGCTGGATCTATCTCATTGACGCGGCGGACGACTTCAAAGCCGACGCCAAAAGCGGCAACTACAATCCTCTGCGCTGCCGCTACGAAATCGAAGGGGACACGCTCCCGGACGAGGTGAAATCCGCCCTTGGTGAGACGCTGGATGCTTCGATCCGCCAGATGGCGGGAGCGTACGCACTGCTGAACGCGGGAGAGTGGACGGCGGTGCTGGACAGCATTTTTTATGACAGTCTCTATGGCATCGGCAAGGCGGTGCTCAGCGGCGTCTACCGAAAACAGAAACGGCGAATCCGAAGGACAAAAGAGGAACCGATATGACCGATCCCTACAAAGTCTTGAATATCGCGCCCACGGCCTCTGACGACGAAGTCAAGCACGCCTACCGCGAGCTGGCGCGCAAGTACCACCCGGACAACTACCATGACAATCCGCTGGCGGACCTCGCGCAAGAGAAGATGAAGGAGATCAACGAGGCCTACGAGCAGATTCAGAAGCAGCGCAAGGCGGGCGCGGCGTATACGGCGTCGTCCTCCGCCCAGAGCTACAGCTATGGCGACGCGGCGTACAGCAACGCATCCGCCAATCCGGTGATGCAAAGGGTGCGCATGGCCATCAACAACGGCGACATCTCCATGGCGGAGCGACTGCTGAACGAGACGCAGGAGCATGACGCGGAGTGGAACTTCCTCATGGGTGTGGTCTGCTCCCGCCGCGGCTGGATGGACGACGCGAAGCGCTGTCTTGAAACTGCGTGCCGCATGGATCCGGGCAATGTGGAGTACCGACAGGCGCTGCAAATGCTGCAAAACACCGCGAGCTATCGTCCGGCGGGCTATCACCGCGGCGGTACCATGACTTACGACGACACCTGCATGAGACTGTGCGCCGGCCTTGCGTGCTACAGCACAACCGGCTGCCCGATTTTCTGTTGCATATAAGGAGTATACAAAAATGGTCAAGAGCATGACCGGCTACGGCCGGGCCAGACAAACCCTCAACGGACGCGACATCACTGTGGAGGTGAAGAGCGCCAACAACCGTTACCTCGACACCACGGTCAAGCTGCCGCGCGCGTACATCTTCACTGAGGATGCCATCAAGCAGCGCGTACAGAAAGCGGTCTCCCGCGGCAAGGTGGACGTGTTCGTGTCCATCGACGCAACCGGCGCGGACGAGGCGGTGGTCACTGTCAACGAGCCGCTGGCAAAGTCGTATTTGGAGGTGCTTCGCAAGATCAGCGCCCTGAATCCCAGCGCGCTGCGGGGCGAGTACAGCGCCGTGGACGTGGCGCGCTTCCCCGACGTGCTGACCGTCACCAAAGCGGAAGAGGATCTGGAGAGCGTGCAGAAGGACATCTGCGCTGTGGCGGACGAAGCGCTTGCGGCGTATAACGCCATGCGCGCGGTGGAGGGCGAGAAGCTGGCGGCGGACATCGGCGCCCGGCTCACCACCATCGAGACGCTTACCGGCAAGGTGGAGGCGCGTTCACCGGAGACGGTAAAGGAATATCGCGAAAAGCTCACCGCGCGGATGCAGGAGGTGCTGCAAAGCACCACCATCGAGGAGTCCCGCATCCTGACCGAGGCCGCCATCTACGCCGACAAGATCGCCGTGGACGAGGAGACGGTACGCCTGCGCAGCCACGTTTCCCAGCTGCGCACGATGCTCACCTCCGAGGAGCCAATGGGCCGGAAGATGGACTTCCTCATTCAGGAGGTCAACCGCGAGAGCAACACCTGCGGTTCCAAGTGCAACGACGTGGAGATCGCCCGCGTTGTCGTCGAGCTCAAGGCGGAGGTCGAGAAGATCCGCGAGCAGGTACAAAACATCGAATAAGAGGTATTTATGCAGCTCATTAACATAGGCTTTGGTAATCTGGTCTCCGCCGAGCGGATGCTCGCCGTCGTGTCGCCGGACTCCGCGCCCATCAAACGGCTCATCACCGAGTCTCGGGAGCGCGGCATGCTCATCGACGCGACCTACGGCCGCAAGACCGCGGCGGTATTCATCATGGACAGTGACCATGTGGTGCTCTCCGCCATCCCCGCGGCAAAGATCGCGGAGCGCATGGGCGTTGAGGTGCTGGGCGGTCTGGACGATATGGAGGGTTAACAACCATGCATCAGGGAAAGACTTTTATCATCTCCGGACCATCCGGCGTGGGCAAGAGCACGGTGCTCCATGAGCTGTTCAAGGGGCGTGACGACCTGTATTTCTCCATCTCCGCCACCACCCGCGAGCCACGGGAGGGAGAGGAGGACGGCGTCCACTATCACTTCATCGACGTCAAGCACTTTCAGGAGCTGATCGAGGCGGACGCGCTGCTGGAGTATGCCGAGTACGTCGGCAATTTCTACGGCACACCGAAAAAGTACGTCGATAAGGCGATGAACGAGGGCAAGGACGTGATCCTTGACATCGAGGTGCAAGGCGCCTTGCAGGTTTGCACGAAGCGCCCGGAGACCGTCCGCATTTTCATTGCGCCGCCGTCGTGGGACGAGCTGGAGCGCCGCCTTACCAGCCGCGGTACCGACAGCCCCGACAAGATCCAGAAGCGCCTGCTGCGCGCGAAGGCGGAGCTGCAAACCGCCGACGTATACGATTACTTTGTCATCAACGACTCGGTGGAACGGGCCGTGCGCGAGATCAACGCCATAATGATCGCCGAGCACTGCAAGCCCGCCGACCGGATGAAAATACTGAGCGAATAAACCACATTTCAAGAAAGAAGGAACCCTGTTATGATGCTTTATCCCGCTATGACCACGCTCAATCAGAACGTGCCCAACCGCTACCTGCTGGTCAACGTCGTCGCGCGTCGCGCGCGCCAGATTGCCGAGGCCGCCGACGAGTCCGGCGAGCACCTGACCGAGAAGCCGGTCACCTCCGCCATCAACGAGGTCGCCGAGGGCAAGCTCAGCACGAGCAACGTCGATATTTCCATTAAGCGTTGAAGCTGGCACAGATTGCCGTTTCCGGTGTGCCTTATGCCGCTGACCGGCTCTATACCTATCTTGTCCCCGATACGCTGACCGTGGACACAGGCATGCGCGTTACGGTGCCTTTCGGCCGCGGCAACCGCCGCAGCGAGGGCTTTGTGTTGGAGACGGCGGAGGGCGAGGCGGACCCGGGCTATAAGCCTGTCGCCGCGGTACTGGATGACGCGCCGCTGATGGACGCGGAGCTGCTGCGCCTTGTCCGCTGGATGAAGGCGCGGTATTTCTGCACCTATTACGACGCGATCCGTACGATCCTGCCCTCCGGTGTCTGGTTCCGGTATCGGGAGCTGTGGCACCTTGCGGAGGGGCTGGACGCCGACACAGCACTTGCCGCCGTGGACGCGGACAGTGTGGAGGCGATGCTGCTGCGGACAATCGCGGCGGCGAAGAAGGGCGCGGCGGTGGAAACGCTGGAGAAAACCGGCGGCGACGGCATGGCAAAAGCCCTCAAGGCTCTCAAAGACAAGGCACTGGTGACGGTGGAGCAAACCGCCGCACAGACGGTCAGCGATAAGACGCTGCGCATGGTGTCGCTGGCTATGGAGCCGGAGGATGCGCTTGCCGCCGTGGAGAAGAAAAAAGCCTCCGCGTCCGTGCGCTGCGCGGTCGTGGAGCTTCTTTGCTCGCAGGGGACGCTGGCGACACCGGATGTTTATTACTATACCGGCGCGACCGCCCGGACGCTTAAGAGCCTGGAAAGGGATGGCATCATCCGGCTGGAGAAACAGGAGGTGCTGCGCGTCCCGGCCTACACGCAGGCGGAGGATACGCAGCCGATTGTTTTGAGCGACGAGCAACGTGTGGCGTTCGATGGATTGGACGCGCTGCTGCGCGCCGGTGAGGCGAAGGCGGCGCTGCTCCACGGCGTCACCGCCAGCGGCAAGACGCAGGTGTACATCCGCCTCATCGAGCAGACGCTCGCGCGCGGCAAGACCGCGCTGCTGTTGGTGCCGGAAATCGCGCTGACGCCGCAAATGATGGCGAAATTCACTGCCCGCTTCGGCAATCAGGTGGCAATGCTCCACAGTGCGCTGCGCCTGACGGAGCGCTACGATCAGTGGAAGCGCATCCGCCGCGGCGAAGTCAAGGTGGTGCTTGGCACACGCTCGGCGGTGTTCGCGCCGCTCCAAAATCTCGGCATCCTCATCATGGATGAGGAGCAGGAGGGAACCTATACCTCCGAAACCCCGCCCCGCTACCAGACCCGCGACGTGGCGCAGTTCCGCTGCGCCAAGCAGAATGCGCTGCTGCTCCTCGGTTCGGCGACGCCGACGGTGGAGACCTCGTACTATGCCCGCAGCGGACGCTATGAAGTGTTTCACCTTGACCGGCGTTACAACGAGCAGAGCCTGCCCGATGTGACCATCGCGGATATGAGAAAAGAGCTGCGCGCAGGCAACGCCGGGCTTTTGAGCGCGCCATTGCGCGCGGAACTGGCGGAGAACATCGACCGCGGCGAGCAGAGCATCCTGTTTCTCAACCGCCGCGGCAGCGCGCGGATGCTGCTGTGCCCTTCGTGCGGCGCTGTGCCGGAATGCCCGCGGTGCAGCGTACCGCTGACGTATCACAGTGCCAACCATCGGCTCATGTGCCACTATTGCGGCTTTTCCCGTCCGGCGTTTGACCGCTGCCCCGACTGCGGCAGCCCCATGAAGCCCATGGGCGCGGGGACGCAGAAGGTGGAAGAGGAGCTTGCGCAGGCGTTCCCCGGCACACGCGTGCTGCGCATGGACACCGACACCGTGGGCGCAACCCACGGGCATGAAAAGCTGCTCAAGCAGTTTGAAGAAGAAAACGTACCCATCCTCCTTGGTACCCAAATGGTCGCCAAGGGGCTGGATTTTGAAAACGTCACCTTAGTCGGCGTACTGGCGGCGGATCTGTCGCTGTATGTAGACAGCTATCGTGCCGCGGAGCGGACGTTCTGCCTGCTCTCGCAGGTCGTGGGCAGGGCGGGACGCGGCAGCAAGCGCGGGCGCGCGGTCATCCAGACCTACACCCCGGACAACGATGTGATCCGCGCCGCCGCGGCGCAGGATTACGAAACCTTCTACCAAAGCGAGATTCGCATGCGTAAGCTCCGACGTTATCCGCCGTTTGCCGACCTCATCACATTGACGGTCAGCGGCGCGGACGAGGGACAGGTGCTGCGCGCGTGCCTGACGCTGCGCGACGCGCTGCGCCCGGAGGCGGACAAGCTGGACGCGGAGGTGCTTGGCCCCGCAGGCGCGCCGATCGTCAAGGTCAACAACCGCTACCGCTACCGGCTCTCGCTCGTGGCGCAGAATACTCCGGCACTGCGGCGAATGGTGTCGGATTACCTTATCGCATTCCATAAGCACAGGGAAAACCGCAGTCTCGACATTTTTGCCGACTGCAATGCGTTAGAATAACCAATCAAGGAGAAGATCACTATGGCAATTCGTAAGATTGTGGAGCGCGGCGACCCCGTGCTGGAAAAGGTCTGCCGCCCCGTGACCGACTTTAACGAGCGGCTGCACACGCTGCTCGATGATATGGCGGAGACGTTGGAGGAGTCCGGCGGCGTCGGCCTTGCCGCGCCGCAGGTGGGCATCCTGCGCCGCGCGTGCATCGTTGAAGACAGCGAGGGGGAGATCATCGAACTCATCAACCCTGAGATCATCGGCGAGGAGGGGGAGCAGACGGGCCTTGAGGGTTGCCTGAGCATTCCCGGCCGCTACGGTGTCGTGACGCGCCCGTACAAGGTGCGTGTGCGCGCACAGGATCGCGACGGCGTGTTCTTCGAGATCGAGGACGAAGGGCTTACCGCCCGCTGCTTCTGCCACGAGATCGGCCATCTGGACGGCCATCTGTACACCGAGTACTGCGATCATCTGCTCTCCGACGAGGAACTGGATCAGTATATCAAGGATCACCCTGAGGAATTTGAGGAGGACGAATGAGAATCGTCTTTATGGGTACCCCCGATTTTGCTGTGGCGTCGCTGCGTCGTCTGATTGAGGACGGGCATGAGATCGTGGGCGTTTTCACCCAGCCGGACAAGCCCGGCAACCGCCGCAAGCTGACGCCGCCGGCGGTCAAGGTCTGCGCTGAGGGCGCGGGACTGCCGGTGTATCAGCCGGAGTCTATGCGCGATCCGCAGGCGCTGGCGCTGCTGCGCTCGCTTGCCCCGGAACTGACGGTGGTGGCGGCTTATGGGCAGATCCTGCCCGAGGAGATTTTGAACGTACCGACGCTCGGCAGCGTCAACGTCCATGCCTCGGTGCTGCCGAAGTATCGCGGCGCGGCGCCCATCAACCGCGCCATTTTGGACGGCGAGACAGAGACGGGCGTCACCATCATGTACATGGCAAAGAAACTGGACGCGGGGGACATCATCAGCATCCGCAAAACTCCCATCGACCCGGAAGAGGACGCGGAGCAGCTGTTTACGAGGCTTGCGGATTTGGGCGCGGCGCTTTTGAGCGAAACCATCCCACACATCGCAGACGGCACCGCGGTACGGACGCCGCAGGACGACGCACAGTCCAGCTATGCGCACATGCTCTCGCGGGAGCTGTCGCCCATCGACTGGAACAAATCGGCGGAAGCCGTCGTCAATCAGGTACGGGCATTGGTTCCGTGGCCCTGCGCGTCTATGCTGCTGGATGGTAAGACCGCCAAGGTCTGGCATGCCGTGCGCGGCGGCAGGACCTCGGATGCGCCCGGCATACTCCGCGCGAGCAAACGCGGCGTCGAGTGCGCCTGCGGCGACGGGAACAGTATCGTTGTCACCGAGCTGCAAAGCGAGGGCGGCAAGCGTATGGCGGCAAACGCGTGGCTCAACGGCAAGCGCGTCGCCCCGGGGACGGTGCTATGAGCGCGAGGGCATCCGCGCTTCGCGTTCTGAACGCCTGCCGCCAGAACGGCGCGTGGGCGGATGCGGCACTGGCGGCGGAGCTGGGACGGGAAAATCTCTCCGCCCCCGACACGGCGCTCACAAGCCGCATTGTCTACGGCGTGCTGCAAACGCGTATGCTGCTGGACTATTATTTAAGTGCATACTGTACACAGCGGCTGGACCACTTGCAGCAGCCGCTGCCGGACATTCTGCGCATCGGCGCGTACCAGATTCTATATCTCGACAAGGTGCCCGACCACGCCGCGGTCAGCGAGTCTGTGGAGCTGGCAAAAGCCGGCAAGCGCGGCGCGGCGGCGGGATTGGTGAACGCAGTGCTGCGCAAGCTCTCGCAAAGTAAGACGCGGCTGCCCGCGCTGCCCACCGATCCGACGGATCGCCTTTCCATCGAGACTTCGCACCCCCGCGCGCTGACGGAGCGCATGATCGCCGTCCTCGGAACGGAGGAGGCGGAAGCGTTTCTGCGGGCAAACAACGCCCTCGCGCCGGTGACGGTACAGGTGAATCCGTTGAAAACCACAGCGGACAAGCTGCTCACGGAGCTGAAAAACGCGGGGATTGACGCGAAAATGCATCCGTGGGTGCCGGACTGCCTGGAACTGACCGGCGTGGGCGACCTCACGACACTGCCCGCCTTTTACCGCGGGGAGTTTCTGGTGCAGGACGCGGCGGCGCGGCTCGCGTCGCTTGGCATCGAACCGGGAATGCGGGTGCTGGACGTCTGTGCCGCGCCGGGCGGCAAGTCCTTCTCCGCAGCGTTTGCCATGCGGGGCGAGGGCAGCATCGTCGCCTGCGATCTGCATGAGAATAAACTCAAGCGCATTCGCGACGGCGCGGCGCGCTTAGGCATCGACTGTATCGAGACACAGACCGCCGACGGCCGCGAGTTCCGCGCGGACTGGGCGGAGGCGTTTGACGCGGTGCTGTGCGACGTGCCCTGTTCGGGGCTGGGAATCATCCGCAAGAAGCCGGATATCCGCTACAAGGATATGGCGGCGTTCGCGGCATTGCCGGAGATCCAGAGCGCGATATTGGAAAACGCATCGCGCTATGTCAAGCCCGGCGGAGCGTTGATCTATTCCACCTGCACGGTGCTGCCGGAGGAGAACGACGGCGTGACGGGCGCGTTTTTGCGCCGGCACAGCGAGTTTACCCCCATACCCGACGATCACGGCGCGGCGTTCTGGCCGCAGCGGGATCAGACGGATGGATTTTATATTTTCAGAATGAGACGAAACGCATGACAGATATCAAAAGCATGACCCGCGAGGAACTGACCGATGCGCTGACCGCTATGGGCGAGCCGGCATTTCGCGCCAAGCAGGTCTTTTCATGGCTGCATGGCGGCGCACGGAGCTTTGACGAGATGAGCAATCTTTCCAAGCCTCTGCGTGCAAGGCTCGCGGAGCAGTTCTACATCACCGCGCCCACCGTGGCGCGCAAGCAGGTCTCGCAGCTGGACGGCACGATCAAGTACCTCTGGGAACTGCGGGACGGCAACTGTATTGAAACGGTGCTGATGTCGTACCACCACGGCAACACCGTGTGTATCTCCACGCAGGTGGGCTGCCGCATGGGCTGCAAGTTCTGCGCCTCCACCATCGCGGGCAAAGTACGCGACCTTGCTCCGGCAGAGATGCTCGATCAGGTGCTCTTTACGCAGATCGACAGCGGGCGCGAAATCTCCAACATCGTGCTCATGGGCATCGGCGAGCCGACGGACAATCTTGACAATGTACTACGCTTTCTGGAGCTGGTGAACCACCCCGAAGGCATGAACATCGGCATGCGGCACATTTCACTTTCCACCTGCGGTGTGGTGCCGGGCATCGACCGCCTTGCGGAGCTGGGCTTGCAGCTGACGCTGTCGGTCTCCCTCCACGCGCCGGACAGCGAGACGCGCTCGCGCATCATGCCGGTGAACAACGCTTACGATGTGGACGAGCTGTTCGACGCCTGCCACCGCTATTTCCGCAAGACCGGGCGGCGCATTTCGTTTGAATACGCCATGATCGACGGCGTGAACGACTCCGATGTGCAGGCGGACTTGCTGGCAAAAAAGATACACGGGATGCCGGGGCATGTGAACCTCATCCCGCTCAACGATGTGGTGGAGAGCGCGTTCAAGCCCAGTAAACGCGTAGCCGCGTTCCAAAAGCGGCTCGAGTCCCATGGACTCACCGCCACCGTGCGCCGCAGTCTCGGCGGCGACATCGACGCGTCCTGCGGACAACTCCGCCGAAAGGCAATGCAGGAGCGCGGAGAAAGGGGAGAAAAAGCATGAGAGCATGGGGCATGACCGACGTGGGCCTCAAGCGCCGTGAAAATCAGGATACCTATGCCTTTGAGACCTTTGGCGCACCGGATACGGTGGTTGCCGTGGTCTGCGACGGCATGGGCGGCGTCACCGGCGGGCAACTGGCCAGCTCGCTGGCTGTGACGACTTATATGGAGCAGCTTCACGAGCTGGCGCATGTGGACATGACGGTGGAGCAGGTGAGAGAGATGCAGGCGAGCTGCGTTGACCGCGCCAATACCGTTGTCTATGATCGTGCGCAGGAGAGCGCCGAGTATCATGGTATGGGCACTACGCTGGTCTCCGCTGTTGTCTCGCCGGATATGGCGGTGGTGTGCAATGTGGGCGATAGCCGCGCCTACCATATCGGTGCGGCGGGCATCCGCCGCGTCACCCGCGACCATTCGGTTGTGGAGGAGATGGTGGAGTCCGGTGAGATCACCCGTGAGCAGGCGCGCACCCACCCTAACCGCAACCTCATCACCCGCGCGCTGGGCCCGGATCGGCACATACTCTGCGACTCCTTCGCCGTGTCGATGGCGGAGGGCGATTGCCTGCTGCTGTGTACCGACGGCCTCACCAACACTGCCGAGGACGAGGAGATCCTTGCTATCGTTCGCGCGGAGCGCGACGGCAACGCCGTGCTTGCGCGGCTGCTGGAGCTATCCAAGTCCCGTGGCGCGCCGGATAACGTGACCGCGGTCCTCGTCCGCAACGACGCAGAGGAGGTGGGCCGCAATGGATAACATGACCGGCAAAATGCTGGACAACCGCTATGAGCTGCTGGAGGTCATCGGCACCGGCGGCATGGCGATGGTCTATAAGGCGCAGGATCACCGGCTCAACCGCTCTGTGGCGGTCAAGATTTTAAAGAGCGACCTCGCAGAGGACGAGGAGTTCCGCCGCCGTTTCCGCGACGAGTCCCAGGCCGTCGCTATGCTCTCACACCCGAACATCGTCTCGGTGTACGACGTGTCCCGCGGGGAGACGGAGTATATCGTCATGGAGCTGATCGACGGCATCACGCTCAAGCAGTATATGGAGCGCCGCGGCAAGCTCAACTGGCGTGAATCCTTGCACTTCATCACCCAGATCATGCGCGGGTTAAGCCACGCGCACTCCCGCGGCATCGTCCACCGCGACATTAAACCGCAGAACGTGATGATCCTGCGCGACGGCAGCATCAAAATCGCGGACTTCGGCATCGCGCGCCTCGAAAGCGCGGCGCAGCAGACCATGACCCAGCAGGCGCTCGGCTCGGTACACTATATCTCGCCGGAGCAGGCAAAGGGAGACCGTACCGACCCGCGCTCGGACATCTACTCCGCGGGCGTGGTGCTCTATGAAATGCTCACAAGCCGTCTGCCCTTTGAGGGTGACAGCGCGGTGTCCATTGCCATTCAGCATTTAAGCTCCGTGCCGCTTTCGCCCTGCGAGATCGATCCCACCGTGCCACAGGCGCTGGAGAAGATCTGCATGAAGGCGATGGCGTCAGACATCAACAAGCGCTATGCTTCGGCGGACGCCATGATCGCCGATCTGGAGGAGTTCCGCAAGAACCCTGACACCACGCTGGATTTCACCATCGAGGAGCTGCACGAAAAACCCGCCGAGGAGCCGACCATGCACCTGCCCTCGGTGCGGGATGTAACGTCGCGCCTCGCGCGCCATGAAGAACCCGAGGCCGAGGAGCTGGAGAATGAACCTGAACAGCCGCAGACACTGCCTAAGGCGCTGCTGATTGCAGCAACCATCGCGGTGTGCGCTGTGGCGTTGTTCGGACTCTGGCATCTTATCTGGGGCAGCTTTGACGCTGAGCCGGTCAAAACGGAGTTTGACGTGCCAAACCTTGTCGGCAAAACCATTGCCGAGGCGGAGGCAGATGAGGAGGTTGCCGGCGTCTTCACCATCACACAGATCGGCCAGCGCGCGAGCGCGGAGTACGAAGCAGGACAGATCATCGAGCAGTCCCCGACGGCAGGCAAGACCGTGCGCGATAACCGCGAGATCACGGTGTTTGTCAGCACCGGCGTCAAGTCCGCCGAGATGCCGAACGTGGTCAATCAGGAGCATCGCACCGCGTCCATTCAGCTTCGGCAGTTGGATCTTGACCTGGTTATCGACGATTCCGTGGAGGAGTACAGCGACTCGGTTTCCGCAGGCTACGTCATTCGCACCAGCCCCGCCGCGGGCGAGACACTGGAGGATGGCGACGTGGTCATGCTGATCATCAGCCGCGGGCCGGAGGTTCCGCCCGCCACGGTTACGACGCTGACCAATATCCCGCTGGCGCAGGCGCAGGAGATCGCGGGCCAGCTGGGCCTTGTGGTGGCGGTGGATTACGCCAACAGTGATACTGTGCCGGCGGACTATGTCATCAGCCAGAGCATCGCCGCCCGGACACAAGTGGCGCAGGGCAGCACGATCAAGCTGACCGTCAGTCTCGGTCCGGCAAATGTCACAACGCAGCCGGACGAGCCGGAGGAACCATCGTCAGAGGCCACCGGCGCGGAGACGGAGGCGGACGCGTGACCGGACGGATTCAAAAGGCGCTCAGCGGCTTCTACTATGTCGACGTCGGTGATGGTGCTCTGCTTACCTGTCGCGCCCGTGGCAAGTTCCGCAAGACGGGTGTTTCGCCGCTGGTGGGCGATCGGGTGAAGTGTACCGCGCTCGGCGGCAATGAGGGCGTGATCGAGGCGATTCTCCCGCGGCGCAACGCCTTTGACCGCCCCGCCGTGGCGAACATCGACCAGCTCGTGATCGTCGCCTCTGAGGCGATCCCCTGCACGGAACCGTATTTGATCGACCGCATGACCGCCATTGCCGCCCTCAAGGACTGCGCGGTGCTGGTGTGCGTCAACAAGTGCGATCTCGCGGACGGGAAAGCGCTGTGCGACTACTACAAGCGCGCGGGCTATGCCGCGCTGCGCGTCAGCGCCGTCACCGGTGAGGGGCTGGACGAGCTGCATGCCGCGATCGCCGGGAGGCTGAACGCGTTTACCGGCAACTCCGGCGTGGGAAAGTCCAGCATTTTGAACGCCCTCGATCCGCGCTTTGACTTGAAGGTGGGCGAGGTGAGCCAGGCGCTGGGGCGCGGCAGACACACCACGCGGCATGTGGAGTTGTACCGTCTGGATGGCGGCGCGGAGATCATCGACACGCCGGGCTTCTCCTCGTTTGACGCGGAGACGCTGAGTCTGGAGCTCAAGGAGCGTTTACCCGAGACATTCCCTGACTTCACGCCGTACTTGGGCGAGTGCCGCTTCGTCGGGTGCAGCCACACCAAGGAAAAGGGCTGCGCCGTGCTGCGTGCGGTAAAGGACGGCACGATTGTGAAGGGCCGCCACGAAAGCTACCTGCGGCTCTACAACGAGCTCAAAGATCTGAAAGCATGGAATACTTGAAAAGGGACGGCTTAGCCGTCTCTTTTTTGCTGTGACCGACCCCTGTCCGCACCCATAGAATGGTGTGTCACGATACGAAGGGGGAGCGAATATGTGCAGGGAAACATGGAAGCTGATCGGGCTGTGGGCGCTGGCGCTGGGAGTGGCGATCATCATTGCCGCCTTCTTCCCGACGGGATTCTTGCTGTTTCTCGCCGCGCTTCTGCTGATCGTATGCGGCTTTTGGCTGATTCGGAGGAGGTGAGGACATGAAGATCGTGGTGTGGAAATCTCCCAGAGCGCTGCGCGGTGTGCTGCGCCGCCTGTTTGGAATCAAAGAAGAGTGAGTACATCCTATTCTTTCAAAAAAGTGGCTTGCCGCTTTTTTGAAAGAATATCTTTGTCCCCTTTGGCATAGAGTGGAGCAACGCTACGTCAAAGGAGACGAGTACCATGGAACTGGAACTGCAAAAAGAACGACTGGAGGGATACCGCGCCGCCGCGCCGCTGCTGCTTACGCAGGAGGAGACGGCGGAGACCGTCGTGCCGGATTATTGCCCGGACGTTGCCCGAATCGTGAGCGTCAGCGCATGCCTTCGCCTGCGCGCGCGGACGGTGGCGGACGGCAAGCTGACGGCGTCGGGGGTCATTGCGGTGACGCTGCTGTACATGGCGGAGGACGCGCCGGGCCTCCGCGCACTGGACTATACCATACCTTTTGAGCAGACCGCGGCACTGCCGGCACTGTGCACCGATGCCTGCATCGAGGGCAGCGTCTGCGCCGCGGAGGCGAAGCTGCTCAACCCACGCAAGCTCTTTACCCGCGTTAACCTCGAATGGCGCGTCACCCCTTATTGCCCTGTGACGATCAACGCATGCGGTGAGATCGAAGGACAGGGGGACTACGCGATCCAGACGCTCTGTGAGAAGCACGATGTGTCGCTGATCCGCGCCGTCGGCGCGCGCGACTTCGTGTTTTCTGACGAGCTGACGCTCCCCGGCGGGCGGGATGCCGTAGGCGAGCTGCTGCGAACCCGCGTGCGCCTGCGCCTGACGGAGGCCAAGAGCCTCGGCACCAAGGTGGTGCTCAAGGGCGTCGCGTGCCTGTCGCTGCTCTACAGCAGTGCGGAGGGCAAGCTCGCCGCCTACGCCGAGGAGCTGCCCTTCTCCCAGATCCTCGACGGCGCGGAGGAGAGTGACGATGCCGTGAACGCGGCATTGAGCCTCTCCGACTGCGAAATCCATGTGGGAGACGAGGGCCGTACCGTCAGCGTCAAACTGTTTATGAGCGCATTTCTCGCCCTGCGGCATCAGGCGAATGTGCTGTGCGTCACCGACCTCTACTCCACGGCCTACGACCTTGACGCTCAGTTTGAGACGTTGGAGCTGCCCGGCGAGCCGACGCTCACCACCGTGAATCAGTCAGTGCGCGAGCAGATCGACACCGGCACAGAGGTGCAGAGCGTGCTCTCCGCAGACGTGTGCTTTTGCGGCGCGGCGCTGCGCCGTACTGCGGACGGCGCGGAAATCCATGCTGCGGCAACGGTGTCGGTGCTGTATCTCGATGAGAGCGGCGTGCCGCTCGGCGCGGAGCGCCGCGTGGAAGTCACGGCGACCGCCGACGCTCCGACAGGCGCGTCGGCCCGGGTCGAGGAGGTCTGTGCGGGGGATGTGACGGCCAACGTCAACGCCGGCGGCATAGAGCTGCGCTTCCCGGCAGAGTTTACCCTGCTCTCGGCGGAGGACACTACCTGCCGCTGCCTCACGGCGCTGAGTGCGGAACAAGCGGAGCAGAACGACGCTGCTTCGCTGGTGCTGCGCGCGCTGCGGGAGGGCGAATCCCTGTGGGATCTCGCCAAGCAGTACCGCACCACCGCGGAGGAGATCATCGCCGCCAACGAACTGCCGGACGGATTGTTGCCGGAGGCGGGTCGAATGCTGCTCATTCCGCGCGCACGCTGAGGGGAGGGAAGAGAAATGACGGACAACAATACACAGATCTATCAGGACATCGCGGAGCGCACCGCAGGGGATATCTACATCGGGGTCGTCGGCCCCGTCCGCGCGGGCAAATCCACATTCATCAAGCGGTTCATGGAGACGCAGGTCATCCCCAACATCGACAACGTATATCGCCGCGAGCGGGCAAAGGATGAACTGCCGCAAAGCGGCTCCGGCCGCATGGTGATGACCTCCGAGCCGAAGTTCGTGCCGGAGGAGGCGGTCGACATTTCGCTGGGCGACGGCGCGGCGTGCTCTGTGCGGCTCATCGACTGTGTGGGCTATATGGTGCCCGGCGCAACCGGCGACAGTGACGGCGAGAACCCGCGCATGGTCTCCACGCCGTGGTCGCAGGAGGAGCTGTCCATGGCGCAGGCGGCGGAGATGGGCACCCAGCGCGTCATCCGCGAGCATTCCACCATCGGCATCGTCGTTACCACCGATGGCAGCATCACCGACATTCCGCGGGAGTCCTATGTGGAGGCGGAGGGGCGCGTGATCCGGGAATTGCAGGAGATCGGCAAGCCGTTCCTCGTTCTGCTCAACGCGGCTGATCCAGGCTCTGAGCGCGTGCGCGCTATGGCGGAGGACATCGCCAAAACCTACGGCGTGACCTGCTTGCCGGTGAACTGCCTGCTGCTCGATGACGCGGCGGTGGAAGAGATTTTAAAGGCGATCCTCTACGAGTTCCCGCTCGCGGAGATGAAGATCACGATCCCATCATGGGTGGCGGCGCTGCCCGCCGATCACCCCATCAAGTGCGGACTGTACCAGACCATTCGCGAGAGCGCGAAAGACTTGCGCTGCATCCGGCAGGTACCGGCGGCAGTGCGCGCTATGGGCGGGGAGGACGGCGAAGCCACCGTCACCGCGATCCGTCTGGGCGAGGGCGTTGCTGCGGCAGATGTGCAGCTGCCGCGGACACTGTTCTATCAGACGCTGAGCGAGCGCTCCGGCTTCCCGGTACGCGACGACGGCGATCTGATGAACCTGCTCACGGAGTTGTCCTCCGTCAAGGCAGAGTACGACAAGGTGGCGCAGGCGGTGAACGACGCGCGAGAGACTGGTTACGGCATCGTGGTGCCCGGCGTCGATGAGCTGGAACTGGAGGAGCCGGAAATCATGAAGCAGGGCGGGCGCTACGGCGTGCGGCTCAAGGCGAGCGCCCCCAGCATCCATATGATCCGCGCGGACATCGAAACCACGGTTTCGCCCATCGTGGGCAACGAGAAGCAGAGCGAAGAGATGGTAAACTATCTTTTGCAGGAGTTCGAAGGCGACACCGGAAAGATCTGGCAGTCCAACATCTTCGGGCGCAGCTTCCACGAGATCGTCAACGAGGACCTGCAAGCCAAGCTCAAGCGCATGCCGGACGACGCCCGCAAGAAATTGCAGGAGACGCTGGAGCGCATCATCAACGAGGGCAGCGGCGGCCTCATCTGCATCATTCTGTAACAAGAATCGTCCCGGTGACGGTAACCGTCATCGGGACGTTTTGCAATCTATTGACTTTGAGGACGAGATCGCCATCCCATCGGTTTTCGCGATGTACAGCGCGAAGAGCGCCATCTCAAAGATGCTCGCCGGTACGAAGATCGCCAATCCGCCTTTCGCGGTTTCAGCCGTTGTTGATATGGGACTTGAAATACTCGTAGGAGGACTCATAGTCCGTGAGGAAACGCTCGCAGAGAAATTCCAGCGTGCTGGAGTCCACCTGATTGCTTAAGTCCAGATGCAGATTGCGGGTAAAGACCACCGCGAGGTCGTGGGCGCGCAGTTCGTTGTCAGTCATGGTCAAAACCTCCTTTGCAAATTAATTTTTCGTAATGATTATACTACCGCTGATACTCAAATTGCAAGCCGTAGAGATCGACGGTGTCGCCATCCTGAATCCCGCGCGCTTCCAGCTGGGCAAACACGCCGTTTTCGCGCAGCGCCTTGTCGAAGAACATGCGGCTTTCGTAGTCGGAGAAGTTGACGTTCGCCATCAGACGCTCCAGCCACTTGCCCGCGACGTACCACACGCCGTCCTCAACCTCGATCTCCAGCGGCTCGTCCGCGTCAACAACCGGCGGGCGCGGGACGTACTCCGGTTCATAAACGGTCACCGGCGGCAGCTCCGCGAGCTTCTCCGCAACCTTGAACACCAGCTCCCGCGTGCCCGTGTGGCTCGCGGCGGAGAGGGGAAAGATAGGGAAACCCAGCGGCTCCACATGCTCCCGCAACGCGATGAGCAGGCTGTCGTCCGCCATGATGTCCGTCTTGTTCGCCACCACGATCTGCGGGCGCTTGGCAAGCTCAGGAGACCAGTTTTGCAGCTCCGCGTTGATGGCGTCGAAGTCCGCGACGGGGTCGCGGCCCTCGCTGCCCGACACATCCACCACATGGACGAGCAAACGGCAGCGGTCGATATGGCGCAGGAAGTCGTGACCGAGTCCTGCGCCCTCGCTGGCGCCCTCGATGATGCCGGGGATATCCGCCATCACGAAGCTGGTTTCCTCATCGACGTAGACCACGCCAAGATTGGGAAAGAGCGTGGTGAAGTGGTAATTCGCGATCTTGGGCTGCGCCTTGGAAACAACGGAGAGCAGCGTGGACTTGCCGACGTTCGGGAAGCCGATCAGCCCCACGTCCGCGAGCAGCTTCAGTTCGAGGATCACGTCGTGGCTTTCGCCCTCAAGACCGGCTTTCGCGAAGCGCGGCACCTGCCGCGTCGGCGTCGCGAAGTGGGCGTTGCCCCATCCGCCGCGTCCGCCTTTGCAGAGTACATATGGCTCGCCGTCGGACATGTCCTTGATGATCTCCTTTGTCTCCGCGTCGCGCACCAGCGTGCCGCGTGGTACACGGATGATGAGCGGCTTGCCCGCGCGGCCGTTGCGCCGCGCACCCTGACCGTCCACGCCGTTTTCTGCGACGTATTTGCGCTTGTAGCGGAAGTCCATCAGCGTGGACATATTGTCGTCTACCTGTAACACAATATTGCCGCCCGCGCCGCCGTCACCGCCGTCCGGGCCGCCTGCTGCGACGTACTTTTCGCGGTGAAACGCAACGGCGCCGTTGCCGCCCTTGCCCGCGTGGACGCTGATGCGCGCGGTGTCTACAAATCCTGCTGCCATGGGGATACCTCCGTGGGGATATTTTTTCCATATTAGTTTACCCGTTTTTGTGATCTGCGTCAAGGAAAACAAAAAAGAGACAGCTTTCGCTGTCTCCTTTTTCCGGTGATGAATTACTCCTCGGTGGGATACACGCAAGCCTGCTTGCGATCCTTGCCGAGACGCTCGAAACGGAGCACGCCGCTCTCCTTGGCGTACAGAGTATCGTCGGAACCGATGCCGACGTTGACGCCGGGATGGATGCGGGTGCCGCGCTGGCGAACGAGAATGTTGCCCGCGAGGACGTACTGACCGTCGGCGCGCTTGAGGCCAAGGCGCTTGGACTTGGAATCGCGGCCGTTCTTGGTCGAGCCCATACCTTTTTTATGAGCGAAGAACTGAAGACCGATGTTCAGCATAGTTAGGTGCCATCCTTTCTGTAGAATGCAGAAGCCTTACGCTTCCAGAACTTCGATGTTGTCCGGATACTCGTCATGCACTTCCGAGAAATAGAGCATCAAACCGGACAGGAGACCCTGTACCGCATGCTCGTCCCGATCGGAGAGTCCGCCGGGGAGACGGAGTGAGATGGAGCCGGACTTTTCGCGCACCTTGACGTTTGCGGCGAGACCGAAAATGTCGTTGATGGTGGCTTCCGTCAAACGCACGGCGCTGGTGATGGCGGCACAGACAATGTCCGCTCCCGCCTCCGCATAGCCGCTGTGACCCTTGACGTCAAAACCCGTGATGCGCGATCCTTCGGTGAAGAACGTGACCGTTGTCATCAGACGCTGATCTTGCCGATCTCAACCTTGGTGTAGGGCTGGCGATGACCCTGGCGTTTGCGGTAACCCTTCTTGGGGAGATACTTGAAGACGCGGATCTTCTTGCCCTTACCGTTCTTGACGACCTTGGCGGAAACGCTCGCGCCCGCAACGGTGGGAGCGCCGATCTTGCTGTTCTCGCCGTCAACAATGGCGAGGACCTGATCGAACGTGACGTCGTCGCCCGCCTCGACGGGCAGCTTCTCGATAAACAGCGTATCGCCCTCAGAGACGTTATACTGCTTACCGCCGGTAACGATGATAGCCTGCATTTGGTGTTGCACCTCTTTCCTTAATTACGGACTCGCTGTCGGGGGTGGTCAGATGAACTGACGCTTTCAACCCATTCAAAGCGGCCTTGCCATTATACTGGTGCGATTTGGGATTGTCAAGCAAAATTCTACGATTTTCACGAAAAAATTTAATCACCGTGGGTGATTTTGCCGATACCCTGTTCCGGGGTAGCGTAGTTGATGGCGCTCTTGCCGTATTTGGCGCGGATTTTTGCCATCGCGCCCTCCACGGCCTCCTGTTTTTCCTGTGTGCCGCTGTCCGCGCTCAGCAGATCCAGCTGCTCGTAAGTCTCCTGCCGGTCGGTGATGTGCAGCGCCGTCACCGACAGCAGCCGCACCGGCGTGGGCGCCTTCCAGGCCTCTTTCAGCAGTTCCAGTGCCGCGTCGTTGATCTCACGCATCAGGTGCGTGGAGTGGGGCAGCATCCGCTGGCGCGAGACGGTTTTGAAGTTCGCGTCCTTGACGCCCACTGCCACGCCGCCGCAGTAGAGTCCGTGCTTGCGAAGGCGCATGGCAACGGAGTCGCTGAGCAGGGAAATGCCGGTTTTCAGCTCATCCCACTTCGTCAGGTCGCGCGGGAAGGTGGTCGAGTTGCCGACGGACTTTACCGGCTCGCGGTCGCCCGCCGCGCGCACGGGAGAATCGTCCAGCCCGTTGGCATAGCGGTGGAGCTGCACGCCCAGCTTGCCCATGAGGGTTTCGAGCATCTCGGCCTTGCATGCCGCGAGGTCGCCGATGGTGCGCACACCGTATTTTCCCAATACCTCGCTTGCCGCGCGGCCGACGAACAGCAGATCGCCCACGCTCAGCGGCCAGACGATCTCCTGCCAGCCCTCCGGCGGAATGACAGTGGTGGCGTCGGGCTTTTTATAGTCGCTGCCGAGCTTTGCAAACACCTTGTTGAACGATACGCCTACGGAGATGGTCAGACCCAACTCGCGTTTGACCCGCTCCCGGATCGTGTTCGCCAGCGCCTTTTCGTCGCCGCCAAAGAGGTGCAGCGAACCGGTCACGTCCAGCCAGCTCTCGTCAATGCCGAACGGCTCGATGAGATCGGTATAATCGTAATAGATGGCATTGACCTTTTTGGAGAATTCGGAGTAAAGCCCGTGGTGCGGCGGCAATAATATAAGATCCGGGCATTTGCGCTTCGCCTGCCAGATGGTTTCTGCGGTTTTGACGCCGTATTTCTTCGCCGGGTCGTTCTTGGCGAGGATGACGCCATGGCGGGATTCGGGATCGCCGCAGACCGCCACGGGCAGGCTTTTCAATTCAGGCCGGGAGAGCAGCTCGACGCTGGCGTAGAAGCTGTTCAGGTCGCAGTGGAAGATAACGCGGCTCACCGCGTGCGCACCTGATCGTCGCCGCGGAAGAACAGCGCCAGCGAGTTGGGGCCAAGGTGGGAGCCGGTCACCGGCTCATAGTCTACCAGCAGCACGTCCTTGGGCGGGCGGTTGCGGCGCAGCAGCTTGATGAGGTAGTCCGCGTCGGCGCGGCAGTCGCAGTGAGCGACGCCGACAAGCTGCTGCTCCGGTGCCACGGCGTACTTGTCATAGCGCGCGGCGAGGTTTTCAATGACCTGACGGCGGCCGCGCACCTTGCCCGCAAGCACGATGTGGAAGGTCTCGTCACCCTTGAGCACGGGCTTGATGTTGAGCATCGTGCCAAGCAGTGCGCCCATGCCGGACAGTCGCCCGGTGGCGCGCAGATATTGCAAATCGCCCACTGTGAAGATGGAGCAGACGTTGTAGCGCTCTTTTTCGAGGATGTCCGCTGCCTCGTCCAGCGTTTTGCCCTCATCGCGCAGCTCCGCGGCGCGCAGCGCCTGTATGCCCTCGCCAAGCGACGCGGTGCCGGAGTCCATGCAGCGGATCTTGCGTTCGGGATAGGCTTCCATCAGCTCTTTTGCCGCAATCAGCGAGGATTGGAACGAGCCGCTGATGCCCGACGACATGCTGACGAACAGAATGTCCTGCCCCGCCTTGAGCAGCGGCTCAAAGCAGTCGGTGTACCGCTGGGGCGGGATCTGGGAGGTGGTCACGCTGACGCCGACACGCATGGCGGAGAAAAAGCTTACCGCGTCGAACTCCTGACCCTCGAGGTCGATATACTCCTTGCCGTTCATGAAGTAGGAGAAGGGGAGCACGGAGATATCCTTCTCGCGCAGCAGATGGTTCGGCAGATTGGCGGAGGTATCGGTAATGACGGAAAATGACATAAAGCAGTCTCCTTTCACAGTGAATCCGCATTGCCTTTATGATAGGTTACGGCGCTCGGGAAGTCAAGCGGGAAAAGCGGCGAAAGCACTTGCTTTATGGATGATAAACGGCTATAATCGAGGCAGTACAGGCATGGATCATGCCGGAAAACAAGAAAGGCTTTGCCATGAGAACGGACAGAAAGCTGAACATGACCATGCTCTGCGACTTTTACGAGCTGACCATGGGCAACGGTTACTTCCAGTGCGGGTTTGCGGACAAGATCACCTACTTCGATGCGTTTTTCCGCTCCGTGCCCGACAAGGGTGGCTTCGCCATCGCGGCGGGACTGGAGCAGCTGATCGACTATATTGAGGATCTGCACTTCACCGCCGAGGACATCGACTACCTGCGCTCGCGCAAGCTCTTCAGCGAGGAGTTTCTGGAGTACCTGCGGGACTTCAAATTCACCGGCGACATCTGGGCAATCCCGGAGGGGACGCCCGTGTTCCCGCGCGAGCCGCTGGTCACCGTTCGCGCCCGCGCCATCGAGGCGCAGCTCATCGAGACCTTCACGCTGCTGACGCTCAACCACCAGTGCCTCGTCGCCACCAAAGCGAACCGTATCGTCCGCGCAGCCCGCGGTAAGGCGGTGATGGAGTTCGGTTCCCGCCGTGCGCAGGGCAGCGCCGCCGCCATCGACGGTGCGCGCGCCGCCTATATGGCGGGCTGCGTCGGCACCGCCTGCACGATCTCCGACCAGCTCTACGGCACGCCGGCACTCGGCACGATGGCGCACGCGTGGGTGCAGATGTTCGACAGCGAGTACGAGGCGTTCAAGACTTACTGCGAGCTGTATCCCACCAACGCGACGCTGCTGGTGGACACTTACAACACGCTCAAATCCGGCATCCCCAACGCCATTCGTGTGTTTAATGAGGTCTTGAAGCCCAAGGGTATCACCAAGTGCGGCATCCGCCTCGACTCCGGTGACATCGCCTACCTCACGCGCGAGGCGCGCAAGATGCTGGACGAGGCCGGCTGGGAGAGCTGCAAGATCACCGTGTCCAACTCGCTCGACGAGTATCTGATCCGAGATCTGTGGAACCAGGACGCGAAGATTGACGCTTTCGGCGTGGGTGAGCGGCTCATCACCGCCAAGAGCGAGCCGGTGTTCGGCGGCGTCTACAAGCTCGTGGCTGTGGAGGATGAGAACGGAACCGTGACGCCGAAGATCAAGATCAGCGAGAACGTGGGCAAGATCACCGTACCGCATTTCAAGAAGCTGTTCCGTTTCTATGATCGCGAGAGCGGCAAGGCGATTGCGGACTACCTCGCCGTCCACGATGAGACTGTGGACGACTCCGGCGTGCTGGAGATCTTCGACCCGGAGGCCACATGGAAGCGCAAGCCCGTGTACAACTTCCGGGCCAAGGAACTGATGGTGCCGATTTATCAGGGCGGCAAGCTGGTCTACGAGCGCCCCAGCCTCGACGAGCTGAAGCAGTATTGTGCCGAGCAGGTGGATACTCTCTGGGATGAGTATAAGCGCTTTGAAAATCCGCAGACCTATTACGTCGATCTTTCGCAGAAGCTCTATGACATCCGCCAGAAGCTGCTGCACGAGAGCGGCAAAACTGAGTAAGGAGACGAACGGGGCATGAGAGGATTGCAGCAACGGGGAGAGCGCCGCATCGCCGCGGCGCTGCGCATCACGCTGGTCGCGGTGCTGCTCGCGCTGCAAGTCGCCGTGGTGGTGCTGCTTGCCTATCTGCTGGAGCAGCGTGCCGCTATCGTCTTTGCTATTCTGCAGGCGGCGGGCCTTGTGGCGGCAGTGAGCATCTACAGCAGCCACGGCGACGCGATGTACAAGCTTACCTGGATCATGCTGATCCTGACTGTGCCGGTGACGGGCTTTATCCTCTACCTGCTCTGGAGCGGCGACGCGCAGCGCAAGCGCCTGCGGCGGCACATCTCCCGTGCGGAGGACGAGCCGGAGAGCGTCCGTGTGCGCGGTGAACTGAACCTCGACCGTCTCGCGCGCTCCTCGCCCGAGTGGGCGCGGCTTGCGAAGAGCCTGCACCGCCGCGGTTTTCCGGTGTATCAGAACACCCATATAGAGTATTTGCCGGAGGGCAAGGCGTTTCTCGACAGCGTGATCGACGCTTGCCAGAGAGCGGAGCGCTTCATCTTCCTCGAGTATTTTATTCTCGCTGAGGGTGAGGTCTGGAACCGCCTCAACGCGATTCTCCGTGACAAGGCAAGCGCCGGGGTGGAGGTCAAGATCATCTTTGACGATTTTGGCAACATCAAGCGCTTTCGCGGCGAGACCATCGACGCGCTGCGCAGAGCCGGCATCGAGGTATACGTCTTCAACCCCGTGCAACGCTATGTAAACCGGCTCTACTTCAACTACCGCGACCATCGCAAGATCGCCTGCATCGACGGCGATATCGCCTACACCGGCGGTGTGAACGTGGGCGATGAGTACGCGAACCTGATCGTCCGCTTCGGCTACTGGAAGGACAGCGGTATCCGCCTCGAGGGCGATGGCGCGTGGGGACTGACATCGGCGTTTCTTGGCATGCTGCGCTTCCTCGGCGCACAGCCCCACCACGAGCGGGACTACTATCGGCCCCACGGCGACATCCGCGCCGAGGGCCTGTGCCAGCCGTTCACTGACGGGCCGCAGAACAATCCGGACAATCCCGCCGAGGATACGTTCTTGCAGCTCATCGCGGGCGCGAAGCGCTTTCTGTATATTACGACGCCCTACTTTATCCCGGATGACACGGTGCTGCGCGCGCTGTATATCGCGGGTGACGGCGGGGTGGACGTGCGGCTGATGCTGCCGGAAATTCCCGACCATCACTTCACGGATCTGGTGGCGGATTCCCACATCGGCACACTGTTGGAGCACGGCGTCAAGGTCTATCGCTACACGCCGGGCTTCCTGCACCAGAAGACCGTGATGGTCGACCGCGAGGTAGCCTTTGTCGGCTCGGTGAACATGGATTATCGCAGTTTTGAGTTGCACAACGAGGACGGTGTGCTGCTCTATGGCTGTCCTGCCGTGGAGGAACTGCTGGAGGACATGGATGACATCATCGACAAGAGTCACCCGGTCACATTGGAGGAGTGGGGCAAGCGCAGCTGGTACCGCCGTGCGGTGGAGCTGTTCCTGCGGTTGTTTGCCATTTGGATGTAAGCTGAACAAATCAGAAAGCCTGCCGTTCATTCGGCAGGCTTTCTTTTGCTATTCTGCGGAGAGATTGAAGCGGGCGGTGTGGGTATTGAAGTCTGCGTCGTAGACCGTCACGGTCAGCTGGAACGCGCCGGCGTGCTCCAGACCGATGCAGCACTGAGCCTTGCACGTCTCGCTGACTGCGGTGGAGACCGGCGGGTTCTTGACCTCGTCAGGATAGCGATAACCCATCGTACCGGCGCTGTCGAGGATGATCTCGTCGATGATGACGTTGATGCCATCCGCCGTCTCGGTTTGATAACCGAGGTTGGTGTAGGTATAGTCCACCAGATATTTGGCGGCGACCCGGTCGGGATCGTCATTTTTGATCTGCTTGACGCTGTTGACCGTCAGTTCGCACAGTCCGTCGATCGTCCAGGTCTCGCCCGCGCCGAAGACGGGGTCATGGGAGGCGAGGCGGGAGAGATCCGCTTTCTCCCAAAAGTCGACGCGGATGGAGGGCATGGCGACGTAAGCACCGTAGGAGTCGAGATAGCTCTCCAATCCCACACACTCGCCATAGACGATCAACTCATCGTCCTCGGCAAAGGGCACCTCGCCCTCTGCGAGAGTGTAGGAGGCGTACCACACGTCGTTGTCGCTGAAGCCGACGGGGTTGAACTGCGTCATGTACATGCGCACTGTGCCGCCCTCCAGCACGCGCAGCACCTTTCCAGAGAAGGTGAGATGCTGGCCTTCATAGCGCTTTGGATCGCGCATCAGCATGGTGTAGGCCACCGATTTGCAGGAGCTCATATACTCCTTGGGGTCGACTGTGCCATCGCCACGGCCGCGCAGCTTGAGCACGGCGAAAATCGCCGCGGCGATAAGCAGCAGGATCACCAGCAGGAGCGGCCACTTGCGCTTTTTCTTCTCGCTTGCCGCATGCGCCTGCGCAGCCCGCTTTGCGTCGGACTCGTCCTGTGCTGCGGGCTCGGGTTCGGGAGGGGGAGGGGGATCGCTGTTGGGGTCAGCGCCGCAGTATTTACACAATTCCGCACTCTTGAGAACAAATCGCTGGCAGGAGCGGCAGCGGACAACCTTTGTGCCGTCCGTCATTGGGTTATCACAACCGGGACACTTTGTCGCCTCGTCGTCGATCTCTGTTTTGCAGTATACGCACCAAGTCACGGGGCTGACCTCCTTATTTTAAATTGAGAGAGAAACATCAGCAAATTCCAAAATTTAAGTTATTATGACATATTAGCCGATATTAGTCAATCCCGGCGTGATCTGCGGCGATTGCCGTTCTGCTCAAGTCGCTTGGCCGGACTGCTGCGTCCGGGTGCGTGACACGGGTATGAAGAACGGAAACAAAAGAGCTTGTGTAAGCATGAGAGCATGGTATATAATTGCTTTGCGAGGAGTCGCGCAAGAAAAAATTTTATCATGGGGAGGTACTTCAAAATGCGCATGCTGAAGCTGGCCGACGGCCTTTGGTGGAACGGTATCCTGGACCCTGATCTTCGCGTGTTCGATATCATCATGCACACGGAGTTCGGCACGACCTACAACTCCTACGTTCTCAAGGGGAGCGAGAAGACCGCGCTTTTTGAGACCAATAAGCTGAAATTCTGGGACACTTACATAGAAAACATCAAAGCGGTTACACCCATTGACTCCATCGACTATATTGTGATGAACCACACAGAGCCGGATCACGCCGGCGCCATCGAGAAGGTGCTGGAGCTCAATCCCCGCGCCGTGGTGGTGGGAACCTCCACCGCGCTTGGCTTCCTCAAGGAGATCATCAACCACGACTTCAACAGCCGCGCGGTGCAGGATGGCGATACGCTGTCGCTTGGCGGCAAGACGCTGCGCTTTATGATCCTGCCGCAGCTGCACTGGCCGGATACCATGTACACCTATGTCGAGGAGGATGGCGTCCTGTTCACCTGCGACTCCTTTGGCAGCCATTACAGCCACGAGGGCATCCTCCGCAGCACGGTGACGGATACAGAAGGATACCTGCGCGCGACCAAGTACTACTTTGACAATATCATCGGGCCGTTCCGGCATCCGTTTATGAACGACGCGCTGGATCGCATCAAGGACCTGAAGCTCAACATGATCTGCACCGGCCACGGCCCCGTACACGACAGCCACATCGACGAGATCCTCGCGCTGTACCGCGAGTGGTGCGCTGTGCCGCCGAAGCCGGAGAAGAAACAGGTAATCATCCCTTATGTCAACGCCTACGGCTACACCGGCACGCTGGCGGAGCGCATTGGCGCGGGCATTGCGGATGCCTGCGGCGACAAGGCGGAGATCAAGTATCACGACATGGTCACCTCCGACCCCGCGGCGGTTGCCGCGGAGCTGGCGGCGTGCGACGCGTTTCTGCTGGGAACGCCGACCATCCTCGGCGAGGCGCTTTCCCCCATCTGGAACCTGACGCTGGGACTGTTCCCGCCCATCCACGGCGGAAAGCTCGCCAGTGCGTTCGGCAGTTACGGCTGGAGCGGCGAGGGCGTGCCGCATATCATTGAACGGCTTCGCCAGCTGCGCATGGACGTGCCCGACGAGGGCTTCCGCGTGCGGCTTCAGCCCAGCGAAACGCAGCTGCTGGACGCCTATGAATATGGCTACAGCTTCGGCTGCCGCTTGATGAAGGGAAAGCCGGAGGCGGTGAAACTTGGCGGCAAAGGCGGACGCAGCCTGATGAAGTGCCTCGTCTGCGGCGCGGTGTTCGATTCCTCCATGGACACCTGCCCGGTGTGCGGCGTGGGCAGCGATAAGTTTGTGCCGGTCGAGGACACCGGTACCGACTTCCGCAAGGACACGGAGGAGACCTTTGTCATCCTCGGCGGCGGCCCCGGTGCGCACTACGCAGCGGAGGCAATCCGCGAGCGCAACGCCACGGCGAAGATCAGACTGGTTACGGCGGAGAGCCACTTGCCCTACAACCGCCCGATGCTGACCAAGGTGTTGCTGCAAGATCTGGAAAACGACCGCCTCGCCATCGAAGATCGCGCGTGGTACGATGAGCGGGAGATCGAGCTGCTCTTCGATACGACTGTGGAGTCCATCGACACGGGTGCAAAGAAGGTCAGAACCGACAAGGGCGAGATTGCCTACGACAAGCTGATTTACGCGCTTGGCGCGCGCTGCTTTGTGGCGCCGATTCCCGGCGCGGACAAGCCGCATGTGGTGTCCATCCGCTCGATCGCGGATTGCCAGAAGGCGCAGAAGATCGCCAGGACCGCGAAGAAGGCCGTGGTCATCGGCGGCGGCGTCATGGGCCTTGAGAGCGGCTGGGAACTGAAAAAAGGCGGCCTTGACGTGACGGTGCTGGAAACCGCGCCGGGCCTTCTGCCGCGCCAGCTGGACGACGCTGCGTCGGCGATGCTGCAATCCGCCTGCGAGAAGGCGGGCGTCCATGTGGTCACCGGCGCGAAGATCGCGGAGATCACGGACGACGCCGTGGTGCTCGCGGACGGCACACGCTATGAGGCAGGGCTGGTCATCATGTCCACCGGTATGCGCGGCAACATCGCCGTCGCTCAGGCGGCAGGGCTGGAGACCAACATCCTCGTCAAGATCGACGCCCACTGTGCCACCAGCGCTCCTGATGTCTGGGCCTGCGGCGACTGCACGGAGTTTAACGGCGCGCCCCACGGCTTCTGGTCGCAGGCGGCGGAGACCGGTCGTGCGGCGGGTGCCAACGCCGCGGGTGAGGCGATCGCTTTCCGACCCTATGGCAGTGCCATGTCCATCAACGCCATGGATACCTCCATCTTTGCGCTCGGCACCAACGGCAAGGCCGGTCCCGACACCATGGAGCCGAACCTCCGCACGGTGGAGATTCGCGACGAGCAACGCGGCAACTATGAGAAGTACTACTTCCGCAAGAGCCGCCTCGCGGGTGTGATCCTCATCGGTGATACGTCGAAGATGACCACCATGACGAAGGCCATCGAGGATGGCGCGAAGTTTACGGAGTTGTTCGACTGATTGCTTTTTGGCCGGACGATTGTTTTCCCCGCGCATACGCGTTTTGGGATAGCCTTGACTTCCTGCTTACCTGCACGGCTTCATGCAAATGCACAATTTGCGGCGTTTTCAAATTGACTTTTACATTTATTGCTGATAAAGTGTCTGTGTAGGTATTGTAAGGAGAGGCGATATGGGTAAAAGAGTTACCATTCAAGACATTGCCGATGCGCTCGGCATATCCCGAAACACGGTTTCCAAGGCGATCAACAACTCAGACGGTCTGGCGGACGCCACGCGGGAGAAGATTCTGCAAAAAGCGGTTGAGATGGGTTACAAGCAGTTTTCCTACGTGAACGGACTGGTCAACGCGGAGAAGGACGCAAAAAGCGAGCCGGCTTTTCACGGTGAAATTGCGCTGCTGACGACCACGTTTTTAACCAACTCACATTTTGCGTCTCTCATGCTGGATGCGTTTCAGAGGGATATTTCCCAGCTTGGCTACACACTCAACACGCATCGTGTCACACCGGAGAATCTGGCCGATCACACCCTGCCGTTTACATTCAGCAGGGAGCGCACCAGTGCGATCATCTGCATCGAGATGTTTGACCGTTCCTATGATGAAATGGTCTGCTCGCTGGGATTGCCCGTGCTTTTTGTAGACGCTCCCCCATATCCCTCCGGAAATACGCTTCCCGCCGATCATCTCTATATGGATAACACCTCCGGCATCATGCAGCTGGTGAACGCCGCGCTTGCCAGAGGTATCCGCAAAATCGGGTTTATCGGCGACTGGGATCACTGCCAGTCCTTCTTTGAGCGATATATGGCGTTCCGCGGGACCATGCTTCTGGCGGGCAAGCCGGTTGAGGAGCGCTGGTGTATCAGCTGCCTGGGGCAGGAGGCGATCGCGGCGCGGCTTGCGGCGCTGGAGGACTTGCCGCAGATGTTCATTTGCGCCAACGACTTTGTTGCCAGTGACGCAATTCGCGCGCTGCGTGCCCAGAACAGAGCCATCCCGGGGGAGGTGCTGTTCAGCGGATTCGACGATGCGCCCGAGTCCCGCATGATCACGCCACAGCTGACGACGGTACACATCCACACGCAGATCATGGCGTTTTCCGCTGTACATCTGCTGATGTCTCGCATCAACCAGCCATCTTTGGATTACCGCACGATCTACACGGAAACCGAACTGATCTGGCGAGCGTCCACCGAACTCCAATCATAAAAAAGCCCCTCTTCCGCCAATGCGGGAGAGGGGTTTTTATCGTTCTGCAAGGAAAAGCACAAACCTGGCAGAACGTTAGAGGGGGTCAAGCAAATAGTCCAGATAGCGGAGTACCCATTCTGACCGCGCGCTGTTGGCGATCACGCCGAGGTAGACGGCGTCTGGAAATCCCGCGGAGCGAAAGACGGTCAGATCAGAGACTTCGATGGCGTTGACGACATTTTCTGTGACAGCCTTATAGGATGACGCTTCGTTCAGGTTGTACTCGATGGCGTTGTCCTCCAGTATGACCGTGTTTGCGGTCAGATAAGGTGCCAGCCGCTGTCGCAGAGCTTCGTTTTCGGCAGTCAGCTCGGACAAATCCATCAGATAGCCGTTCTGGGAGAGAATGTCGTAGCCTTCCCGGTTCATCAGTGCCAGATCCAGCTTTCTGGCGTTGATGGCGCCGAGCAATTTCAATCGCGAGGCATAGGCATACTCGTGGTTGACGAAGGAGGCGTCGTCCGACAGATACAGGTCATGATAGAGATAGACCTCGTTTTTTCGTGCATTTTCACCACTCCGGGTAAGAAACTGCGTGGTGAGCGCATCCTCGAGCGATTCCCCGACAGAGACGTTGATGAAGGCGGTGTACAGCACTGCCTCTTTTTTTGTGATCTGGCGGTGCACCGCGGAGCAGAGGATCACAAGGGCGATGACGCCCAGAAGAATGGGGAGCTTGTAGTAGGTAAAGATGTAGTCCAGCTTCTGCGGAACATTCATCTTGTGAAAGGCGTCGCGGCGGAGGGCGCGCTCCTGCGGTGAAGCACTCATGGGGCTTCGCTCTTGTCTGGAACGTAGGCGCAGGCAGCGATCACCGGTCGGAGAAGGTGGGAACTGAGCAGCGCACACAGTCCCTCCCCAAAAATGATCATCGGTGTAAACAGCCGCACGACCACGAAAAACATCGCAAAGTGGATCGCAAAGATCACCAGCGTGCAAAACAGATAGTGCGTCCCAATCATCAGCGCGTTGATCAGCATTGCTCTGTTCGTATTCTCCACGCTTGCCACCAACGGAAACACATAGGAGAGAACGATCGCATAAGCCACGGCAGCTGCGATGATCAGCGCCAGCAGCAGCGTCCAGAACACGGCGACGCCTCCGGTGGAAGCTGCCCGCAGATGATAGACGGTGTAGCCGTCAAAGGCAAGAACCACGCCGACGGTCAGCAGAATCAGCCACAGCGCAGTGGCTTGACGGAAGTTATCGCGAAACGCGCGGAAGAAGCGCTCGGTAAGATGCCCCGTGTCGTCCTCTGCCAGCTTCAGCGTGACGGAATAGAGCGCGGCGGTCGCAGCACCGGCAGTGAATACAGGGATCGAGCAAATCAACCAGAGCAGATTCAGATAGCAGCTGCTCGCCACACGCAGAACAACCTGGCTGAAGGCGCTGTCGTAGGAAAAAAGCCTCATCCGCTCCACTCCTCTATATAAGTTGCGATACATTATAACAGCAGCTTGTATAAAAGTCAAACGCAAACAATTAGATGTGTGCAAATGCACAATTTAAAGGCGGAAAGATTTTTTTGGAAACGTTTTCGGTTGTGTCAGTTTCACAAAAATGCGCGTTTGTCTAGAATTGTATTGACGGAAAAGCACATAAAAGCTAAAATTTAAGAAGCAATCTCCCTGCCCTGTTGTGTGCAAATGCACTATTTTGGTGTGTCTGATTGGGCAGGGGGGAAAGAAAAGGAGGAGTTCGATGAGTAAATCTTCACCCGGCACCTCGGAGAAAGTCGTTGGCGGAAAGCTACACAACACGGTAGTCTACGTCAAGCAGCATTGGCAGCTGTATCTGCTGTTTCTGATGCCTGCGTTCCTGCTGACGATCATCTTCAGGTACATCCCGATGGGCGGTATTCTGATTGCGTTCACAGAGTACAACCCCATCCGAGGAATCCTCGGCAGTGAGTGGGTAGGCTTTGAGCATTTCAAGCGCTTCCTCTCATCCCCGGACTTCCTGAGCTATCTGATGAATACGCTCAAGCTGAGCGTGTTCGGGTTATTGTGGGGCTTTCCGGCACCGATCCTGCTGGCGTTCCTGCTCAACCGGATCATGAGCGCAAAGACCAAGCAGAAGATCCA